>CALOEF010000020.1:0-174792 GCA_942492165.1 uncultured Planctomycetaceae bacterium
CACTATCTTTCTGCAACTGCGGTTTATAATCAAATGTGTCCATATGAGAAGGGCCGCCGTGCGCAAACAGAAAAATGACACGTTTTGCCTTTGGTGTGAAATGGGCCTTCCGAACTAACTTTTGTTGCGCACCCTCGCTCCCCAGTAAAGCTGCCAGCCTGAGCTGCCAAATCCTGCAGAACTTTTCTGAAGCATCTGTTGTCATTGATGCAGATCGACTGTGTCTATTCTTCAGGAATCCCAATTTCAAACCGACTATTAAATAACGTATCAGAAAATCATACGTTAATTCACAAGCAGAAACTCAGTGCAGCGTAAAACGCGGCTCAAGCTCTGCCAGGTCCGTCGTTTTTTCCTCTTCAGATATCTTCAATGGTTTCCGATCCAGACTGTACTGATTGATGTAATTAATCTTCTGCTTTTTCCATCACAGTCGCAGGATGACTGAATATTCGCTCATAAATAGGATTCATTTTGGCGGGCTCATCTAAATGTGCCTCATGAATGATTTCTCGTTTGTAAAGTCTTTTGTGTGTTTACCCATGATAAAATCAACTATTCGTCATAAATAATGCCTATGTGGTGCCACATTGTCGTATTTTGTGTGCGGTCTCCGGAAAGAACACTGGGATCAGCAAAATCAAATGCTTGCAGAACTTCATACAATGCACTTCGCACGAATCAGTAGCATATAAACGGACCATCGATTCGTTCGGTAGAACCACAGGATCGACATTTCTGGATGCTTGTCACATATTTCAAGTTCTCAACATTCGTTAATAACGATTCATCCATTTCGCATAATCCAGATTTCCATAAACAGCCAGAATCGAATCCCGAATTGCTTCCCCCTTCCTGACGCCTTTTGCGATTCATTCCTTGCCAGAGCAATCGATTTTCAGGGTTGATTGCTGCCATCTTCAGGTCACTATCTTGTACTTCATCTGATAGGTCGAAGAGAAGCATGATCAATTGATGCATCGATTTAATGGACCACTTTTTTCGTCAAATTGTACGGCCAACCAATCCAACAATTCTACCGGTTGCGTAGGGCGTTCACCGAGTTTTCCCAAAATTATCAGGCCGTTCTAGCGACAAGCCCCTTTCCAAAATGCCGGCGCCAAATTCGATTGGCCATCACACGTACCGTCAATGGATGCTTACCGCTGGTTAACCATTGTACCAACTTGAGGCTTGTCCTACTTTGTTGATCCATCTATCGGTGTTTGATCTTCGCCCCTCAATGATTCTCCAGAAACTTATGGGCCCTTCTTTTCCGACCGTGAAGTGGCTACCCCCCAGGTGTATCCCTTTAATGTTTTCCGGCTTTTGCTCGGAAGCTGCCATTGTTGTTGGATATTTTGGCAATGCTTTTTCCAGATTTTTCTTCGCTTTTCTTTGTTTGGTTAATAAAGTCTGAATTTCTTTTTTGTTGTTTTTCGTGATCTTCGGGTATTGCAAATGGGACCTTCAAAGTTAGTGAATATCGTACGAATGAAGCTTCTTGTCGGCATCGGCCATAAATCTCTTTTTTCTCTTCACTTTTTTGAAGTGCTCTGCCAGTCTTTTTCAACGTCTGCAAATAATTCTCCATATAGCTGAGCGGCTTTTGTCAATCGTTGTTTCAGAGGCAGATCATTTAGAATTTGAAACCGTTGATAATGAGTGCTCAGATTTTCTGGAGCTTTTCCTGTCCGCACGATTTGATTCCAGGCAAACAAGGGAGACGATTTGCTCGAAGAATCTTTCATCAGATAATCAGCCCACTGCATCGTAATACTGTCAATGAGCTTCGCCTGGGGAGGCGTCACATCGGCAATCAAATCACGCTTTTTCTCAGCAACTTTGCGAGGTTGTGAGATCAGAATCTTATCGATATGCGGAAAGGGAATCTTGCTGGCAAAACGCACCTTGTTTTTACCCTGCCGGAACTGAAAGAGACCTTCAATTTTCCACTGTTGAGACTTCAGGAACCAGCTTCCTGTCACTTCACCAGCCGCAGCATCTTTAACCAGTTGTTCATCGAGAAATAATTGAATCGGTCGTTTCGTGGCACGGCGCCAATAGATTTCCAAATTGATATAGAGCCACTTTGAGGTAATTCAATTTTGTATTTCCGCTACATTAGGTAATGTTCCATTGTTATAGATAACACCTATTCCCTCACCATTCCCGGTAAAGGACTTCTTGACGTTACCCGTCTGATATTCTTTAGCTTCAATATTGACTGCAGAATGCGATAAATAAGCTTGAGGATCATCGCCAATGGGTTACGTTGTCTTCGATAATAGTGATCAGCGTGTTTTTTGATCTCAGCAGCGCAATAAGTAATCAGGAAACTCCGTTTTCGTTCTTCTTGTGACGTCGTAATTGCTCATCCGCTTTTTTCACAACAGATTGGATCTGCGGCTTTCCACATCAGCAATCTGTGTTTGTTGATATTCCGGTACTCCAATCTCTACTTCGGACTTGCCAGGGAAGTTCGTTCCTGCCAGCAGGGCACTACAGTACCTTGAAGTTTTCCATGGTCCTGGTACTTTTGAAAATTCCAGCCAGAGAATAATAATCTTCAATCGGAATTGGATCAAATTTATTCGAATGGCAAGCGAGCACAATTTAAAGTGAGCCCCATGAATATACGGCCGACTGTATCCGGTTGCTCGTCGATAATATCCCATCTTGCATTTTTTGGTTTTTGATCATCTTCTGCCAGCATCTTGGGCGCTGATCGAAGGAAAACCGGTCGCCTGGTGGATTTTTTCGATCCGACTTTCATCTACGGCTTGCTCTGCCAGGATATCACCTGCCAGTTGCTCCTGTAAGAACTGATTGAAGGGTTTATCTTTGTTAAAAAGCGGGCGATCACATAATCGCGATATCGAAAAGCACTTGCATACGCCGGATTTGCATCGAGGTCATTCGAATCTCGCTATCACCGCCATACATCCGTAGCGCAATGACGTCCCCAGCGTTCCCCATACCTGGGTAGATGCCAGCAATCGATCAGCCACTTTTGCAAAAGCGTCTGGCGATTGATCGTTGAGAAACTGCTCGACTTCATTGCGCGTCGGCAGTAATCCAATCAAATCAAAAGTGGCACGCCGAATTAATGTTTCCTTATCCGCAAGCGTAGTGGGAACCCCTTTTGCTTTTTCTAATTTTGACAGAACAAACGCATCCAAGGGACTTTTTACCCATGCCGCAGTTTTCACTTTTGGGAAGTTCTGGCTTCTGTGGAAGCTGAAACGCCCAGAATTCTTTTTTCTCTCTGACTGAAGAGTGGTCCGTGAGGTTGGTGGCAGCAGACTCGACAATCGGTTTCCGAATTCGGCCAATAACTTCCCAGTCGAATCCACTCGGTTAAATCATTGATTTCCTTTTGAGAGAACTTTTCTTTCGGCAGCATATGTACCTGGCCGCTCTGGTTGACTGCACTAATCAAAAAGCTTGCTTTGGGCTTTCTGGCTACCATCGCAGGACCCCGATCTCCCCCCTTCAGTAATCCAGACAGGGAATCAACTCGTAAACCACTCTCGGCTGAATCTTCGCTGTGACAGTCATAACATCGATTAATCAACAAAGGACGGATTCGTTTTCGAAGAACTCCCCCTTCTTCAAGTCGGTGGCTTCAGCCTGCAATTGACTGCAGACAGGCAAGATCAGCAATGAACGAATCCAAAAGCGACTGGAACGATAAGTTTCATTACGAAGGATCCAAGAGCTTTCTATTTGAGTGCAGGAAAACTTGAGGGAGTCTTTTATCTTACTGTCAGGAAGGTTCTCGGGTCTACTATACAATGTCCCAACACATGATTATATATTATATACAATACGATTCGAGACACAAAATCAGCGTTATATTCAACATTCGGAACTCTTTTTTCGCAATTAATAAGCGAGTCAGGAAAACATCGCAGCCGGTTCCCCACCAGTATGTGTCTGGCGTCTGATTTTTTGAGACGATCCGGCATCGGCAAAGAGAACTTTCCCGAACTCAGCGCGGAATTCTTCGAAACAAACCAGATCACAGGGTATCTCGGATTCAAATGTTACAGCATATAACCGGCCACGTCTTTGCTGGTTTTCAGAATTCGTTTCCAACGCGTCTCGATCATCATTCCAAAACGGTGCATAGAGAGTTTCCCATAGTAGAGGGAACCTGGACTTCATCTCAACAAAGCACCGCAGCCATTCCACTAGCGTTGTACAGCCCCATGTTCTGAATGAAGTTGCTCGACGACAAAATCCATCAACTGCTGCGCTTCTCCAGAAGTAAGCGTATGTGTTTGATCCCTGAATAACATTCGAATCGTCAGACTCTTGGCATCAGCGCCGACACTTTCACCAACGAATGTTCCGACGCAAATCACGCTTTCCAGCTCAGGTCGCAACTCCACAGGCGATTCATTTTCCTTGCGAGACTCAGCAACCAGATTCTCAACAGCAGATTGAAAAGCGTTTTCCAACGAATGTTCGATTTCAGCATACTTTAAATCAATGGGAACCACAGTCGAGATATCGCGGGCCACCACCTGGGTACGCGGCAATCCAGTAAACATCTTCGCCGACGATTTCACATTGATCAGAGCAGAGATATCCAATTCGAATCCATAAAGAGGAACCCGGGCGCGATCCTTGATTCCCAGTGCATTCAAATCAACTCGACCAATGGCTCCAATGCGTTGATCGCCATGCTTGATAACAGCAAATTCTTCACTGCGGTAACCATCGGCGGCAGAATCGCTTTCAAAGCGGATCCCGTCAACGCTCGTGTGAGCAAGTAAATTCTGTATCTGCCCCTTTGCCCGCAAAAAATCGATCTCTTTTTCAGATGCGACCCAGGCAGCATCATTGGCAAGACCACCGACGACACCACCGATCATCCAGCGTTCATCGATCTCGTCAGCATTTTGCCGGAACGTTCGATCCACTTCGAAAAATCGAAAGCTGCTGGCACCGCGCCGCGCGTTCCGCTCGGCAACTTCAATCAGACTTCCTACCAGACTCTGACGCAGTGTCGTCATCTCTTTCGAAATCGGGTTCTGAACCTGAATCGGTTCTCCCGGCCATTGACTGAAAGAGAGTCCTGTTTTCTCGGTCGTCAGTGGAGGAGTTCGACATTCCAGAAAACCATTACAACTCAGGAACTCCGCAACCTTGCTTCTCAACACATCGGTATCGGCAACACGACCTTTCGTGGTTGTCGCCACCATCGGAACCATCTCAATGCTGTCATACCGCAACATCCGCGCGACATCTTCGGCAAGCACCACTTCATTATTCACATCCACGCGCCATGTCGGAACCGAAATCGTCAGATTTTCATCATGAGTCATTTCCAGTTTCGAAAGACACTCTGTGATCTGATCGTTACTGATTTCAGTACCCAATATTTTAGAAAGCCGACCCGAATCTAAAGTAAAAGTACTTCTCTCCCGTACCTTGGGATAGCAGTCGGTCACATCAGAAACAGGTTTTGCCGCCGAAAGTTCCGGATCCTGCAATAACTGAGCAGCACGATTAAATGCACCACTCAACATGTCATTCGGATCCGTTCCCCGTTCAAATCGATAGGAAGAATCGGAACTGATGCGAAGTTTTCGCGACGAAGTACGAATACAGACCGGATCAAAACAGGCTGACTCCAAAAGAACCCGTTTCGTTCCCGCCGTGGTTTGGGAATTCCAGCCTCCCATGATTCCCGCCAGCGCGATCGGCTTTTCTGCATCGGCTATCACCAATGGTTCCTGCACGCCATCCACTTCGGATTCATCCAGCAGTTTCAATGTTTCCGACTTCAGCATCCGCCGCACATTAATTTGATTCCCCTTTAACGAATCGAAATCAAAAGCGTGTAAAGGCTGCCCCCACTCCAACATTACAAAGTTGGTAATATCAACAACGTTATTAATGGCACGTAATCCCGCCGCCTGTAATCGGCTTGTGATCCAGTGCGGCGAACTGCGAACCTGCACGCCATCAAACACCTGGCAGGCATACCGCGTGCAAAGTGAATCATCGGCAATTTCCACATTCACAGGATTTCCCACGTCGCGCGATGTCGCAATCACACGTGAACTGGGATATTTCAGTTCCATGTCCAGCACCGCTGCCACTTCACGGGCAACACCGATCATCCCCAGACAATCAGGCCGATTCGGCAAGACGGAAACATCTACCAGTGATTCTTGAAAAGGTGCGACATCAGGTAAACTTGCACCGAGCGTTGCTTCATCCTGAAATACCTGCAATCCGGTCGTTTTGGCGATCAGCCCCATTTCACCATCCAGGCAAATCATACCTTCTGAAAGAATCCCTTTAAACTTTCCTTCGGTAATCAGTGCACCGGTGGGGAGTTTCGTCCCCGCAGTCGCCACGGGAATTCCCCAGCCTACCTCGACAGGATGGGCGGTCGCACAAACGATTGTAATCAACTTCCCTTTTTGAATCTCAACCTGACACTCAAAGTTACCAGAGCCTGCTATCGGCTTCTTTTCCCGTACAAAACCAATCGTGATCGGCGCAAGTTCTTTCGACAAATCGAACTCTTCTTCGACTTCAAGTCCAACCGTCATGAAGGCATCGAGTAATTCGCTCTCTTTGCAATCCGAACCCAGATAATCGCGCAACCAACCAGTATTTATATACATCTTACTCTCTCTATGCCAGAAATTTCGTATCAGCTCATATCAGAATAAATTCATTAAAACTGACGCAAAAACGCTTCTTCATTTTCGTACATCAGCCTGATATCACTAATCCCGTGTCGAATCATCGCCATCCGGTCAATGCCCAGGCCGAATGCGAACCCCTGCCACTTTTCCGGATCCACACCACCGGCTTCCAGCACTTCAGGCCGAATCATACCAGCGCCCAGAATTTCCAACCAGCTTCCGTTAAACATGACATCCACTTCAGCGCTCGGTGTCGTAAAGGGAAAATAGCTGGGACGAAAACGAAGTTGAACATCATCGCCAAACAGGGCGCTTGCTACCTGATACAGCACCCATTTCAAATCAGCAAAACTGATATTCTGATCGATGGCAATCACGTCCAACTGATGAAAGATTGGAAAATGTGAGGCATCAATCTCATCGCGTCGATAGCAACGTCCCGAAGTCATCGCCCGCAAAGGAGGAGGTCCGAATTTCTTCATGGCCCGCGTCTGAAATGCAGAAGTATGCGTCCGTAAGACATTCCCTGCCGTTGTATAAAACGAATCGTGCATATCACGCGCGGGATGCCAGTCCGGTGTATTCAATGCATCAAAGTTATAGAATTCCGATTCGACTTCAGGATAATCATCGTAACGAAAACCAAGACCGAGTAAAATTGATTTCACTTCGTCCATCGTCGCTGACAGTGGATGACGATGTCCCGGCAGCGCCCGCACACCGGGAAGTGTCACGTCAATGGCGTCAATATCGGGACCCGACTTTTCACTTTCTTCCAACTGCGATTTTTTCTCAGCCAGCGCCGTCTGGATACTCTGCTTTATATTGTTAAGCACTTTTCCAAACTCGCGTTTTTCCTCAGGAGATAAGGACTTCAACTGTTGCTGCAGGGATTTCAATTTCCCTTTTTTCCCGAGGTATTGGACGCGCACTTCATCCAACTCCGAAAGAGATTGTGCAGCCGCGATACTTTCCATAGCGGCTTCGACCAGCGCGTCATTTTGATCAGACATTGTAATTCTTCAGATAATTGGATTCTGTGTGTTTGTTTTTCGGTGCTTTTATTGACCACTAACTCGCTCATATCTCATGAGTTGACAACGAGTTGCGCGCAAAATCTGCACTAAGACGAGGATTGTAACTATTCCGACAATATTCTGCAACCACCCTGAAATGGAAGGGGTTTTTGATTCATCGGAAGCCTCAACTACAACAGTGCTTAACATCGACAACCCATCCACGTCAATTGCAACGATCATTCACAAAACAGCGGCACAAAATAATGCTTGTTGCAATTTGAAACGTATCCGCATTTTTCGATGCCACACTCTTTTTAACTCAACGTCATCTACTCGAAATCAAACCGATCTGCTCTTGACCATTTCAACGCATTGCAAACCTCATCATTCCTCCTGTTTTTCACTTCGCAAAGGACATCTTGACACCGTCGCGCCCTTCCCGATAGTTCCTGATTCTGCGTCGCGCGCGCGAGCGATTGATTTTGTATAGGAAATATTTCTGCACCTGCCAGTATTCACACTATCAAAACCAAGTGCTTTTTCACGATTTCGCCACCACTCTTCTGTTTGACTTCTCGATGAGCACCAATTTTCTGTCTCCAATTGAGCATTTTCATGTATGCCACCAGCACGAATAAACCAGAATCGGTACAAAACTGCGCACAGATTGAGTTGAACCACCTCACACTGTTCACGAAAATCGTCTGCAAACAGAAAAGGCACCTTGAAAGAGAAACCAAACACCCTCCCAAACAGGATCAACCAACGCTTCATAATTTACTCTCCCAGGGAAAAGAACAGGAATCAGAACTGACAAACAGTTACCGCATCTGTATTGCAACCGAATCATAATGGTCCGGATCAAATGACAAGGCGACACCATTTTAACCGATCCGGGTCCAAGGAGTTCAGATGAAAATCCGGCAGTAGTTCCACACGCTATTAATGTTAAAGTTGCATTCTGTATAAAAAAAACAAACCATGCACAAAACGATCTCGCACCGTTTTGAGATTTCAACAAGAATCGTTTTGCACCGTGTAAGTCGTTCTCTATAATGGAACTAACAGACGAACGGAATTGATTTAAAACAGTTTCAAATATACGGAGAGAATCATCCATGGATCGCAGAAAGTTTTTACGGAACACCGCCGCCACGATCACAGCCTCTGTTTCTCTGGACCAGGTCGCCAAAGCCTCCGCCAGCGAACGCATTCGTGTGGGCATGATCGGAGCCGCTGGCCGCGCATCGGCGCTGAATAAACATTTTGCCGCAGAACAAAATGCCGAAATTGTCTCGATCGCCGAGATCGACTCGGCCCGTTTGGGAAACACCGTCGAAACGGTCACGAAACTTCAGGGCAAAAAACCTCAGGTAGTTCAGGACTTTCGTAAACTGCTCGACGACAACAGTCTCGACGCCATCGTCGTCGGCACCCCCGACCATTGGCACGCCATCCCCACGATCCTCGCCTGTCAGGCAGGGAAAGACGTTTATGTCGAAAAACCAGACGGCCACAACATCGTTGAAGGCCAACGCATGGTCGCCGCTCTGAAAAAACACAAACGCATCGTACAGATGGGTTCACAACATCGTTCCACAGAGCGCATCAAGTCGGCTCTGGAATTCATTGAGACCGGCGCACTCGGCCGTTGTCTCGTCGCCAAAGCCTGGGAAAGTTCGCGTCAGGGAAATATCGGAAACCCACCCGATGGCACGCCCCCCAAAACTGTCGACTACGACATGTGGCTCGGCCCTGCGAAAAAACGCCCCTTCAATAAAAACCGCTTCCACGGCCGCTGGCGCTGGTTCCACGATTACGGCACCGGCGATCTCGGTAACGACGGCGTGCATCGGCTCGACATGGCATTCGCCGCGCTTCAATGCCGCCTGTAAAGCACAGGGAGACGAAGCCGTCACGCTACCCACAAAAATCTCAGCCACGGGTGGCAAATGGTATTTCGACGACATGCAGGAATGGCCTGACACTCTGCAAGCCACTTACGAATACACGAGCAAAACGCCGAAGATTCTGACCTACGAAATGCGCGTCTGGGCCCCCTATCAATACCAGGGAGAATCCGAAGGCGCCGCCCTCTATGGAGACAAAGGCTACATGGTCATCGGCAATCGCCGCTGGCGAGCCTACACGAATCGTGGCCGACTCACCAAAGAAGTCAAAGGCAACAGCGACGCGACTCCACATGTACAGAACTTTTTAGACTGCATCAAAACCCGCCAGAAACCGATCTGCGATCTGGAAACGGTGGGACACCCCGCGTCCGTCCTCTGCCACGCCGGCAACATCGCCGCAAGGGTCGGCCGCACAATCACCCTCGACCCCCAAACAGAAACCTTCGTAAACGACAACGAAGCCAACAACCTGAGAGGCAGACAAGAATGGCGCAAGCCCTGGGAGTTGCCCGAAGTTTGAATTCCAGTACAACCAATCAAATAATCAAAAACCAAAAGTAGGGGCGAACCTAATGTGTTCGCCCGCGGTCGTAGATCCAGTCGTTGCGGATTTTATATCGTATGGACGATACGCCTGTGTTTCGTTTTAAAATCGAGAACGTTGAATAGCAACGGGAGGACACTTGGGTCCTCCCCTACGTGTTTAGACAGGTCACATCAATTTCGTTCGTGCTTTTCGTACCTTTCGTGGTAGTTATGATCCCAATCAGACATCATATTTGATTGGCGTAGATACGACTAAAAACGAATAATCAGCTCCCAGTACAGAAGTTATCTACGTCGAAAAGGCAACAAAAGAAATCACCACTGAAATCGTCACGGACTGGAGTAACCCTGGGCTTGGTATTTTTCTTCAATCATCCCGAGTAAGTTCACTATTAACTACTTTGGAGGTTTAGGCGTCTGCGACTGCCTTAAACATTATCCAACCAAAAGTAGGGGCGAACCCACGTGTTCGCCCGCGATCGTAGATCAGTCGTTGAGATTTTATATCGTATGGACGATACGCCTGTGTTTTCGTTTTAAAATCGAGAGCGTTGAATAGCAACGGGGGAACACTTGGGTCCTCCCCTACGTGTTTAGACAGGTCATATCAATTTCGTTCGTGCTTTTCGTACCTTTCGTGGTTGTAATAATCCCCACAAACTCACGGCTGATGGATGCGCAGCGGGTTTGTCTCCAGAATGATGTCATTGATTCCAGTCTGATTAAAGCCTTTGAAGCCTTCATTGCGTTGCAGGATTTCCATGTGTGAGCCGATCGCGCCCTCCGTGCGGAAGCGGTTGGCCTGTTCTGAGGAAATCAAACCCTCATCCAGTAAAGACTTAATCCGCGTTTCTTCAACCGGCCAGATTTCACCGGCGGTAAACGCCTGCTTCAGATGCGGCAAATCGGTAAACGGCTTCATCGTTGTGACTTCATTTTCGTCCGCCAGTTGCTCGCGGGCTGCGTCAAAATCGAACAGACATTCCAGATGATGCATTCCCGCCTGCAGAAATGCCTCGCCATGCAGACGGCACCAGAGACCCACCGTTCCCAGTTCATCCAGTTCGGCCAGAGGTTCATGCGCAAAGTCCTGCGAGACTTCTTCGGGTGACAAATCGACGTCCGCAAAGATGACAACGCCTGTTACCGGGTGTTCCAACACTTGAGCGCCCCACCCTGCTTCCTTGCCCGCGTAAAAACGTTCGCGCAGATCAAAGCCCAGCAGTTCGAAGATCGAAATCAAGCGTTGAAAATGCTGACGGCTGGAGCGATAGGTATGGTGGTCATGATTCGCCCAGCCCAGGCCCATCACATCCTGGCGTGCTTTCTGAATCCGGGCCGCTCCGTTTCTTTGTTGCCAATAACCACGCTCCGCAGCAAAAAAGAGATCGCAGGTGCGGTCCACTCCCAGATCGGTAATCGCATTTTTGATCAACAACTTCGCATGTTCAAACCCGGCAATCTCATCGGAAAAATAACGATCGCGCAGGCGAAACGCTTCAGCATGATTGAGCAACTCTTTCAACTCCGGATCAGTCTCTGGCTGAACGGTATCAATGCGGACAGCGTGTCGTTCAATAACGTGCAACTCAAAGTCATTTTCTTCAAATACCAGCCGCTGCCGCACCGCAGCACCGATCGCGCCTGCAATCGGAATGTTGAGTGAATATTCATGTGCGGCTAAAAAATCAACCACCGATTCCACACGCAGAAAAAGTCGTTCTGTCGTCGATGGGCTGAATTGAATCGGCGGAAAACAGGCAACCGAATGCTGAAATAATCGAATCGGTAAATCGGCGACGCTCTCCTTACCCCAATTCGTTCAAGGTCTCTTCCCGTTGACTCGACCAGTTCAATTCCAGATGGTCAACCCAGTCAATCAATCGGGTCCCCATTTTGGAATGGAGCTCATCAGCAAATTTCCCGAGCAACGGAGACTGTTCCGAAAACGCAACAATTCGTTCATTCAAAAAATCAGCCGTATCCGGAAACCCGCTTCCATTCATAAGTTGCAAGTTCTTTATCAGACATAATTTACCCCTGATGATTGTATTCTTTCATCACAATCTTCTGAGTCAAGTCGTGAATCTATCACTCATACGAGAAAAAAACCGGCAAAACAAATAGAAACTCAATCAGAAACGACTTATTCCGCGTATATAATAAGAGGTCACTCTGCATCTCGTTTCACATCTTTAGTTTCTGTCAGGAGGACCTGAAATGACTCAAACCGTCTTGCGGTCGGAGCAGGAAAAGTCGGACGAATGATTGCCTCGCTGCTCACCAATTCCGGCGATTATTACCATCTGCCATCGCTGACCGCGTCCCCCGCTGCATTAGATCGAATCCAAAAACGAATTCCAGCCGCAGAAGTTCGCACCCTCAATGCCGACTCGCACGCGGAACTGGTGCAGATGATGCAGAGGCTGTACCGCCGTGATCTCGGCATTGAGCTTTTCGAAAAATCCGGGAGTCGCCCGTGCCGCGTTGGAAGCCGGCATCAATTATTATGACCTCACCGAAGACCGTCAGACCACAGCCGCCGTCAAAGAAATTGCCGACGCCGCTGCCGACGGTCAAGTCTTCGTTCCTCAATGTGGTCTGGCTCCCGGTTTCGTCACCATCGTCTCGAAACATGTGATGGAATGGTTCGACGATATCGACAGCGTGCATATGCGCGTCGGCGCATTGCCGCAACATCCGACCAACGCACTCTCATATAATCTGACGTGGTCAACCGATGGATTGATCAACGAATATTGTAATCCTTGCGAAGAAATTCACGGCCACCAAATTAAAAACCGGCTTCCGCTGGAAGGGCTGGAACAGTTTACCCTCGACGGCAATGTCTACGAAGCCTTTAACACATCCGGCGGCCTGGGAACACTCTGCGAAACGATGCACGGTCAGGTACGCGAACTGAATTACAAAACGATTCGCTACCCCGGCCACCATATGTTGATGAAATTTCTTCTGCAGGACTTGCGACTGGCAGACCGTCGAGAACTGTTGAAAGATGTGATGGAAAATGCCATCCCCATCACGTTTCAGGATGTCGTGATTGTTTTTTGCACAGTCACTGGAAACCGCAACGGACAATTTGTCGAAAAAAGCGACTTGCGAAAACTGTGGCACAGGAAATCAAAGGCGAACAATGGAGTGCCATTCAACTAACAACGGGAGCCGGCATCTGTGGTGTCGTCGATCTGATTCAGCAAAACCAGATTAGCGGCACAGGCTTTCTCAGGCAGGAAGATATCCCCTTTGATCTGTTTATTAACAATCGGTTTGGAAGCTATTTCCAGTCAGAGAGCCTGCTCTCTGATGAATCGACTCTGATTAAGTGAGTGAAACCATGACGCATCCCATACATGAAGTATTACAGCGCATCGGCGTTCCCGGTCAGCCTTCAGCGGTTGCTGTGGGAAACACCTGGCAGACAGGAGCCGGCGAGCAGTTGACGAAAGTGTCTCCCATTAACGGAGAGACACTGGTCACAATGCACGAAGCAACTCTTGGCGACGTTGGTCTGGCAGTCGATATCGCCAAAAGTGCATTTCTGAAATGGCGACAAGTCCCCGCACCCCGTCGAGGTGAATTCGTACGTTTAATTGGCGATATCGACTGCCAGACCAACGTCGCCAAGAGTTGCTTCGTGCATTGTGACCAGTGTCTCTCCGTTAATGGGAGACACTTTCGTCAACTGCTCGCCGGCTCCTGTCTGCCAGGTGTTTCCCACAGCAACCGCTGAAGGCTGACCGGGAACGCCGATGCGCTGTAATACTTCATGTATGGGATGCGTCATGGTTTCACTCACTTAATCAGAGTCGATTCATCAGAGAGCAGGCTCTCTGACTTGGAAATAGCTTCCAAACCGATTGATAGCATAAACAGATCAAAGTGATATCTTCCTGCCTGAGAAAGCCTGTGCCGCTAATCTGGTTTTGCTGAATCAGATCGACGACACCACAGATGCCGGCTCCCGTTGTTAGTTGAATGGCACTCCATTGTTCGCCTTTGATTTCCTGTGCATACAGTTTTCGCAAGTCGCTTTTTTCGACAAATTGTCCGTTGCGGTTTCCAGTGACTGTGCAAAAAACAATCACGACATCCTGAAACGTGATGGGGGATGGCATTTTCCACCACATCTTTCAACAGTTCTCGACGGTCTGCCAGTCGCAAGTCCTGCAGAAGAAATTTCATCAACATATGGTGGCCGGGGTAGCGAATCGTTTTGTAATTCAGTTCGCGTACCTGACCGTGCATCGTTTCGCAGAGTGTTCCCAGGCCGCCGGATGTGTTAAAGGCTTCGTAGACATTGCCGTCGAGGGTAAACTGTTCCAACCCTTCCAGCGGAAGCCGGTTTTTAATTTGGTGGCCGTGAATCTCTTCGCAAGGATTACAATATTCGTTGATCAATCCATCGGTTGACCACGTCAGATTATATGAGAGTGCGTTGGTCGGATGTTGCGGCAATGCCTGCCCGACGCGCGCATATGCACGCTGTCGATATCGTCGAACCATTCCATCACATGTTTCGAGACGATGGTGACGAAACCGGGAGCCAGACCACATTGAGGAACGAAGACTTGACCGTCGGCAGCGGCGTCGGCAATTTCTTTGACGGCGGCTGTGGTCTGGCGGTCTTCGGTGAGGTCATAATAATTGATGCCGGCTTCCAACGCGGCGCGGGCGACTCCCGGATTTTCTCGAAAGCTCAATGCCGAGATCACGGCGGTACAGCCTTGCATCATCTGCACCAGTTCCGCGTGCGAGTCGGCATTGAGGGTGCGAACTTCTGCGGCTGGAATTCGTTTTTGTATTCGATCTAATGCAGCGGGGACGCGGTCAGCGATGCGCAGATGGTAATCGCCGGAATTGGTGAGCAGCGAGGCAATCATTCGTCCGATTTTACCTGCTCCGATCAGTAAGACGGTTTGAGTCATTTCAGGTCCTCCCGACAGAAACTAAAGATGTGAAACGAGATGCAGAGTGACCTCTCTTATTATATACGCGGAATAAGTCGTTTCTGATTGAGTTTCTATTTTGCCGGTTTTTTTCGTATGAGTGATAGATTCACGACTTGACTCAGAAGATTGTGATGAAAGAATACAATTATCAGGGGGTAAATTATGTCTGATAAAGAACTTGCAACTTATGAATGGAAGCGGTTTCCGGATACGGCTGATTTTTTGAATGAACGAATTGTTGCGTTTTCGGAACAGTCTCCGTTGCTCGGGAAATTTGCTGATGAGCTCCATTCCAAAACGGGGACCCGATTGATTGACTGGGTTGACCATCTGGAATTGAACTGGTCGAGTCAACGGGAAGAGACCTTGAACGAATTGGGGTATGAGAGCGTCGCTGATTTACCGATTCGATTATTTCAGCATTCGGCTGCCTGTTTTCCGCCGATTCAATTCAGCCCATCGACGACAGAACGACTTTTTCTGCGTGTGGAATCGGTGGTTGATTTTTTAGCCGCACATGAATATTCACTCAACATTCCGATTGCAGGCGCGATCGGTGCTGCGGTGCGGCAGCGGCTGGTATTTGAAGAAAATGACTTTGAGTTGCACGTTATTGAACGACACGCTGTCCGCATTGATACCGTTCAGCCAGGGGCTGATCCGGAGTTGAAGAGTTGCTCAATCGTAACGAAGCGTTTCGCCTGCGCGATCGTTATTTTCGATGAGATTGCCGGGTTTGAACATGCGAAGTTGTTGATCAAAATGCGATTACCGATCTGGGAGTGGACCGCACCTGCGATCTCTTTTTTGCTGCGGGCGGTGGTTGTGGCAACAAAACGGAGCGGCCCGGATTCAGAAAGCACGCCAGGATGTGATGGGCCTGGGCTGGGCGAATCATGACCACCATACCTATCGCTCCAGCCGTCAGCATTTTCAACGCTTGATTTCGATCTTCGAACTGCTGGGCTTTGATCTGCGCGAACGTTTTTACGCGGGCAAGGGGAAGCGGTGGGGCGGCCAAGTGCCCAGAACACCCGGTAACGAGCGTTGTCATCTTTGCGGACGTCGATTTGTCACCCGAAGAAGTCTCGCAGGACTTTGCGCATGAACCTCTGGCCGAACTGGATGAACTGGGAACGGTGGGTCTCTGGTGCGTCTGCATGGCGAGGCATTTCTGCAGGCGGGAATGCATCATCTGGAATGTCTGTTCGATTTTGACGCAGCCCGCGAGCAACTGGCGGACGAAAATGAAGTCACAACGATGAAGCCGTTTACCGATTTGCCGCATCTGAAGCAGGCGTTTACCGCCGGTGAAATCTGGCCGGTTGAAGAAACGCGGATTAAGTCTTTACTGGATGAGGGTTTGATTTCCTCAGAACAGGCCAACCGCTTCCGCACGGAGGGCGCGATCGGCTCACACATGGAAATCCTGCAACGCAATGAAGGCTTCAAAGGCTTTAATCAGACTGGAATCAATGACATCATTCTGGAGACAAACCCGCTGCGCATCCATCAGCCGTGAGTTTGTTGGGATTATTACAACCACGAAAGGTACGAAAAGCACGAACGAAATTGATGTGACCTGTCTAAACACGTAGGGGAGGACCCAAGTGTCCTCCCGTTGCTATTCAACGTTCTCGATTTTAAAACGAAACACAGGCGTATCGTCCATACGATATAAAATCTCAACGACTGATCTACGATCGCGGGCGAACACGTGGGTTCGCCCCTACTTTGGTTGGATAATGTTTAAGGCAGTCGCAGACGCCTAAACCTCCAAAGTAGTTAATAGTGAACTTACTCGATGATTGAAGAAAAATACCAAGCTCCAGGGTTACTCCAGTCCGTGACGATTTCAGTGGTGATTTCTTTTGTTGCCTTTTCGACGTAGATAACTTCTGTACTGGGAGCTGATTATTCGTTTTTAGTCGTATCATACGCCAATCAAATATGATGTCTGATTGGGATCATAACTACCACGAAAGGTACGAAAAGCACGAACGAAATTGATGTGACCTGTCTAAACACGTAGGGGAGGACCCAAGTGTCCTCCCGTTGCTATTCAACGTTCTCGATTTTAAAACGAAACACAGGCGTATCGTCCATACGATATAAAATCACAACGACTGATCTACGACCGCGGGCGAACACGTGGGTTCGCCCCTACTTTTGGTTTTTGATTATTTGATTGGTTGTACTGGAATTCAAACTTCGGGCAACTCCCAGGGCTTGCGCCATTCTTGTCTGCCTCTCAGGTTGTTGGCTTCGTTGTCGTTTACGAAGGTTTCTGTTTCCGGGTCCATGGTGATTGTGCGGCCGACCCTTGCGCCACGCGATATTTCCGGCGTGGCGGAGGACGGAAGCGGGGTGGCCCACCGTTTCCAGATCGCAGAGCGGTTTGTGGCGGGTTTTGATGCAATCCAGGAAGTTCTGTCCACATGGGGAGTGGCGTCGCTGCTGTGACGGCTGGTGAGTCGGCTACGATTCGCTGTAGGCTCCCCAGCGGCGGTGCCGATGACCATGTAGCCTTTGTCGCCTTAGAGAACGGCGCCTTCGATTTTCCCATGGTAGTGATAAGGGAGCCCAGACGCGCATTTCGTAGGTCAGAATCTTCGGCGTTTTGCTCTGGTATTCGTAGGTAACCTGCATGGTGTCGGGCCATTCCTGCATGTCGTCGAAATACCATTTGCCGCCCATCGCAGAGATTTTTGATCTTGAAATCCTTCAGCGTCTGCCTCGCCACGGGCGGCGTTGAGCGCAGCGAATGCCATGTCGAGCCGATGAACGCCGTCGTTGCCAAGGTCGCCCGGTGCCGTAGTCGTGGAACCAGCGCTTGCGGTCATGGAAGCGATTGTGTTGAAGGGGCGTTTTGGCGCCGGGCCGAGCCACATGTCATAATCGACGGTGGCGGGAGGTGTGCCATCAGGCGGGTTACGGCAAATCGCCCTGCCGTGAGCTTTCCCAGGCCTTGGCAACGAGGCAGCGGCCGAGAGCGCTTCGCGGATGTAGTCAGAGCCGACTTCATACGCTCGGTGGAACGATGTTGCGAGCCGATCTGCACGATGCGTTTGTGTTTTTTCATGCGGCGACCATGCGTTGTCCTTCGACGATGTTGTGGGCGTCGGGTTTTTCGACGTAGACGTCTTTGCCGGCCTGACAGGCCTGGAACGGTGGGGATGGCGTGCCAGTGATCGGAGTGCCGACGACGATGACGTCGAGACTGTTGGTCGTCGATCAGTTGGCGCAATTCCTGTGTAACTACCTGGGGCTGTTTGCCCTGCAATTTCGTAACCGTTTCGACGGTGTTGTTTCCCAGACAGGCGGAATCGATCTCGGCGATGGTGACGATTTCGGCATTTTGTTCTGCGGCAAAAATGAGTATTGGGTTGCTATACGCACGACCAGCGGCTCCGATAATGCCTTCACGAATGCGTTCGCTGGCTTATGCTTTGGCGACCTGGTTCAGAGAAGCAGGAAGACTTCGCTGTGATCAAGGCGGCGGTGTTCCATGGGAATTTTCTTGCGCTCCATGGATGATTCCTCCCCGTATATTTGCGGCTGTTTTAAATCAGTTCCGTTCGTCTGTTATGTTCCATTATTGATAACGTTCCACACGGTGCTGGGCGCGATTCTTGTTGGGAAGTGGGGGGAAAAAGGCGAGGATAATTTTGTGCGTAGTTTCCTTTTTTTATGCAGAATGCAACGAAGACAACATTAATAGCGTGTGGAACTACTGCCGGATTTTCATCTGAGCTCCTTGGATCCGGATCGGTGGAGAATGGTGTCACTGCATGTCATTTGATCCAGACCATAATGATTCGATTATAATACAGATGCGGTAACCTAATTTTGTCAGTTTTCTGATTCCTGTTCTTTCCCTAGGGAGAGTAAATTATGAAGCGTTGGTTGATCCTGTTTGACAGAGTGTTTGGTTTCTGCTCTTTCAAGGTATACTTTTCTGCTTGCAGACGATTAAAATGAACCGTGTGAGGGGGTTTTTTAACATGTGTACAATTTTTTGTACCGATTCTTTTTTAGTCGTGCTGGTGGTGCATACGTGAAAGTGCTCAAAAGGTGGAAGGAAAGTGGTGCTCAAATCGTCAATTTTAACTTTAGAGATTTTTTTTAATCGTGAAAAAAAACATGATTTTCGTAGTGCTGGAATATAACAGGTGCACCTCATATTTCCTATGCAAAATCAATCAGCTCGCTGCTCACGACACTGCATCAAGAGCAATCAGGGAAATTTTGGAACGGTGTCAGGAATGTCCTTTTGCGAAGTGAAAAACGGGAGAGATTGTTGGGGTTTGCAATGCGTTGAAATGGTCAAGAGTAGATCGAAAACATTTCGAGTAGATAATGACGTTGAAATTAAAAAAAAAGTGGCGAAAGAAAATGCGGATACATTTCAAATTGCAACAAGCTTTTTTTCGTGCCGTTATTTGGATATTGATCGTTGCAAGTGACCTGGTTGGAGTTGTCGATGTTAAGTACTGTTGTAGTTGAGACTTCCGATGAATCAAAAACCCCTTCCATTTCAGGGTGGTTGCAGAATATTGTCGGAATAGTTACAATCCTCGTCTTAGTGCGGATTTTGCGCGCAACTCGTTGTCTACTCATGAGATATGAGCGAGTTAGTGGTCAGTAAATGCACCGAAATGCAAACACACAGAATCCAATTATCTGAAGAATCACAATGTCTGATCAATAATGACGCTGCTGGTCCGAAGCCGCTATGGAAAGCATCGCGGCTGCACAATCTCTTTCGGAGTTGGATGAAGTGCGGGTCAATACCTCGGGAAAAAGGGGAAACTGAAATCCCTGCAGCAACAGTTGAAGTCCTTATCTCCTGAGGAAAAACGCGAGTTTGGAAAAACGCTGAACGCTATAAAGCAGAGTATCCAGACGGCGCTGGCTAGAGAAAAAAATCGCAGTTGGAAGAAAGTGAAAAGTCGGGTCCCGATATTGACGCCATTGACGTGACACTTCCCGGTGTGCGGGCATTGCCGGGACATCGTCATCCACTGTCAGCGACGATGGACGAAGTGAAATCAATTCTACTCGGTCTTGGTTTTCGTTACGATGATTATCCTGAAGTCGAATCGGAATTCTATAACTTTGATGCATTGAATACACCGGACTGGCATCCCGCGCGTGATATGCACGATTCGTTTTATACAACGGCAGGGAATGTGTTACGGACGCATACTTCTGCATTTCAGACGCGGGCGATGAAGAAATTCGGACCTCCTCCTTTGCGGGCGATGACTTCGGGACGTTGCTATCGACGCGATGAGATTGATGCCTCCCATTTTCCGATCTTTCATCAGTTGGACGTGATTGCCATCGATCAGAATATCAGTTTTGCTGATTTGAAATGGGTGCTGTATCAGGTGGCCAGCTGCCCTGTTTGGCGATGATGTTCAACTTCGTTTTCGTCCGGAGCTATTTTCCCTTTACGACACCGAGCGGAAGTGGATGTCATGTTTAACGGGAAGCTGGCTGGAAATTCTGGGGGCTGGTATGATTCGTCCTGAAGTGCTGGAAGCCGGTGGTGTGGATCCGGAAAAGTGGCAGGGCTTTGCATTCGGCCTGGGCATTGACCGGATGGCGATGATTCGACACGGGATTAGTGATATCAGGCTGATGTACGAAAATGAAGAAGCGTTTTTGCGTCAGTTTTAATGAATTTTTTCTGATGATGAGCTGATGACGAATATTTCTGGCATAGAGAGAGTACGATGCAAATAAATACTGGTTGGTTGCGATTATCTGGGTTCGGATTGCAAAGAGAGCGAACTGCTCGATGCCTTCATGACGGTCGGACTGGAAGTCGAAGAAGACGATTTGTCGCCAAGCACTGGCGCCGATCCGATTGGTTTTATACGGGAAAAGAAGCCGATGGCTGGTGCCGATAATCTGTTGCTGAATGCCAGGTTGAAATTGAAAAAGGCAAGTTGATTACCATCGTCTGTGCGACCGCGCATCCTGTGGAAGTGGGCTGGGGAGTTCCCGTGGCGTTGCCGGGACGAAACTGCCCAGCGGTGCTCTGATTGCCGAAGGCAAGTTCAAAGGGATTCTTTCAGAAGGTATGATTTGCCTGGATGGTGAAATGGGGCTGATTGCCAAATCGACCGGGTTGCAGGTATTTCGAAGACGAAGCGACGCTGGGAGCAAGTCTGCCTGATGTCGCACCGATTCAAGAATCACTGGTGGAAGTCTCGGTCCTGCCGAATCCGCCTGATTGTCTGGGGATGATCGGTGTTGCCCGTGAAGTGGCAGCCGTGCTGGACATGGAACTGAAATATCCCAGTTCCCGTGTGATTGAGTTCGCGGGACGTGGGAAATGCGGTGACTGTTGAGATTGCCGACGATTCACTCTGCTCGCGGTATGCCTGCCAGGTGTTTGATGGCGTGCAGGTGCGCAGTTCGCCGCACTGGATCAGAGCCGTTTGCAGACGGCGGGTTTGCGTGCCATTAATAACGTGGTTGATATTACCAACTTTGTAATGCTGGAATGGGGGCAGCCTTTACACGCTTTCGATTTCGATTCCTGAAAGGGAATCAAGATTGAAGTGCGGCGGATTGCTGAAGTCGGAAACACTGAAACTGCTGGATGAATCCGAAGTCGATGGCGTGCAGGAACCATTGGTGATTGCCGATGCAGAGAAGCCGATCGCGCTGGCGGGCATCATGGGAGGCTGGAATTCCCAGACCACGGCGGAGTCGAAACGGGTTCTTGCTGGAGTCAGCCTGTTTTGATCCGGTCTGTATTCGTACTTCGTCCCGAAAACTTCGCATCAGTACCGATTCTTCCTATCGATTCGAACGGGGAACCGATCCGAACGACATGTTGAGTGGTGCATTTAACCGTGCTGCGGAGTTGCTGCAGGATCCGGAACTTTCGGCGGCTAAACCTGTTTCTGATGTGACCGACTGTTATCCCAAGGTCAAACGGGCAGACACAGTTCACTTTAGATTCCGGTCGGCTTTCTAAAATATTGGGTACTGAAATCAGTAACGATCAGATCACAGACTGTCTTTCGAAACTGGAAATGACTCATGATGAAAATCTGACGATTTCGGTTCCGACATGGCGCGTGGATGTGAATAATGAAGTGGTGCTGGCCGAAGATGTCGCGCGGCTGTTGCGGTATGACAGCATTGAGATGAATCCGATGGTGGCGACTACCACGAAAGGTCGTGTTGCCGATACCGATGTGTTGAGAAGCAAGGTTGCGGAGTTCCTGAGTTGTAATGGTTTTCTGGAATGTCGAACTCCTCCACTGACGACCGAACAGACAGGCTCTCTTTCAGTCAGTGGCCGGGAGAACCGATTCAGGTTCAGAACCCGATTTCGAAAGAGATGACGACACTGCGTCAGAGTCTGGTAGGAAGTCTGATTGAAGTTGCCGAGCGGAACGCGCGGCGCGGTGCCAGCAGCTTTCGATTTTTCGAAGTGGATCGAACGTTCCGGCAAAATGCTGACGAGATCGATGAACGCTGGATGATCGGTGGTGTCGTCGGTGGTCTTGCCAATGATGCTGCCTGGGTCGCATCTGAAAAAGAGATCGATTTTTTGCGGGCAAAGGGGCAGATACAGAATTTACTTGCTCACACGAGCGTTGACGGGATCCGCTTTGAAAGCGATTCTGCCGCCGATGGTTACCGCAGTGAAGAATTTGCTGTTATCAAGCATGGCGATCAACGCATTGGAGCCATTGGTCGAGTTGATTTGAATGCACTGGGAATCAAGGATCGCGCCCGGGTTCCTCTTTATGGATTCGAATTGGATATCTCTGCTCTGATCAATGTGAAATCGTCGGCGAAGATGTTTACTGGATTGGCGCGTACCCAGGTGGTGGCCCGCGATATCTCGATTGTGGTTCCCATTGATTTAAAGTATGCTGAAATCGAACATTCGTTGGAAAACGCTTTTCAATCTGCTGTTGAGAATCTGGTTGCTGAGTCTCGCAAGGAAAATGAATCGCCTGTGGAGTTGCGACCTGAGCTGGAAAGCGTGATTTGCGTCGGAACATTCGTTGGTGAAAGTGTCGGCGTGGATGCCAGAGTCTGACGATTCGAATGTTATTCCGCGATCAAACACATACGCTTACTTCTGGAGAAGCGCAGCAGTTGATGGATTTTGTCGTCGAGCAACTTCATTCAGAACATGGGGCTGTACAACGCTAGTGGAATGGCTGCGGTGCTTTGTTGAGATGAAGTCCAGGTTCCCTCTACTATGGGAAACTCTGTATGCACCGTTTTGGAATGATGATCGAGCGCGTTGGAAACGAATTCTGAAAACCAGCAAAGACGTGGCCGGTTATATGCTGTAACATTTGAATTCGAGATACCCTGTGATCTGGTTTGTTTCGAAGAATTCCGTGCTGAGTTCGGGAAAGTTCTCTTTGCCGATGCCGATCGTCTCAAAAATCAGACGCCAGACACATACTGGTGGGGAACCGGCTGTGATGTTTTCCTGACGCGCTTATTAATTATGAAAAAAGAGTTCCGAATGTTGAATATAACGTTGATTTTGTGTCTCGAATCGTATTGTATATAATATATAATCATGTGTTGGGACATTGATAGCAGACCCGAGAACCTTCCTGACAGTAAGATAAAAGACTCCCTCAAGTTTTCCTGCACTCAAATAGAAAGCTCTTGGATCCTTCGTAATGAAACTTATCGTTCCAGTCGCTTTTGGATTCGTTCTATTGCTGATCTTGCCTGTCTGCAGTCAATTGCAGGCTGAAGCCAATGATTTGAAGAAGGGGGAGTTCTTCGAAAAACGAATCCGTCCTTTGTTGATTAATCGATGTTATGACTGTCACAGCGAAGATTCAGCCGAGAGTGGTTTACGAGTTGATTCCCTGTCTGGATTACTGAAGGGGGGAGATCGGGGTCCTGCGATGGTACCAGGAAAGCCCAAAGCAAGCTTTTTGATTAGTGCAGTCAACCATAGCGGCCAGGTACATATGCCGCCGAAAGAAAAGCTCTCTCAAAAGGAAATCAATGATTTAACCGAGTGGATTCGACTGGGAAGTTATTGGCCGAATTCAAAACCGATTGTCGAGTCTGCTGCCACTCAACCTGACGGACCACTTTTCAGTCAGAGAGAAAAAGAATTCTGGGCGTTTCAGCTTCCACAGAAGCCAGAACTTCCCAAAGTGAAAACTGCGGCATGGGTAAAAAGTCCCTTGGATGCGTTTGTTCTGTCAAAATTAGAAAAAGCAAAAGGGGTTCCCGCTCCGCTTGCGGATAAGGAAACATTAATTCGGCGTGCCACTTTTGATTTGATTGGATTACCGCCGACGCGCAACGAAGTCGAGCAGTTTCTCAACGATCAATCGCCAGACGCTTTTGCAAAAGTGGTTGATCGATTGCTGGCATCACCCCGGTATGGGGAACGCTGGGGACGTCATTGGCTGGATGTGGCGCGGTATGCAGATTCGAATGGTCTCGATGAAAATCTGGCGTATGCAAGTGCTTTTCGATATCGCGATTATGTGATCGCCGCTTTTAACAAAGATAAACCCTTCAATCAGTTCTTACAGGAGCAACTGGCGGGTGATATCCTGGCTGAGCAAGCCGTAGATGAAAGTCGGATCGAAAAAATCACGGCGACCGGTTTTCTTTCGATCGGCGCCAAGATGCTGGCAGAAGATGATCAAACCAAAATGCAGATGGATATTATCGACGAGCAACTGGATACAGTCGGCCGTACATTCATGGGGCTCACTTTAGGTTGTGCCCGTTGCCATTCGCATAAATTTGATCCAATTCCGATTGAAGATTATTATTCTCTGGCTGGAATTTTCAAAAGTACCAGGACCATGGAAAACTTCAAGGTTGTAGCGCGCTGGCAGGAACGAACTCTGGCAAGTCCGAGTGAGATTATAGTACTGGAACAGCAACAAAAACAGATTGCTGATGTGGAAGCGCAGATCCAATCTGTTGTGAAAAAAGCGGATGAGCAATTACTGCTTGAAGAACGAAAACGGGTTTCTGATTACTTATTGGCTGCTGAGATCAAAAAACACGCTGATCAATTATTGAAGACAACGCAACCCATCGGCGATGATCCTCAAGCTTATTTATCGCATTCTGCAGTCATTATTGAAGCTGAAGAATATCAGACGGGTAACGTCAAGAAGTCTTTTACCGGGTATGGTGAGGGAATTGGTGTTATCTATAACAATGGAACATTACCTAATGTAGCGGAATACGAAATTGAATTACCTCAAAGTGGCTTATATCAATTTGAAATCCGTTATGCCGCAGCCACGAAACGACCGATTCAATTATTTCTCAATGAACAACTGGTTAAAGATGCTGCGGCTGGTGAAGTGACGGGAAGCTGGTTCCCGAAGTCTCAACAGTGGAAAATTGAAGGTCTCTTTCAGTTCCGGCAGGGTAAAAACAAGGTGCGTTTTGTAAGCAAGATTCCCTTTCCGCATATCGATAAGATTCTGGTCTCACAACCTCGCAAAGTTGCTGAGGAAAAGCGATATTTGATTGCCGATGTGACGCCTCCCCAGGCGAAGCTCATTGACAGTATTACGATGCAGTGGGCTGATTATCTGATGAAAGATTCTTCGAGCAAATCGTCTCCCTTTTTTGCCTGGAATCAAATCGTGCGGACAGGAAAAGCTCCAGAAAATCTGAGCACTCATTATCAACGGTTTCAAATTCTAAATGATCTGCCTCTGAAACAACGATTGACAAAAGCCGCTCAGCTATATGGAGAATTATTTGCAGACGTTGAAAAAGACTGGCAGGCACTTCAAAAAAGTGAAGCAGGAAAAAAAGAGACTTCTCTGGCCGATGCTGAGCGCGAAGCCATTCGTACGGTACTCACTGACCCTGAAGGTCCCTTTGCAATACCCGAAGATCACGAAAAACATTACAAAAAAGAAATTCAGACTTTATTAACCGAACAAAGAAAAGCGAAGAAAAATCTGGAAAAAGCATTGCCAAAATATCCAACAGCAATGGCGGTTTCCGAGCAAAAGCCGGAAAACATTAAAGTACACCTGCGGGGTAGCCACTTCACGCTCGGAAAAGAAGTGCCCCGACAGTTTCTGAGAATCATTGAGGGCGAAGATCAAACACCGATAGATGATCAACAAAGTGGACGCCTCAAGTTGGCACAATGGTTAACCAGCGGTAAGCATCCATTGACGGCACGTGTGATGGCCAATCGAATCTGGCGCTGGCATTTTGGAAAGGGGCTTGTCAGAACGCCTGATAATTTTGGAAAACTCGGTGAACGCCCTACGCATCCAGAATTGTTGGATTGGTTGGCCGTACAATTTGTCGAAAAAAAGTGGTCCATTAAATCGATGCATCGATTGATCATGCTCTCTTCGACCTATCAGATGAGTACAAGATATGACCCGAAGATGGCAGCAATCGACCCTGAAAATCGATTGCTCTGGCGAATGAATCGCAGGCGTCTGGAAGCGGAAGCGATTCGGGATTCGATTCTTGCCGTCTGTGGGAAACTGGATTATGAAATGGGTGGATCGTTATTAAATGTTGAGAACCGAAAATATGTGACAAGCACCAGAAATGTCGATCCTGTGGTTTACCGAACGAATCGACGGTCCGTTTATTTACCGATCGTGCGAAGTGCATTGTATGAAGTTCTGCAAGCATTTGATTTTGCTGATCCCAGTGTTCTTTCCGGAGACCGCACACATACGACAGTGGCACCACAGGCATTATTTATGATGAATAGTGATTTTATCATGCAACACACAAAAGACTTTGCAAACGAAATCATTCATGAGGCCCATTTAGATGAGCCTGCCAAAGTGAATCGTATTTATGAGCGAATATTCAGTCGTCCTGCGACTGTGATGGAAAAAAAGCAGGCGATTAATTACATCAATCAGTACAGGCTGGATTTGAAACCATTGAAGATATCTGAAGAGGAAAAAAAACGACGGACCTGGCAGAGCTTGTGCCGCGTTTTGATTGCCAGTAATGAGTTTCTGTTTGTGAATTAACGGCTGATTTTCTGATACGTTATTTAATAGTCGGTTTGAAATTGGGATTCCTATGAATAGACACAGTCGATCTGCATCAATGACAAGGCGCGAGATGCTTCAGAAAAGTTCTGCAGGATTTGGTAGCCTGGCGCTGGCAGCTTTACTGGGGAGCGAGGGGCGTGCTGCGCAACAAAAGTTAGTTCAAAAGGCCCATTTCACACCAAAGGCAAAACGTGTCATTTTTCTGTTTATGCACGGCGGCCCTTCTCATATGGACACATTTGATTATAAACCGCAGTTGCAGAAAGATAGTGGCAAGCCGCTTCCGTTCGATAAACCGCGTGTGTTCTCGGCTGCGACTGGTAACCTGCTGGGTTCTCCCTGGACGTTCAAGCAGCATGGAGAGAGTGGCGCGTGGGTAAGTGAAGTATTTCCCCATGTCGCCGGTTGTGTTGATGACATGTGTATCATCAATTCGATGCATGGTTCCAACTCACGTCATGGCGGCGCACTGTTAGAATTGCATACGGGCAGTGATACTTTTGTGCGTCCCAGCATGGGATCCTGGATTACCTATGGTCTGGGATCGGAAAATCAGGACTTGCCAGGGTTTATTACGGTATGTCCAACGCTCACTCATGGTGGGGTGAATGCCTACAGTTCTTCTTTTCTACCAGCGGACTATCAGGGAACGCCGATCGGTAATGCGAGTATTCCGGCTGACCGCGCGGTGATTCCCTTCATCAGCAACAAGAGCGGCATTCCCTTATCAATTCAACGCAGGGAACTGAATTTTCTGCAGCAGATGAATCGGGAGCAATTAACAAAATCCGGCCCCGACAGTGCACTTGAGGGACGCATCAATTCTTTCGAACTGGCATACCGGATGCAGACTGCGGCTCCTGAGTTGCAGGACATCAGTGACGAATCTGAGACGACTCAGAAGATGTATGGCCTGGATAATGAAGTGACAAAGAACTTTGGACGCCAGTGTCTGATGGCACGCCGTTTTGCAGAGCGGGGGGTACGCTTTGTTCAAATCACTCATAGTTATAAATGGGATCAGCACTCAGGCCTGAAAACGGCACTTCCGCGTAATGCAATGGAAGTCGATCAACCGATTGCCGCTTTATTAAAAGATTTAAAATTACGTGGTTTGCTGGAGGATACGCTTGTGCTTTGGGGGGGAGAATTTGGCAGAACTCCTGTAAGCCAGGGAGAAAACGGTCGGGATCATAATCCTCAGGGTTATACGATGTGGATGGCCGGCGGTGGGGTGAAAGGCGGGTTGCAGTATGGTGCAACGGATGATTATGGTTACTATGCCGTCAAGAATAAGGTTCACATTCATGACTTGCATGCCAGCATCTTACACTTGCTGGGACTTGATCATAAAAAACTGACGTATCAGTTTGCGGGTCGAGATTTTCGTTTAACTGATGTGCATGGTGAGATCATGTATGATCTCTTTGCCTGATTTGACTAAAGTATAGGACGTTCGAAATTCAGTTCGTTTCCCGATATTAGCAAATTTTATTGTGATGGTTTCTGCAGCATTTCATTAATCAGGGAAACGATGTGTTTTTCGTAGGTGAAACCTTCCTTACCGTATTCCTGCTTTTCATTGTCGAAGCGTTTTTTCAACGTGCCATCAGGTCCGTAAACGTAGGTAGCGGGAATTGCTGCCAGATTGAGGCGCTCATAGATTTTTTCATCAGGTGTACTGGAAATGATGTTGACGATATTTGCCTTTTGTTTGGAGTAGAATTCCATGAGTTCTTCACTGTTTGATTCAGGCGGAGAATTCTTGCTGCCATCGTAGTTTACATTAAAAGAAACACAGACCACTTTTTCCGGGTATTTTTTCTGTAATTCCACCAGGTGTGGAAATTCACGAAGACAGGGTTCACACCAGGTGGACCAGAGGTCGACGACAACGATTTTTCCTTTTTGTTTTGCGATGAATGCTTGTGTTTCGTCCCAGTTGGCGATTTCTGCTGTTATGCCCTCTTTTTCAAAAGTTTGCGCGTTGGGAATGGCAGACTGTTTTTTGGGAATGGGTTCCAGAAATTCTTCTGGTTTCGTTTCATTTTTGGATTCCGTTGACTTTGAAGGTGTTTCCTGATTACATCCATTGAGTATCAGCACAGGGAATAACAGGACAGAAATTAAAAAGCAGATATTTTTGACAGGCATGATGAAGGTAATTCCTGGATGTTGATGATGTGGGTGGATCGTTACTTCGATATTTTAACAAGACCGGCGGCTTTTGCTTCAGGGACGGGGTCTTCATAGGGAAGCGCCTTCAGGAACTCGACGAGGTCGGATATTTCCTGTTTCGACAATTGACTTGTTTTTCCATGCTGGTCATTGTGGTTATATCTGGTCAATACTTCTTCCAGACTCTGGGCTTTACCGTGGTGTAGATAAGGGGCCGTTCGATATAAGCCAAGCAGAGTGGGCGTGTCATATGCGGGCCCCATTTTTTCACCAGGGTTATCAACGGCTGTTCCGACGTTGTGTCGAATGATTTCTCCCTTTGGGGATGAATCGGTGAGGAACGGTCCGCTATGACACTTGGCACATTGGGTTTGTTTTGAGAAAAAGAGTTTTTGTCCGCGTTTGGCTTCCGGGCTGAGTCCTTTTTTCGCATGCGGGCTTAATGAGAACGTGTGAGTGTTTGAGTAAGCCGCCATTGCATCGAGGGCTCGCGAGAGTCCTTTGTTCGGTGCTTTCAGTGAAGGGTTGATTTTTCCTTTCACCAGACCTTTTCCCTGCATGAGAGGCCCTCTGATTGTGTGTTCAAAATCCTGGACTTCGTCGCGGTCAGCAGACCAGTGAATAGGATGTGTCCAGGCCATACCAGCCAGGGATTGTGTATTTCTGAGACCTTCCGGGTTGTGCCAGGTTTTACCATCGGGTTGTCCATCAGGATGACAGCTTGCGCAGGAAATCCAGAGACGACTCGACATGGGTTGGAGTGCTGTATAGAAGAGTATTTTTCCTAAGAGGATTTCTTCTCCCAGTGGGTTTTCTGTGACCTTAATCGTTGCGCGACGACGATTGATGTGAATGCCATATGCGACCACTTCGAAGTCGAGTGCATTGTAAACATAAACCGTGTTTCCGTCGGGCGAGACGCGAACTGCACGCGGGTTGTGTCCCAGATTGAGCGAGGAACGGAATGTGAGTTCGCGGTAGTCATCGTCGATGACATTGCAGACAAACATGTCATCAGTTCCGGCGAAGATTACGAAGAATGTTTTTCCGTCAGGTGTGATCGCTGTATCCCAGGGATTGGAAGTCACGCGGGCACCCCTGAAGGAATCCATGGGGATCTTTTTTCGACGTTTTGCTTCAGTTGAATTTGTATCGACAATCGAAACAATCGGAAAAATGGAACCGGCACCGTGAGCGACTGTAATTCTCGACCGAATATGAGGCAGGTAAGCTTTCGGACGATGGGGATGCAGAGTAATTTGACGCGCGAGATTGTCAGCACTTCCAGCGGGCCACTGATCAATCGTGCGACCACTTTTTATATCAATATTGCGGACAAGTGCTGTGTAATATTCGGTGGTAAAGAGATTTTGATCATCACTGGAAATCGCGATACCCCTCAGATGTTTGCCTGTCGAAAATTCGCGAACTATTTTTTGAGAGGCAGTATCGATTTCGACAATCCGTCCCGGATAATCGAGGGTGACGAAGACTTTGGCGCCGTCATTCGTGGAGACAATGCCGTACGGTTCGTCAAAAACTTCGGTCTGGCCGATTTGCTTGCCAGTATCCCCGTCGAGAAAAACGACGAGGTCATCATCATAGACGGCGGTTGCCACAGTGTGAGAGTTACCGAGAAACGTAACTCCTTCGGGATGTTTGCCGACTTTGGTTTCGCTCAACTTTTTGTTGGAATCCAAATCAACAATTGTGACGGAGTTGCTGTCCCGGTTGGAACAGGCAAGGAGTTTTCCATCTGTTGAGATATCCATGAGGCTGTTTGATTTACCCGCGGTAGCCAGTTGTGGGCACAGAATCAAATTGATGAAGAATACCAGTACCAGAGAGTGATGAAATCGAATGGACTTTTCACGGTGATACATTGAAACCCCTTTAGCAATTGTGGATATCAGATTTGTTGATTGCAGCGGGACGCATAAACCCCGCTAACCAGTTCAGGAAAGCGGGGTCTACGAATCTTCGGAATTATGTCAGGAAATCGTTAGTTCAAAATTTTTGAAGTATCTTTAACGACTTTCTTGATACTGTCTTTGGACAGTTCATTCTTCTTGAAAGAATGATTGACTTTCACTTTTCCTTTGACCCACATCAAAACAGTGACGTCGGCATCTTTGGAAATTTTGTAGGACGATGGTCCTGCTTCACCTTCAAAGTTTGTCAAAGGTGTGTTTTTGATGTTCTTGGCTCCCGCAACTTTCTTCAGTTTTGCGCTGGATTTGTCGGCATCGTCAGTCAAGTGCACGACGAATGCGGCCATCTTCTGATCTTTGTTAGCACCTACTTTGGCATCAATCTGTGCAATCAGATCTTCGACATTGCCATCGATTTCGCGGGCAAAAATGTTGACGACAGGACGTCCGCCGTAGCTGCAGCGATAGCAAAGTGATTTACCTGCGTTAGGGCCAGTACAGTCATTGACTGTATAAGCACCTGGTCGGCCACCAATTTCGATACCAGACTTCAATTCAGCTGCTGAGCTGAGTGAGCTGGCTGCAACGAACATCAATGCTACTGTGAGTGTAAGCAGTCTCTTCATGTATTTCTCCTTGGTAAACAATGCTTGAAAAATTTCTGCAAACGCAGAAAAGGTAGGTTACTTCACAGGGTAGGTTCTTCTATCAGTGTATCGATGAATTTTAGTGAGAGCGAAAGGGGAGTGCAAACGAGTCGGCACTTTTTCTTTCGAAGCTTGAGGTATAGAAAGCTGTAAGTATCATTGTAATCAGACGTTTCAGGTTTGAATCTGTTAATAGTTTCATTATTTCTTAACTCAATCATCTTCTTGTAAACTGGTGATTCGAATTCAGAATCAGGGTCTTTCCCAGATGGCAGGAAGTTTTTTCGATTCTTCACCAAACGTTTGTGAGACGATAAAGCCACTTGCCTGCGATGTATAAAAAATACGTCCGTTCGAAACGACGGCGCCCAGGCATTCACGTGAATCAATGGCAGGTCCTGTCGAAACCAGTTTACCATTATCTGAAAGATCGATCATATCCATGTTTGCGCCGAGGACGTAGGGTTCGGAAAGAGTAAAGCGACAGCAGGCGTAGTTATGACCTATGCTGTTGGTAACTTTTCCTGTGACTCGATCAAAGACATTTCCTTTACCCCGTAACGCATTTGAAAAAATATACTCTTTCCCGACAGTAACAACATTGAGAGCTGAGGTGACTGCATCTGATTGCCATGCCAACGATCCATCTTTCGCGTCCAGGCACCATACGAACCGGTCCTGAGTATCTTCGTTGGCGCGATTATAACCACCAATATAGATGCGGCCATCACGGGCACTGAGCGTGCACTTCGATGTCACGTAATATTTATTCGTCAGCCAGACGACCTTACCTGTTTTCGGGTCGAGGCAGGCGGTGATGCCATTATTTTTGACGGGGAGTCCACGTCGTTTTCTCTGGCTGGAAGCATAGCCGAAGAATGTCGAGTAAAAAAGTTTGCCATCGAGAATCGCGATGCCACAATCATTGCCACCACGTCCATATTCGGAAAAATCTTTTTCCCAGACGACTTTGCCTGTATCCAGATCCCAGGCCCAAATACGTGGACGATGATCTTTGGGGTAATAAGGATTATCATTCGAATAGATCCAGCTCATCACTTCGCGTCCGTCAGACTTCACAGCCGGCTTTCCGCCGAACGTGAATGCCTTTTCGGTTCCCTGTGTCGCGTATTCACCGGAGCCTGAAGCATAGATCGCAATATTGTCATGGACGACCGGTGGAAATTGTCGACTCCAACTCGGGGAACCAGTAAAGGGGGCTTCCCAGAGTAATTTACCAGTAGCTGCGTCCAGGCAGCGCATGCGCGATTTTTTGAGACCGGCTTGCGGGATCAGTAGTTTTCCTTGAATATAGAGCGGTGACGTAAATGAAAGATAAACGTCGGGCCAATAACGTCTCCAAAGCAGTCTGCCGGTGTCTTGCTCGACAGCAATGATTTGCCCTTCGGCTGTATGCGTGTAGAGTCGGCCGCCCCCGCAGACAGGCAGGTGTTTGACAGTGCCTTCCAGTCGGCGTGCCCAGCGCATCCGGAGAGGAGGCTTCAATCCCTGATCGTTGGCATTGGTTCCGCCAAAGTCGCCATAGTTGGTGTACCAGTCAAACCTGGGACCACTGAGTGGACCGGTGAGTGGACTGCGAATCTTCCAGAATTCTAAATCCTGTTTCGGCAAAGTAACATCAGGTTGAGGTGTGGTTCCATCTGCATTCAGGACATAGAGGTAGCCATCTTCGCAGGGTACATAGATCTTATGATTGGCGATTGCGACGGGAGCTGTAATGGGGGCATCGAAGGCTGTTTTGAAAGTCGACGCCTCTCCCCCTTTGAGAGGGACGACGTAAAGTTTTCCATCAAGGCCACCATAGACAGCATGCTCGCGCGTTAAGACGGGTGAGCAAACCGAAGCGGCAGCACAGAGAACGTCAGTTTTTTCCTCACCGATTTTGTGACGACACAGGCCGAGTCCCTGTTCCGGTCGAACCCGGTACACATCCTTTCCGCGAATACTGACGGAAGCAAAACTCAGCAGGCCCGGATCTCGAATCGATGTTTGAGTTCCCTTGATGAAGTCCGCTTTGATTTTGTCATCTGCGAGTTGCATGATTTCCACGCGGCCTGCATTGTCGCGTCTGTGCCATTGAACAAATACATTGCCAGCGGAATCAGCGCTTTGGCCGAACGTGGCCGGGTATTCGGAGCCGGCATATTTGGGGACTTCACCTACCGTTCTTAAAAGCGGCTGCTTGCCAGCGTCATCCAGAAATACGGTGCGACCTCCTGCAGGAATGACAATGGTATCTCCGGCCAGGCAGATGTCTCGTGAACAGACAAAGTGATCGCGCCAGGTGACCCGGTCTTTGCGGTGTGCGAGCCAGTCGGCACCACTCCAGCGATTTCCATTAAATTTTACGACTTCCTTCACAAAATCCCAGGTCCAAACGACTTTACCGTCGGCTTCTACTGCGTAGACTTGTGCACCGAGCGTGGCGAAATAGACTCGGTTTTTATTGACGACGGGCGCTGAAAAGATCGGTTCACGACAATCGATTTCATTGATGAGTTGACCGCTGTTACAATCAAGAACGTAATAGTAACCGGCGGTGGTTCCGACATGTAGAAAGTTTTTAATGATTGCAGGCGAAGCGACGTTATTACAATTTCCCAAGCCGCCGCGTGTCGCGAATTTCCAGACGATTTTGTGGCTCGTTGCATCAATGGCGAAGACCACGCCTGCTCCATCCACTACAAAAACTTTCCCATCACTGATGACTGGTGATGAATAGAGCCCGTCTGTCAGGGGGATTGCCGCAGCAAGAGAGAGCGGCATCTTTAAAGTCACGTCAGATGCGTTTCCTGAGCGTTCCGGATTACCTTTCAACTGCAGCCATTCATCGCCTGCATTGGCGAAGGAACTGCAGAAGACAAGACTCATCAACATGGGAAACAATAAAAAGTAACGGCTGACTTTCATCATCTGAATGATCTTTCGCAGATATCAATGTTGAGCAAAACTGGTGGGACTCTTGAATCAAGCAGTCATTTGATTTTCATTGACTGTCTGAGATAACCAGATCTATCCGGAAGGACGTATTTGGGATTCACTGGAAATCAATACTCCAATAATAGACAGGGGAAATTTGGGAAGCTACTATTTTTGTGTGATTTTGAAGAGATCACGGAAGATTTCTATTACATTCGTATGATACAAAAAACGGCCTCCTGTGCGGAAGCCGTTTAAAAGTGTTGGGTCATCAATCAAACTATAGTAATTTTGTGATTGCTTCGCCATCGTGAGCCACTTTGAAGGGACGGCCATCAGGTGAGAAAATTTCTTTATCCAAAGGTAGATTCAATGCTGAGGCAATCGTGGCATTGAAGTCTGCCGGCAAGACACCATCTTCCTCAACACTGTGGCCTGCTTCATCCGATTTTCCATAGAACTGACCTCCTTTAATGCCGCCTCCCATTAAAGCCGCGGAGAAGACGCCAGGGTGGTGATCCCGGCCGCCGTTTTGATTGATCACAGGCGTACGCCCAAATTCTGTCGTGAGAACTACGAGTGTTTCGTCCAGGAGCCCCAGACTCGACAGATCTTTCAGCAGGTTGCCCAGCGCTTTATCGAGAATTCCAGCACGCGTTGGCAGAATACGATCTTCATAAATATCGCGATGCATATCCCAGCCACCGAAATTGACTTCCACACAACGTACATTATTTTCGACCAGACGTCGTGCCAGCATGCAGCCCTGGCCGAAGGCATTGCGCCCGTATTTATCCCGATCTTCCGGTTTCTCTTCATTCAGGTCGAAGGCTTTTAGCTCTTCGCTCGACAGCAGGCTCGTTGCCTGTGAGTAGAAATCAGTGTAAGCCAGGACATCTTTGGTTTTGAATTTTTTCTGAAATTTCTTATCAAATTTGTTGATCAAATCAATTCGTTTTTCAAAGGAAGTATCAGTCAGGTAAGAGGGGGATTTTGTGTTTTCCAGACCGCGGTTGGGATCACCAATTGGCAAAGGGCTGAATGAAGGATCCAGGAATCCCGCACTCGGGTGTCGGGCTGGAGCACTGATGAGAACGGTATCGGGGAGGTTGTTGTTTTGGCGTCCTTTGAAACTTCTGAATCCAGGGACCCATGGAGGGGTGCCGGGTCGATGCGATTTCTTTGTAGCTGGTCCGCATCATATATTCCCCAGGGCCATGAGCTCCGGTTTCGGTATACATGGAATTGATGACTGCCATCTTGTCAAACTCTTCTGCCAGTGTGGGAAGATGCTCACTGATCTGGGCACCGGGGACGCTGGTTTTAATCCCCTTGGTTTCGCCCTGGTTCGCATGACCTGGTTTGAGGTCGAATGTGTCCAGGTGAGTCATGGCACCAGCCATATAGAGATAGATCAGGCGTTTGGCTTTGCCACCTTTACCCTGAGTCTTGTCACCTTTTTTTTCGCAGGAGCTGCTTCCACCATGTTATTGAACACCGGAAGAACGCTGACTCCCAGTGCGGATTTGGCCGCGTATTCAAGAAACTGCCGACGTCCCTGTCCATCCAGTTTTGAGAGTAAGTCTCGCATAAGTATGCCTTTGATTTAATTAAAATTTGATTTTGTATTGAGTCAAAGCCGCACCAGGCTGTGCTGGCGCGGCTGAAGTTTTTATTGAATGAACAGGAACTCGCGAGTATTCACGAGTGCCCAGATCACGTTTCCGTAACCGGCGGCGCCGTTGGTTTCGATTTCCTCCATCGCGAGTTTGAGTTCATCGCTGTCGGGGTAACGATTCAGAATCGTCATGAAGACGACTTCGATCCCTTCCTTGAGCGATTTGGACTCAATTACGTTGTTGTAAATCGTAGAGCCTTTTTCGAGCATCATGTGGGTCACGGGACCGTTGAACATGAACAGGACTTGTGGTACCGAACCGCCATCGGAGGAGGCTGAAATCAGTTCGCGATCCGACTGACCGAACGTACGCAGGAAGTGGCTGGGAGAAACGGGGGACGGCAGCTCCGAGGCCCGTGCCAGCAACTGACCTTTGTACTTGTACTTCTTTTCCCGTTTGTAACGGGTGCGGTCAATCTCTTCCCGTTTCTGTTCATCTGCGTCGAGGACTTCCCGGGCAGAAGCCTTATTCAGATCGACAGAAATGATTTCCGTTTCCATTTCCGCAGGCAGTTCGCGGTATTCTTCCGGTTTAACGACAGCCAGGGTCAGGAAGGAATCCCAGGCCTGCTCTGCAGTCATCCGACGCAGTACCGGGCCGGGGAAGTGATAGTACTCGCTGAGCGGTACGTCTTCTGTGGAGGCCTGCCGCTGATAGGTTTTCGTATTGTACAGAATTCGCAGGTATTCTTTCATGTCGAAGTTGAGTCGTTTCATCTCAGATTCGAGATACTTCATCAGTTCGGGGTTTTCTGCGACGGTACTGTCCATCATGTCATCGACGGGTTCAATCTGTCCGCGTCCAAAGGCCTGTTTCCAGAACCGGTTGGCAATGGTCTAGGCGAAACCGGGGATTGTTCTTCGAAACCATCCAGCGGGCGAACGCTTCGCGGGGCGTTTCTCCCTTTTTGATATCAGACGGTTTCACCGAAGATCGTTTTTGGCTCAACAACCGATTTTGGTTTGGCATCGCTGTAGGCGTAGTCGTGTGGCAGACGAATCTTGCGATTGGCCTGGTCGTTCACGACCATCATATTGACCCGGATCATACGGTTGAATCGCCCCTGTTTGCGGCGGCGTTCTTTTTCATCCTGATCAAGGTCCTGGTATTCTTTACGGAGACGACGATTGGGATCGCCATCCATGTAGTAGCGTTTGTCACCCCCGCTGGCACGTGTTGACGTTCCAAAGGTGAAGGCGGCCATTTCATAGAATTCTTTCTGCTTCCAGCGATCAAAGGGATGATCATGGCACTGAGCACAGCCGATGCGGGTTCCCAGGAAAATACGAACGGTGTTATTCATGTTGTCCAGAGGCATACCGGAATCACGCTGCATGTAGCCGGTGGCGGGGTTTTCCCAGATCAAACCTTCGGCGGTGATCATTTCATCAACCATTTTGTCCCAGGGCTTGTTTTCGGCCAGCGACTGTTTAATCCACTGCCGATAGGGAGCCCCGTCAACGTTATTATTCAAGCGGTCGGTGTAACGCAGTACGTCAGCCCAGTAATTGTAGTAGTGACTGGCGTAACCATCGCTGTTCAGCAGACGGTCGATTAGCCGCTTGCGTTTGTCAGGATGGCGCGATGCCAGGAAGTATTTTGTTTCTCGGTAAGTGGGAATGGTGCCAGTGATATCCAGATAGATGCGACGCAGAAACTGAGCGTCGGTCAGTCATGGAGTTTGGTTTGACGTTGTATTTCTTATAGTTGGCTTCAACCAGGCTGTCGATTTCCTCTGCAGATTTGATTGGGCTGGAAAACCTGTTTTGTGGGATCGACGGGTTTCGACTTGACCATGAAACGCGGCGGCAGCGGTTCTTCTTTTTTCACTGCCGGCTTTTTTTTGCCTGCTTTTTTTCGAGGAGCTGCTTCCGACTGGTGAAGACCAGAGAAAATCAAAAATGTGAGAGCTATAATGCTACACAAACTGCCCCATTTCCAATGTCGCGAGAGAAGGTTCGGACAAAAGATTTGCTTTCCTGACATGCAATAACTCCTGGACTCGTTCTTAGATTTTGTTCTGAGAAGACAGACTTACCAGATCTTTAAAATGAATTGACGCTAGATCTTGAGAGTATTTTATACGATAGCAAACAGGAAAGACTAATGCAAAGAGGATGAATTTTTGTTGAAGAAATCAGATTTTTCGAATATTAGGAGAACAAATTTTAACTAGTCGTCTCAGAATAAGTGAAATCGGGTAATTCCAATGATAGGAAAGTTAATTGCCTGCGTATTATATTATGTGAGTCATGAAACGGCTTTCATCTGATTTTGTATTTTGGAATTTGTACGTGAAAAATCGATTATGTCGCTTTGATGTCTGGTTTTGGTTGATCTGAAATTCTTAACTTGAATCAGTCTGGGAGTCTGCTAGATTAGACGAGCCTGGTTTGTGTATTGCGAGAGTATTTCCATAGGCGTTCAACAAAATAGACGTTCAACAAAAAAATTCAGGAATATAGCAAGTGAATCGATTCAGCCCATCAATTCTGTTGTCGCCTTTTGTCTGGTTTTGTCTCGTTGTCATGTTCCCGGTATGTCTGTTGCAGGCAGCGCAGGCTGGTCAAAAACCTAATGTTGTGGTTGTTCTCGTTGATGATCTTCGCTGGGATGAAATTGGATGTATGGGACATCCGTTTGTCCGAACACCGCACATTGATCGCATTGCGCATGAAGGTGCCCGGTTTCGAAATGCCTTCTGTTCGACGCCCCTTTGTTCTCCTGTGCGGGCTTGTTTATTGACCGGGCTTTATACTCATAATCATGGAATTCTGGATAACATCAATCGCAGTCAGCACAGTCACACCTTGCGAACATTTCCTCAAGTGCTTCAGAAAGCAGGTTATGAAACTGCTTATGTGGGTAAATGGCATATGGGAAATGATGATACGGCTCGCCCCGGATTTGACCATTGGGTCAGTATGAAAGGGCAGGGAACATCGTTCGATCCTGTGTTGAATGTGAATGGTAAACGCGTGCCACATAAAGGACACACGACCGATGCTTTGAATCAGAAAGTGAATGAATTTGTTCAGCAGAAAAGAGACAAGCCTTTTTGCATTTATATCGCTCACAAAGCGCTTCACCCGGAACTGACTCAACGCGATGATGGAAGCATTACCGACCCATCAGCGGCAAAATTTATGCCTGCGAAACGTCATGAAAAGTTGTATGCCACTGCTGCGATACCACGACGATTAAATGTGGTCGATACGCTGGAAGGAAAACGAGCGCTCCAGCGCGCCATTCCAGGTTTGCCTGCGTTGAGTCAAAAAACAGGAACCAGTGATGAAGTTATCCGTGACCGTTTACGGATGTTGGCTGGGATTGATGAAGGTGTCGGCCAGCTCTGGAAGCGACTGGAAAAGAACGGCCAGCTTGATAATACCGTCTTTGTTTTTACAAGTGATCATGGTTACTGGTACGGAGAGCATGGCTTAAGTGTGGAACGCCGACTGCCTTATGAAGAAGGAATTCGAGTGCCATTGTTAGTACGCTATCCCCCTTTGGTGAAAGCAGGCACGTTGATTGATCAGTTCGCTGTCAGTGTGGATCTGGCTCCGACCATGTTGGAGTTAGCACAAGTAAAATCGGATCAGAAATATGACGGGAAGAGTCTTGTTCCCTTACTCAAAGGGGAACAGCCCGAGGACTGGCGTGAATCGTTTCTGATCGAATATAACAGCGATACCGTTTTTCCACGTCTGCTCAAGATGGGATACAAGGCAGTTCGAACGCCGCGTTGGAAGTATATCCAGTTTAATGAGCTGGAAGGAATGAACGAGCTTTATGATGTTCAGAATGATCCCTATGAGATGAAAAATCTGATTGATCTTCCAGAGTCCAAAGCAACTGTGAATACATTACAGGCCGAGTTGAAGCGATTGATGAAATAAGCTTTATCGTCCACACGTTTTCTGAGCCAGATCTGGTACCAGCCTGTTCGCTGAATTCCGAATTCCGAAACGACCTCTAGTGAACTGACAGATGAAGAGTCCATCTATTTTGATGGATACGAAAAATTTTCTGTCGAATTCCTGTGGATTACTCCGATGAGTTTTCGTATTCTCTCAATAGAGACTCTAAAAGGATTACTCGCTGTCTTGAGTAGTCCGGTTGATCAACCTTTTGTTGGGCGGGCCTTCGTCTATACAAAAAATCAACCGCGCGTCTGGTGGCTTCCGTCGATCAGCTCGAAAGAGTTGCGCACGTCACTGCACGCCTCAGGAGAACTCATTATGCTCTTTCGAAAACCAAATCAACAACGCAAGGCCACCCACAAAACATATCTCATTTCAACCGTTGAGTATCTTGAAGATCGTCAATTACTTTCGGCGGTAAATTCCCTCTCAACAGACATTATCGATTCGAATACGGAGTTGAATACCGTTGTCGAATACGCCTCGATCGACGGTACAGGCAACAATATCGACAATCCGGAACTTGGTAGTACCAATACACAACTGATAAGGCTGGCTGATTCAGACTATGGCGATGGCCAGTCGACTCCTGCGGGCGAAGACCGCCCCAGTGCCCGTGAAATCAGCAATGTGATCGCTGCCGCGGACTCTTCCGAAACCAACGACCGCTACCTGACGGACATCTTCTGGTTATGGGGCCAGTTTATCGATCACGATATCACCCTGACCGAAGCCGCTCATGATGCAGACGGTAATCCGCTGGAGTCATTTCCGATCGAAGTACCGACCGGAGACATATTCTTCGATCCGGACGGTGATGGGGATGCTGTCATTAACCTGAATCGATCAGCCTTCGAGGAGGACGAGGATGGTGTTCGACAGCAGATCAATCAGATAACGGCGTTTATTGATGGCTCTGTAATCTACGGTTCGGATGAAGAGGTAGCCGCCCAGTTGAGAACTTTCGAAGGTGGCCTGCTGGCAACCAGTGACGGTGACCTGCTGCCATACGGAGAAGACGGATTCTTTTTGGCGGGCGATATTCGAGCCAACGAGAACGTTGCATTGACTTCGATGCATACCATCTGGGTACGTGAGCACAATCGGATTGCGACAGAGCTGGCGGCTGAAAACCCGGATCTGACTGATGAAGAATTATATCAACAGGCACGGCAGATCGTGACTGCCCAGTTACAGGCAATCACATTCAATGAATTCCTTCCGGCATTGTTTGGCACCGGTGCTGTCAGCGAATACGCTGGATACGATTCTACGGTTGATCCCAGTATCGCCAATGAATTTTCCAATGCCGCCTATCGCTTCGGGCACTCTATGCTGTCGTCCGAACTGTTGCGGCTTGATGCGAACGGAGACGTCGCCGACGAAGGCAATCTCGCGTTACTGAACGCGTTCTTCAACCCGAGCGAAATTGAAGAACATGGAATTGATTCCCTGTTACGCGGGGTAACCGTGAATCTGGCGCAGGAACTCGACAACGAAGTCGTCGATGATGTTCGCAACTTCCTGTTTGGTCTTCCGGGGGACGGCGGTTTCGATCTGGCGTCGTTGAATATCCAGCGTGGACGCGATCATGGACTGTCGGACTATAACACAACAAGGGTTGCATTGGGACTGGAAGCCGTTGAAAGCTTCTCTGACATCTCATCTGATCCGGAAGTCGCTGCCAGACTGGAAGAATTATACGGCACAGTCGACAACATTGATCTGTGGGTCGGCGGTCTGGCCGAAGATCATCTGCCGGGATCGAGCATGGGCGAGACATTCTCTGCCATCATCATCGATCAGTTCGAACGGCTTCGTGATGGAGATCGCTTCTGGTACGAGAATGTATTCTCAGGTGACGCACTCAAGGAAATCAACGGTACGTCTCTGGCTGATGTAATTGAACGCAACTCGGATATTTCGGGGTTGCAGGAAAACGTGTTCTTTGCCCCCACTGTTATGCAGGTTGACCTGGCGGAAACCGGAACAACTGATGCTACCATTCGCGCAAAGGACGGTAACCTGGAAGTGGTTGACAACAAGACGCGGCAGGTGATCAGCAGTCAATCGCTTGACAGTGTTGACCGTTTGATGCTTACAAGTAGCGACGGCAGGTCGCAGCACATCACCGTAGTGGGGATCACTACAGCGGAATTAACCGGTGGTCTGATCGTGGAAGCGGGAGAGGGGCGTTCTGACACATTGATCGTCAAAGGTACGGACCAGAGCGATGCAATCATCGTGAACGATGGTTTTGTTGATGTTAACGGTCTGCAATTGGATTTCACCGGTATGGAGCGTATTGTTGTGCATGGCTTGGACGGTGATGACTCAATTGAAGTTGCTGACGGAGTAGTGATCGATGTCGACGTACGTGACGCCGACGATCGTGATCATAGACATGATGGACGCCACAGGAGAGAGCACGCGGATCGTCGAGACGATGACCGTCGGTCAAATCGGCATGAATCTGCCGAAAACGATGCTGGTGGACATGGCGACTCTCACGAAATGCTGGATCAGGTCTTTGCTTCCACTGACCTTGATACTGTTTTAGATTTCACTCACAAAAAACGCCGTCGATAGTGGCTGGCGATTCCCTTTTGCAAACGACACAAGCAGGCTGACCTGTCTCCCCTTACCTTAATCAGGTCCGGAATTTCAGATACCAATCAGGATTCTGGGCCTGATCAGGAGAAGGGAATTATACCCGCCCAACATCTTTCATTCGAACAAGTCATTTCCCATATTCCTCTCAAATTTCGTAGCGAGCAGACGAGTACACTCAATGCAGAGGTGAAAGAGGGGGAAAATGAGTTCCAGTTTGAATGAAAGGAAGAGAATCGTCGGTTGTAAGATGATGATGATTGACGAAGAGAAGATCCTCGGTATCGCAATCAATCGGATACATGAATATTTTCATGTGATTTGCACTGAAGGGGCCTTTCTAACCCCTGGATCCGCTCTTTATAATATTTGAACATAGTTTAGAAATAATGATTTGATTTACTCCTCATGTTAATTCAACGGGATTTGTTTAATGCGTTCGCTTACTGCTTTGAAACGTTTTCGTCTGGTATTGGTTCTCGCCTGTGGTCTACCTCTTCTGTTCGCCTGTTTCACAGTTAGTGTGATGTCGGCAGACAAGTCAAAGTCCAAACCCAAGGTGGATTATTCTGCGGAGATGCCACGGATTCTTCCTCGATCTCCAGAAGAGGCATTAAAATCCTTCAAGATTCACGACGATTTCCAAATTGATCTCGTTGCTGCGGAGCCTTTGCTGCGCGATCCGGTTGCGATGTGTTTTGACGAACGTGGCCGCGCTTACGTGGTTGAGATGCCAGAATATAACGATGCAAATAAAGAAGGCTACAGTTCGGTCAAGTTGCTCGAAGATACAAACGGAGATGGCAAGTTTGACAAGAGCTATCCTTTTTTAAGTAATCTCACACTGCCATCGGCCGTCTTTTGCTACAAAGGTGGCGTTTTTGTGGGAGCACCACCGTACGTCTATTATTGTAAAGACACAAATGATGACGGGATTGCCGATGTTAAAGATATCGTGATGACCGGCTTTGGACGCGATCGTGGCGATGAAGGAATGATCAACTCGTTTCGTTGGGGTTTGGATAACAGAATCCATTTTTCAACCGGCATTGATGGAGGGATTGTTACACTCGCAGGTGACAAGGAGAAACGCAAATATAATACCAAGGGACGTAACGTCATTTTCGATCCGGAAACACGCAGCATCGAATTAACGACAGGGGGCGGACAACACGGTATGAGTCTGGGAAACTGGAATCGCGTATTTGTGTGTTCGAATAGTGTTCCAATGCAGGTGCTGATGTATGATGATCGGTACATTGCCCGCAATCCTTATCTGGCTCCGCCATCAGCTCCCGTTTCGATTGCTCCGGGCGGTAAATTCACAAAGCTAATGCGGATCAGCCAGGTCGAACCGTGGCGTATCTTACGGACGCGCATTCGTTCACAAAGTAAAAAAGGAAACGCTGAGGGAGGTAAACCTTCTGGATTCTTCACCGCGGCAACAGGTATCACGATTTTCCGCGGCGGCGCATGGCCTGCAAAATACCAGGGGAATATTTTTGTCGGCGAACCTGCGAATAACCTTGTCTATCGCGCTGCTCCCCAGCCGAAGGGTTTATCGCTGGTTGCACCTCGTGCCGACCAGGATCGAGAATTTCTGGCTTCGAGTGATGTGTGGTTTCGTCCGGTTCAGTTCGAAAATGGTCCCGACGGGGCACTGTATGTTTTAGACATGTATCGCGAGCTCATCGAAGGTGCTCCGTTCATTCCGGAAGATGTGATCAAGCATTTGGATCCCGTGGGGGGGCAGGATCGTGGCCGTATTTATCGAATTGTTCCGAAAGGATTTCAACAACCGGCGCTTCCGAATCTGGGAGAAGCTTCTTCATCGAAACTGGTTGCATTGCTGGAAAGCGATAATGGTTGGACGCGTGACACTGCACAGCGGTTATTGTTTGAACGTCAGGATACATCAGTTGCAAACGATTTAAAGCAACTAATGGCATCATCGAATAAGCCTGTCACGCGAGCATCCGCACTTTGGTCACTTGACGGTTTGAATTCACTGGATGAACAAACCCTGCTGAAAGGATTGCAAGACAAGGATGTTCAAGTTCGAATCCAGGCGTTACGAGTTGCTGAGAAATTTGCGAAGTCGCCTCAAGTTCAAAAGCAAATGGCTGGGCTGGCGAAAGACGCTTCACTGGAAGTGCAATATCAGGCTGCTTTTTCGTTGGGGGCCTTTTATTCCAGTCCACGGAATCAAGCACTGGTTGAAGTTTTGAAACGGAACATTTCCAGTCAATGGATACGGATGGCGGTTCAGAGTTCGCTGAATCAGGGAGCCGCCCAGGTCTTTTCGATTCTGGTCAAATCACCTGAGTTTCTTAGGGATAAGAATGGTCAAAATTTTCTGGTCGCACTGGCGGTACAGATTGGGGCACAAAAGAATGCCGAGGATGTGAAGGTGTTTATGACCGCACTGGAAAACATGCCAGCGGCAAACAAGAATTTATCTGAAATCTTTTTCAGAAGATTGCTTTCACGTGCCTCTGTTTCGACGAAAAAAGTTTTGGCTCAATCGACGAGTAAACGTACGTCAGAACTACTCAAAGGAATGATGCAAACGGCCATTCAACAGGCGTTGAATTCGAAACTACCCGTCAAAGCGCGTGTCGATGCGATTGATACATTGAGTATTGGGAAATTTGATGAAACAATCGAAGTGTTTGAAGAGCTGTTATCAGTACAACAGCCCCTTCAGGTGCGTCAGGCTGCCATTGCAAAGATGGGGCTCGTGAATGATGATCGCGTAGCTGACCTGATTATTGAAGCCTGGCGTGGTTTAAGCCCTCAACTGCGAATGGGGGCTGTCGAGACACTGTTTTCTCGGAAAGCGTGGTTGATGACCATGTTGGATTCCATTAAAGCAGGAAAGTTGAATCCGGGAGATATCAGTCCGGAACGTGTGGCATTGTTGAAGAAAAATCCAGACGTCAAAATCAAGAAACTGGCTGATTCGCTCTTTCACAAACAACGACTGACGGGGCGCACTGAAGTCATCAAGAAGTATCAGGCCGCTCTTAAACTCAAGGGGGATCCTGCGAACGGGAAAAAAATCTTTAAGAAGTCCTGCTCTGCCTGTCACCGTCTGGAAAATGTGGGAGTTCAACTGGGGGCTGATTTGAAGGCGATTAAGGATCGGGGCACGGAAGCGGTTTTGCTCAATATTCTTGACCCGAACCGGGAAGTCAAACCACAGTTTGTCACCTATTTGATTGTCACCACGCAGGGACGAACGATTACCGGATTAATCAAATCAGAAAATGCCAACAGTATTACCATCGCACGTGCTGACGGGACGAGCGATACGGTGTTGCGAATTGATATCGATGAACTGATCAGTTCCCGATTATCGTTCATGCCGGAAGGTCTGGAAAAGCAGATTAATCAACAGCAAATGGCTGATTTATTGGCTTATCTCAATTCAGCAAAATAATGAGAAACGTGAATCGATCGTACCATCGATTCGCGATTCCTGAAGATCGCGGTGTTTGCAGCTGAACCTTTTTTGGCTCTGGTAGATCTTGCGCATTTGAGCAAATCTCAGTGTATTATTCGCCATATGGCATTGCCTCGAGTGGCCATGGGTATCTTAAATTAGCCCGGCAGTAACTTGGACCAGGCGATTATCTTTACTTTCTCTCTTTTCTCCGACGTCTCTGTACAGGATTCATTTCGAGAAATTTTCAAAAGTGGCAGTTGTCAGGGGTGCTCGCCGCTCTATTGTATTTGTGACAAGCGCAAGTCAGTGGAAATTGATCAAGTGTCTCAAAAGCGAGGCACAGAATAATTCGCAGCACCCCAAGGAGTTAGATTGATGAAGATTCTATTAAGACAGACATTTGCAGCAACCACTTTGCTTGCCCTTACATTTGCAACAACTATTACTCAGGCCGCCGAAAAGAAAGACATCGTTGATACTGCTGTCGGGCGCGGGATCCTTCAAGACTCTGGCTGCTGCTCTCGGTGCTGCTGATCTTGTGGGAGCTTTGAAGGGGGATGGTCCTTTCACTGTCTTTGCTCCGACAGATGATGCCTTCGCGAAACTGCCCGCAGGCACAGTTGAGATGTTACTTAAGCCGGAGAATAAGGATAAGCTGATCGCAGTACTCACTTACCATGTCGTTCCTGGCAAAGTGGCGGCCAAAGATGTTGTCAAACTGAAAGGTGCCAAAACGCTCAATGGACAGCGTGTTGATATTATGACGAAAGGAGATCAGGTCAAGGTTGATGGAGCTGTGGTCAAGGCAGCAGACATTGAATGTTCGAATGGAATCATTCACGTCATTGACAGTGTGATCCTGCCAAGTGATAAAGACATTGTTGTGACAGCAGCCGAAGCCGAAAAATTCAAGACTTTAATTACCGCAGCCAAAGCAGCTGGTTTAGCGGGAGTGTTAACTGGCAAGGGGCCATTCACTGTCTTTGCTCCGACGGATGATGCCTTCGCGAAACTTCCTGAAGGAACTGTTGCATCACTACTGAAACCAGAAAACAAAGTCAGGCTTGTGAATATTCTGAAGTATCACGTTGTTCCAGGCCGCGTCTATTCTGAAGATGCTCTCGCTGCCAAAAAAGCGAAAACGCTTCAGGGGGCAAATGTAAAAATTAGTGCTGCAGGGGGAGTTGCAAAAGTGAATGATGCTACGCTGTTGGCCACCGACATTGACGCTTCGAATGGTGTCATTCATGTGATCGATAGCGTGATCATGCCTCCTGATGGTAAGAAATTCAGTGCGACAGAAGCGTGTGACAAGATTAAGCATGCGATTTCGAATGGCGCGAAGCTTTACAATTCAGGTCACCATGCTGCTTGTGCCAGGGTTTACATGAAGACCATGGGAGAGATGTTAGATTATGGCGATCAGATGCCAGCTGAAGTTCAAAATCGTATCAAACATGCGATGACCAATGCCAGGCATGAGTCTTGTCCCACGCAACAGGCATGGACACTCAGGCATGCTCTCGATCATACCTACATTCAGATGTCAACTCTCTGATTAAAAGCTGAGCTTCAATTCCGCTCTCGTAGTCTTGCAATTTTGTAAGGCTTCGGGAGTTTTTTTGTTATCACTGTGGATGAATTACCAAATTGTACTAATCGATATTGGATATAAGTGCTTGGATTGAAGGTTCCAGTTTCCCGGTTCTAAACATGGCAACGATAGCGACGTGTTCATAATAAATTTTCATGGGATCATTGGGGCTTTGAAAACCTTTGAGGAAGTGATGTCGTAATCGAAATACCAGACTGGTCCAAATCGTCAGTAAACCCTGTTCTTTTGATTTGGCAATAATTGATTGATGAAAATTAATATCGAGCTCTGCAATCTGGGAGTAATTACTGCATTCGCAGGCTGTTTTCATGTCTTGGAGAATCAGTTCCCATTCCTCAAAATCGGATTCGTCCAGGTCGGCAAAAATTGATTTTAAGGCAAACGATTCTACTGTCTGTCGTAATGGAATAATTAATTCCTGCATCGAATCCGATGTGGAGGCAGAAACACGCATTCCACAGTTCGGTTTTGATTCCACAATACCTTCATGTTCGAGTTGTTTTAATGCTTCCCGAATAGGAGCCCGGCTCACCTGGAATCGCTCTGCCAGGCTCACTTCACGTAGTGGCGTTCCCTCTTCGATACGCCCTGTGATGATTTCCATACGTAACTGATCAACGATTTGTTTTTGATTTTGCGCTAACTCAGTCTGACTCATGGTCGTATTACTTTTCATGGGATTTGATTGTGTGATCTGAATTGCACTCAGATCGAGATTGGATGAATTGTACACAATTATGTGGTGTGATGCCAGAACGTTCTCTCGACTTTCGAAGTGTTGTGTTTAATGTTTATCAGTTTATTTATAGTGTTTGTCTAATAGTTCTTGTATGAAAACGAGAATCGGTGTCGGCCAGGGAGTGAACGGTGTTTGATAAATTGTATACAAAAAGGCGAGGTTTGGTTGACAAGGCTGATCACTTAAATCAGACTTGAAACTGGTCAGTATGAAGGGATTTTATCAACGAAAATTGAGGGATCCTGTTTTTGACTCGACATTAGATATCGCTTTTGTTTGCAATCGTTGTGGAGATTTTGAGATGACTTTCTTGTTCGCTGAAATACAAAAAAATGTTTCAAAAAATCTTTGTCACAATCATTCTTTTCAGCGGAAGATACTGGCCGTTTTATTCCTGATTGGAATCAATTCCGGTTCCACGTCGTTTGCTGCGGAAATCAAGCAAACGCGAACTGAGGGGAATCGTCTGGTCTATCTGGATCAGGATGATCCTTACTATGTCTCCCAAAAATTTCCGAAGCTAGTCACTCCACAATGGTATGGAGATAAGCGGGTCAAAGCCGTCTGCGTGTTGGCCATTGACGATATGCGGGATATCAATAAGTATGAAACGTATTTGCGTCCCATTTTGGAACGACTGAAAGAGATAGATGGTCGAGCCGGCTCCAGTATTATGACCTGTAGCGTGGATCCGAAATCGCCCCACTTGCAAAAATGGATCAAAGAGGGAGTGAGTATTGAAGTTCATACTTATGATCATCCTTGCCCTTTATTACATGGTCGCGATTTTGCCAAAGCGAAAGGGACCGTTGATCGTTGTGTGGATTTATTGAACGAAATTCCCAACAGTAAACCCGTTGCTTACCGGATGCCTTGTTGCGATTCATTAAATACAGTGAGTCCACGATTTTTTACCGAAATCTTCAATCGCGCGACTCCCGAGGGAAATTATCTGCAAATTGATACTTCTGTATTTCATGTATTTACTCCCAATGATCCGGAAGTGCCCCATAAATATGTCGTTGATCCAGATGGTCAGGGGAAAATTGAAAAATATATCCCCGCTGATCGCGGTTTTGTGAATACGATTTTCGATTACCCGTATCCGTACCCGATTTCTCGACTGTGTTGGGAATTTTCCTGTGTCACCCCCAGTGACTGGTCCGCACAGCACCGTCAAAAACCAATGAATCCACTGACGGTACAGGATTGGACTGCCGTGATGGATGCGACTGTAGTGAAGCAGGGGGTATTTAATCTTGTCTATCATCCTCATGGCTGGATCAGTAATGAACAGGTTATCAAGCTGATTGATCATGCTGTTGTGAAGCATGGCTCGGCTGTCAAATTTCTCTCGTTTCCAGATGTTCTCAATCGAATGAATGAACATCTGCTGGCAGGGCAACCCTTAAGAAATGACCGGGGAGCTGACAATGGTGTGCGGCTATTGGACTTAAACAGTGATGGTTTTATCGATGTGGTCATTGGAAATGAAAAAGTACAAAAGACGCGGATCTGGAATCCGAAACAGCAGGTATGGAGTGATTCGAGTTTTCCGACGCGTCTGGTTTCACGACCCGATTCGAAAGGAGATCAAGCAATACGCAGTCGGTTTGGTGTCTTGAATGGTCAGGTTGTCGTGTTGACTCTGACGGAAGATGAAACGTCTGCCTGGAAGTTTAACGGGCAAGCCTGGGAGCAGGATCAGGCTCTACTGGCAGGATTGAAAACGGAACAGGGGAAGCTGTTCACACTCAAAAAAGGCGCAGATCAAGGAGTTCGATTTCGGGACTTCAACAATGATGGACAGTGTGAACTGATCGTATCCAATCCAGGGCAACAGACTGTTTTTGCCTGGTCTCAAGCTGATTCTCGCTGGAATCGTCTGCCTTGGTCACTTCCAGCGGGTGAGACCATTGTCGATTCACAAGGGCGCGACAACGGCTTACGTTTTCAGGATATCAATGAGGATGGTTTCGCTGATGTGCTCTTTTCAAATGAGAAACAATATTCATTGCATTTATTTTCTTCGCTGGATAAGGGCTTGAAAAAAGTCTTTCAAAAGCAGCGCAAAGCGGGCGACGATATGCCGATGATTTCACGTAATGGAACCAACAACGGGGCCTGGTTTCATTCACGGCATTTATGGGTTCAGAATGAAGACACCGACAAACTGAAACATCTGGTTGCAGGTAAGTCCTTTGATGATTTACTGGCGGATCAAAAACCACAATCCAAGTCGCCAACAGCGGCTTTGAAAACAATCAAGGTCAAACCTGGATTTCGGGTTGAACTTGTGGCAGCAGAACCGCTCGTGAAAGATCCCGTGGCCTTTGACTGGGGACCCGATGGAAAACTTTGGGTAGCAGAGATGGCAGACTATCCGTTGGGCATCGATGAAAAGGGAACATTCGGCGGACGTGTGCGTTTTCTGGAAGATACGAATGGCGATGGAACCTATGACAAATCGACGCTGTTTATGGAAGGACTGGGATTTCCCACAGGAGTGATGGCCTGGAAAAAAGGGGTGATCGTAACGACCGCGCCGGAAGTATTCTATGCGGAAGATACGAATGGCGATGGCAAGGCAGACAAGCATGAAGCGTTATTCACCGGCTTTAAAAAAGGGAATCAGCAGCACCGTGTGAATGGCCTGCGCTGGGGGCTGGATAACTGGGTTTATCTGGCAAATGGAGATTCCGGGGGTGATCTGGTATCAGCAAAAACGAAACAGAAATTGTCACTGGGTCGTCGTGATCTGCGAGTCAAACCTGATACGGGTCAGATGGATCCGCAGTCGGGTCAAACGCAATTTGGTCGAGAACGAGACGACTGGGGAAATTGGTTTGGCAGCAACAACAGTAATCCTGCTTTTCATTATGCATTGACAGATCATTATCTACGCCGCAACAAAGATCTCATCGCGCCAGGAGCGAAGGTGCAGGTTTCCGTCAGGCCGGGAGCCGCTACGATCTTTCCTGTGAGCCGTACCCAAAAACGGTTTAATGATTATAACAAAGTGAATCGTATTACCTCTGCTTGTGGGCTCTGTTTTTATCGAGATCATTTACTGGGAACAGAGTTCGTGGGGAATTCCTTCATCTGCGAGCCCGTGCATAACCTGGTTCATCGTGAAGTGGTATCACCTAAAGGAAATACGTTTACGAGTCGACGTGCTAAGGAAGAGCAGGAATCCGAATTTATGGCTTCAACTGACAATTGGTTTCGCCCGACAATGGTGCGGACCGGTCCCGATGGTGCACTGTGGGTTGCGGACATGTATCGGCACGTGATTGAGCACCCTCAGTGGATTCCCCAGGCGATGCAGGACAAACTCGATTTACGAGCGGGTAAAGAGCAGGGACGCATCTATCGAGTGGTCCGTGACAAAACGAAACGGCGCCCGATTCCTCGGATGGATCGACTTTCGAACGCAGAACTGGTTCAAGTTCTGGAAAGTCCCAATGGCACACAGCGCGACATGGCGCATCAACTGCTGGTCACTCGAAAAGAGAAAGCCGCTGGTTCTGCATTAAAGCAAATGGTTCAACAGGGAAAAGCAGCGACGGCTCGCCTGCATGCACTCTGTGTATTGGATGGTTTGGGGCTCATTTCAGCTGATACCATATTGCACGCCTTAAAAGATTCACATCCGGGAGTGCGCCGTCATGCGATTCGCATTAGTGAATCCGTTTTGAACGATTCACCGGAGATCGGCAAGCAGTTGCTCACATTAGTCAACGACCAGGATCCTCAGCTGCGAATGCAATTAGCGTATACTTTAGGAGAATGGAGTGAGTCATCTTCCGGTGTGGCGCTGGCCCGCATGGCATTGCAGAAGAACATGGATCCATTTCTTCGAACTGCCATATTAAGTTCAGCAGGAATGCAACTGGATTCTTTTGTAGATGCACTTTTTGACGAATTAAAAGGGAAGCAACCACCGACCGAGATATTTAATGCGTTAGTCAATATGGCGGTTTCTGCGAATCGACAGGATGCTCTCGCACAAATTTATGAAGTGGTGGGGCAAAAACCAGCAGGGAAACAGTACGAATTATGGAAATTTCGGGCAGTTTCTACATTACTGAATGCTCTGGGCCGTCGAAATCGCACGCTGTCCCAAACTCATCAACAGTCGAACAAACGCCTGCAGTCGGCATTGGAAAATCTGAAACCCTTGTTTGTTGAAGCCAGGGCAATTGCCCAAACGGAAAAGGCTGCTGCCGAAACTCGAATTATCGCGATGCGACTGTCAGGGCGCGGGTTTGATGAACAGGAACAGGGCATTGAAGCTCTTGCAGAGATGTTGTCACCACGTAACTCGCGTTCGATTCAGAGTGCTGCTGTGAAGTCGCTTTCGCAATTTGGGAATCAGAAGACTCCGGATTTGTTTCTCGAACGCTGGAAAAGTTTTGGCCCCGGTTTGCGTGCTGAAGTACTCAGTGCATTACTCAGTCGCAAAGCCTGGGTGCAATCCGTACTGGACGGGATTGAGGAAAAAACGATTCGGGTCTCAGAAATCGATGCTTCCAACAGACAACTGTTGCTGAATCACAAAGACAAGGAGATTCAAAAACGAGCAAAGAAACTGCTGGCGTCATCATTCAATTCGAATCGCGCCAAAGTGATTGAAAAGTATGCCGCCATAACAAAAATGAAAGGCAATGTGGATGCAGGACATAAAATATTTGTCAAACGCTGTTCTGTGTGTCATCAGCTCAATAAAGAGGGTAAACCCATCGGTCCCGATTTGTCTGCTTTGACTGATAAATCGCATCAGGCATTGCTGGTCGCCATTCTTGATCCAAACCGTGCGATTGAAAATAAGTATGTCAGTTATATTGCGGTTACTGTGAACGGATTGACGTATAACGGATTACTGGCTGCCGAAAGTGGAGAAAGTATCACACTCATTCAAAACGATGGTAAGTCAATTACGTTATTACGGAATGATCTTGAAGACCTGCTGAGTACGGGCAAATCTCTCATGCCGGAAGGGTTGGAAAAAGATATGCCGCTGCAGGATATGAGTGATGTCATCGCCTATCTGAACGCCACTAAACTGCCACGGAAAACATTTGCCGGTAACAAGCCAGAGGTCGTTCAAGCGGAAGCGTTGCGAGGAGACTATTTTTTGACTCCTCAGATTGCGGAAATTTATGGTAAGACGATCAAGTTTGAGAACAAGTATAAAAATCTGGGCTACTGGCAAAGCGAAAACGATCGTGCATTGTGGACGCTGGATGTTCCCAAGGCTGGTAAATATGACGTTTATCTGGAATACGCCTGTCCGCAAGGAGTGGCCGGCGATCATGCGTTATTGGAAGTGGGAGGACAACGCATCTCCTGGATGGTTCCCAGTACGGGAAGTTGGGACGTCTATCAAACTCAAAGAATTGGATCTATCAAATTAAATCAGGGAAAAACGCAAGTCGCAATTCGCAGTGATGGAAAGATCCGAAGCGCATTATTTGATTTGAAGACAATTCGATTGCGCGTCGCCAGTCAATAATCTGGTAATTCGACTGATTCGCAACTTCACTCATGTTGGCTGCTTCTCAGCTCAACGTTTCAGCACGAGTGGTCACTGTACGGCTCAACTATTTGCAGTTCGGTTCATGTGGGTTATACCAGATCTACGATCTGCGAGATTCTCACTTTCCACGCTGACTCCATTCGTGAAATTCTTGAAATCCTCGCTGAAAAAGGGGGGTATCGGCCAACATTTTGCCGTTATTGGGGGTAGATATGAATGGATCAACCCGGGATTGTAATATACGACTCAATTATTCCTGCATATTTTGCAGAGTTTCAAAGAAATCGATTGCGTCCGTTTTTTTATGAACGATGATTTTGTATATCTGTTGAGGGCATCAATCAAAACAATTGAGGACTGAGCGTCAATCGAAACTGATTTTGGGTTCGAATTGTAAGTAAGTCCTTAATTTCAATCGAATTGTATCTTTTCAATTTATCAGAATAGAACACGACTCCGTCTATTAATCTGATGATTTAAACTGTCGGAAAACGATCTGAGGGAAGTAACCAGTGTCGGACGAACGTTTCAGGGATTCCATCGATGATGAAGAGACTGTCGATGAGTTTCCGCCTGTTGATATCAGTCAGGAAGAAACGGTCGATGAGATCCCCCCTATCAATATCCAGGAAATTGATAAGGCGGTCATTGGCGTGGATAGCGCGGTCAGCGATTCTGCAAAACAATCAGTGGGCCCCTCTGCAAATAAAGCTGATTCCTGGATTGGTCGGCAATTAGGGAAGTACCTTATCACCGGACTGCTGGGGCAGGGAGGGATGGGCGTTGTCTATCGGGCGCATGATGCTTCGATCGAACGCGATGTTGCTATTAAGTTGCTACCTGCGGAGCTGGCTACCGATTCGAATATGCTGGATCGTTTTCTGGCGGAGGCGAAAGCCGCCGGTAAGTTAACACACCCGCATGTCGTTTCCATTTTCGAAATCAGTGAAGCCGAGGGCGTCCATTACATTGTGATGGAATTCATGTCAGGGGGCAGTGCGGACGATCATTTAGAAAACCAGGGTCCCTATCCTCCGATAGCAGCAACGCAGATTATTGCTGACGCCTGTGAAGGGTTGATCGTGGCACATGCTTCAGGGCTCATTCATCGAGATATTAAACCAGCAAACCTGTTGCAATCAAAACACGGTACAATCAAAGTTGCCGATTTCGGACTGGCAAAAAGAATCATCCATCAATCGCAACAACTGACTCAGGATGGGCAGGTCATCGGCACTCCCTATTTCATGAGTCCAGAGCAATGTGAATCAAAATCCGTTGATATACGCAGTGATATCTATGCCATGGGCGCCACTTATTACACGTTGCTCACTGGAAATCATCCGTATGAAGACGCAGGCAGCGTTGTACAAATCATGTATGCGCATTGTCACGCTGATGTGCTTGATCCTCGAGACGTCAATCCACACATCTCAGAAAAGTGTAGCGCAATCATCAAACGTGCGATGGCCAAAAAACCGGAAGACCGCTATCAGTCAGCACAGGAAATGTTGACGGATTTAAAAGCCATTACCTCTGATTCTCACAAATTCGATACCACGACAATTGTTTCACAAGAGGAGCTCGAACACACTTCAGAAAACGATTTGTCAAAAACTGTGGTGGGAGAAATCGAACGAGAAAAACCTCTCTGGCGCGGCAAGATTTTTAATGCTGTCATTTTCGCCTTGACATTTTTACTCCTGACTGCAGTGCCTTATTTTTTCTGGAATGGTAATGGTCCCCGGAACGCATCACAGAAACCCGCTCCCAGGGCTCCGTCTGAGAATATTGCACAAGGAGTCACTTCTGACAAAATCATGCTGGGTACATCGACTGCCATGACGGGGGCAAACAAAGAGTTAGGTCATAACATGGTGATGGGGATGAATGCCTATTTCAATTCCGTCAATACCGCAGGAGGAGTTGGAGGGCGTCAGATAGAGCTGATTGTCAAAGACGATGCTTATGATCCTCCGCAAGCTCTGGAAAATATGCACAAGCTTTTCAAGGATGACAAAATCTTCGCAGTCATCGGGAATGTAGGAACTCCCACTGCTGAACTCACCGTACCTTATGCCAATCAAAATAAATACCTCTTTTTTGCGCCGATGAGTGGAGCGCAAAAGTTGAGGCGTGATCCACCCGATCGCTATGTGTTTAATCTTCGTGCCAGTTACGCAGATGAAACCGCGTCCATGGTTCATTATTTTGTCGAGAAGAAACGTCTCTCCCCTGACAAAATCGCCGTCTTCGCTCAAAATGATCCCTTTGGCGATGATGGTTTTGCGGGGGTCGCCAAGGCATTGGAAGAATACAAGGTTCGACCAGAGGACATTATTCGGGTTGGTTATGAACGGAATACGACTCAAATCAGTGAAGCGATTAATAAGATTGAACAAAATAAAGATCAGATTGATGCTCTGATTATGGTTGCCACCTACAGGCCGGCTGCTCTGATGGTTCAGCAGTTGAAAGATCGAAAACTCAATACACAGGTTGCCGCTGTTTCCTTCGTGGGGAGTGAACTACTGGCACAAGAGTTCAAGGAAATGGGGCCGGAATATGCAGAGGGTGTGATTGTAACCCAGGTGGTTCCCTATTACCTTTCCAACGCAACAGGAGTTTTACGTTATCGAGATGCCTTGGAAAAATTCAACCCGCTTGCAAAACCAGGTTTCATTTCTCTCGAAGGGTTTCTTGCTGCGGAATGTTTTGTGGAAGGTTTGAAAAAGGTGGAAGCATCTGGTGAAGAATTGACGACGGAAAACATGATCAATGCACTGGAAAAAATTAATAATCTCGATCTGGGTATCGGTCCGATTATTACTTTTGGACCATCCCGACACCAGGCATCGAATCGAGTCTGGGGAACAGTGCTTGATAAAAACGCAAATTACAAGGAACTCAATATGGAATAACTTCCGTTCTTGATACTGTTGTATCTGAATAATGAAGACTCTCACTCATTTGAAACTTAATGCCGGCGTCAAAATATTTGCAAAATGACAGGGTGCAAAAACACACTACCCGTTGGTTTGAAAGTTGACAAAGGGGGCCTTCGATCAGTAAAATTCTATGCTAGACTATATATAGTCGAAATCTTTCCATCCCAACAATTTCCCGCCTCAATCAGAATTGACATGATGACATTGCAAAATGCTTCTTTCCCACGTCTGTTCTTCCTCAGTATTCTTTCACTGATTCTTGCGCCTTCCGTCGTTGCGTTCGGTGAAGATGCAAAGTCTTCGGTGAGTTTCGTGAATGATGTCATTCCGATCCTGACAAAATCAGGCTGCAATACAGGGAGTTGTCATGCAAAAGCTGGCGGCGGTCAGAATGGTTTTCAGCTCTCAGTATTGGGTTTTGAACCGCTGGAAGATTATGAGAGTATCGTGAAACAAGCGCATGGTCGACGGCTCTTTCCTGCAGCTCCCACTCAGAGTCTTCTTCTGGCAAAAGCATCTGGCATGACGCCACATGGAGGAGGCATTAAGCTGCCTCGCAATTCGGACGGCTACGCGATTATTCGCGACTGGATTGAGCAAGGCTCAAAATATTCAAGTGATGATGAACCGACGTTGGTCTCAGTTCAAGTCCAGCCAGAAACAGGTGTGGTCAATATGGATGGGGAACAGCAGCTCAAAGCGATTGCCAGATACTCAGACGGCAGCAGTCGTGATGTCACTCATTTTGCACTTTTTGAATCAAATCTTTCCTCAATGGCAGAAGTTTCTGAAGAAGGGCTTGTCAAGGTTTATGACATTCCGGGGAAGGTTGCTGTCATGGTTCGTTATCAGGGAAAGGTGTCTGTTTTTACCGCAGCGATACCTTTGGCAGCGCCTGTGACCAAAGTACCCAAAGCCAAAAACTTTGTTGATGAGCATGTCTTTGCCAACTTGAAAGAATTAGGGATTCCCCCTTCTGCTGTTTGTGATGATACTACCTTTCTGAGGCGTGTGACACTCGATATCTGTGGCCGTTTTCCAACTGAAAAAGAGACGGCTGAATTCATGGCGAGTACTGATGTCAATAAACGAGATCAGGTTGTGGAAGCATTACTACGTAGTCCAAACTATGCAGATTTCTTTGCATCCAAGTGGACCCCATTGCTCAAGAACCGGCGAGATAACGCCAGCGATATTACCGCGAACTTTGCCTTTCATGCATGGATCCGAGATAGTCTGCTGGCAAACGTTCCCTACGATCAATTAGTGCGTGAATTACTGGGAGCGACCGGTACAGTTGTCGGTAATCCTCCGGTTGCGTGGTACAAGCGGGTCAAAGATCCTAAAGAACAACTTGAAGATATTGCGCAACTGTTTCTGGGTGTGCGTATGCAGTGTGCTCAGTGCCATCATCATCCCTTTGAACGCTGGAGCCAGGACGACTATTACAGCCTGTCGGCATTTTTCTCTCAAATTGGCCGTAAACCAACGGGTACGCGTGGAGAAGATCTGATCTTCCATAAACGTGGAATCGCTCAGGCAAAGAATGTGAAGTCGGGCGAAATGCTAAGACCGGCAGCTTTGGGTGATAAAATTGGTGAGATTACTGCGGACGAAGATCCGCGACTACGACTGGGAGAATGGATGAGTTCCAAAAAGAACCCATTCTTCGCGAAAGCGTTGGTGAACCGGTATTGGAAACATTTTTTCAAACGGGCTCTAATCGAGCCTGAAGATGATATTCGAGATACCAATCCTCCGACGAATCCCGAATTGCTGGCAGCCTTGGAAAATCACTTTATTAGTTCCGGATTTGATTTAAAAGAACTGGTGAAAGTGATTACGCAATCCAGTGCATATCAGCTGAGTTCAAAGCCGAACGAGTATAACTTGATCGATCGCCAGAATTACTCGCGATTTTATCCGCGGCGTTTACAGGCTGAAGTGTTACTTGATGCCATAGATAACCTGACCGGATCAACGACCAGGTTTGCGAATTTGCCACCGGGAACACGTGCGATTGCATTGCCGGATAACAGTTACACGAACACTGCTTTTCTGAAAGTCTTTGGACGACCAAACAGTTCGAGTGTTTGTGAATGCGAACGCGTTCAGTCATCCAGCCTTGCGCAGAGCTTACATTTGATTAATTCCGGTGATATCAAATCGAAGCTGGCTAACAGAAGCGGTCGTGCCGCTGCTTTGGCTAAATCCGATAAAAAGATAGAAGAGAAAATTACCGAATTATATCTCGCCGCATTTTCGCGTAAACCGCAACCAAAAGAAATGAAGACGGCAATCAAATATCTAACTGAGCCTGTGATGGACGCCCAGGGTAAGCCTGTCAACAAGAAAAAGACAGCTCACAAAGACTATCAAGATTTGATTTGGGCGTTAATGAACACAAAGGAATTCCTGTTTACACATTAGGGACATGATGAAAAATATCAACTTGATCTTACAACTTCGATTATCATTCGTGCTGGGACTTGGTATAGCGGCATGTCTGATTTCATCAACGGCAGTTGCACAATCCGTTTGTCTTCCGGCACCGAGATTGTTAACGACGATGCCTATGGGCGGACAGGTCGGTACCAGTTTTGATGTCAAAATTTCTGGTCAGAATCTTGATAATGTTGATGAACTCAGTTTCTCACATCCCGGTATCACGGCAACAGAAAAGCTGGGAAAGAACGGTAAGCCTGTTCCGAATACGTATGTGGTTACCATTGCAAAAAATTGTCCAGCGGGCATTTATGAGGCGCGTGTAATGACGCGTTTAGGAGTTTCCTCCACGCGGGCATTTAATGTAGGGACTTTTCCGGAAGTCGCTCAGTCCAAACCAAATACGACATTGGAAAGTGCATTGAAACTGGATCTGAATACGATTTGCAATGCCGTGATGACCAGGCAGAAGATTGATCATTATGTGTTTGAAGCAACACAGGGACAACGTGTCGTCGTTGATTGTGCCGCCAGGGGAATCGACTCGAAACTCAATCCTGTCCTGATTATTGCAGACGAGCAGGGCATGGACTTGCTGGTAGAACGCAGAGGTGGCGCCCTTGATTTTCAAGTTCCGAAGACTGGTAAATATGTGATTAAGATTCACGGTTTAACTTATAATGGTGGTCCTCAGTACTTTTACCGCTTGGCACTCAGATCAGCTGCAAAAGATGAGAGCGTGCCTCGACTGCCGTCCATACAGGCCGTCAGCGCGTTTTCCTGGCCACCAGTGGGACTCTCTGATAAATCGATTCGTCCTGAATCAGAGCCAAACAATCAACATGCACAGGCGCAAAAAATTACCCTTCCCTGTGATATTACCGGCAACTTTTTTCCCGCCGCTGATGTTGACACGTTTGAATTTACTGCGAAGAAAGGTGAAGTCTGGTGGGTTGAAGTCGCTTCCGAACGATTAGGACGTCCTACAGATCCTTCGATCGTGGTACAACATGTGAGTATTGACAAAGGTAAAGAGAAACTGACAGACGTTGTCGAACTCAGTGATATTCCCAGTCCAATGAAAATATCCAGTAACGGCTACTCGTATGATGGTCCTCCCTACAATGCGGGTTCATCAGATATTATTGGCAAAGTGGAAATTAAACAGGATGGCGTACATCGTTTGCAACTGCGTGACCTGTTTGGAGGAACACGAAAAGATCCGCGGAATATTTATCGATTGATCATTCGCAAAGCGTCACCCGATTTCGCACTTGTTGGTTGGGCATTACATATGAATCTGAGAAACGGCGATCGAAGTGCATTTTCCAAACCGATTGCTTTGCGTGCGGGTGCTACGATGCCGATTGAAGTGGTCGTTGTGCGTCGCGACGGATTTAATGGTGAAATCAATTTGTTTATGGAGAATTTGCCATTAGGTGTGACTGCGACCGGGCTAAAAATCCCGAAAGGAAAGTCGCGTGGCATTATGTTGGTGAGTGCCGAGGCAAATGCACAACGCGGGTTGACCAGCGCTACATTCTTTGGGACCGCTACTATTAACGGTAAAACGGTGACACGTCCCTGTCGAATGGCGTCGATGCAATGGCCGATCAGGGATGCATCGGGTGAAGTGCCAAGCCCTCGCTTATTGGCAGATATTCCCGTTTCCGTAAGTAATTCCGAATTGGCTGGGATCACAATTTCTCCCGCCGAAAACAAAGTCTGGGAAGTGACAGCCGGTAAGACACTGACGATTCCTCTTGCACTTTCGCGGCGTTCTGAATTTTCCGGCGCGAATATTACTTTAAAGACTTTTGGAGCTGGTTTTGAGCGAATGGGCGCATTTGATGTACCATTGAACGCAGACACTTCCAAGGCGGTGCTTGATTTTGCAAAATTGAAAACACCACCTGGTGAATACCAGATTGCATTCGGTGGATATGCTGTTGTTAAATATCGAGAAAATTTAGATGCGGTCGCTTCGGCAAAAAGTAGTCTGATGCAGGCACAACAGGAAGTAAAAACACTGGAAGCCGAAGCCAAAAAACTGGACGAAGTTTCCAAAACAGCACCTGATGCGCAACGCGCAAATGCAGTCGCAGCGGCAAAAGATGCTTCTGAAAAAGTAAAATCGGCACAGGCAGCCGTCACGAAAGCCGATAATCTATTAAAGCGAGTCACGGCTAGAGCAAAACCCAAAGACATTGTTGATATTATCGTTTCAACGCCTGTTAAAATTCGTGTCAATCCAGCTAAGAAGGCGAAATAGAGATGACAGATCCATTTAATGCTTCCTCCGTCAGTCACTGTCCGGGACCAGAAAACCGTCGTGACTTCCTGCGAATGGGATTGGCAGGTTTTGCGTCGTTGAGTCTGCCAGGGATCATGCGACTCAAGGCCGAAAGTCCCGTTCAGAAAGAGAAAAAAAATACGGCTGTCATCATGGTCTGGCAACCCGGTGGTTGTTCGCATATTGACACCTATGACCCCAAGCCGAATGCGCCCAGTGAGTACAGTGGTCCTTTCGGAACGATCAAAACGAAAGTCCCCGGATTGAATTTCACCGAACTGCTGCCTCTCCAAGCCAAGATTGCCGACAAGTTCACGGTTCTGCGATCAATGCGTCACGGTAGCCCGGGACACCCGGCTGGTACATTGAGAATGTTAACGGGGGATACTGATACGCGCGACAAGACAGTTCCAAAGTATCCTGACTGGATGTCGGTGACGAATTACCTGCGTTCCAAGGAAGGTCCGCGGAAAAATCCGTTACCTCCTTATGTAGGAGTGAATTTCTCGTCGCAACGAGTTGGTGGGGCTTATCTGGGGGATGCCTACGGTCCGTTTACGGTTTCCGGTGACCCGAATAAACCCAATTTTTCTGTGCCCAACATCGGTTTGTCCAATCCAGCTGAAGTAAAGCACCTGGATCGCCGCGCATCACTTCGCAAAGAACTCGATACGCTGGAACGTGCCTTTGATCAGGCTGGTGAACTTCAGGCGTTGGATGAATTCGAAGTCCAGGCAATGACGTTACTGACAAACCCCAAAACAAAAGAAGCGTTCGATTTGAGCAAAGAAGATGATCGCACACGCGATCGTTACGGGCGAAATACCTGGGGACAGCAATTGTTGATGGCGCGCCGTTTGGTCGAAGCCGGTGTGGATATCCTTTCAACCAGCTTGAGTGGCCCATTATGTGGTCGCGTTAATAACTGGGACGACCATGCCGTCAACCACCACGTGTTTGATGCATTACGCTTCCGTTCACAGGCTTACGATCAAGCTGTGTCTGCCCTGATCGAAGATATCTATGAGCGTGGTTTGGACGAACGTGTGCTGGTTGTTGTCACCGGAGAATTCGGTCGTACTCCCAAGATCAACTATCAACCCAGTACGGGAGCCGGAAACGCCAGTGCTCCCTCTGGTACGAAACAACCGGGGCGAGATCACTGGGCGCGTGCGTTTTCCAATATCTGGGCCGGCGGTGGAATTGAAACAGGTCGTTTCATTGGAGCGACCGACAGACATGGATCTGACTCGATCGAACGGATCTGTGGTGCCGGCGATTTCCTGTCAACGATTTACCATCATTTGGGTATCGATTCGGCTAACGTCTTCCTGAAAGACTTCAATGGTCGCCCGACTCCGATCATTGCCGATCAGGGTAAACCGATTCCTGAATTAATGGGTTGATTGAACGAATCAAAACCCAGCATTGATCGGATTTGATGAATATACTTCAAGGAAGTGGACGGCTACTTCCTTGCTGAATGATATCGGCCAGCTGTTTTTTGAGGCGGTTAGCTACTTCAGGATATTTTTCAAGCACGGTTGTTTTTTCGGTTGGATCGTCTTTCAGATTGAAGAGCTGATATTGAGGTACTTTGGAGCTTGAAAGTTGAGCCTCGACAACGATGTTTCGGGCGGTCTTTCTGTCCATAACGATGCAGCTTCCATTGATCGTGCTGTAAAGCATAAGTTTCACTCTTGCCGTTATCCTGTTGAACGAGGTGGTCGCGGCCTTTGGCATTCTTTTCACCGAGTAGTGCAGCAAGCACATTGAAACTGTCAAGGCAACTCTCGTGTGCCAGAGTTTGTTTCGTCAGTGCCGCGAGGCTGGCTGCCAGATCAATGGTACAAACGAGTTCATCGCTCAGTCCCGGTTGAATTCGACTTTTCCAGCGTGTGATGAAGGGGGTTCGTGTTCCGCCTTCGTAGACGCTGTACTTCCCTCCAGAGTACGGACCGGCGGCACGATGGTTACCGATCTTTTCGATGGCTTCGTCTTTGTAACCGTCATCGAGGACGGGACCGTTGTCGGAACAGAATACAACGAGCGTGTTTTCGGATAATTTCAGTCGATCGAGTGTCTTCATCAGCTCACCGACACACCAGTCAAGTTGCACAATCGAATCACCGCGAAAGCCAAGTGGTGTCTTTCCCTGAAACCGTTCGTGCGGCATTCTTGGGACATGGATGTCGTGTGATGAAAAGAAGAGAAAGAAGGGCTTGTTTTTATTTTGTTCGATAAATTCAACCGATTTTTCAACCCACTTGTCGGCGAGATCTTCATCACGGAAGCGTGCGGCATGGCCACCGGTGTAGAAACCAATGCGGCTGATGCCATTGTGAATCGTTGCGTTGTGCCCGTGCGACCAGTCCATTTTCAGTGTATGGCGATGTGTCTTTCCAGTAGGATGATCGGGGCCTGGTTTTTTCGATCCCACCCATAGTGGATCAGCAGGATCAAGATTCAAAACCCGATGGTTATGGACATAAACCTGAGGTACGCGATCATTGGTGGTTGGTAACAGAAAACAGGTGTCAAAGCCGATTTCAAGCGGACCTGGTTTTAGTTGTCCGTTCCAGTCCGGGCCTGTCTTTCCGCCAAGTCCAAGGTGCCATTTACCGATGACAGCAGTCTTATAACCGACATGTTTCAGAATAGTTGCAATCGTTTCCGTACCTGGTTGAATGATCGCCGGTGCGTTAGGTGGAGCAATGCCAGTGCGCTTGCCGCGGAAGGCATACGTACCCGTGAGCAATGAATACCTTGTAGGTGTGCAGGTGGAAGCGGAACAGTAGCCGCTGGTGAATCGAAGTCCCTCTTTAGCAAGCCGATCGATATTTGGTGTCTTGAACGCCGACGCACCGTAACAGGAAACATCACCATAGCCGAGATCATCAGCCATAATGACAATGACATTCGGTCGTTCTGCATGGACATGATTGTTGACGATGAATGGTAATATTGTGAGGAATAGTATCAGAAATCGTTGAAACATATTGATTCTCTCTCAGATGTTAAGGGATCGATTTCATTATTTCGTGTTTTTATACTGGCTGCAAGTAGTGATCATTCTTATTCACTGTAATTGATTGTCATGAAATCAGTGGTTCGAATCGATTTTAAGTGAGTCTAGCGCTGCCTGTCTCCATATCACTAGGCATGATGCATTTCAAAAGTATTTGAATCAAGCAGACAGATCGAGAGAGAGGAAAAGTCGGTTGATTAACCAACTTCTTCAGCCCGGGTGTGCAAGGCTTTGATTAGCTTATTGACCAGCGCGTCTGCGGCGGCGTCTGCTGTTTTGAGATCGGTCTCTCCTTTTTGCAGAGCGACGATTTGTGCATCCAGCTTACCTGCCCAGGCCTGACAACGTTCGATTAACCAGGTGCGGTCCACTGGAGAGAGTTGAGGATGCGGAGCGTTGATCAGGGTTTCACATCCTTTGCGGAATTGCGTTAAACGTGTGATTAAGTCCGCTTTGGTTTTGGTTGGTTTCTTGAACCATTCGTTGGCTGAGTCAGCCAGCTGATTCAAATACTGGTCTGCGGGGACGTCGGCTGTCAAAGCACCCGGACGATTCCAGCCCCAGCCTGTGGGAGCCGCCGGTTGCTGGTTCAAAAAGACGGCTACGCAAATTAATGCGGCCGAGACAAAACCCAAGGCTGCGATTTTTCGAAACGAGCTTCTTTTATAATCAACGGCTTGTTGAACAGTGGTGTCCGGCTCCAAGGGTTGTGAATGCAGTTGTTCCTGGAGAAGCTGTTTAGTATTTGTGATTTCGGAATCATCATTTTGATTCCGAAAATGCTTTTGCCAAAATTCACCGCCTTCGAGCAGCATTTGTTCCTGAAGTTCCAGTAATAAATAAGGATGGGTGAGAAGCTGCTGCAACTGAGGTTGTGTCAATTCTGATAATCCGTTTTGCAGGATGCTCTGCCATTGCTCGCCGCAGACCGTTTCCAGCTTCAAGTCCTGATCCTGGTCTGAATGAACGGCAGCAAGCTGCGCAACGACCGATGACAAGTCGGCACCCGTTAACTGAGTGACGAGCCATTCGCTCAGCGCTTGTGTTTCTTCTGGCAGGTCGAAGGCAGCGAGATTCATGCTGACTCCTTTTGTTGCTGGTTCACGCAGTCTTCTAAAAACTGTTTCGCGCGATGAAAACGGGTTTGCACCGTATTATATTCCAGATTCAGTTGCTCACTAATATCGCGATGACTTTCACCCGACAAACGGAGCTTGACGATGGACTGCCGATCTTCATCGAGTTGACTCATACAATCTTGTAATTGTGTTTTTTCTTCCTGCTGAATATAGACTTGAGTCGCGTCCTGTTTTTCAGAAATATCAAGATCCTCGTTTAAGGAAGTTGTGCTTTTTTTACGAAATTCATCCAGGAGCAAATTTTTGGCTATCTGAAATAACCAACCGCGAAAGTGAGTTCCATCAAAATGGGTTGGGATTTTTTGCCAGGCTCGCATCCAGGTTTCTTGAGCAATGTCAGACGCATTGATATGCGAGGCGACGCGAACTTTGAGAAACGCCAGCAGAAATGGAGCATGTCGATCATATAAGCCATTGAATGCCATTTCGGCCTCTTGTTTCTGTACAGACGATGGATCACGAACTTTGATCAAGTTCGTCAATTCTTCGTCGGTCGATGAAATAAGATTCAGGCTCGTAGACATCACTCTAATGTACCGTGAGCCATTTTCGCTCACAAGCCTACCACTGAGCCGGAAATCGAATTTATTTTGTATTCCAATTTGAAATTCAGTAGTAGACTTTGACCCAACGTGAAACGGGAACCTTAACCGTGTAACTACGAACGGTTTTTACGCGATAAGGTTTGCCACAGTGGTCGTAGCGAGTCACATAAACAGTCTGGTGCTTTGTCTGATACTGATAGGAGGTCACTTGCTTGTACTGATAGTGTTGTTGACGTTGGTGCCCATATCCGGCGGATACAGAGGAAATTCCTGAAACAGCGAAGATACTTGCCAAAATTGTCAGAACCAATGTTTTTTTGATGTTGTTCATCATTCTCTCCTGTGTGTTTGGTAAATAGTAAGTTTGTTTGTGTTGATATCAGGGAAACGAACCTGCCGACTTAATCTTCCCGGGAATTCTCATGTTTTCCAAAAAGATTTGTGATTTGGGAGAGGGGTCAGATGGCTCTGGTACTTCGAGAGTCGAAAAATAGCGTGTTCAGGCTGCTATATCACTACAAGCCGGGCTTTGGACTGTAGATCAGGGAGACTCGGTTTTAGGATAATCTGCCTTTCAGCGAGGAGTGCTGAAAGGCAGTTATCCGATGAGGGTTTGCGTAACAAAAGCAAATATTGTCAAAGGCTTACAACGATTCCAAATCTGGAATATTTTCGACATGACTTTGACGGGGCATGTCAGATGGTGTTCAGTCATCATAGTTTGCGGTATATGCACTAACATAATGTTCCATTGGTAAAAGAATCAGACAAAATCGTTTGGTTCCGTTTTCATGAATCCAAACAGACCGGTTATTCAAACATAGCGGCTGAATTTGTCCAATTGTCTCTGATCAACGTCCACTCCAAATCGAGACATGTCGTGAGCCTGATTCTTGTGTTCTGTAACATAGATCGGCGGCAGACTTCGATCACGGTCTTCGATCAGAACGGCTTCCATTGTTGTATTGTCTGCAGAAACTCCAAAAGTAACCAAAGCGACGTTCAATGCGATGTCAAAAAAGATGTTCATTGTTCTACCTTTCAAAATGATTTTTTGTTTCCCGGAAACTACTGTTCCCGGCTTTCAAAAGGAGAACGGAGCAGCCTTGAAAATCTTCCGCAGAATTGGGAGAAAATTTTGAAAATCGCAAAAATGCTACTATTTCAGTTGAAAAACGAAGGAATCAATTGATGAGGTTCAGCGATCATGAAGAATGGAAGACGATTATTGACGCTTGATCCGAGTTGGTTGAAACTATTTATTCGTCTTTGCAGACTCGGCCAGCAAGACTGCGCATTTTGACAATATATATGACAGACTGTTGCGGTGATGGATTTCGAAAAAAATCGAGATAGTCGGGAAGATTTCCGTCTGAGAGTTGTTTACATTGTATTAACCGAACTATTCAATTCTCATCCTTCAAATCGCGAGGCTATCATGCATTTGTTTTTATCAGGGAGATGGACGACTGTCACCTGTTTAATGGCAATGTCACTTTTGCCGCAACTGACTGTTTCAGCTCAAGAACCCAAAAAAGCAAAAGAATCGAATCATGCAGCGGAAGTGAAACAAATTTTCCGCACACGCTGCCTGGAATGCCATGGTAAAACGAGACGCGAAGCAGATATCAATATTCTGGATCGGTCTTCTTATGTTGGTCAAGAGGGATCTGTTGTACCGGGTAAAGCTGCCGAGTCGATTTTATATGACTATATCATATCGGACGACGAAGACTCTCGTATGCCGGAAGCGCCACTGCCACCGTTGACAGCTGGTGAAATCGCAATGGTACGAAAGTGGATTGAAGCAGGAGCACCGGAATTTCCCAAAGATGTGAAACAGCCGCAAGAAGCCGGTAAAGATCCTGCTTTAAAAAATGTGATTGGTGCTGAATATGTACTCACCAAGATCCTGGAACATGTTGAATCAACGCCCCGTGATGATCGTCGTTTTCTGAGGTTCTTCACCTGTAATCATTTATTAACTGCGGGTGCAACATCAGAGGAGCTTAAAGAAAACCGACACGCATTTGCGAAAGCAATTAACCATCTTTCCTGGCAGCCTGATATCGTTCAACCAACGGTCGTCGATAAAGAAACGGGAACGATTTTTGTTGTTGATATTCGAAAGCTGGGTTGGCAGGAAACGCCCTTTTCCAGGATTGACGGAAATCGTAAGTCACCCGCTAAAGATGTGAACCTATACGATCAGGTTCTCCTGGAATATCCCTACGGACTAGCCTTTGAAAACTCGGAAACATTTGACCGATTGTGGGAAGTGTACCTGAAGCCTGCCCGAATGATTCGTCCCATCCCTTATGTACGCGTTGACTGGTTTATCAGCGTGGCGACACAATCACCGCTCTACGAAGATATGTTGCAGTTGCCGCATCAACTTGATGACCTGGAACATCAGTTGGGTGTTGACAGTGATCAGAATATGCAGACATATGTCGCGAAACGGGCGGGTATGACACTGTCTGGAGTTTCTCGCAATAATCGTATTGTGGAACGTCACCCTTCACGTTTTGGAGCATACTGGAAGAGTTTCGACTTCCAGACCAGCAAAGGGCTGCAGAACATGTTCACCGATCCGCTCAACTTTCACTTTGCTGGCGGCGAAATGATCTGGAACTTGCCCAATGGTTTGCAGGCGTACCTGGTTACTGATAATGCAGGTAACCGGATACTTGAAGCACCGACGACAATCGTGACCGACAAATTTTCAGAAGACAAAGTCGTACGTAATGGACTGGCCTGCATGCGATGTCATGATCGGGGGATGAAGCGGTTTGCTGATAACATCCGTCCTGCGTTTGAGTCTCTTCCCGATCGCAGTGGATTGAATAAACGCGATATTCTCAGGCTCTACGTTTCCAAATCTGAAATGGATGCCTTGCTGGATAAAGATGAGAAACGGTTTATGACGGCGATGGATCTGGTTCTCGGCGAAACATACAAAGATGAACCACTGGTTCCCACATCCCGGAAATTTATCGACGCTCCCTTGACTATCTCGCAAGCTTCAGCAGAACTCGGTTTGAAGGATTCTTCCAGTTTAAAAGCCGTATTTCGTTTACCACAGTTCACACAACTTGGTTTGGCCGGGTTGTCAACGGGTGGAGTGATTCGACGTGATACCTGGGAAGATTACTTTGATCGCGTTGTTCGTCAGCTTGGTGTCGGCGTACCGATTGCCCCCGTGGATGGATTAACGCGTCCTGACCATTTGGCCGATGGACTCGCCAGCGGTTTGAAAGTCAGCACAAATAAACGCAGTAATGTTTTTTCACCCGGAGAGGAAATGGTCATCACCGTCAAGAATCAAACAGGCGTTGATCTGTTTATCGAATTGATTGGAACCAGTGCTCTGGGAAAGAAAGTGGCATTAACCAAAGGCATTCTTTCGCTCAAAAACGGGAAGTCCTATCATTTCCCCGAATCAGGCAGCATCAAAATTAAACCACAATTAGGTACGGAGTTCATCACGGTCTTTGCAAGTCCGCACCAGTTTTCTCCAGGAGTCTTATTGCGAGGTCATGGTGTCGGAGACCGGTTTGTCCACGATTTCTATGAATATGACCATAGTGATACTCGTTTTAGAAATGATCCCTCACAACTTGTCAAGAAAACTTTAAAAATTGAAACGCGATAGTAATTGCACGAACGGCAATCTCTCAGCGAACTAATAAGGAGTTAGAATCATGAAACGCAACATAAATATTCTCAGAACAACAATAGCACTACTCAGCATTTTCGCTGCGACGTCATTGCTTTCCGGGAAAACTCAGGCAGATACGATTCATCAGGGAATACAGAAAAAAATTCCTGAAATCATCGATTATCTTAACAAGCACCAACTCAAGACGGTTGGCGTACTCAAGTTTCGAGTGAACAAGCCGGGGCAGAAAACGACGAGTAGTGCCGGCCCTGTGAATTCGCTGTTGGCGGATCGTCTGGAAGTGGGCTTGATTCTGGCAAATCCTTTTGATGAAGATCGCCAGCTGAATATTATCAAGGACGCCAGTGCCAGGGCGGCAACGATTGATAAAGCAAATCATTTGACGGAAGCAGGACGCAATGCATTTTTCGGTCCCAAATTCAAACTGGCCTGGGGAACTAAATCAGAGGTCGCCGACGCGTTTCTGACCGGTGTGGTGCAAGTTCATGCCGATAATCAACGTGCGACGATCGGTATTCTCTGCTTCGATAAAAATGGAGGAAAACTGGAAAAAGCCTGTGATGTTTTTGAAGTGGATCTTGATGCAGAAGCGTTGGGAGAGCTTGGCGAAAGCTTCGTACTACGAGGTGCATTCGACGGTGGTTCCACTCAGCTTGCCTTCAAAGATCATCAGAAGCAAAAGCAACAGCAGATATTGAAAGCGGCAGCCCGCGTGAAAACTCAGCAGGCCAAATTTCCGTTAGAAGATTCCGCTGCCCCGGTGAAACTTGAAATTCTTTATGATGGTCATCCGGTAGCTGTCATGATGAGAGATGGCCAGGCTTTTGTTACTGAGCCGGAAGAGGGGCAAAAAGTCGAGTTGGTCCTGGTTCGAAACCGTTCCGCTCAAGGGCGTCTGGGGATTGTTTTGAAGGTGAATGGTGAGAATACCTTGTATCGCCAGGTTGTTCGAGATATTGACTGTACGAAATGGATTTTGTCACCGGACCACAGACGAACGGTCGTGAAAGGTTACCAGATGCAGAATAACAAGGCTGAGAAGTTTAAAGTCTTGTCAGAAGCAGAGTCTGCCAAACGCGCTATGGACTATGGTCGGCAAGTCGGACAGATTCAATTGACGGTATTTCAAGAATTCACAGGTACCAAACCGATGCCCACGATACTGAATGAAGAAGATCAGGACCTGATCGCCATGTTGAGAGGCGTTCATCCCTCGGATCAGCCTAAAAATCTGGGAGCCCTGAAATATCAGCTTCGTCTGGCTGGTAGTAAGAAACCTGAGACGCGTGGTGGTTTGATTGTTCAAGGCGAACAGACCGCGAACAAAGTACGAACCGTAAAATTCAAAGCTGATCCCACACCCGTAATGTCGGCGACAATTACGTATTACAAGCCCTGATGGAAATGAAATCGGATCTTGTGTAATCATTATTTCAGAGAACGAATCATTACTCTTAATCTGAAAATGGAATAAACCTGCAAATAGAAAGTATGAAGCGATGAATGTTTACTTCAGACAAACTCTATTGCGAATTGACCTGGTCCTGGCCTTGCTGGCGATATTATGGAATTCTACAGTCGTGGGCGGCGTCGCCGATGAGGGGCCTATGCTGACGGTAACGGCTGCTCAGGGCGTGATTAAAGTTACGGAAGAAAACGGTGTCAGCAGAACAATTGCCACTGTTAAGCAGGGGACTCGCCTCTGGCCATTCATGACGAAAGGGAACTGGTATGAGGTGATGGACCCCAAAACGCAGGAGCACGGGTGGATTTCAAATCGTCATGTTACACCTGCGCAATACAGTGGCGAAGAACAGCAGCAATTATCGGGCGCCCATCAGGCAGACGCTGTCGGAACCACTCATTACAACAAAAGCGAATTCAAAAAAGCGGAGTCGTATTATCTGAAAAGTTTAAAGGTGAAACTCAATATTCTGGGAGAGGTGCATCCTTATACTGGAACCTCTTATAACAACCTGGGCATGTTGTATCTCAAGACTCGGAATCTGACAAAAGCGGAACCGTATTTAATCAAATGCTATCAGATTGATGTTCAGACACTGGGCGAACTCCATTCCAACACATCGACGGCATTGAACAATCTGGGTATCCTTTACTCAACAAAAGGCGATTTTGCGAAAGCGGAACCTATCCATTTAAAGGGTCTGGAAATAGCTCGAAAGTCTGTGGGCGAGGAACATGCTGATGTTGCCAAGTCGCTGCATAATCTGGCTCTGTTCTACGTAGATATGGGCAAGCATGACCAGGCAGAACAAACATTCCTGCAGAGTCTGAAAATTTACAATAAGACTCTGGGAAAGCAGAATCAACATACTGCCAGAGCACTCTCCTCACTTGGGTGGCTCTATTATTCTATGGCTGACTTTTCGAAAGCGGAACCGCTTTTACAGGACAGCGTTAAAATATTTCAATCGCTCTTTGGTGAAGGAAATCCTGACACGGCACGAGCGATTAATATGCTTGGCTCATTTTATCAATCCAAAGGAGAATATACCAAGGCTGAATCAGATTACCTGCGAAGCCTTGCGGTTTTTCAGAAGACACTGGGCGAACAACATCCGCATGTGGCAACTTCTCTACGTAATTTAGGTTTATTTTATGTCAGTATCGGCGAGTTTTCAAAAGCAGAGTCTGCCTTTCTGAAGAGTCTCAAAATCTATCAAAATGTCTATGGTGATAACCATCCACACTCAGCAAATGCGACGAATGAACTGGGAACGCTTTACTCGAATGTTGGTGAATATGCAAAAGCCGAACAGTACTATCTTCGGGGTCTGGCGATTCGTCGAAAAATATTTGGAGACAAACATTCCGACGTTGGAACCAGCTTAAACAGTATGGGCTGGTTCTATCTGTCAACAGGTCAATACACAAAATCAGAACCACTTTTCAAACAGAGTCTGGAGATCATTCTTGAAACGTATGGTGAGAATCATCCACAAACGGCGGGTTCTTACAATAGTTTAGGCGCTCTTTATCAGCGCATGAAAGAGTATGCAAAAGCAGAGCCACTTTTGCTGAAAAGCCTCTCCATATATCGAAAAGTTCATGGCGATGCGCATGCCTCAACAGCCTATGCACTTGGCAGTCTCGGCACGCTCTATCAGAGTATGGGCGATTTTTCAAAAGCAGAATTACTTTATCAGCAGAGTCTTGATATTAATCGCAAAGTATTTGGTGAGGGGCATCCTTCAACCGTCGGTTCGCTTGCTGATCTTTCAACGATCTATGCAGCCAAGGGAGAATTTGAAAAATCTGCGACATTGCAAGATCAATGCCGCCAAAATGTACGACGTCATATGGTGCGCGTACTGCCAGGTCTCTCGGAGTCATCCCAACAGGCTTATCTGCGGGAAAAGTATCGCGCAAGATTTGAATCAGCTTTGACGTTGGGATTGATTCAGAAATCGGATTCAAAAACAGCGCGCCTGTCTGCGGGTTGGTTATTGAATGGAAAAGCAGCAGCACAAGAAGCACTTGCCGAAGCGGCAGTCATGTCAACAAAAGAGTCGGCTCCGCTAGTGCAGGAACTGCGTCAGGTAAGAGGTCAAATTGCAAAACGGACTTTAAACACTGGTGCAAAGCGGAATAATGAGCGACTGGCTGAATTAAAAAGGAGAGAGAACCAACTGCAGCAAAAACTGGGAAACTTTAGTCTCGGTCTGCAAAAAAGTGACCCCTGGATCACCGTTTCGTCATTACGAAGCCAAATACCTAAAGGGTCCGTGCTGATCAACATTGCACGATTCCACGAATTCAATTTCAAGACAATCAATCAGGGACAGTTTTGGAAACCTTCTCGATATGCTGCCTGGATCATTCCCTCTGCAGAGTCAGGAGAAATTCAAGTGATTGATCTGGGTGAGTCCGAGCCCATCGATCGTGAAATTGCCAGCCTGAGAAAGCAGATTCAGGAGACGTTGAAAAAACTTCCTGAAGTAGGTGAGTCCGCTGCGGTAGCAGAATTTAAGAAAAGCGTTGCTGAAATCTCTCAGCGTGTGCTGAGGCCACTTGAACCGGCAATTGAGGATGTTGAAAACATTATTTTGAGTCCTGATGCTGAACTTTGGACTGTTCCCTGGGGGGCGCTGCTGACGAGTGAAGACAAATATCTTATTGAAAAGCATCAAATCAGTTATGTTGTCAGTGGACGTGAACTGGTTTATAACCAGAAAAACAGAAAGGAAACCAGTGCCCCCGTCATCTTTGCTGATCCGGACTATAATCTGGGTACCGATCTTGCACCTGTCAAAACGACACGTTCTCAACTCAAGCTTCGATTTTCATCATCGGCCCACTTTCCTCCGTTGCCGGCCAGCGCTGCTGAAGCAGCAAATATTAAACCGAGCCTTGAAAGTTTTGTCGGACAGCAGGCACGAGTTCTGCTTCAAGATGCCGCACAAGAGGCAACATTCAAAGAATTACATCGCCCTCAAGTATTAGTTCTGAGCACGCATGGTTATTTCGAGAAACAACCTGTCATTAATCTGGCAGCGAATGAACCTGCTCAATTTCATAATCCTCTGCTTCGCTGTGGTCTGGCGCTGGCAGGTTGTAACAACCGGGCAGAGGCACTCAGATCAGGTAAAGAGGATGGCGTTTTGACAGGTCTGGAGATTGTGGGAACTGATTTGCGTGGTACGGAGCTGGTTGTACTTAGCGCGTGCGAAACCGGGCTGGGTGATATTGGTAATGGTGAAGGTGTGGCTGGTCTCCGTCAGGCGTTTCAACTTGCTGGTGCCGAGTCAGTGGTATCCAGTCTGTGGCAGGTGGAAGATAATGAGACAGCGAAGTTGATGGACCTCTTTTTCAAGAATCTTGCTGCAGGTAAGAACAAATCAGAAGCACTGCGTCAGGCACAGTTAACGCGTATCAAAACTCGACGAGAACGTAACGGAGCCGCCCACCCGTTTTTCTGGGCTGCGTTTACACTGACAGGGCAGGATTAACGATTTATAACAGAATTAAGGTTTCATATTGACCATTTAGCAGAGATCGGCGTTATGACAAATTTAATCTGTAATGCGATTTTGATCAGGCTGATCATACTGGTAAGTTTAATTCTGGTGCCGATTAATGTGTTCGCGCAACAAAAAAAATCTTCCATTCAGCAATACGTTGTGATCGATGATGCCGCTGATGTCTATGAGGGCAAAACAATTATTTCTCGTTTGAAGAAGGACAGCACTGTCTGGACATTTCGAGAAAATCAAGGTTGGTTATTGGTCAAAATCCCGGGATCGAAGAAACGAGGCTGGACTCAAGGTAAGCATTTAAAACCGCGCCAGCTCGATCCGCAAATTGCGAATCAATGGAAGAAAAAATCCGACACGACTGCGACTCAAGTCAGGACTTTGTCACGCCAGAAAAAGTTCACAGAAGCGCTCAAAGTCGCAAAACGATCGGTTGAAGAACATCGCCAGTTATATGGTGACGAACATCCGATGACGTTGAGAGAGTTATTGGCGGTTGGGTGGTTGACTGCCATGACAGGCAGAAAATCTGAGGGGCAGAAACAGATGGAGGCTGCAATTGCTACCGAAGAGGCGCTTCTTTCCGCGGGTAATCCTGCGTTGATGGTGTCTTATGAACTGGCTGCACGATTTGCACTTGATTTCGATGAATCCATGGCGATGAAAAACTATGATCGACTACTTGGTTTGTATAACACTGTGTTCAAGTCAGATCCGGCTGGCAACATTAAAAAACATCGTAGCGTTGTTTCCACTTTGGTGCGTTCGAAAAAAAATACCCTGGCTCAAAGGTATGCTGCGGAAACATGGAAGCTGGTTCAATCAAATCAGCTGGAAAATACCGAAACCGCGTTCCTGGTGATGGCAGACCTGGGGGCGATTGCTCTGGGATTGAATCAATTAGATCAAGCGGAAAACTGGTACCGACGTGTGCTACAATTACCAGCCGATCAGGTCAGTGGACAGGGCAGAGGATTGGCTCACTTAATGCTGGGGCGAGTGTTGATCCACAAAAACAAGAGGCAGGATGCGGCTTCAGAATGGGATAAAGCGCTTGTGTTATATGACAAGCACTTCGGAGCCGACCATGTCAGCACGGCGAAGTTACTCCACGATCATGGCTGGAATTATTTTCTGCTGGGCGACTATGCACAAGGGCGAACGCTGCTGGAACGGGCATTGGTGATTCGTTCTGCGCAATTGCCAAAAGATGACATCAATACGGCGTTCACACATACACAACTGGGTTATCTTTGTTCTCAATCGGGAGACCACGCCACAGCATTGGCTCATTTTCGAAAAGGGGTAGAAATTGCTGAAGCAGGTGGTCGGAAAGATTCTGTTCTAGTGGCTCCCTATTACAGTGCACTGGGATTTGGTTTGGGAGCTGTCGGTGACAAAACAGCACGTGAGTACTTTGAACGTAGTGTTAAAATTTATCGAAACCATTCCAAGGAAGATTCACAAGCCTCCGCCGATGCCTTTCGTCGACTGGGAGAGCACTTACTCGCCGAAGGTGAACCGGCTCAGGCACTTCCCCATTTACAACGTGCGCTCGTCCATTTTGAACGGAAAAAGAATCCACTTTTTGAAGCGATCACGCTATCGACCATTGCCCGAGTACATGTTGCACAAAAACAATTTGATGAAGCGCTGGATCTATGTAAAAAAGCATTGAATAAACGCATTCCGATTCAAGGTCTGGAGCATCAGCAGGTTTCGCAGTTACGTTTACTGTTGGCACGCATTCACCAAAAACGGGGTGATCTCTCAGAGGCGGTGTCTCTGGCAGAATCGATCACCAGGATTACCAGACAAAACCTGGGAGCGCATTCCTTAACCGTGCAAGCTGAATCAGAATTAGCCTGGTTCCTGTACGCTGCAGATCAAATGACAGAAGCGTTCGCTTCGATGGACTCTGCCCGACGGTTATCACGCAGACATATTCGGCAGCAGCTTCCGTTTCTGAGTGCTGCTCATCAGTTAAGCTATCTTTCACGCACTGATCGAGTGTCTTTACACCGCGGTCTGGCCATGGCGTGGAATCAGAAAGAGAAAGGCGAAGTTGCGGGACAATCAGCGGAGTGGCTCATCAATGGGAAGGCGACATCGCATGAGGCGCTGGCTTTGCAGCATCGTTTACATCGCATTGCTTCCAAGTCTGGGAAACTTGAAACCCTTCAAAACGCGATTACGGGAATTCAGGCCACTTCATCGATCACTAGTGATACTGCAAAATTGACAAATGTATCTGAAGTCAAAGATCGAATTTCACGACTCAAGTCGGATTTGAAACTAAAACAAAGTGATACCTCGATTGGACCGGAGTGGGTTGAGCATCGTGCTTTAAGGCAGGCTTTAAAGACCGATACTGTTTTTGTTGATTTTATCAGGCTGCAAATTCCTGGCGATCTTATAGCAGGAAAAGCGAAAACAAAAGAAAATCGATACATGGCCTGGATCACATCTGCGGGAGATAAAACGGTTGAGATCGTTGATATTGGTCCTGCGGGGGCGATCGATGCTCAGATCGATGTGGCAATGAAAGAAATGCTGAGGACGGTCAGTCTCATTGCATCAGAGGGTGAAAAAGAGGCAACACAAGCCTGTGATACAGTTCTGGGTCAGCTTGGTGTCAAACTCTGGGCACCACTGCCTGCTACTGTGAAACAGGCTGAGAATGTGATCATCAGCCCGGATGCATCACTCTGGCTGGTCCCCTGGTCAGCACTGCCTGACAAGGGTGAGCCCTTAGTCACAGCGCATCAGATCCGACTTGTTGTCAGCGGGCGAGATCTGATTGAATCGCGTAAGACTTCTAAAGCAAATCCGCCTTTGATTGTTGCTGATCCCGATTTCGAGGCCTCTGTGACATCACCAACGAATTTGAACAGAACGAATGCAACGTCAATGCTCACAAGAGGTCCCTCGCCATTTCGCAAGTTCAGCCCCGTAACTCGACTCAAGTATGCGGCAGCGGAAGCCGCCAGTATTGCTCCTGCGATTCAACAGCTTTGTGGTCAACTTCCAATTGTTTTGACTGGTAAACAGGCAACGGAACGCGCAGTTACAACGGCATCCTCTCCACAGATTCTGGTGTTGACGACACATGGAGTTTTTCTTCCGACTGACAATGCTGTTTCTGATAGTGATCTCGAAATTGTTTCCAGTTCTCGATCAGGAATCAGGAATCCACTGCTCAGAACAGGATTGCTGTTTGCCGGATTCAATCGTGCTGACCCTGTTTCGGATGGTGTGTTGACGGGAGTGGAAATCTTGCAGACCGACCTGGAAAATACTGACCTGGTTGTGATGAGTGCCTGTGATACTGCTTTGGGTGACATCAACAACGGGGAAGGAGTTGCCGGACTTCGACAATCGTTTCAGCTGGCAGGTGTGAGTAGCGTTGTTGCCAGTTTATGGAAGATTGAAGACGAGCAAACCGCATTATTGATGAAAGACTTCTTTAAGAATCTTGCCGAAGGGATGGATAAAGCAGAGGCATTACGGCAGGCTCAGTTAACACGCATCAAAACACGACGCGAACGTAGCGGAGCCGCCCACCCGTTTTTCTGGGCGGCGTTTACACTGACGGGTCAAGAATAACCAATGAAGAATAAGAATCGTTGGATCAAACGATAGAAGATAAAGCAGGTGATTTCATGAATTCATTTCGACATTCTGTATGGATCAGTCTTGTTCTCACTTTCCCTATCACATGCGCTCGTGCAGAAAGCATGTTGGAAGTCACCGCGGCTACGTCTTCGATTCAAGTGAATAACGAGACAATCGCAACAGTGCAACGTGGACAAAAACTGTGGGCATTTCGAACAGAAGGCAAATGGGCCTGGGTCAAACATCCGAGGTTTTCCAGGAAAGGATGGGTCTTACTAAAGGATCTCAGAAACCTTCCCCAATCAGCAGAGCAGAAAGCATTGCTCGCACGGGCGCGTCAGTTCCGCAACAAGGCACTTGCGATCAAAACCGAATTCTATTCAGTCGCGCGTGAAGGCGCCTGGCGATCTGTTTGGGACAATTTTCGAGAGGTTTATGGCGAGGATCACCCCGATACGGCGGCAGCGAAGATCAATTACTCATCAGAGGTTGACAGCAAAGGAGAGTCAGCGCGTGCTGCTACGATTCTCCAGGAAGCGTTATCAGTAATCGAACGTTGGAAGGGTGAAGATAATAAAGAACTCGTGAAGAGTTTGGAAATACTTTCTGCGATGCAGTACCGGGCTGCGAAATATGCTGATGCGATGGCGACACTCAACCGTGCGATCAGTTTACGAGAGCAATATTTTGCCGATGAGACGAGTGAGTACGCTTTATTACTCTGCAATCTGGGGGTGATGTATGAACAACAGGAAAACCTGACGGAAGCACGGGCTCTCATTGAGCGGTCGCTGGAGATTCGGCGCAAGAAATTAGGACGAACACATCATGAAACGGTTTCGGGAATGTATCAACTGGCGGGTGTTTTGTACGCACTGCAAGATGTGAAAGGGGCACAGAATCTGTTCGAAGAAATTGTTGAAATCAATCAGAAAGCAGGACGATCCAAGAACGAGCAAACGTTGTTGGTGAAAAAATCGTTGATGCAGCTGTATCAGGATATTGATGAATGGGATCGGGCTGAAGCAATCGGCAAAGAAATATTGCCTGCATTACGAAAAAAATATCCGCCGGAACACCCCATCATTGCGCAAGTTGTCGCTGCGATCGCACAGCAGACAGATGACGAACAGAAAGCAAAACAGTTAGTGAAGGAATCATTTGATCTTGCACGGCGCACATTGGGAGATGAGCATCCACAGACGCTGAGAGCGAAGTATCAACTGGCCAATCGCGAGTATTATCATGGCAATCGCGCTGTCGCAGTCAAAATGCTGCGTGAGATTGTCTCGACACGCAAACGGTTATTTAAGACTCAGGATCGCCAGCTGGGACACGTTCTGGAATCTTTGGCAACTATCGAAGCGCATCAAGGGAACTGGGGGGCTGCTGCAGGCGTATTTGATGAACAACGTCGGGGAGCCAGACGCTTTTCAGATAAAGTGTTGACGGGGCTCAATCAGAGAGAACAACTCCGTTTTTTGAAGGGCATTGATCAAGTCGATTATCGTCGTGCTACCGGAATTATGTGGGCTCAGCGCAACAATACTTCGATTGCTGAAAAGAGTTTCGAGTGGACTCTGAATCGTAAAGCATTAGTTCAGGAAACTCTTTCCAGTCATGAACGTCTCTTGCGTCAATTTCAGGGAGCGGCTCGTCAGTTTGCAGAAAACCTGTTTGAAGTACGGCGCCAGCTGGCATCCGCCACTTTGGGATCCGAGCTTTCCACAGAAAAAAAACAGGCCCGGTTGGATGAACTGAGTCGCCAGGAACAGGAATTGATACAACGGCTCGGGTTATCCCGTTCCGCCAATGAGCGAGGCGGCTGGGTTACTCTCAAGTCGGTAAAGGAGAAGGTACCTCAAGATGCGGTTCTTATTGAATTCGTACGCGTGTATCCCTACAAGGTGAAAGGTGAGAAATTCAAACGCGAAGCACCGCGGTATGGTGCCTGGATTATTCCTCCCGGAAGTACTCAGGAGATTATTGCCGTCGATTTGGGATCTGCTACCGAGATTGAGGCCACATTGCGGTCAGGAATTCAGTCGATTCAAAGCGGAGGAACTCAATCGGGGAAAGAAGGTGAATTGAATGCAGAGACAACAACGCGTCGCTTGCTTCAGGAGTTGAGTGATCGTATTTTAAAACCGCTGCTGCCGCATCTGAAAGGATATGATAAAGTCATTCTTGCGCCAGATGCCTCTTTGTGGCTGGTTCCCTGGGCCGCACTTCCCATTGAAGATGAGCGTTATGCAGTCGAACAGTTTGAGTTTCGTTATATTGTTTGTGGACGCGACCTGCTGTCCGGTTCGCAAGGAAAGCGTGTCGTTGCGCGGCCTCCGGTGATCTTTGCGAATCCTGATTACAACATGTTTGGTGTCAAATCGAAGAGTAAAAAAGGGACAACTCAACAGATTGGTCCCGTCGGTCTGCTGCCGGGAACTGCAGAAGAGGCACAGCCGCATTCAACCATCACTGTCCCGTTATGCTTCGTCGCCAACAGTTCTGACAGAATCACTGGCAACCGAATCGGCATTCAAATCGATTCATAATCCGGATGTTTTAGTTTTGAGCACGCACGGTTTTTTTCTACCTGATGAATCTTCAGTTAGTTATGAACAGCGGATGGCATTACGACATGCATCAAAATTATATGCGTCTGCAAACAAATATTATAAAGCGAAAAAGTACAGCCAGGCGGTATTGCCTGCGCAGTGGGCTTTTGAGATACGTAACGAGATTTATGGCCCGAGTCGGGGCTATACGAACAATGCGGCCAGAGTGGCTGGTCGAAGTTTACGGCTGCTCAAGCGATTTGAAGAAGCGCGACCGTATTACGAATTTCAAGTTGACTACTGGGTTCGCAAAGAGGGGCCCAGTAAGAATTCGATCATTGTTTTGAAGAATCTCGCCAGCCTTTGCGGCAGTATGTCGGATGTGACCTCTAAGACGATCTACTACGACAAAGCGTGGAGAATGGCACGGGGCGTATTGGGAGAGGATCACAAAGACACGTTAGGCATTCTGTCGATCCTGGAAAAAGCGGCCGTCGTGTCTGAAGATTTCGCGCTGGCTTATGAAGCCAAACAGGCTCAAATCGAACACTACTCGAAGACGGAAGGTCCGGACAGCACCAAAGTTATGGTTGGTGAACTGAAGCTGGCTCAACTGTTGGAATCAAGAAAAAAGATTGAGGAAGCAGACAAGCTGTTTCTGAAAAATATCAAAGACAGGCAACGCATTTATGGAAAAGAGACGGTTCGAACGGCACATGCTCACAGCATCTATGGACAGTTTCTGGACCGTCAAGGCCGCACAAAAGAGGCGGCGGTACAACTTCAGATTGCGTCTGACATCAGGGAAAAAAAGGTTCCTGACAATAAAGGTTTAATGTATTCTTCGTTCTTCCGACTTGCAAACATTTATGAAAAGTTAATGGATACAGAAAAACAGAAAAAATATCAGAAGCTGGCTGATGCGATTCGAAAACCAAAGAAAAAGAAGTCAACAAGTAACAAAACAGCAAAGAAATCCAAATCAAGTAAGACTCAAAAGAAAGTAGTGCAAGAGGATGAAGTTGATCCAGACCTGCTGGCCATGCGCGAAGCTGCCTTGTCGCAAATGACGCGATTTGTTCAAACTTATCCGACGTCACGTGATTCCGCAGTGAATCCTTTATTACGGTGCGGCCTGATGCTGGCGGGTTGTAATAATCGTCCGGAAGCATTGCGGCAGTCAAAAGATGATGGAGTGTTGACCGGTTTGGAAATCATCAGCGCCGATCTGCGCGGCACGCGACTTGTGGTTCTGAGCGCCTGTGAAACGGGAGTTGGTGAAATTCGGTCGGGTGAAGGGGTCGCTGGTCTCAGGCAGGCGTTTCAGTTGGCGGGTGCAGAGTCGGTGGTGGCGTCTCTCTGGAGTATTCCCGATCAGGAAACTGCATTATTGATGGAAGCGTTTTTCTCCAATCTCGCAAAAGGCATGCAAAAATCAAAAGCACTACGGCAGGCTCAGCTGACCCGAATTAAGGCCCGCCGTGATCGCAACGGTGCTGCTCATCCCTTCTTCTGGGGTGCGTTTACACTGACAGGCAAGGAATAAGCTGAATGCGAAACTGATGGTTTGAGATTCGCCATCAAAGGGGGGATGATGGTGGATAGTCAGCTGGGAATCGTTTTTGTTGCGACTAAAATTCGCCCAGCACCTGTTGATCATTTCGAGCAGAGAGATTGAGCCATGTGGTATTGTCGAGGCTATAGCTGATGAATCGAACTGCACCATCGGCTAACAGGAAATGACCACCGCCAGAGTGACGGCTCCAGAAGTGTTCGGCATGGATCGGGTCTGCCGCGTTATTCCCGACATAAAATCCATTCCCCTGTCCCTAACCAGGAATCAAGTTCAACACCCGCACAGATATCCCAGCCCCAGTTTAGTGTTCGATCAACTGAACGTTCTCCAACCAGCATCGTGTTTGAGGTTCCATCTGTGATATCGCGAACTCGGATTGAACTGAGTTGGTAGAGAGTACCATTGTTTGCTCTTGGAGCGAGGCCTCCAGCAGTTTCCCCATTGGGTGGATACAGATTACGCCTTCGATCTTCTGTGTTGGCATAGTGTGGTACGTCGTTTCCACCAATCCCTAAATAGCTTCCTACATAATAGGGCAGGCTTGATGAATAGGGTTTGCTTTGTGCGTTGGGATCAGAGGGACAGCCAAATATGGGTTTGCCCGAGTTAGAAGCGGCCACCCCCGCAGCATGCAATTGGTTCGTTTCCGAGCGGCATTCCCAGCAACCATCGGTACCGCCACAGTTTGCTCCGTTCCCTGCAGGTGAGTTATTGTTGAAGTTGATTTGATTATAATCAGGGGCGCGATCAATGTAGGGGAGTAAGTGTGCTCGAAAGCTCCAGGCCGCACCATCGCTGCCCATGGGGAAAAGTCTGTGTACGTCATGGTAATTGTGAAGTGCCAGGCCCCATTGTTTCAAATTATTCTTACACTGGGAGCGTCTTGCTGCTTCTCTTGCCTGTTGAACTGCGGGCAGCAGCAAGGCAATCAGGATCGCGATGATGGCAATAACGACAAGCAGTTCGATGAGCGTGAAACCTTGAGGTCTTCTGGACTGTTGATCGATTCGTCGCATTGGTTCACTTTCCTGTTTTTTTGCTTTTTATATTTTTGTCGGATAAATCAAAGTCAGCGCCACTCTCGGTAAGGTCTTCTGTTACAGTCAATTCAAATTCCCAGGGACCTCCCGAGATCGGGTTTTCTATCGGAGCCGAATCTTTTGTTGGAAGAGGGGGGTTAACTCGTATTCGGTATTGGCCGGGACTCGGTCCGTCGACGCTGGTAAAGCGATACTTGCCTGCAAGGATATTTGTGCTCGCGGGCGAACCATTCGAATTCTCTTTCGCTGGAATGAAAGAGATGGCTCCGTTGCCTGCTGGTGAACCGTTCTGAGTTATTGAACCATGGAGCGGTATATGCTCCCGTTCATCTTGAGCCGTTGTACTACAACCGACAAGAAAGTAAGCAGAGAAAATAAGAACAGTGAGTATCGCGTCTCGACGCAATAGTGATGGCATTACAGGCTGAAACAAGAAGGCACTCCAGACCAAGACTCCCCAGAAATGTAGAGCCTGGAACTGACCTAAGCTCACGGGTGTCTATTATGATAAACCGTGTTTGTTTCAAGTCAACCTCGCATCGATATATTCGTTTTTAATTTCAATGGTCACATAAGGGAAGCCCGCCTCAGGTTGATCTTTTGCAAACTGCCAAATTTGCCATTGTTTATTGTCCCAGTAAGGGATCATGGAGTGATTGATAAAATAGTGCTGCATCCAGTCATAAGCTTGTTTGATCCCTACGCGCAAACTTTTGCATATTGACGTGAGATGATTTCGCGCAAGACCTCCAGATCAACGTCGTCCAATTTATTGATATAGAGACAAGCGACCGATTTTTTGTGTTTGCCCAGTTTGGCGTAGAGTTCCCTGGCTCCTTCGAAATTCTCGCCGAGATAGAAGGTCATGCTGGTTTTGCGCGGCGAAAAACCAGCCGCCGGCATATCGCCTTCACGTCCTGTTTCATAGACATAATGCTGTGAGCCAAAGCCAATGATGGATGGTCCCCACATAACAGGAGGCAGGCCGGTCAGGTCTTTGTATATGGCCAGTGTGGTTTGTGCATCAGCGCGACGACGAGGGTTGTCTATCGCAGCAATGAAGTCATCGACAGATGCCGAGGTTGGTTTCGTCTTGTTCTCAGCCATCTTGAATTTCCTTGCGAGGTGATGGCGCAAACCGCTGGTGAGCCATCGCAGGGCCGTCATCTCTTTAAACAGCACGATCAGAATATTATATTCCAAATCCCTGTCTCTGAACAAGCATTTTTGTCTGTTCGTATTCGTGACTGACATCACTTCAGGTATTTTTTGAACCATGAAAGCCACAACATTATCAAACATTCTTGATGCTTTCCGTTTTTTACTGTTCGCAGGATGCGGTGAATTTAATTCTCAGATGCAGACTGATCTGCTTAAGTGGTAGCTGTCGTATTTTCATCTGTGATGATTCGAGTGATATCGGGTAGCATCTTTTCGGGATGGTTAATTGTTCTTCTTGCTGGGTCTGTAGTATCTGGCAGTGCGGTATGATTCGGGGATGGGGCGTGATGCCTCATACACGGAGTCTGGTTTTGATGCTGATGAAATTTCTTGCTACTTTGAGGAGGATTTACTGGTGATATGAAACTTATTGTTGTGAAGGGCATGAGGTGGTCAAGACTGATTAATGCGCGATGAGAGTTGAGATATGGTCAGAGGGAGGATTGATTCTGCATCGTTTTGTCGTGAATCAGGGCAAAATTCAGTCAAAAACTGGTGCTCATGCTGAACGTGTTTTTGACGACTGGATTCAAAACACCTTTGATACCAGCGTTTATGATGGTGATGAAATCAGCACCGGTATTATTTTTTCACCTGCTAATCTGTTTTTTTCGCGCGCGCGACGCAGATTCGCGCAGTTTCGTCAGAGGCGCGATGGTGTCAAGTGGAAAAAAAACACTGAAAATCAGGATATGCGTTTTCATGGATTTAAACGTGGTCATGCTTGGTCTGCAAGGCATCAGCTGTCGATGTCTCATTCAGCTTGATAAGCACTTGTGTCCTGTTTTTCATGATATTTTGCCGCTGTAAATAGTGAAAAGTATTATCCTCAAACGAGTCGTATCAGAAAATGGAATGAGTATGAATTATCTTTTGAACGTTTCCTGTCAGAAGGTATTTCCAATGCAGGGAAGTGAAAACGAAGGACTGTATATGTGCTATACTTAGACTGAAGTGGCCTGATATTTTATGAGTCTCGACCTTCAGGGTGATTCAGTCTGGAGTTTCAACCAATACAGATGAAAACGATGAAGCATACAATCAAAATTATCTTCATAACTGTCATATTCTGGCATGGCCCGTTCGTGTTTGCGAAACCGCCAACCGTTCTTGAACCGGGCAATGGCAGTACGAACTCACAAGTCATTGTTGATATTTCAGATTGCGAAAAACCTCAGCTGGGTGACAAGGCAACTGTCTATTTTCTGGTTCCGGGTATTGATGTGGAAATGGAGGTCGCCGATGGCATCGTCCAGTGGATCAAAGGTGATCGTGTGTTTTTATCGATTATCAGCGACACTCTTAAAATAGAAGCAGGGCATCGAGTTCGATTTACCTCTGCTCAGTCACGCGAAAATGCGGTTCCTTCTGGTGTCACGATCCCAGACGCAGTAACGAATAATTCCGCAACGGAAAAAGATTCGAATTCCTGGGTGGGAGCCCTGGTGCAGTATCCATCACCTGTGATGTTGCAAAAATATGAATTAAGTTCCGGGCTTTTGGTTATGGGCGTAATTCCAACCTCCCCTGCTGACAATATTGGTCTAATCAAAGGGGATATCATTACCAAGGTCAACGGTGCTTCTATTTTGAATATCAGGCATTTCAAAAAAATTGTGAGTCCGGGATTGCCTGGGGAACGAATCGATTTGACAGTATTTCGTGGGAGTAAACACCGTGAAATGATACTGATCCTGAAAGCACATCCGGAGGACACGGCGCCTCTGGTTCGCAAAGCCGCCGACGAGGGGCAGCTTTGGGCGAAATTGGAATTTGCGATTAAAGACATTGATAGCGATGACTTGACTGTTCAAAATGCGGCGTTCAAAATTATTGAGCAGGCAGCAGAACAAGGATTTATCACAGCGCAATCCATTCTCGCTGAAACTTACTCTCAAGGTGTCCTTGTTGAAAAAGATCCCGGGAAAGCATTTACCTGGTATCTGAAAGCGGCTGAACAAGGTAACCCGGGATCACAATTCGCGATTGGTGAGATGTATCGCTCGGCAAAGTATGTCAAAACCGATCACGAGAAAGCAGTTGTGTGGTTCAAAAGGGCAGCTGCACAAGGAAACGCATCCGCACAAAATATTCTGGGCTACTATTATGATCAGGGAATCAGTTTGCCCCAGGATAAAAAAAGAGGATACGAATTGTATTTAGCCGCCGCTAAACAAGGTTTAGCGTCAGCACAAGCAAACCTCGCAGAGTCGTACTACAGAGGGGAAGGAGTCGAGCAAAATTATTTACTGGCAAAATTGTGGGCTGAAAAGGCAGCTAAACAGGGTTCACCGGAAGGGCAAAATATCCTGGGTGTTTTTTATGCAAATGGTAATGGAGTGGATCGCGATTATAGCGTTAGTGCCAAGTGGATTCGAAAGGCAGCTGAGCAAAATCTACCTGAAGCTCAAGTAAATTTGGGCAACCTGTACCAGAAAGGATGGGGTGTTACCAGGGATCATACCAAGGCCGTTGCGTTGTATCGTAAAGCCGCAAAGCAGGGAAGTTGGAATGGTGAATACAATCTGGCGATTTGCTATGCATTTGGAGAAGGTGTGGCCAAAGATCGTCAGCAGGCATTTCAGATGATGCAAAAAATCGCAAAGCAAGGATACTCGAGAGCAGAAACAAGGCTGGGGGAGTTCTATTACAATGGTTGGGGAACGCCTCGGGATTATCAAAAAGCAGGAGAATGGTTTCACAAAGCAGGTACAAAAGAGAACGCAGTTGCGATGAACTGGATGGGGCTACTCTGTCTGGAAGGGCACGGCTACGAAAAGAATTACGCTCGTGCTCTCGATTGGTTTCGAGCGGCAATCAAGGCAGGAAGCGTACCCGCAATTGCGAATATTGGTTTCATGTATGAAAATGGCTGGGGCCTGACAAAAAATCGTATTGACGCTGTCGAATACTATACGAAGGCAGCCAACAAAGGACATAAATGGTCCGTTGCGCAGCTCAAGCGATTAGGGGTTACTTATTCACCGGTGAATCCATAGTCGGGTAACACGAGGTTTCATTTCTCGATTACTTTTTATCCGCAGGCTTCTTAACATCGACTGTGATCAGGTCTGACCAGGCAGCGAATGAGTTACTTTTTTCTGCTGCCTTTGATTCTGTTGCTTTCGCTGTGGCAGCCGCTTTTGTTTTTATTTTTTCAGCGCGAGTCAGTTTATCGGTAGCCGCTTTGGAGTTTTTTACAGCTGTATCGTAATCAGACTGTGCTTTTTTCATGTTCGCTTGCAGGACTGATTTTGAGCCGGCTTGCGCTGCATTCTGTTTGGCCTGGTCCAGCATGTTTTTAGTCGTATTGACTGCCGCTTTTGTGCGATCGACGTCCGCCTTGATTTGTACAATCAGATTTTCAATGCGTTTTAGTTCTTCGGCTGCTTTTTTGCTGGCTGGTAAGTTATGACGATATTGAGTGACACCGACACCCAACAGTGCAAATTGATAACGGCCGGGTTCGGCTTTAAAGTTGCCATTCGGTCTGAAATCAATGATGAGTTTTCCGTCTGTTTTATTCTCAGCGATATTGACCGTTGGAGGACTGCGTAACATGCCGAATAGTCCATGTGGTTCGATTGTCAAATTCCCTTTTCGCGTGCCGTTGTCAATGATTTTAATGGGGATTTCGAGCTTTTGATTAAGTTCAACCGTCCAGACTTTGTTTTCTACAGGCGCCAGAATCACGGATGCCTGTTCATGCTGATTTACGGAAAGAGGAATGCGTGTGGTGAGTCTGGAACGGACTCGAATCGCATCAGAAAAAATGTGTCCCCAGATCAAAGACGCAAATTTTGCTTCACGAACCAGTTTTTGATGATTGACTTGAGCTGTGCCTGTGATCTTAATTTCACCAGTCCAGGTTTTCGCTGATGGGCTGGCTGAAATGACGAGAATGCCATGATCTGTTTTTCCACTGAGTGTCAAAGGCTGTGCACTGACTCCTGTCGGCAAGTTCTGTGCAGTGACTACGATGTCCCCGGTAAATCCATCCTGACGAGGGGCGACAATGCGAATGCCCCATTTGGCGCCCTGTCTCAGAAGTGGTGTGACTGAGTAGCCGGTTCGTCCGGAAGGCAAAGGGCGTTCGGTTGTGGCAATCAGCTGGAAGTCTGGTTTTGGTTCACGAATCGCCAGTCGATAAATGTCGGCTGAACCGCCTCCGCCAAACTGATTGATCACGGTTACCGCATAGTCACCGTCCTGCTCTGCTACGAAAGAAATAGCGGCATCGTTAGAGTTGAGATTGATGGCATCCTTGTTATGAACACTGAAAAAAGAGGGTAAATCATCGTTCTCCGCTACTTTTTTGAGAGTGGTTTTACCTTCTTTTGATTTTACGATTTGATGGACTTCGAGATAGGGGTCCACTTGAGAATTCATTCGATCGGAAATGATTTCAATGCAGTATGTCTTTCCTTTTTTGGCTTGAAAATGAAAGACATCTTCATCATTGGGTTGATCGAATCGTCCCGCAATTTCAACGGGAATCGAAACGACTTGCTGCTCCTGTTGAGGAACTTCGATCACGACCGGTCCCGTAGCGAAACCGATGGCAACTTTGTTCGAATGATCAATCTGGTATTCCCAACCTCGCAGCATGCCTTGTCTGGGAGTTCCGGGTTGGAAACTGGCTGGAGGTGTGGGGACATCGGGTAATTGAATTTCTACTTCAAGCGATTCCAGTTTGTATCCATTTCGATAAACGGACTTGCCCAGACTCCCGCCAGGCAGGTTACGTCCGTAAACCGTGTAAGTGTTTTTCGATCCTGGTTCACCAGCAGGAGGGAACACAAAATCGATATGTGGCTTACTGGAAATACTCAAACGGTAAAAATGGTCTGAACCTCCACGGTAAAGGATATCGGAGATCGCCAGATAATATTCACCATCTTGTTTCGGATTGACTTCGACAAAAGAATCACGTCCGTACCAGTCTCGATTACGATCTAATTCGCGGCCTTGGGAATTGTAAACGACGATCTGTCCATCCAGCTTCGAATCAATTCGCTCTGCCAGAAGTTCAATTAAGATTCGTTTGCCAGAAGTCGCTTTGAATTTGTACCAGTCGATGCCGCGTGAAGGAACGCTGCCTGTGATGACCGTGTTTAATTCAATTGACATCGCTGTTTCTCTGGTAGCATGATTTCCTGATTCGGTGACTTCATTGCTGTCTTTAGCAGCGACAACGAAGGGTCTGGCTGTGGATAAGCCAAAATAAGAAACCGCGCGTGCTTCATATATTCCGGGGAGAACATCAGGTGATACTGTTACGGTGAATTTTGAGCCCTGGATACGAGCTTTCGGAAAGAATTCGTCTGCGGGTAACAGGACGGGCTTTGCTGTGATCCCGGGATGCGTAAAACGAAGTTCGGTGACATTATCCAGGTTTGATCCTGATATTGTTATTTCAATTGTTTTCCCTGCTTGCGCAGAGAAGGGTTGTATACGCTTCAGGTCGGCTGTGGGTAGTTGTGCTGAAGCTGTCTGCTGGTGCGTCAGAATAACCAATAGCATCAATATGCAGCGGGTGCCGAAATGGATTTGTTTTATTGGATTCATTTTCAAATCATTCGTTGAATTTTAATGGTTGAATAAAAACTCTTTTGTATTGATCACAACCCAGATAATATCTTCGTATGCTTCCCTGTTAGCCTGATCAATCGAAAGTTGTCTGGGACTGGTCGCCGCCTGTTTTCGCTTTTTCGACAGATGTTCCAAAGCAATATTCAGTTCGTTTTGTGTTGGCATGCGCGACAATGTATGCAGATACAATTCGGTAATGCGAGTGCGGTCATCTTTCGTTTTTTCACGAGCTAACTGGATTGCCCTGCCATCGGGAGCCGAAAGGATTTTCAGCATGGCGTTAGAATTAATCAGGTGCAGGCTTTGCGCGAGATCCGCACTTGCAGTTCGCTCGCATTCGCACGCTGTATCCATTTGTGGTCGACCAAACACACGCAGAAAGAACGATTCAATATTGGATGAGTCGTCGGGTAAAGCGACAGCACGAACCCCCTGTGGCTGGTGGTTAAAATTATTCTTGGCGCCGGCTGCATCGTTCATTGCATCAAGCATGACTTCTGCTGAAAGACGACGCGGGTAGTAGCGTGCGTAGTTTTGTTCATCGTCTTTATTATGTTCGTTAGGGAATGAGCTGAGCTGGTATGTACGGCTATTACAGATCGTGCGGCAGATCTGTTTCAGGTTGTAGTTTGATTTGACGAAAGACTCTGCCAGTTGGTTCAGCAATTCAGGATGCGTCGCTGGATTTGTAACACGAATGTCGTCTTCCGGTTCAACAAGCCCTCTTCCGTAAAAGTGTTTCCAATATCGATTGACAAGCATCTTGGCAAAGAAAGGATTCTCAGGCGAGGTAATCCAGTTTGCTAAATCAATTCTCGGATCGCGCTGCGCTGGAATTTCCAGCGCGGCTCCGTCGAGGGGTGTGGGTTTCAGTTCCTGGTCCGTATTCGGATTCTTTGCGACTGCAATAATTCGTTTATGGTAGATGATATCATCTTCGGGTAACTTATAAATTTCTTTGCGACCGATTGTGGTGAAGAATGCCTGGAATCCATAGAAATCATCCTGACTCCATTTTTCATAGGGATGGTGATGGCACTGTGCACACTGGATGCGTACTCCCAGAAAAACTTGTGCGATGTCGGACATCTGATCTTTGGGATCCTTTACAGCCCGGTACCAGGAAACTGCCGGATTCGTTCCTGGCTTTCCACGTGCTGTGATCAATTCTGTTACAAACTGATTGAACGGTTTATTGGCCGCGAGACTGGTCCGAATCCAGGAGTGAAATCCGAATGTTTCTCGGGCAACCTGTTCCAGATTTCCGCCTGCTTTATTACGCAAGATTCCAGCCCATTTCGAAGCAAACAAATCTGCATAACCCGGACTATCTAATAAGTCATCAATTTTTCGTGCGCGTTTGTCAGGCTGTTTGTCTGACAAAAATGTTTGTGTCTGTTCCAGGGTGGGGATTCGACCTGTAATGTCCAGGGTGGCACGTCGTAGAAACGTGGCATCATCGCATGGTTCAGATGGTGGCAACCCCAGAATTTTCAGTTTTGCAAAGATATGTTGATCAACAAAGTTGCCTGGTTTTGGCAAATCTGGAGTTGGTTTGCCTAAGGGAATAGTCGCCATAAAAACAGCGACATGTTCCTGAAAACGAATCATCACCGATGTGGTTCCAGTAAAGTCTTTGACTTGAACAACGCCATGTTCATCGATTTCAGACATCTTGGGTTGATTGGGCTTATATTCTGCTTTGCGGGTGATGTCACGCGAAGAACCATCTGAGAAGTAGGCTGTCACGACGAGTTGTTGAGTCGATTCTTTCTGGAGTACTCTGTCTTTTGGGAAAATGTCAATGCGTTCTACTGTCAGATCTTTCTCAGGGTCATATTGCATTCCCTCTTGAATCCAGCGTTTGATGAGATTGTATTCCGGTCCATTCTTTTTAAATCGATTTCCACCACTGTGAGGAACGCCGCCGGATGCTTTCCGAAGCAGTAAGCTCGTTTCAGGTGCTGCCGGTGAAACACGACGGCCCTGAGATTCTTTCGTGATAAATTCAAAATCATTGTGAGGTTCAAAACCGAGCAGTGAAAGGCGGAAATTATTTTTGCCTGCGGGTGTGCCATGACAGGAACCACTGTTGCAGCCGGCACGAGTCAATTGAGGAATAACGTCATTGTAAAAACTGACGGGCCGCTGTTTCTTGAATGATGAGACCTGGACGGGGAAGGCAACCGGAGTCATGGATTTCATTCGCGCGGTGATGGTTGCTGTGCCATTGGCCAGTGGAGTCACAAAGCCCGATTTACTGATCTGAACAATACCTTGCGGTTCGACATGGTATTGCACTTCGCGCGTCACATCTCGAATCACCCCTGATTTTTCCTCAAGCGTGACCAAAATCTGTTGACGGGCATCGGCGTCGTTAAAGCTGATTATTTTTTCCTGATTCGGGATGAATCCCACCAACTGAGCGGCATCCACTGATACCGGATTCAGAGAAAAAAGGACCCCCAGACTGGAGACGAGCAATCGGAATGAGAGTTTTAATTTCATAGACCTTCACATAATATCCTGGGACAAACAGAGTCATTGATTGAGACCGAAGTATGATAAACTGAAAGTACCATATCAGTTACGGAACCGATTCATTCTCAGAAGCACCCTGAAACTGGTCTCAATGAACTGCTAAACTACGTTGATCGTAATCAATAGATTGCCTTGTTTCAAATTTCGAAATTAAATCCATCAGATCGGGAAAAAATATTGAACTTGATTTTCTATTGTAAACGATGCAGTATACATTACAATACGTTGATGTGTTCTCGTACGAAAAGCCAGACAATTTTTGTCGATTGGAATGATTTGAATGAGTGTAAATTCCAGTAAAGGTCACTGTGCTGGCCCTATGAAGCGTCGCACATTCCTCGAAGTAGGGGGATCAACCCTGCTCGGATTAGGAATGAATGATTTCCTCCGTCAACAGGCTCTCGCGAAAGCGGCTGGCAATTCCCTCGATGATACTTCGGTCATTTTTGTATGGCTTCCCGGCGGTCCGCCACACATGGAAACTTACGACATGAAACCAGGGGCTCCGACTGAATATCGGGGTGAGCTCGATCCGATTCGGACGAATGTACCTGGTCTTGATGTGAGTGAGATGCTTCCTCAGCATGCTAAGGTTGCCGATAAATTCAATCTGATCCGCTCTATTCATCACGAATTTGCTGATCATGGTGGCGGCCATAAACGGTTGATGACAGGCCGGGTTCCTGCGTCACCGGTTGGAACAGTCAATGATGCACCCGCCGTCAGTACGATTGTGAAAAAGATGCTGCAAAAAGATGGCAATGAAATGCCAGTTTGCGTGAGTGAGGTCGATTCTTCGCGCGCATCTATCGATACCTTTGCGATGGGACCCGCTTATCTCGGCCAAGCGTCGACTCCATTTATGGTGGCTGGCGACCCCAGTGCTCCCGATTTCAAAGTACAAAATATCGGAGTCAAGGCATCCATGGAAACCCGACTGGAAGATCGGATTGCCATGTTAAAAGGGATTGATAAACTTAGGCGCGACGTTGATAAAAGTGGTTCCATGAAGGCGATGGACAGTTTTAATCGTCAGGCCATTGATATGTTGACGAGCGAAAAAGTACGCAGTGCATTTGATCTCTCCAGGGAACCAAAAGAAATTCGGGATCGCTATGGCTGGAATGCTTATGGCCAGCGCGCCATTCTGGGACGACGGCTTGTTGAATCGGGTGTGAGATTTGTCACAATGGTTTGGGAACACCCATACCCCGGAAAACCAACACCCAAGACTGCCGCTTACAACTGGGATTCGCACGCCGTCAATGCCCATTTATTTAAAGACTGCGACTGGCGTTTGCCTCCATATGACCAGGCTGTTTCAGCCCTTGTGGAAGATCTGTACGCACGAGGACTGGACCGTAAAGTGTTGCTTGTCGTTACAGGTGAATTTGGACGTACGCCGAAAATATCGGTGCAACGTGGAACACAGACCGGAGTGATGCAACCCGGGCGAGACCATTGGCCAAAAGCAATGTCTGTGCTGGTTTCCGGTGGTGGCATGCGAACTGGTCAAGTGATTGGGGCGACAAATCCCAAAGGGGAATATCCGGTGGAACGACGGTTGACCCCGAATGACCTTTGGGCAACTGTTTATCGGCATCTCGGGATTGATCATGGACATGTTTTACATGATCTGCAAGGGCGTCCGGTCTCGATTTTGCCATTCGGAAAACCAATTCGCGAGATTCTGCCAGTAACCGCCTGATCCAGCTGATACCAGCCAGGTTTCTGAATCAAACGCTTGCCTCCCCGCACAGGGTATGTTCAAGTCAAAGTGCTCGTGAATCACATTTTCTGGCTGAATTAATTCTGTCAGATATCGTTTTAGATTTGATTCCCCGTCAGGGGAGCTCCCGTTTGTCTGGCCCAATTCAACCAGTTCTTTTTCATGCGTTCGACGCGCTCCGGATATTGGGATGCCAGATTATTCGTTTCGGTGCGGTCGACTTGCATGTCGTAAAGTTCCCATCTGGTCTTATCGGCACCCCAAACCAGTTTCCAGCGACCTTCACGAACGGCGCGATTTCCATATAAAAACCAGCAGAGGGATTTATGGCCTTCTCGTTCTTTGCCCGATAGAATTGGTACCAGGCTCAAGCCTTCTGCTGATGGGACGGTTTGGCCTTTACGTTTGTCCGGATATTTAGCTCCCGAGAGTTCCATAAAGGTTGGCATGAAATCGACGATATGGCCAACCTGATGGGTGATCGAGTTGGCTTTGATTTTGGAAGGCCAACGTACAATCAAAGGTGTGGAGATTCCGCCTTCATACGTCCAGACTTTAAACCTTCGAAAAGGAGTACATTGTGCCCAGCCCCAGCCGGGAGCGACAAAATCATAGGTGTCGATACCGCCGGGAAGTTCGCGGTTGTACTCTTGTCGCGCTTTGCGTTTTGACTCTTTCCAATAACCGGGTAGCGAAGCACAGCCGCCGTTGTCTGAGAGAAACATCACAATGGTATTATCTTCGATTCCTGATTTTTTGATCGCAGCCAAAACACGTCCGACTCCCTGATCGAGACTGTCGACCATTCCCGCATAGACTTCCATGCGGCGGTTTTCCCGTTGCAGGTCGGCCACTTTATCCCAGGGAGTGATATTGTAATCGTAGCGAAACTGGCTGGTCTGGTGATCGGGAGGTGACAATTTCCAGCTGGGTTGTATCAGCCCAAGTTTCATCATCCGCTCGAAACGTTGCTCACGCAGCTTGAAATATCCTGCTGTATATCGTCCCTGATATTTGGCGATGTCTGCTGGTTTAGCGTGGAGTGGAAAGTGAGGGGCAGTGTAACACAGGTGCAGAAAAAAAGGAGCGTCTGCTTTGGCATTTGATTCGATCTGTTTGACAGCATGATCCGTGAAAGCATCGGTTGCATAGAAGTCAGCTGGAAAGTCGGTGATTTTCTTTTCATTATGAAGAAATGTTCGAACTTTTCCGCCGTTGTAAAACTGAGGATCCGGTTTCGTGGGAAAGAAGAAATTACTACACCCGTCGGCCAGTCCGTAGTATTCTTCAAAGCCACGATCTGTGGGGCGATTTGGTTTGGAATTACCGAGGTGCCATTTCCCGGTCAGCGAAGTTCGATAACCGGCCGACTTGAGAACTTCTGCCAGTGTCGTCATGTCCTGATGCAAGAGTCCTCGGTTACGCCGCCGCGGGTGTAGCCCGGTGAGTAACGCCGCGCGAGTGGTGACACAGACAGCACAGTTATAAAACTGAGTGAATCGTAATCCGTCTTTTGCCAGCTGGTCGAGGTTCGGAGTTTGTATTTCACTTCCATAACAGCCCAGGTCGGAGTAACCTAAATCATCAGCCATAATCAGGACGATATTGGGTCGCGCTGGATTCTCAGCAGCCGCACAGTCAATCGAGAAGTAACCGAACAAGCATAGCACAACCAGAATGTACTGTTTCATGAATTCTCTCTTTTCACGTTTGGAAAGTAACAGCGTGTTCTGAAATCAAACCGTAAGATTCTATGTTAATGGTGACGCTTCGCGGCGTCTATGGTCTTGCTGGTCAATGAAGCACGCTGGTTGTATTGCAATTGTTTCAGGGTACGCGGATCAATTCCATTCCACTGACGAGGGTCTGTCCGACTGTTGCCTTAAAAGCGAGTGTTAACGTGCCATCGACCTGAATATTATTAAACTGTCGAGTGATAGCCATCATGGGATGCTTTGCTTCGGCGAGGATGTCGAAGTCTTTCAGTTTTAATTGATCTTGTAGAGAAATGGACTGCTTTCGTTGTCCAGGTTTCATGTCGTCAACTTCAGCAAAGTAGAGGCGAACGGTATAGAGTCCTGGCTTGAGATCATGCAGCGTTAGGTCCTGGAGTCCTTCGACTGTAGATGCTGCGACCCACGGCCAGCCATCGCCGGATTTCATCCAGTTAGTATGACGATAGCGGTACCTGGGTTTCTTCGGTGTCGTTTCGACTCTAATCCTGGGAGAGGGACCGCCGACGGATGGGAAATCAAGCCAGAGTGTTCCAGCACGTGTTTTTCGATCGCCGGGTGCACCGAAGTTTAATCCGATTCGCTGGATCGAAGCGGGTTTGATTGCATCATTCCCCCAGGCTGACCACTGTTCAAAACTTTCTGGCATGGCTACTAAAGAGAGTCCAGCCGGTAAGGGATAACTACAGGTGCAACCATCGTAGAAGTACGGGACATTCAATAATCCACCTGAGGGAATAATACTGTTTGAACAGCCGCTACGTGGTCCGCTGATAAAAACGGTTCCGCTTTCCAGGGTTTTGTCATAGTAGGAAGCGGTGCCGCTTCTGAGAGTATAGAACAATCCATAATCGACTCCCCCATCACAGCCATATGTTTTGGGAAACACGCGTGGTTCTTTTAGTCCTGTTAATGGATTGATGCGTTCTCCTGCTTTTGGTGGGTCAGGGTGCAACATCGTTTTCTGGTGAGGTGCGTGGTAGTAGCTTGGTTGAGGGCCGGTCGGGTTTGCAGTCAACTTGTTTCGCAGTCCGGTTTGTTCGGTCTTTTCCAGTACGCGGCCGGTGTAGATATCTGAGAGAACGGGAGGAAGCAGGGGATAGTCAACTGACCAGTCTCCTTTGACTCGTGTTGCATTCCGCCAGTTTTTAGGGCGAGAAACCATCGTTCCGTCAAAGAAATGAGGTTGTGGCGAGCGTTTGAAATGTGCGAGTGTATCGTCAAACCAGAGTACACCGAGTGGGAAACGGACAAGCGCGTCTTCACAGTGCTTGTAGTTTCCTCTGTAGTCTGCGGTGCCTGGCAGTGGACCACGCCGCCGAAGAACGGCCTGCTTTTCAAATTCTTGTGGTTCGATCCCTGAGAGCTCGAACTCAGCCAGTTCGAAATTACCTGGTTTAATGGGTTTCAGTTTTTGTTCATTCGCCAATTGAGAATGAAATTCGTGACCGAGTACCGCAATTCCACCAAATGGTCGAACTGACTGCACGAGTTCTTTCCAGGATTCTGCGATTTGCTCTGGCGTTTCTGTTACGATGACACTGGCGAGATACGAGGGCAAAGTGACATGTTTCGGATCACATTGAATAACAGAAGCCCGCGTTCCATAGAGGCCCGCAAGTTGTAGCTCACGACGAAGCTTCTCGACTAGATCACGATCATCATCAAAGGCGATGACATGATAGTTTGATTCTTTGAGTAGTGCTTTGACGAGCGATCCGTTTTTTAATCCGACCACTAACACAATTCCTTCAGGGCCGGTCGATTCTCGGATCAGTGCTTTGGCAGACTGAATCGACTTTGTTGTTGCTGAAAGTGAAATTGTACTCTGTTTCCAGTGTTTTACAGGCGTCGACTTCGTTTCACCTTTTTCTTCAAAGCAGTAGATTTTTCCATTTTGTGTTGAGACAAATAGTCGCGTATCGGCGATGATCATTGAGTGAATCTTTCCGTCAACTCTCTCCAGCCTGTCATCGAACTTCAATAATCGATCGCCTGCATGGATCTCACGACTGATTCCCTTCGTTCCAAATCCTTCGCGGACTTTGTCTTCATGTATCTGGCTATTGACGACTTTGTCGAAGGTCAGTTTACCACGCCGAATTGCTTTCGCGTCTTTGGGGTCCATGGCGGCGAACCAACCACCGGGAAAGCCTCCATCAGTGGGAAGTTTAAATTCGATTAGCTTGCCTGTCCTGCGATTCAACCGCGCGGGATATGCAGTCGAGCATGGCACGATCAATTCATCCTCATTGACAATGAGATAGCCTTGCGGAGCCAGTCCACCAATTGCTGTTGTGTTGTGTGGCTGTTGTCCGAACAAATATCCGAGTCGCTCATTTCGCCAGATCACATTGCCCGTCTCAATGTCCATCGCGTAGACGAAGACTCCTTCAAACGGCCAGACACCTGCAGCAAAATATACTTTTCCTTCGGAAACGACGGGGCCACCCCGAACGGGCCATACAGAAATCAAGCGTCGATTTCCAAGCAGACGCCGATCGTTCGGTACTGCACGATGTTTCCAGCGTAATTGACCAGTCGACAGTTCGACACAATAGAAGTAGCCATCATCAGATCCAAAACAGACGGAATTATTCCAGACGGCAGGCGCGAAACGGATTGGTCCATTTGAATGATACACCCAACGTTCGCGGCCCGATGATGCTTCGTAAGCAGTGATGGAATCGTTTCGTGAAGATGCAATTAGCAGAGTGCCATCAGCAACGACTGGCTCGTATCCGGCATCGAACTGCAGACGCGGACTATGATAGGCGGGCGTGATCTCTGGCAGATGTCGGACCCATTTCAGTGCTAACTTCTCTGGAAGCGAATCCTCCGTCACACCGGTTCGTCCTGCATTCTGACGCCACATCGGCCAGTCGCTGGCACAGGTGAAATTGAGTCCGGTTAATGAGACGCACCAAGACACGAGAACGTATTTAAAACAACGAAAAATAGAGTAATTCATAATTTCGATACATTTTGGGAGGGAAAGAATCAGGGAGTTAAATTTCTTCAGGCAGGTCGAATTTCAAGTGGAGTGTGATTGGGAGTTTTATTTTTTACGACGCTGTTTATCAGGGGAGCACTGAAACCGGGGGCTTCGACGGTAATCACATCATCTGTCTGATATTTCCAGTCGCGCGTGCCATGGCTCAGTTTGCTGGTCCCCAGAAAATGAAGATGCACGTCTCCCGTTTGTCTGTGTTGTGGGTACTTGAAATGATGATCTTCACAGTTGGCCAGTGAGTGGCACATAAACTGTTCGCCGGTTTTCAGATCACCACTTTCATAAATCGTTTCTCCATTGCGTTGGACAGAACAGCGGATTGTCAGATCGGAAAAATCAAAATCGGTATTCAATTCCGGGCCGATAGCACAAACGCGCAGTTTGGATGGTGCCAGATAAAGATAGTTAATGTTTTCCGTTTCATGGTCCGACCATTCATTACCCAGAACAAAACCAAGTCGTCGTGGAACACCTTGATCATCGATCACATAACAACCCACCAGTTCCGGTTCTTCTCCTCCATCCAAGGCAAAATCGGGGATCTCCAATGGATCACCATGTCCGCGAAGAATTGTGCCATTACCTTTATAAAACCATTCGGGTGAAACACCACGTTTTCCAGAAGCAGGCTTGCCTCCTTCAACACCCATAGCGAACATTTTGGCAGAATCCGTTTGATGTGATTCTGCCTGTTCTGTGACCTCAGAATGCATTTGATCGCGCGATTCCATACTACCTGTATGAGTCAGCCCTGTTCCCGTAACAAACAGGTAATGTGGATCCGGATGATCGACGGGGGGCAATAGACAGGGGGTGCTGCCTCCCGAAGTTCCATTCAGCAGACTTTCATAAGAAAGCCGTTCTGCATGCGGTTCTGCAGACAATTCTGACAAAAATTGATTCAGTGATATTTGTTTTTTCTGGGCAGCCTGAAACACTTCATAGATTCGCGTCAGTTCCGAGTTCACAGACGTAAGGTCAATGACCGCTTCATCCTGAATCACGCCAACTCGTCTGCCTTTTTCTGGAATTTCAAATTGGACGACACGCATTTTCTTTTCCTGTATCTCAATTATTCGTTTTTTAGGTCGATTCTTCCTGGGAGTTTGTTCTTGCCTCAGCCGCTAATTGATTACTTTTGACCCATGGCAGATAGAACAGAATTCCGGCGATGATGATGACGGGTATCAACCAGCAAACATTCTCCCATTTAAGGATTGTGGCAAAAAAGAGGGCGAATGTGGAAGCCATACAAAGTAAAATTCCGCCAATTGCTGCCAGAACATCCAAACGAAACTCATGTTTCAGGGATTTTGTATTAATCAGGCCTTCTTCTTCCAATTCGCGGCGAATCGGTCCCCAGAAACCGGGAGGCTGGACCTGCAGGTAGAATTTTCTCAATACTTCCCTGGGTTCCGGTCCCATAAGAAACGTGAGGCCAATACTGCCGATGAGCCCTGCACAGAAAAGAATCGCTAACGGATACCATAAAGGTTCGCGGATTTCATAAACAAACCAGACGACATAAGCGAGAGGAGCCGAAATCAGCACGGCAAAGATTTCTCCCCACACATTAAATCGCCACCAGAACCATCTCAGCCAGGAGAGCGGTAATGCGGGGATGATCATCGCTGCATTAATAAATATAACCCAGTTCCCTATATTCTGAATGGTGAGTGCCAAGCTTGTTGCCAAAACCATCATCAAGACCATCACTGTCCGTGTGACCCAGATATATTCCTGTTGTGTTTTGTCAGGGCGAATGTGACGACGGTAAAGATCATTGATCACGAAAGCCGAACCCCATTGAAGCAATGTATCGACGGTTGACATATATCCGGCAAGGACGGCCGCTAACAGTAAACCAATAAAACCGGGTGCGCTGTCACCATAACGGGCTACCATGCGTCCCCAGACTTCAACGGAACCAACATCTTCCCCCGTCGGTAGTAGCATCATTTGGGGATCATTGGCATCCACTGCGGGATATAGCGCTATCACCAGGAGTCCCAAAGGCAATATGGGCAGCATCCGAATGATCAAACTGAGTACCGCATTAAACATCTGGCCGAGTACGGCATGGCGTTCATTTCTCGCTGCCAGAAACCGTTGAGCTGCCCAGCCTTCACCTGCAAAAGGACTGCCTGCCATAAATAGTCCCATAACGACGATGGCAACGAGCGTAATGGGATCGATGAGTGTGTTGCTTCCCGTGGAAGGAGGAATGATCTCCCAGAATTCAGCCGGGCGTTGTGATAGCGCCTTGTCAACAATATTTTGATAACTGCCAAATTCCTGAATGCCAAAATACAAAATCACAAATGAGGCAATGAAAAAGATAAAAAACTGCGGCACATCATTATAAGCAGCGCCGAGTAAACCGCTCATTAGAGTATAGGCTAATGTAATTCCGCCAAACACCAGCGTGATAGTTAAAATGTCCCAGCCTACTAGAGGTGCCAGTAATTGTGCGGTCATGGAAGCACCGTATCCCAGCAAAACGACGGCCCAGATAAGACAGGCATACGCGCCATAAAATCCACGAAACCAGCCGGCTACTTTGCCTGTATACCGAAATTCGATTAATTGTCCTGTCGTGACCAGTTGACTGCGACGCCACATTTTGGCCCAGAAGATACAAACCAATGGCATCCAGATAGACCAGGAGATCCAGGCGATTTTGTTCAAGTACATGAAACCGCCAAAGAAAAAGATCCAGACCCAGGCTCCACCTGCATCGGAATAAGTGGAGACGTTGGAGAATCCAATCACCCACCAGGGTAGATCACGATCAGCAATTAAAAAACCGTCGGCAGATTTTGATGCTTTTTTTGAAAAGTAAACGCCCACAGCCAGCATGGAAAACAGATAAATTCCCAATACGAACCAGTCAACAATGCCAATTGAGAAAGTGGCGCTTGATAAAAGACTGACGTTCATCCTTGAGGACCTTGAGGGAGATTAGTGGGGGCAGGCGGACTGGGTGGCAGTGGTTGCGAATTCAGCTTCAATAATCGAGCTGCATTTTCATACAAGATCTTCTGTAAAGTTTCCTGAGAGAGAGAGGATTCATAAACATTATCGAGTCGTTCGGCCAGCAATAACCATTTCGCAATACCAAAGTCACTGCCAAACAGAACTTTGTCTGCTCCTCCAGTTTGAACCAAGTACTCCAGGTCTCCGGGACGCGGACCACAATAGCAGGCATATAAATTGGGAATGTCGCGTATTAATTGTCCAGCCGGATAAACATAATCTGCGAGCCCCGCGTGCCCCAATACGATAGTTGCTTCAGGAACCAGTCTTGCCAAAGCGGCAATCTGGAATGTGGTCGAATAGGGGGGCGTTCCGTCGTGAAATAACACGGGGACCTGGTGCTCTGCCGCACTGATTAGAATTTCGACCATTGTTTCTTGCACCATGGAAGGGGCAAACGATTGAATCCATGTGTGAAATTTGATTCCGCGAAAAAGGGAATTTGACAGGCAGCGTTTCGTCTCGTCCACCGCCATTTTTCCCAGCTTGGGATCGACGGTTAAAAAAGGAATGAATCGATCAGGGTGTTGTAGCGCTCGTTGCAGCAACAAATCGTTGTGTGTGGGACAATCATTGTAAAACCCTTGCATTGTGAAAATACAGGCGATATCAACGTTCGTCTTATCCATACCTGCTATAAATTCCCCGCTATTCATGAGGGGATTACCCAGCCAGTGTTCGTCAAGATGCGTATGAAAATCGATAATGCTCATGGCAGATGAAAAATCCTCTTTGCATTGCCGGACAGAATGGACTCACGCTGATCAGTCGGTAATTTAAGCCGTTCCAAAAATTTTAGGACAACACTGTAGCGGTTTCGTGGTTCAGCACTTCCAAATAACAATCGAGAAGCTCCTGCATCGTTTAAGACTCCCTGTACGGCTTCACCCCAGAGCATCGAAATATCAAGGTATAAATTTTCTGTTTCTTTAAAGATTCCTGGTAGTTCAAACCACATATCAGCGAAACCTCCAAAACCGGCGATCAAATTGAGGTTCGGAAATTGCCGCGCACATTCCAGAACGGCTAATAAATCTGCATAAATATAGGTTCCCGTGTGAAACATGACAGGCCAGTGATACTCTTCCGCTAGTTGCAGTAATGGGATGACTTTCGGATCGGTTGGAAAAAATCCCTGCCGTGCTGGGTTGAAAAATAATCCTACGGCACCCAGGTCAGCGCAGCGATTCAATTCATCAAGACAAGATTCTGCTCCTTGCCAGGGATTGACACTCACCATTGCGCGAATTCGATCACCGGCGTTCAGAAGTGCCGCATTTCCTTCTCGATTCCGGACAATCAAACCCGAACCCATTGGTCGTGCGATGGCAAGTTCCACCTCGTGTCGATCCATACGGCGTAAGAGTTCATCAGGGGTTAACGATAGATGATCTTCTTCGCCCAACAAGGCATGACTGTCAATAATACAGAGCTTACTCATGAATGGGATCCACTCCAAACCCAACTCCCCGTGGAGTGAAGAGTCGACCATTTTTTAATTCGATGGGAGGCTTCGTCGAAGACGCGGTATAAATGATACTCGTCATTAAATCTGAAGCATAATCTTCGACAGGAAATGCGGTGAGGCTTGCAGCAAGACAGACCATGGCCGCCTGTCCTAAATCGGTTTCCATATTTGAGCCAATGACACAATGTTTGCCGGCATCTTGCGCCATTTTTGCCATCTTAAAGGAATTGGTAAAGCCTCCGTTTTTACCAGGGTATAGCGAAAGTAAATCCAGCGCGTCACAGTCGAGCGCTTCTTCCAGATGCCCGGGTGTAAAGATACTTTCATCCGCCAAAATGGGAACATCGACTCGTTGTTTTACGCGCGCCATCATACCTATGCGATCGCGGGGCGTTGGCTGTTCGACCAGTGTTAAATTGAAAGGAAGCAGTTCTTCAATGGCAGCGACAGCTTGATCTTCTGTCAGATAAGCACCGTTGGCATCGATCGTCAATACTGGATCGTCTCCTAAGCGTTCCCTGATTGCTTTTAAACGCGCGACATCATCCAGGCCGGGGACACCGGTTTTAATTTTCAATGTCCGAATTCCCGCTTCCCAGGATTCGACTGCCAGACGCAAGGTATCTTCAATTGAATAAGCGCCAATACTAAAGCGTGTAGGGACCGACTCAACGGGTTCACGATCGCCCATTAACGCACCCACGGACTTACCCTGGCGTTTGGCCCATAAATCCCAGGCTGCGATATCAATGCTGGCTTTTAAAAAGGGATTACCTTGAACGGCTTTATCCAGAAGTGGCAGGATGTCGCTGGGATGATCAAAATGGCTACCCTCTAATAATGGAGCGACAATATTTTCTACAATCCATAGTCCCGTTTCGGCAGCTTCACCACTCCAGATAATGACAGTCGCAGCTTCGCCATAGCCTTGCGTTCCCTGTTCGTCGGTTAAGGTTACGATCAGATAACGCGATGCATCATGCTTGCCAATACTTGTAATAATAATGCGATTTTGATGCAGGGTATAATCGGCGATTCGCGCTTCGACACGGGTGATTTGAAACGACATCAGAAATCTTTCAGTCAGAGTATGAGTAAAGGAGACAAATTAGTCTTCCAGCCCTAATAAGGGGAGTGAGTCACGATAAATCATTGATTCAATCTGTTCGGTATCGAGTCGGGGTAAGGCTGTTCCCTCCAGCATCGAATTCAGGTTCCGTAAGCCTTCAATCGTGGCATTGACAGTCGTGAAGGGATAGTCCGAACCAAACATTAGTTTGTCCCAGACACCATATTCCTGAACAAGCATTAGGCTATGGTAAAACTGAAACGGACGGTAATGTAGCGCGCTGATATCGGCATAGACATGAGGGTGTTTGCGAATGACAACAACAGATTCCCCTTCATAAGGATGGGAGAGATGTGCCATCACAATCCGAACTTCAGGAAACCGAATCGCTACACGGTCGATGTGAATTGGCAAGGTACAATCGAGAGGAGCCTGTGCCACAAAGGTGGTTCCTGTATGCAACAGTACGGGCAATTTGTGTTCGGTTGCAAATTCCCAGAGAGGGTCCAGAATTTTGTCATCGGGTCGAAAGCCGGCATACATTGACAGTAACTTGATGCCTCTCAGCCCTAATACTTCATATCCCTCACGCATTTCGTTCTGCCATCCCGGTTGGGTTGGGTCCAGTGACATATAACCGATGAGCGTATCAGGATGCCGGGCAACATAATCGGCCACGTATCGATCGTCCACCCAAAGCCCACTCAGTCGTGCTTTGCCACCAAACACAACGGTCCGTGTCTCGGCAGGAGCTGATGCCCGATAGCTCTCGTATTCAACAGTCAAATCAAGTTCCACTCCCGCCTTCGCACGACGTGCTGCCTGGAGACGGAAGTCATCGTTAAAGTGTTCAGGATATTTCCAGGCGTGGCTATGGACGTCGATGATCATTAGTCGGGTTCTCCAAGGAAGTAAGCGGCAAATTCTTCTTAAATCTATTAAAACACAAGAAATAATGCCAACTATTTCTGTTGTAGATGCTGAAATAATTTGTCGGGCTTGATTTTTTGTAAAGGGAGAACGGATTGCAGGTCATTTGATATCTTGATCTCGACCAAAGTCGGTATCTCAGAAAAAGTAATATCACCAAAAGCGATTCCCTGAGTTGAGTCGAGATAAAATTTCGCAGCTTTTCCGTTGACGGTAACCTGCAGGTTGGGATGAGTGCAATTGCCGATAAAAATCGTTTCCTGTAACCCAGGTGGGCCATCCAGTCGAAACCGTAAACTTTTTGTGTCATGGTTCCAGGATTCGGTAAGGCGCTTTCCTCCCCACATATGATACGGATTTTGATCTGTTATTGCGCGTAGATAGAGCAGTCGCAGGCTACCCCCCGGGATGTCAAGATTCTTTAGAGATGAGGAAAGTTGTTTGCCGTTTACGGTTTTGCTTGTACGTTCATTGACGTCAAATACGAGATACTGTGCATTTTGATTCAGTTGGATCGCCTCTGGTTGATGGATGGATATCGAAGTATTCAGTTTCTTAGTTGACATATTGGCGATGGGGACCAGATAGTCTTTCCACGTTCGATTTCGATAAATGGTGGCATAGGTTTGAGGGGTTGATGTCGAAAAGAGTTTTTTCGAATCAGCAAAATAATAGGGCGTCGATTCATAAAGTCCAAAGTTTGATTGGGCTAAACTATATGTCTGAACATAAAGCGTTTCGTCCGCGGACACCCCTTTTGCATAGGGAAATTTTTGGGGATACAGCCGCCAATCCAGATAAGAGTATTGTCCCCCTCCCGTTAGCAAATCATAATTATAAACGTTCGAAGCTGAGGTTCTGTTGTTTTCATCGTCACCAGGCCAGATGCAACCTTGGCCATGCAAGCTTTTCACTATCCCGAAGAAATTCCAGTAATTTTCCAGGGAAGGGGAGCCATAACCTTCTCCATATAAGTGCATGTCAAAAGCACTCATTACGGGTAGTACCAATGCGGTGGTACAGTGGTCAATCAAAACCATATGCGGGCATTTTTGCATTAAGAGTTGCCGACGACGCCAATTCATTTCGTGCAATTCGATCAAACTGTCATAAACCGGATGCGGATGGCCATGTTCTTTATGGAGAGGGCAATTGTTATAAGCAAGGTTATCATCGACATACATACCATCGACATCGAAATGTTCCATCATGTCGGTAATGGTTTTAAGACGGTATTCTGCCAACCCATTCGGCGAAGACAGGCAAGTTGCCTGCATATTGCAGTATGGATCCATATGAGGTTTATAACGACCACCATAGTTGAATCCTTGCCAGAGTTTCCATTGATTCCGGCCGTGCATTTGTTTGACTCCGTCCGAACTGGCATACATCATGTCTGCCATAGAGCACCAGATAAATAGCATGCCCGCATCATGTACTTGCTTTATTACCCGTTTCAATTCTCCAGCGGGAGGTCGAGGTTTCCCCGGTGTACCAGGCCGATGCATTTGAAACATTGTAAATCCCAGCCGTGCAGCGTCTAGAATCTCCTGATGTGTGGGGATAAGGGTGTTTCTGGTCGCCGATCCAGATAAACATGCGCAGATCACTGCTACGGGGATGGGGTAAACGATTCGGGGCCACGCTGATACCGGTGCGAAATGTGAATTCCTCACCCGCTTTGATCAAATAAGGCTTTGCTCCTTCATTGATATTGATGATATTTTGCTGTAAGGAAACGTTTGCAGTTTGTTCGTTTTTTTCTTTGACATTCAAGACTGCTGTACTCATTCCGGTTTGGGAAAGATGCACTGCAGCACTATCGGTGAAGATTGCTAATGCCGCTTCAGGACTGAATACTTCGAGACATGATGTAAGTGTTGTTAAATTGAGTGTTTTTCCAGACTCAGGTAAAAGTCCTTTTTGGGAACCCATGCCATTATTGTTTCTGCGCTTATTCAGATAGTTGCGAAAATGTCCTGCGACTGAAAGCTGGGAACTTAACACTTTCTTGATAGCTAAATCTTGTTTCGGTTTGAAAGTCATTCGTGAAACCACAACACCGTCATTAAAAAAAGTTGACCGCAATATGTAAGGGATCGCACGTTCATTTTGCGGTTTATTTCTCAACATGCCTGTTGTTTTTAATACGATTTTGTTCTTACTTCTGGATTCCAGAATCGTGTTACCCGTATTTTGTTTAGCACTCAGTTGGTAATCATCCAATATCAGGTCTGCCGGTTTTTGGAGTGAAATCACAACTTGATCTCCTCGTTGAACTTCAAGATCACGAATGACTCCATTTTGCTTATCAACCGTATATCGAAAGGTCGGACCCTCAATATTTATTCCAGCAGAATTCACCTCGTATTTGAGATCTTCAGAGGGCAGTGGTTCACGTAAGACAGTCCGAATGCGTTGGCTCATCTGTTTTTCAGCAGCATGAGTATCTAAAGAGAGTATGAGGAGCAAGAGGGTCATTACCCCAGTGACCAGTCGAGTGAGTCTTGAACTTGTATTAATAGACGTTGTAATGAACTGTTTCATGGTCTGTGCTGGTTTACAGATTGTAAGATCAATCAAGCGAGTATTGATTATGAATACCACGAAGGGCTGTTTGGGAGAATTTAAATCAGGTTCTCCAATGCATTGATTTGACATGGAAATCACTTTCTCTACATCATCTGAAACAGCCAGGGGACAAGCAAAAGGATGTTGTCTTCGATAATTTTCTACCGAATTTATCTGATTAAAATTAACACTTGATAATTTTAATTCCGAAATATTTGGTGTCAATGGTAACTGTTGTAAATGTTGTGGCGGTTTTAATATTCAATTGATCTATAATTCCAGTGGGAAATTCGTCAATCGTTCAACTCCCTCTGCAGTAACCAGATAGTTTTGTTCAAGTCTGATTCCTGCTTTCAGTGATTCTGCATAGAGTCCTGGTTCTGCGGTAAATACATCCCCCTCTTGAAATTCATCGTCCCAACGGCTGTTAAGGTGTGGTCCCTCATGCGGAAAAAGGCCGATGCCATGCCCCAGGTGATGGAAGAAAGCCTGAGGCATCAATTCATCAAGCATGCTTTGTGCCTCAAGGTAAAGTACTTTGGCAGAGACGCCAGGTCGAACCCTGTTTTCGACCATCGATAACACATTGGTAATGATTTCCCAAGCCTCAATTTGTTGATCCGTTGGTCGTTGGTCGACAGAAAAAGTGCGACAATTATCTGCAAAATAACCGCGAAACGCAGGCCCCAGATCCAGGATAAAAAGCTCACCAGATTGTGCCGCTCTTTCGCGTGGTGGACCACCGGGAGAATTGCACTGATAGTCATTTCCTAAAGCCGTCAGTGGTTCACCGGCAACTTTCACGGCAGCAGCATGCAGCTGATTAAAAACTTCAAGCTCGGTAATCCCTGGTTTGATGATCTCACGGGCAGTCGCATACATGGCATCAGTGCATTTAATCGCATGCTGAATCAAGGCCAGTTCATCAGGATCCTTTTTACGACGAAGGTTCCATATCTCAGGTTCGATGTCAATGACTGTCAGGGAATTCAAGTTCTGAAGATCAGAAAGAAGATATATGCCACTAACACTGCCTTCAGTTGCAAGAGATTGTCCTTTTTTCAATGGCAGCTCATTCAAGAGCCTGTTCAGAGCCTCTTGACGCTGTTCCTGTCTCAATGTGCACAGCCATTGTGCTTCAAATGTAAGGACATTGTCGGCAGCATGGTAGTCTGGAATTTGATTGGGAGCAATCAGTGTTGTGCTGCCTTCACTGTCGATTGACACCACAGAGTGCATCAACCAGTGTGGTCGAAAAGCAGTGAAGTATTGCACGTGCTCTGGCAGCATCAAAATGGCACGATCAATGCCTTGAGCTTTAAGAATGCCTGACAGACGTTTTTGTCTCTCATGACACAGTTCCAGGTCTAAGTGTAAATTCGAATGACTCATTCTATTTTGATCCTTACTGTTAGTGATATCGTAAAAGCCAGATTGATCTGAGTTACAGATCAATCTGGTTTTTGACAGTTTAGTTAGAATGATTCATGTGGAAGTCTGGTCAGGAAACATCACCAGCGCAGTGTTTATTTACAAAACCACCATCGACACGAAGAATAGCGCCGGTGATATAATCTGATTTCGAAGAGGACAGAAACGCGACAGTATTTCCAATGTCTTCCGGAGTTCCCAGTCGATTTAACGGAAGTTTGACTGCTTGCTGTTGAATATATTCTTCAGAAAATAATTTGCGCTCTCCCGGTGTGTCGATCCACCCTGGCTCAATCACATTGACATTTATTTTGTGGCATGCCAGTTCAACCGACATCGTTTCTGCCATATGGTTCAATCCTGCTTTTGCTGTGCCATATGCGATGGATCGCGCAATAGGCATTTCAGCGTGCACACTGGAGATGAAAGTGATTTTTCCTCCGGTTTGCTGCTGGACCATCTGTTTTGCAACCTGTTGCCCGAGAATGAAACCACTGATCAATGTTCCCTGGATAATCTGTTCAAACTGATCGATTTCAAAATCCAGGAAATCGGCATGATGTGTTACAGCTGGATTGCTTACAAAGATATCGATCCGCGATTTCCAGGCTATTGCATTCTTAACTAATTCCAGACTGTCAGCACGCGAAAACACATCAGCTTCTAAAATAGTGCATTCTCGACCAGTCTCCCGAATCTCCTGGGCAGTTTGTTTTACTCCCGTCGATTCTGGGCGATCGTTTAAAATAAGATCCGCGCCTTGTTTAGCTAGTTGGATAGCACACCCTTTACCGATGCCTTGACCAGCGCCGGTAACGAATGCAATTTTGTTAATTAGATCCATTTGATCCCTTCATTACTGTTTTGAATAAAAGCACATTTCTGCTGCCGGTGCAGGGTAGCAGGTGGTTGGGGCATTTAATATTCATCTGCGTATTTAATTGCTGAACGAGAAAGCAGAAAAAAATCAGCAATCTGATCAATGAGACGATTGGTTTAAAATTGATTGATGCAAAATCAATCAGATGGTTTCGTAATCAAAGCAGGTATCCAATGTTGTCACGGCTGCTCCCAGGCAGGCAATCCGGGCTAGTTGTGATTCAACAGTACTGATGCGCAATGTGAGGTGCTCTGAATGTGACGGCAGTATATTTCGTTTGATCGATTGAAACAGCGAGGCCACTGCATCTGAACCCGCCCGTCCGGCGACTTCTTCGATTAATACGACTTCGGGGGCAAGCGTATTGATCAACCCTCCAATTGCCTGCCCTAAATGATCAAAAGCTTCACACACCACACGAAATGAAAGTCGATCTCCCTTCGCTGCGGCATCGAGTACATCAAAACCGTCAAAAGACTCTCTATCACCCAACACACTTTCACTTCCATTATTCAATGCAATTCTTGCGTTGTTGGCGATGGCAGGCAACGCAGCCAGTGCTTCCAGGCAGCCAATACCTCCACAACGGCATTGAATTGGTTGATCGGTGACTTTCCAGTGTCCGAATTCGCCTGCCAGCATTGCGTTTCCGGTGACATAGATGCCTCCCAATTTAAAACAACAGCCAATTCCAGTACCAAATTGAACATAAAGCATGTTGTCTGATTTTTCTCGCATCTCCAAGCGGTCGATCGCACGAATATAGCTAGATGAACCATTGAGCAAAATCACAGGCAACTGAAAACGTTTTTGAAAAATTTCCACGATGGGAACATTGTGCCAGTGTTGTAAAATAGAAGACCATTTTACAATCCCTTTCTCATTGTCAATGACACCCGGATCAGCCACAGCGAGTCCCAGACACTTTCCTTTCAGATTCTGCGCTTCAGGAAGAATTTCATCGATGCATTCAAAGATCGTGTCCAGTCGTTCTTGCTCGGTCAATGGTTGCAAATTAGCCCAGCGACTTGTTTCAGCGACGATTGTATAAGAGGTATCCATCAGGATGGCGGTAATTCCCTCGGCTGTGTATGAGACTGCAATACAAAAACCCGCCTCCGGATTCAAAATCAGACCATCTTTTCTGCGAGGACCGTTTGCGTCAGAAAGAGACGTTTCTACCAGCAATTCTTGATGCAGCAATGCCGTCACTGTTCTAGTGATCGCGGGTCTCGATACACCGCAGTTTTCTGCCAGACGTGCCCGTGAAATAGGCCCCCATTTTCTGATACATCCCAGGATCTCAGAAGGAATTCGATTGTTGACAAGCTTGTTCAACTTTAAATCTTCACTTTTCTTCACAGTGAGAGAATACCTGACTTTAAAGAGTAGATTATAGAAACTAGAGATAGCTAAAGAATGTATCACCAAAACTTATTAAACATATATTATGGTGAAGCAATCCACCGAATTCAAATCTACAATGATAAGACAAGAACATTTACAGCGAACAATTCATTACGATTACTTTAGATTAAAGTTATGGTGATTTTCATTATCGGCCTCAATCGTTACCATGACTGCCGATTTTGTATTGTATTTTGTGGGAATAATTTGTTTTGTCTCTTTATCTTTCTTTCCGCCCGCACCGACAATGACCTCTTTGCCTGTTTCTTCGTATCCTAAAATTTCAACTTTACACGAGCCGACAGGCACGCCCCCTTTCGCGTCAATACGGTAAGCTCCCTCTGATATCGGTCCCATTGCCACGGGGCCTTTTTGGGGAAGAAATGAGATCTGTCCCGTTTTAACCAGGTTTCCATTAAACTTAACGACACCCGTTACCACGGCTCTTTCCGGAGCAGGTGTACCAGAACGCCCACCACATCCTGCCATGACTAGACCACAGGAGAGTATAATAATGACGTATAGAGATAATTTCACTGGAAGCTCCTCATAAAATGATCGAGAGTTCAACCATTATTTTTTTAAATTTTTATATATGAAAAAAACGACACCTGGTAAGTCAATTCATCATGCCCTCTCTCCTGCAGTTGGGAGAGAGGCTGAATCATAAAAAAGTGAGATGGTGAATCAGTTTGATTAAAACTCTCAAATCACGTTTCCATCAGCTCGTTGCGTCAAATTGTCAAGCGTTGTCTGGTCGATGTTTTCTGAAAGAAATCGCACAGACCCATCAGCGAGTAAGCAGTGACAACCACCGACATGCTCACTTGCCAGGGCAGCTCCAATTGCTGGGCCACCACAGAAACTCCCTGTAGTCACATTTGGTCCATGGCAGTCGGCTCCAAACGTTTCCCACTCAAAATTAATGCCCCCTGTCGATGAAAAACCGAGCTGTGATCCAAAGCCAACAGCCCAGGCCGGCTTACCTTGGCCATTACCGGGAGCTCCATTGTGATGGGTAACCCATAAGGTTTCACCCATCGCAATTGTGTTTGATGTCCCATCTGTAACATCACGTATTTTTTTGTCGCCATTGGGCTTGAATATCCCTGTTACACCAGCAGAAATATTGGGGATACCACCAGTAAAATATGCCCAGGCACCGGTCCCTGCACCAAAGACGTAGTTTGTTCCCCCATTCGTTTGGTTTGTGGCAAAAGGAAATTTAAGACAACCACCTGTCATCTGAACCTTCTGATTCGGGTCTGACGGGCATTGTAAAATGGGAATATTGGTATTCATCTCAACCGTGTTGATTGATGTGTCATCCTGACCAATATCAAAATTGTAATTATTGTACACATTCGCTTGATCAAGATAGGGAAGCAACAGTGTGATACCGCTGATATTAGGAGCTCCGTAACCAGGACAGATAGTTCCTGCTCGTGTAACAATACCCAGTGGAGGAAACTGTCGGTGTGTATCATGGTAATTATGAATCGCGAGTCCCAATTGTTTTAGATTATTTTTACAAGTACTGCGGCGAGCTGCTTCGCGCGCCTGTTGTACAGCCGGCAATAGCAGGGCAATAAGAATGGCGATAATCGCGATCACGACCAGAAGCTCAATTAAGGTAAATCCATACTTTAAGGGGCGATATAATCTCATGGTTTCTTCCTTTTAAAAAAACTGCGTATAAAATGTAAAACGATTTTATTGTAAGTGAGTGTGAATATAATTCTGATTAAACTGTCATAATATTGCATTATGTTAATATTGCGTGCGGTTCGAGATGTGTCAATATCTGTTACGTAACTATTCGGTCGAAATATTGAACAATATGCGGACCTGGAATTTGATACTTCACGATTGCCAGAACCTGTTTTTTAATTGGATTCTTAAAAAAAAATAGGTGTTTATGTATTGGATTGCAGGTGTGTTTACGAGTTCGTTGCGATTGATTCCATTGATTGATATGGTAAAATTGTATCTAATTATTCGATTAAATTATTGCTTTTTTGCTAATAAAGCTATATAAAAATAGCTTATTGCAAAAGATCTATCATTAACTAAAGTAAACATAATCAGCTTGGATTAGGAGTTTTAATGTTTATAAAAAGTACATTATGCGTCGTATTGTTCGTTCTATCTTGCAGCATTTCCCTGTTCGCAGACGGGCAGGAAGGGGATACCAACCTTCTTGTTTCTTTGCGGAAGGAGCCGGCTTATCGCTGGGTTAACGTCACTCAGAAAGCAGCTTACGCACCGAGAGATGGCGCGGGTGCACTGGTATTTAAAAATAAAATGTGGTTGCTCGGAGGTTGGAACCCCAATGACAAAATTCATTTTCCCCGAATTTGTAACAATGAAGTTTGGAGTTCTACAGACGGTGTCAACTGGTCTCTGGTAAAACCCAATACGTTCCTCGATAAAAAGTTTGATCCGACGAGTGATTGGGAAGGCAGACATACGGCAGGTTATGTGGTCTACAAAGACAAGATGTGGATCGTTGGCGGTGATCCGAATCAAGGTCACTATCAGTTCGATGTCTGGAACTCGGATAATGGAAAGGATTGGAATTACGTTAATCAAGGTCAAGATATTCCATGGGGCCCGCGTGCACTGCACGTCACCCTTGTTTTCAAAGACAAGATCTGGGTTATGGGCGGACAAACAACGCCGCAGGCTGCCCCTGCAAAAGAGGTCTTCTATCGGGATATCTGGAATACTGCTGACGGAGTTCACTGGAACAAAGTCGAACCCAAAGAACCGTATTGGCCGCAGCGGGGGATGATTGGTGGCAATGTTGTATTCAAAGGCCGAATGTGGATATTGGGAGGTGGGACGTATGACACACCAAAGGTCCCGACACGAAAATTCTATAATGATGTCTGGAGCTCGGCGGATGGCATTCACTGGAAATTACATATTAAATCAGCCCCATGGAAACCGAGGCAATATCACGATGTTGCCGTGTTTGATAATAAGATGTGGGTGACCCAGGGTTATTATAACAAGGGGGGCGGAAACATGAAGGATGTCTGGTACTCTGCCGATGGTGTCAATTGGGTTGAAGTCCCAAATACTCCCTGGAAACCCCGTCACGCATCCAGCTTGTTCGTTTATGACGATGCGCTATGGATGGTTGCTGGAAACAGTATGCGAAAAGATGTTTGGAAGCTTGTTCGCAATCCTGCCGTTAAGTAAACAGGTCGAGTACCAGCTATTAGCTTTTGTCGATAGACATTTCATAGAGTCGAATTGTACCATCATGGTTGGCGACGGCTCATGTTTTATTATTGGGAGCAAGGTCGACATCGAACGCCGCGAGATGAGATGTCCAGATGAATTGCAGGCAGGGGCAAAAGTCTCTTAATTCTCCTGTGTGTAGTGTGAATAATGTTGTACTGCTGATTTGGGTTAGTAATTCAGGCGAAACTCGGTCGAAGCAATGAGTGACCAGACGAGATCAAGTGCAGCGTCAGGACGATTTTTATTTTGACTTTCAAAGTGCATATGAGCAATCTTCAGCTCTTCACTACTCGGCATGCGAGAAAACAGGCTATTGTATCTTCCTTCAGAAATTCTTTGATTTGTTGTTCAGAATTTTCAGCCTGGAAATTAACAGTAATGTAACATCTGTTGATCAGGAGAAGCGGCAGAGGTGAAACAGATTTCGATAGTTTTACATTTGGTAGTACTTGATTAGGAAATACAAGGAGATTTTTAGTTCAAAGAGAATGGTGTTAGATTCTGATGGCGATCTTACCATGGGTTAACAAATAATATGTGAATGAAAATGAAATGAACAAAATGTTTTGTTTCACTTTAACTGCTGATTCTCAAGTCTTCGGTTATTCAGTCGAATTTCGAGTCAGGAGCTGTTATAATAACCGGTTATCGAAGTAGAGAGAGCTTGAGCAACATCGAACCAGATTTTACGTTAGAACAAGAGATTATGGTTCTGCTCAGAGACAGTTTCCGTGTTAGAAATGAAAAGAACTTGAGAGAATTTCTTATGAATTGATTAAAAATGCAGAGGTCAAATCAAATTCAATATTTTGAAGTCTAATTTTTGTTTGCGTGCCTTATGTAGTTTGATTCTGTATGGAATATTTTGATATCGATTGCAGAGGGTGACGACGATTTTTTCTTCGAATCACGTGTGCGCCCTTTGCTCATCAAACATTGTATTGAATGTCATGGCCCTAAGAAGCAGGAAGCAGGTCTCAGGTTGGACTCAAGGGATGGCTGGGTCAAAGGGGGAGACAGTGGTGTTCCTGTCGTGCCCGGGGATCCTGCGAAGAGTTTACTCATCAAAGCGGTGCGTTACTCCGATCCTCAATTACAAATGCCTCCGGATGGAAATCGACTTTCAAAAAAACAGGTTGCAGATCTTGAGACCTGGGTCAGGAAAGGGGCTCCTGATCCGAGATTGAAGCCAACCGGAAAATCTACCACGGCTCGTCTGAATCTTGATCAATCGCGACGTTTTTGGACGTTTCAAGCAGTGAAGAGACATCCTCTACCGAAAGTCAACAATAAGAACTGGGGAAATAGCCCCATCGACACATTTGTGCTCTCAAAGCTGGAAGAGCAAGGTTTATCGCCTGTGAGTGACAGTGACAAGCGGACGCTAATCCGTAGGGCTACTTTTGATTTAACAGGGCTCCCACCTACACCGAAGGAGATCAAGAAATTTCTTCAGGATCAAATTCTCCTGACGCTTTTGAAAAAACCGTAGCGAATCAATTGTTGGAGTCATCCGCTCATGGAGAACGCTGGGGTAGACATTGGCTCGATGTTGCTCGCTATGCTGATACTGCTGGTGACGGAGCCGATTATCCAGTACGAGAAGCAGGAAAATATCGAGACTGGGTAATCCGGTCTTTCAATGCCGACAAGCCATTTGACCTGTTTGTACGTGAGCAGATCGCCGGTGATATCCTCGCAAGAAAAGCGCCAATCGGGAAATATGCTGAGCTTGTGACGGCAACGGGATTTCTGGCGATTGGCAAACGTTATGGCTACAAGCCATCACCTGACTATCAGCATCTTGATTTTGCCGATGTCATCGATTCTGTTGGCCGGTCGCTACTTGGATTAACACTGGGCTGTGCGCGTTGTCACGATCACAAGTACGATCCTGTTTCTGCAGACGATTATTATGCTTTATATGGTATTCTCCAAAGTACAAAATGGGCGTTTCCCGGTGGCGAATCACACAAGCGACCTGTTGACTTTCCGCCTCTGGTACCTCCTGAAGCGGCTGCACGTCTGGAGAAACTGAAAGCCGACGAACTTTCGAAACTGGATAATGAGATTTCCAAACTGAAAGCAGATCACGCAAAGCTGAAGCGTAAGTGGTTCGTGAATGGGATGGATCCCCTGCTTGGAATCGCATGCGGATGGTAATCTGCCATCTAAACCATGCGTATATATGGGGCGATTAAGGTTCTTACAGAAGCCGCAAAGATCCTTTCAATCGGCAATGTGTACACAGACGGCATACGTGGCGCTCGCCTGGGCAGCGGAAAACCAACAGATGGTTTACGATATGTATTCGAAAACGGATTACGCTCGACACCCGGGAAACAGATACACTTCACAATAGATTTTCGGACAGTGACTCCGGTGATTCAGAAAGGTGCCTATCGATTTTATCTCGGTCGAGGTGTCGTAAAGTCGCAGGCAGTCGAATGCAGTGTAACGGCAACGGAATTCGCAATCCGAAACGGCAGTAAATGGGAAATCATTCGCAAGCTGAAGCCCGGGACCTGGAATACTTTGCAAATCACGCTAGATCATGCAAAAAAAACTTATTCGGGTATCGTTGGTACCGCCGATGACCTGACGATCTTTGAAGACAAGGAGCTCAGTCCCAACTGGGATGGAATTGCCGATACTTTTTTCTGTGATGCGATTGGACATGTTTCCAGGAATGGCATCCTCCGCGATCTGGACAACATTGGCCATGATGGACTCCATTTTGCCACCCCGGGCGAGTGGTCCTGTTGTGCGCGCCGTTCGTCCCACTGATGCCAGTAGACGTCTTGCTCAACTCGACGCTCAGATCAAAATCTTTGCGAAACGTCGCAAAAGAAAAGAAATCGTGCCTCCCTATGCAGTGGCCTACGGAGTAAGTGAAGGTACACCTCAAAATGCCTCCATTCAAAAGCGAGGTGAACCAGACAGGCTGGGCGATGAAATACCTCGGCGTTTTTTAGAAGTATTAGGTGGTGATTTGCTTCCACGAGATTCATCAGGCGAAGTGGACGATTGGAATTGGCAACCCGGTCTACACGATCTACGAACCTGTTAACGGGCGCGCGTGTTTGTGAACAGAGTCTGTGCACTGGCACATGGGGAAGGGGCTGGTATCAACACCAAGTGACTTTGGTAGTCGTGGTTCTCCACCGAGTCATCCAGAGTTACTCGACTGGTTGACTTCTGAGTTTGTTGATTCTGGCTGGTCTGTGAAGTCGCTCCATCGATTGATTATGGCTTCGCGGACGTATCAACTAGCTAGCGACGACCATCCAGAAAATCTCAAGTCAGATCCCACCAATCGTTGGTACTGGCGTTATTCTCGACGCACTCAACTTGATGCTGAATCGATACAGGATGCCGATACTCGCTATCAGCGGACAGCCTGACCGGTCAATCCCCGCTTCTCAACCGTTTCCACCCTGTTGAGAAATGCGTGGCTATACGATACATCGACCCATTCCATGATGTTCATCGAGTCGAATCCTATCGAAGTGTCTATCTCATGATTTAGATAAATCTGAGGCATCCTTTCTTGTGCTGTTTGATGCTGCTGATCCCAATGTCAGTGTTGCCACGCGGTTGCCGACTACGACTCCAACTCAGGCTCTGTTTCTCATGAATTCCCCCTTTGTTCATGAGCAATCGGAGTTCTTTGCACGTCAGCTGATGACTGAACAGAATGAGAAGGAGCGGGTCCAGCTGGCGTTTGAATCAGCATACGGACGCGTACCGCGCTCAGCTGAAATCCGCGATGCAATTGCTTTTGTTGAAAAGTATCAGGAAAAACTTTTGAGTCAGGGAATTCCGTTAGATCAGCAACCGCTCAAAGCCTGGGCTGCTCTGGCTCGCGTATTACTGACGAGTAATGCATTCCTCTAGTGGACTATGAGTAGGCCAGCAATGATTACGTCTTTCAAACTACACCGCATGCGAGTTTTTGAAATGTGCATCCGGTGGTTTGGCTCACTTGCTCTGGCCGGTTTGTGGAATGAATTACAAGCCAGACCAACTGGCCCACTAGAAGCCCGTCCTGGTCATATCCCCGCTTCGGCTGACAGAGTGATCTTCCTCTACTCGACGGGAGGTGTGTCACATGTCGATACGTTTGATCATAAACCTCGGCTCAAAGCCGATCACGGCAAGTCAGTGGAAGCATCACGCTGGTTGAACAAGCCAGGCAAATTCAAGCGATTCCTGATCAAGCCACGATGGGAGTTTAAACAATATGGAAATAGCGGGACCTGGATCAGTGATCTATTCCCACACGTGGGGTCGGTGATCGACGATGTGTGTGTCTTGAATGCAATGCACTGTGACAGTGATGGTCACGATAAAGCAACGCTGGCTGCCCACACAGGATCGGCGCAGTTTGCCCGGCCCAGCGTCGGCGCGTGGACCAGTTATGGACTGGGAACGATCAATCAGAACCTGCCTTCGTTTATGGTACTGGCGCCGGCCGCCCCTTATGCCGGCGCTCAGACATGGGGTAGCGATTTTTTACCAGCCTGCCACCAGGGAACTCACGTTAAACCTGGCAAAGAACCTCTACCCAACATTCGTCCGCGTGTTCCGAATGTCGAACTACAACAGATGGAGTTAGAGTGGCTTGCAAAACTGAACCGCGATCATCTGAAACGCCGAGCTGCAGATCTGTCTGTCGATGCACGCATCCGTTCATTCGAGACAGCATTTGGCATGCAGCGGGAAGCTCCAGAAGCATTTGACTTATCCTCTGAGACTGAATCAACTCTGAAACTTTACGGTATTGACCGTGGGGCGACAACCGGTTTCGGTTGGCAGTGTCTGGTCGCCCGTCGTTTAGCCGAGCGGGGAGTACGGTTTCTGGAATTGATTGACGTCGGTTCGAGCAGTAACTGGGATTCTCATGGAAACATGGGTGACCATAGTCGTCTGGCGAGAGCAATTGACAAGCCGATCGCAGGGTTGCTGACCGATCTGAAACAGCGTGGAATGCTGGAACGGACATTAGTGGTTTGGACATCTGAGTTTGGTCGAACTCCCTTTAACCAGAAAGCCGACCATGCTGGTCGAGAGCATCATAACTTGTGTTTTTCGTCGTGGATGGCAGGTGGCGGTGTGCAGGGCGGAATCGTTTATGGTACTTCGGATGAACATGGTATTTTGCCAGCTGAAGGGGCGGTCCACACACATGATTTGCATGCGACAATGCTGCATCTTCTCGGCATCGATCACGAACGGCTTACTTATCGTTACGCTGGTCGAGATTTTCGTTTAACTGATGTTCATGGAAAAGTAATCAAAGAAATTCTAGCCTGAACTGCAGACTGATTTTTTGTCAGTATCACAGCTGACAAAATCACAGCAGACACAACTGCATACGTAACAGAATTTTAAATATGTCCAGCATGTTGAAAAAGTGAAAACAGTACTAAGGCAGCATGCCTCGGCCACCACTGAGGACGAGTGTCTGGCCTGTCGTAAAGTTACTCTCTTCAGATAGCAGAAATGCCACCATTGCCGCCACTTCTCCCGGTTTTCCCATACGGGGAATCGGCGTTGCCTGAATGATTTTTTCGAGATCAGATTGATTAACTTCTGAAAGTATTTCTGTTTCAATCAGTCCGGGTGCGACCGCATTGACTCGGACATTCTCTCCTGCCCAGGCGGTCGCGGTACTTTGTGTGAAAGAGATCACCCCGGCTTTGCTGACGGCGTAAGCAATTGCCATCGGTCGTGGTTGTAGGCCCGAAAGCGAACTCAGATTGACGATCCGGCCAAATTGACGTTCTAACATCTTTTCTTTCACACGCCAGGTCACAAGGTACGTACCCGTCAAATTTACATCCAGCATCTGACGCCACGAGTCTTCGGTCAGCTCAGAATGCGTTTCGTAATTGAAGACCCCCGAATTATTTACCAGCAGCTCGACAGCTCCTAATCGGGATTCGACTTGATCAACCATCTGATTAACCTGTTCACTGACTGAGACATCCCCTTGAACGACAATTCCAGTTCCCCCAAAAGCTTCAATTTGTCTCAGAGTTTCTTCGGCATCTTCTTTGCCACTTCGATAACTGACAGCAACGCGTGCTCCTTCTTCGGCAAGGCGCAGGCAGCAGGCTCGTCCGATCCCCCGTGATCCTCCGGTAACCAAAGCAACTCGATCTTGAAATCTACGAGAGTGAATGTTCGATTCTTGCATGATTGATTTTTTTCCTGCATGTCTTAAATGAAGTCTGTCTTATCCGTCCGTGTGATCCCTGTCCGATCATATCTTTGCATGTCTTTCGGTTCTACTGTCTGCAGAGAAGGGAGCAATAATTTTCGCAATCGCTACTAGTTTTTACACTCATATTTCAGGATCCTTCAATTCAATCTTCAGTACCTGATAATTCTGTTTGTTTTCTGTAACATTCGTAGCGTGTACTGAGAAGGGTTAATCCGAAAGGGGATTTCAGGTGGAATTAAAATCGGAAATACGTGAGAAAAAGTCAGTTATAGAGGGAAATTATTGATTTCATCTCCAAATTCCGATACAATAACGAACGCTGATATAATGTGAATTTTTTGTCGGCTCCTGCCTGATTATTCCTGCCTAAATTGAGTAGTAATATGAGTTTACGTGCCATTCGACAGGTTGTTTTTTCCACAACACTGCTTGTGACAGGGTCGACCTTTCCGCTTTATGCTGAGGTTCCACTGCACCAACAGATCGATTCTCTGGTCGGTGTGGGAAATAAGCAGTTCGAAAAAACCGCCAGTGCTCCAGCCAACGATGCCACGTTTTTGCGACGGGTGACACTCGACTTAACCGGAACCATTCCAACTGCAGATGAAGTACGCATGTTTTTAGCCGATGACGCTACCGACAAGCGGACACAATTAGTAGATCGATTAATTGCATCACCAGAACACGCGCGACGGATGCAATATTTTTTCGATACAATGATGATGGAACGCAGACCCGATAAACATATTCCTGCGGTTGCATGGAGAAACTATTTACGAACTTCATTTTTAGAGAACAAACCCTGGGATGTCTTGGTCAATGAAATACTAATCGCCGATGGTACCGACAAAAAAACACGACCTGCTGCCAAGTTTCTACTCGATCGGGAGTTAAAGGCCGAAGAAGTTACTCGTGATTTAGGACGTGTGTTTTTAGGACGCGACTTACAATGTGCCCAGTGCCACGACCATCCCAATGTCAATGATTATTTGCAACGACACTACCACGGCTTGACAGCGTTTTTAAATCGTAGCTATCTGTTCAAAGATCCGAAGACGAAAAAAACATCGATTGGTGAGAAAGCGGAAGGGCTGGTCTCATTTACATCTGTGTTTACTAAAGAGGAAGGCAAGACCGCTCCGCGCATGCTCGACTTGCCCGAAATTCCTGACCCGGTAATCCCCAAAGAACCCTATAAAATCAAGCCGGCAAAAAATGTACGTTCGGTACCGGTTTACAGTCGTCGATTGCAGCTGGCAAATGCCATGACGAATCCGACGAACATTGCCTTTCAGCAGAACATTGTAAACCGCTTGTGGGCGATGATGCTGGGCCGTGGTCTGGTCGAACCGCTCGATATGTGGCACGCTGATAATCCTCCGACAAATCCCGAACTGCTCGATCTACTTACAAAGGCACTCAAGCAAAACGGCTATAACCTTCGATTGATTATTCGTGAATTAGCATTGTCAAAAACGTATCAACGAAGCAGTCATGTTTCGGAAGGTGTGGAAATCGCTAATGAAACCAGTTACAGCGTTGGTCTTTTAAAGCCACTGTCACCTGAGCAGTTGGCCTGGTCAATGATGCAGGCAACCGGGCTTACGCAAAAAACGCTCCAAAGTCTCAAAGCAAAACAGATCAAAGCGGATTCCAAAAATAGTCTGAAAAAAACAGCAAATCCGCGGTGGCAAGAAGAAGCATTGCATGATGCCTTGCATAAAAACGTGACCGCGTTTGTAAACACTTTTGGCATTGTGGGCGCACAAACATCCCGTTTTGATGCTTCAGCAAATCAGGCACTTTTCTTGCGAAACGGATCGTTGATCCAGTCCTGGCTGGTTCCTTCAAAAAACAACCTCAATGCCAGGCTAAAGAAACTGAAAACATCCCCCCAGATCGCAGAAGAACTCTATCTGTCTGTCTTTTCCCGTTTTCCCAATCAGACAGAATCGGAACAAGTAGCAGCGTTTTTAAGAGATGAAAATTCACGTACAGATCAAGATTTGCAGCAACTGGTCTGGGCGGCGCTTTCCTCCGATGAATTTCGATTCAATCATTAATGACAGTCAAACCTGTTATTCTGAATAACAGGAAGAAGGACAAACAATGCGACGAAATCAAGGCTGTTGTCAACTGGACCATCATTTAGCGCGACGCCAGTTTTTAGCGGGCGCTGCCGGTGGAGCAGTCGGTTTAGGATTACTGGGATCACCCGCCACTGCTGAAAAAATCCAAGGCCAACACAAACGCGTTTTGCAGGTTTATCTGCAAGGTGGTGTCAGCCAGTTGGAGTCGTGGGATCCGAAACCGGGAACGGAATATGGTGGCCCGTTTCGTGCTATTCCCACTTCAGTACCCGGCATGCACATTTCGGAACTTCTGCCCTATACCGCACAACGCATGCATTTACTCTCAATCGTTCGCAGTATCAACTTGAAAACGAATGACCATCGACAAGGTCGGTTATTCATGGAAAAAGGCAGGCGAGCGGGGGAATTCCCGTACGTCGGTTCGATTGCTTCAAAATATCTTGCACCTGTCAACAGTGAACTGCCCGGCTACATTCATATTTCGACTCGCGGTTTATCCGATAGCACAGCCGCTTTTCTTGGTGCACAGCACGCGCAGTTGAAATTTGAAGGAGTCAAACCTCCCCAGAACCTGGGTGTACCGAAAGGTTTGGACGAGACTGCCGATGCCCGCAGAATTCAGCTCAGACAGCAGTTTAACAATCAGTTTCGTATCGGACGTTCAAAATCAAAGACCGAATCATTTGATGCATCATTCCAACAGGCTGCAAAATTGATGGGTCGTAAATCGTTCTTCGAGAAACCACCCACCCAAAGAGATTTGGATCGTTATGGTAAACACGATTTCGGACGAAATTGTTTACTTGCAAGAGCCTTGCTTGAAAACGATGCGACCTGTGTCAAAGTCACACACCACGGTTACGATTCCCATGCCGAAAACTTCAACTTCCACCTTGAACAACTGGGTGAATTCGACAAGACCTTTTCGATGCTGCTTGATGATTTACACGAGAGTGGTTTATTGGAAAGTACGCTCGTGATGGTCTATTCTGAGTTCGGTCGTACTCCCAAAATTAATGTTCGCTACGGTCGTGATCACTGGGGTGCTGCCTGGTCGATTGCCTTGGGGGGCTGTGGGATTCAACCGGGGGCCATTGTTGGAAAAACAAACGAGAAGGGGACTGCTGTTGCCGACCGCGAAGTTGACGCCGGCCATTTGTTCCACACTTACTTGCAGGCACTCGGCATTGATTCTACTAACGATCACGAAATTGACGGCCGTTCGATTCCCATCGGCGATCCTACCGCGCAGCCTATAAAGGAGTTGTTGGCATGAAAGGCGATCAGCCCGAAACAAGCGAGCCTGTTGTTGCACAGAAACCTGTCGTCGATTTTGAACTCGTTGATCCTGCTAAAACTCATCAGGTGGCAAAGTTCAAACATAAGTTCCCGCTGACTTCCTGCCGGGTTCGATCCAACAGGACGATTTGTCGTTGCCGGTGCGCAAGATTTGGACATTCATGTGTGGGACTTGAAAACGCACGTGTGGGACTTGAAAGCGAAATCCAAACGAACCTTAAAAGGTCATACGAGTTGGGTCAGGTCATTTGATTTCTCCAATGATGGTAACACACTGTATTCAGCCTGTTGGGGCGGTGACGTCAAGGTCTGGAATATGACAGAAGCCGAACCGAAACCGACAATGACCATTCCTGCCCACAAAGGGTCGGCACGCTGGGTGCGCATTTCTCCTGACCAGACAAAACTTGCCACATGTGGCAACGATTTATTGGTAAAGGTCTGGAATATTAAAGACGGTAAATTACTACAAACCTTCCAAGGCCATGAGCGGCATGTCTATGCGGTTGACTTTCATCCTGATGGTCAACATCTTGTTTCCCAAGACTTAATGGGAGTCATTAAAATCTGGGACATGCGAAGTGGCAAGCAGTCTCGCGGCATTGATGCCAGTGTGATGACTGGTTACGACAATAAATTCGCTGCCGACATGGGAGGAGCTCGCGATCTCCAGTTTAGTCCGGATGGGAATGAACTGGCCAGTGCGGGTATTACGAATGTTGTCAATTCTTTCGCTGGTACACAAGACCCGATTATCATGCTGTTTGATTGGAAAACGGGCAAAGAAAAAGCACAACTCAAACCCGAAAAAACATTTCAGGGAATCGCCTGGGGTGTGCGCTATCATCCTGACGGATTCCTGATCGGCGCGGGTGCCAACCGTAGTGGTAAAGGGGAATTGTGGTTTTGTAAGCCCGGAGAGAAAGAATTCTCCCACACGTTGAAACTCTCCACTGCAGCTCGTGGTCTTGATTTGCTTCCGGACGGAAGACATCTCGTCATTCCTCATTCCGATGGCTCTGTCTGTATCTACCGTATGACAGCTGCAGCAAAAAAAGTGAAATCATAATCTGAATCTCATCATGCATAATGTTGTGTGATGGCCACTTCAGAGACCACGTTTCTTTGAAGTGGCCTTCTTCTTATGTATTTCGGTGTAGAGACAGATCTATCGATCATTTGAAGTTTAAATTCCTTACGTTTTTCTGGTCAGGTTGATTTGCTGATCCAGCGGTGGATTTCTTCGTTTAAGTCAGGTTCAGCTCCTTCGGGTGATTCGAAGTAATAATGTTCTAATCGTGAAATCGAAGAACCCAGTTCCTGTTTACCAGTATCGCTCAATCCATTATTTCGCTCAATATCTTTCAGTACGCCCAGAACAGTAAACGGAGTGAGATTTTCCGGAATTTGATATCGACCTGAAGAAATCGGTTCGGGTTTTCGGCGGCTTATCAGGTAAGCAATGACGCCAATAAACAGCACGACGAAAATTGAAATGGCAGGTGTCGCCCAGGATTTTTTTGGCGTTCCATAATCTTGTTCCAGCATGATTTCTGATTGGACAGCTGCCAGGTCGGCATCAACAAATCTTTGGTAAATGACTTCATGCTCTTCCTGTTTTGGGAGGCCGAAAGAAAATTTTTCAGGGTGTTTTGTCAGATCTGATTTGGCTTCCATCGAAATGAGCCAGATGCGTTCAGAGTTGATAGCTGTTTTGGGGCCTTCTTTATCGAATTGTGAGACAGAGACTCCTTCATTTTCGATGGAGGTGACGTCGAATTGCTCAGGATTCAAATCGAGGATTTGGTCTAAGTCAGGAATGAGTCCGACACCAGTCGCACGCACCTCAAGTTTTAATTTACCTGCTTTCGCTTCGCGTTCGTCGAGTGTCTGTGTAATTGATAATTTTTCAAACGGTCTCGGTTCTCCCGTTTTCGATGAAGCATCAATGGGTAACGGTGAAGAATTCACTGGTATTACGGCATAACCGGAAGTGTCCATGAAATCCATGTCGAGAGTGAGACTCGGGATTTTATCAATTTCAGGACCCTTTGGTTTTAACAAAATATAGGCATAGGGTGTAATACGCCAGCCATATTTATCTGTTGCACGTGAATGGACGTCTTCACGTTCGAATGTAATTGAAAGAATTTCGAAATGCTCTTCCAATGCAATTTTTGATGCCTCTTCAAATTTATCACGATAGTTTTCAAGAGGACGACCATAATTATAATAATAGTAACCACCCTGGTTCTGATTTTGTAAATACTTGGTAAATCCACCTGACTCACGTCCGATTTCTTTTGTATGCCGAATGTTAACGAACAGCCCGAAAGGTTCCCCATGTCCTACAACGTCAGAACCGTCGATGGTTGCCTCAAGTTTAATTTCAGTTACCAGGTCTTTATAGTAATCATAGACTTTTTTGGCTTCGCGCGCCTGTTCGTGATCACCTACGATTTCGAATCCCCCTTTCAGGTAGCGAAACTTGACTCCCGGGCTGAGTGCGCTTAATCGTACAAACAGGGAATTTGCAAACATATCCATATGACGCTTCGCAAGTTCACCTGGTAATGCTTCTATGGCCTTTCGAATTAATGGGAATTGGGAAGGGTCAGAGACGGATTCATGCGAAATCTTTCCCAGGTCAGGTGCTCCTAAGCTGGAATAGAACCAGGTTTTATAAACGGTTGCGTCCTGTTTTTCTTCCTCAAGGGATTCCACTTCTGCTGCATATAGCTGAGCCGCTTTTTGGAAGCCTTTAAGTGAGATATGACGTTTTCCAGAAAATTCGGTCGTACGCTTCAGCTCCTGCTGAAACTCATTTGCGTCATGATCCAAAGCCGCTTTCGCGAGTTGAACTGCCCATGATTTGGGGTACTTCTTGATTGCTTTATCCAAAACGACCTGAGCGGTCGCATATCCTTGCAATACTTCCCGCTCAATGTCTTTCTGTTTACGATTGGTTTTCGCTTTTTTTTGTGTCGCCGGCAATCGCCAGACTTTACCCAGATTTGTTCGCATCGTTTGAATCAACGAGGCCAGGGTGTTGGGGTCGAGTCCATCAACGGTTCCGTAGATTTTTTCAATCGCATCCAATTGATAGACTTCTGCTGAACTATGAACTTGTGTGAATGCCTGTGTGATCAGTCGTTCGTCAATATTATCGATTGGTAATTCATTAATCCGTTTAATCCATTTGGCAAGCTCTTCCAGGTTACGGACCTGTTTGGAACGCGTCAGAGGAATGCCTTGAGCGCGTTGATTAAATCCCCAGGAGAACATGTAAATACTGGTACGTTGTTGTTCTGAATTCGGGTTATGTTTTTTGGTCCAGACTCGCAAAAACTGCTCAGCCAGAGATTTTGCCTGACGAGGATTAGTGGGCGCCAGCTTTTCAATGTAAGGAAACGCTTCTTCTGCTTCTTCTACTTTCAGATACAACTGTGATATGACAGTCATGAATTGAGGCTGGAGTGACTCATCAATTAAATCCATCCATTCTGTACTGGGAATCAGATCGAGGACTTTTCCAGTTGCGATTGCCTGAATTTTATTCTGGCGACGTTGTTGGGAATACATGTTGTTCGTATAGAAGTAGTTTCCGTAATAATCCCGCGACATGATACGGCCTCGCTGTGTTGAGTAGTCGTATGTTTGCGAGGTTTGTGCTTCTCGTAACCAGTTGGTCGCCATCAACTGTAAAGTGGGTTGCCACTCTTTTGCTTTTTCTGGTGCCGCTTTGAGTAATGCTTTGACGGCTGTTTTTTGAAGTTCAAGACTCTTTAAGCGGTAGGAACTGTTTCTGGACTGAGTCTGTAATCCGGTAGCGACGGCTGAACCAATTGTTGACAAAATTTCTTTTCCGCGTTCAGGCCGTTTGCTGAAGCTTTCATTAAGCCAGGCTTGCCCCAGTTCTTCTTTAATACGGGGGGTCAATTCAACGGCCCGTTTTAAGGCTTCTGCTTTTTCACTCTTGCTGATTTCACCCACAGATAAAACGGCCTGTAAAGCGGTCCATGCTTTTTGCAAGTGTTCATTCTTCTTTTCGTGTTGTGGTAGAGAGAGATAATATCGCGAGAGCAAATTTAATGCTTCACGATCATCTTTACTGATTGCATCTTCAAGCGTCGGTAAAAACGTTTGCATATACTGCGCATGACCGGAATTTGCCAATAAATTGGCGATTTGTCGTTTCGTGAGTGGCGCTTTGATTGGCTGTTCCGTATCAGGTTTCTGATCAACATTGTCCTCGACAACCGGAGTTTCTTTGATAATGCTGCGGAATCGTTCCAGATACTTCTGAATTGAATGCCCGTTCTGAACAGAAAGTCGCAAAATTCCGGATAACTGCACAAACAAGGGATTACTCTGGGATTGTTGAATAATGGGTATCCTGTTTTGTTGCTCTAACGTCGTTTGAGTAGACGATGCTCGATGAGTTTCTTTACTTTTTGTATCGTTGTTTTTCTCTTCGTTCTTTTCTTCAGGTAGCAGATCGGCGAGTACAAAAAAGTCGTCAACAGTAATCACATGTTTTTCAGCAAACTGTGAAGATGGTCTGCCCGGCTGACTAACAGTTCGCTGAAGTGATGTGAGCAACTGTGTATAGAGAGCCCGATATTCAGCTTCAGAAAGTTGCTTGAAGAAGAGTTTCACTTCAGTCCAGTTTCCGAGTGTAACGTCACGTTGCAGAATTTTGAGTTCACTTTCAAATCGTTTCAACTCGGCGGCTAGTTTCTTTTGTTGCTCTTTCGTCTCAGCCAATTTTTGTTGTTCAGGTGTCAAAGGACGTTTGGCTTCAATCGGTTGATTTGCTTTTGAAGTGCCCTCTTTTTTTGTAGTCTGTTTTTTGGTTTCATCTTCTAGTGGATTCGACCAGGCTTTGATGATGGCGGAAGAACGACGATCAAAGGTTACTTTTTTGATTGCATCCAGTCTATTCTTGTCATGTGCTATTTTCGGATCTGCTGAGGACGTACTGGAACTCTGGTTTTTAGTGACCGCTGGTCTTGAAAGCGAGACTCCTGTGGGTGCTGTTGTACGTGTAACTGTCCGCGGAAGAATCTGAGCACTTCTGCTAAAACTCGCCGCCGTTCCTTGTGCAAAACTGTAAGAGGTACTCATTACGAGCGCAGATGTCGTTAGAGCTGCGATAGTCAGAGCAAGATGAAACCGATACATCGTTGGTCGCCTTTTAAATTTCTGAATCAAATTGATCGATGCGTAAATTAAATATGTTGCAAAAAACGGAGTTTAGAAAAGACTGGTCGGCTTACGAGCCACTTTTATCTGGTGGAGGACCTGAGCTGGCTCCACGATTGTCTTTTTTCTTACCTTTACCTTTTCCTTTTTTCTTTCCTTTGCCATTACAGACACCGTTGCAACAGCCTTTGCATTTACACTGTTTAGGAATCGGAATGCCTTGCAGGTCCGTTAAATCAATATTCGCCAGTCGTATGACCGCTTCCAGATTTTCCTGTTGTTCTTTCAATTCATCAAGATTATCTGCTTTAGCAGCATTCTCTGCTAGCAGACGATAGTTTTGACGCGCTGATTCAATGATTGGTTCCCAGCCTTCTTTACCAACTCCCTCCAGGCGTAAAGTCCAGGTCACGTAATATTCCGCATTCGCCATCGCGGATCGCGTCTGTGTTAGTAATTCTTGATCCGGGTTTTGCGAGTCGGTGAGTTCATCGAGTAATGCTTCCAGGTCGAGATATGCCTCCGGGAGTTGCCCGTTAAACATCATGGCCTTATCTCGTTCCAGTCGCAACTTTTGTGATTCATTCACGCGGTCAACGGGAACCATCGGCAACGCTTCGTTATATAAGAGGACTGCCTGAGCCCAGTCGCCATTCGAAGCAGCTTCTTTTGCCGCTTTGATCCGGAGGTCGACTTTGTCGAGTTTGATTTGTTCCTGACCGGGACCGTAATGATACGCTCCCAAAAAGAGTGGGACTAACCCCCAGCAAAGAAGCATCATGATTCTCATAGTGATTTCCTTCCTCTGATCAGATTCAAATGAGCAACCGTCAGAAATATGGTTCCATTTTAGAATTCCAGACGGTTATGAAGCCGTCTGTTGTGATTTTTGTGATTTCACGCTTTCGTGAGACATCTGTCTGGACTTCGATGTTTTTTTATAGTTGGGCACGACACCTGGTTTCCAGCGGGTTCCCAGGAGATGTAATAGCCAGGGTAACAACGCATAGATCAAAGCAGATACTCCACAGGCCAGCAAAGCATACTCTCGACGGGTTAATTTATCTAAGGGGTTCTCATCACCGCCGACAGCCAGTTGATCAATCAAATCGGTGCTGAGATGTTTTTCGTTTCCGTTATGATACGCCCCATTTAAGCGAACAGCGACTTGTCGGAGTGTCGACACATCCTGACGTGAATGTCTCCCATTAATGAATGATCCTTTGAGCGTATCACCCACTCCAATAATAACAGAATTAGCAATAGAAGCAGGCATTTTCGGCATGCCTACTCCGGGAACAGTGTCACCATCGCTGATCAGGATCAGAGTGGTACTTCGTGGATTCCAGTTTTTTGACAATTTTGCCGCTTCTTTCAGACCCGAGAAAAGATCGGTCTCACCTGCTACAAAAGCATGATGCATGGGAAGGTCGTTTAGAATATTGTAAACTACTTCCATGTCTTTAGTTTCTTGGACGACAGGTTTTGCTTCGTTGTAAACGGCGATCACGCTGGTGCGATAACGATGCATGTTTACTCGTTCGAAGAACGATTTCATCACCACCGCAGCACGCGACATGCGTGATTTGTCTTTTTTTACACCAGCATCTTTGAGTCGCATACTAGGCGAAACATCAAGTACGATCAGTAGATGCCGCATCTCTTTTTCATCGATTTTTTCTGCCACATGGATTTTAGGCGAGAGCAGCATCAAAGTCACTAAACCCCAGCAGAGTCCGGTGAGAGAGAGAACACGTAACGCCGGTGCAGCTTTAGTCCATAATGCCGCTTGCGCAGTTGGTCCGAATGCGAGAGGCGCAATCCGCTTGACTCGATTCGCATGAAGCCGTTCTGCTCCAATGGCGATTACAAAAATAACAATTGCCGCCAGTTCTGCTACCAAGGTGTGTACCTCAATCCAAACAATGAGATAGTACTACTGCCTAATACAATGAGTCCTGCAAGGCTATAGGGATAAAAATCGTCCATCGATTCAGCCGCCGTTCGTTCCATTCGGGTTTCCTGCATCTTATCAATATGCTGAAAAACCGTTTCAAGGGCAGCAGGGTCTTCCGGCTCAAAAACTTCACCACCTGTCAGACCGGTGATATTGACTACGGGTTCAGGAACGGCGCTGGAAGCAATATGGATGGCATAAACGGTAATCTTATCTTCTTTGAGTTTTTTCGCGATTTCAAATTCCTGACCGTTGCCAAGATCAAAACTATATCCGTCTGAGACAAGTACGATCATGCGATCTCCTTCTTCACGGGAGATAAGCACTTCACGGCATGCCCTTAATGCTTTTCCGATTGCTGTGCCTCCCAGCCAGTGTGGGTGGCTGGGACTTGTCGGATCCATAAAAGGTGGCGAACATCGTATTGCGGAGACATCAGTTGTAAGTGGAACCCAATGTATTACTTCGTTACCGAAAAATGTCAGCCCAAATGCATCGCCCTCCCGGTAATCCAGGAATTTATCTATGGCAGCCATTGATGCATCGTAGCGATTTCCATCTCCGAAAGAGGATGTCATACTACCTGAAACATCAACGCACAATTCAATATTCGTCAACACCCGTCTTGATTTGGGAGCACTCAACTGTTGTGGTCCTGCAAGAATCAAAACAACGATTCCAAGCAGAATTGCCGGCAGTGATTGTGCAACATTGACGAGGTAACCCAGTTTTCTGCCACGAGTTTGAAGCCCATGATCAAACGGCATGACGACATGATTTCCCGCACGTCGCCAGGTCCAGACCAGGAGCAAAATCGGAAAGACCAGGAATATCAGCATCCAGGGGTGAGTGAAACTCATCGTGAACAATTCCCTGTAAGATAAATAGTGTCTAAAGTATTACTGAAAACTAGGACGCCAGTGTAGCCAGTTCATCATCTAAAGCTTCGGCTGGCAGGTTTTGATAAGGTTCCAGTATTTGAGAGACGTTAACTTCGTTTTCTGTGTGAGGACGATGTAACAAAATTTCTAACTGTTGAATCAATGGACCTGCTTCTTCATGGTTTTTTAACTCTTGTGTCACTTTGGCGATATCAGCTTGTTCTAAATGCAGCCGTTTACGCCAGAACGCAACTAACATCATTTCCAGTTCGGCCATTTGTGAATTAGTCAGTTCTCCAGAGATCGCCTTTTCCACCATCGGCTGTAAGCGATCAGCCAATGAAGGACCTGGAAGATCTGCTGCTTCATTTTTGCTGTCACGTTTTCGTTTAGAAAAGAGAATGACGAATATTCCGATCATCCATAAAACGGCGAGGGTTCTCATCCAAAACAGATATCCCCCAATGGGAGGAATCGATGTCTCTCTGGGACGATTGGGTTCGACCCGATCTGCTGCTAAGATCGAATTAATTTGTGCTTTGACTTCAGGCAGTTCACCAGGGGGAGTACGATCTTTTCTTTCCAGGAAGTTTACTAAATTGTATTCACCTGGACTCAATCCATAATATTCCAGTTCATATCGGAACATGTCAGGTCCATGCGGTTTAACACTGACTATTCTCAAGACAATCGGGTCGCCTTCCTTAAATTCTTTCACGACCAATTCGGAACCTGGCAATATCACTTCTTCGATTCGAGTTCCCATTCCAACAGTGGTTGTGGAAGGTTCATCAGCAATGCTGATCTTTGTTGAAAATATGATTAGTAAGTATGCCAGGCATGAGCATATAGTTACAGCAATGGTTTTTAATGTCGAAGAAATCCATTTGTGAAGCATTAGCGGCTCCCCCGTGACAGTATATCCCGTGAGGAAAAGAATCGGCGCAGCTGATGCACAAAGGGTTTATCCGTGTCAATAAGTAAATGGTCAATGCCACTTCGTTTCAATTGGAAATCGATCTGTTCCTGATCGAGCCATACTTGCCGCCCATGTGTGACGAAATCCTTTCCGGTCTCTGCTTCTTGTGCACGCAAGAAGCCAGCCCCTTTAAGATGGACTTCCGCGGGGTCGCGAAATTGAATCACAACAGTATCGTGAACTTGCGACATTTGTTTGAGAGCAGGGACAGCTCGCGGATCGTGCAAGTCGGACAGAACAAGGATCAGAGCGCGGCTCTTCAAGCTCGGACTCAGTTCAGCCACTCGTTTTCCAAGTGTTGTTTCTTCATCGTATCGAAAGCGACGCAAGCGGACTAACCATTGCATCACCTGATCTTTCGATAAGCTCGGTTGAACCCGAAAGTCTGATTCCCCAACACCCAGGACGCCAACAGGACTGACTCGTTCCAGACAGGCAAATGCTAATCCACCAGCAATATGCAGTGCTTGTGCATATTTGCTTCGGGTGGTTGAACTGATCATCATCGACGCTGAGGTATCAATCAGTAAATAGCAGGGGAGCCGTTTGGGGGTTTCATACTCTTTTATATAAAGCTTCCGAGTGCGAGCCGTCACACGCCAATCGATACTTTTGATCGGATCACCATCCTGGTAAGGGCGTGATTGAAAGAATTCCAATCCTGAACCAAGGAACGGAGATCGGTCGGTTCCATAGCTTAAGCTGTCTGCCAGTCGCTTCACGGCGATATAAAACTGCCGTGCATTGAGCGGGTCAATTTGTTCCAGCAAGCCTTCCATCGGAAACCTGTTTCAGTAAGGTATTGTGTCAGTAAAACATCTTAAAAAAAGTGGTGACTAATCCTCCTGGGAAATCACTGAAGGAGTGGCTCCCAGGTCGCGCAGCATGTCCTGCAGGACTGCTTTTCCAGTGAGACCATCGGCCAATGCTTCGTAATTTAACCGAATGCGGTGGAGAATGACATCTTCCGCCAGAACAAACAAATCTTCAGGGATGACGTAATTGCGACCATTGATTAAAGCGCGGGCGCGCGATGCTTTGATTAATGCGATTCCGGCACGTGGGCTACCACCCAGTTCGATGTTGGGATGGTTTCGTGTGCGGTTGACTATTTCGATCACATGCTCCAGGAAAGTATCACTGACATGAATTTCATTCACCGCCTGCATGCAGCTCACCAGATCTTCAGACGAACCAACCGGTTTATGCTCCATCACGTCAAATTCCGTATTGACAACTGCGCCGCGGTCTTCTTTTCGAATACCGAGTGCCATATTACGTTTAAGCACTTCGCGTTCTTCGCCTGGATTTGGATATTCCAGTCGATGGCAAAGCATGAAGCGGTCGAGTTGCGCTTCAGGCAGCTCAAAAGTTCCCGCTTGTTCGACCGGGTTTTGAGTGGCGATTACCAGAAACGGGGCAGGCAGATTGAGTGTCTCGTTTCCAATGGTGACCTTGCGTTCCTGCATTGCTTCAAGCAGGGCGCCCTGTACTTTGGGCGCAGCGCGATTGATTTCATCTGCCAGTAGCAGGTTAGTAAAAACAGGGCCGGTACGAGTCACAAACTCATTCTTCTGCTGGTCTAGAATTTGTGAACCCAGAATGTCTGAGGGTAACAAGTCGATCGTAAACTGGATTCTGGAAAAGTCGAGGTCAATCGATTTGGACAACACAGAGACCAGAAGAGTCTTGGCTAAGCCAGGAACGCCTTGCAGAAGTAAATGCCCACCGGTAAAGAGCGAGATCAGTAAACGTTCAACGACTTCATCCTGGCCAACGACAACAGTTGCCACTTGATTTCGCACATCCTGAATAAACTGAGTGTTTTTGAGAACCTCAGGTGACACGGACTGGTTGTCTTTGTAGGTTGAATTTGAGCTCATGGTTCCAGCGGGCTACCTTTATTAGAAATTTGCAATGCAAAACTGTATCTATGCCAGGAGAAGAGAAATTCGTACAATGCCGAAAAGTCAAAAGAATGGAATGTAAACAACAGCATAGCAGTATAAATAATTGCACATTCTATCTTAAGCCTGTGAATCGAACTGTGTCAACTACTTTACAGTACGAATTCCTGTCCCAAACCAGATTTCAAAGAGACGGATTTCGAATGTCGGCTGTATAATCGACGAGGTGGAATTAGATCGATCGATCAGGAGGATAAGCTCTGTTTCAGATCTCGCTTAAAGAAGCATAAGCAAGACTTTCGAACAACCAAACTTCAGCACGACAAGTTGTTGATACCATTACTCATAATAGAAAATGTCATGCATCTTATGCCGTTTTATTATCGGGAAATTTCAGAATATGGATTTTTGATGATCCGCCTTGATACTTTCCCTCTTTCAGTTTTCGCCCATTGGCATTAGGGGAAACCGAGATCATTAATGCGAGATGCTGCAAATCGCGATGCAGGCTGATACTACGTCCGTTGTTGATTTTGGGACTGGTAAAGAATGCCTTTTTATCACCGGGCATCCAGAACCAGAATTTTCCTTTTTTCGGAAAGGCACACGAGGTTCCCATGACAAACCCTGCGGGATGAAAAACGGCATCGTATATGAAACCATCCTGCTTGTCGCCGACCAGCATCGACTGCGTCATTTTTCCTGTTTTCCAGTCAAAAACGATCACGGCTGGCGTGCCACTGGCGAAACCACCCTGAGGTTCATTTTGACCAGCACAAAGCAAATACTTTCCCGAAGAGTCGATTGTCAAATGACGTGCTCCACCACAATCTTGGATACGGTTTAATTGGTAGAGCTGACTGGCGTCAAATGTACGTAGAACTTTTTTGGTAGAGGTATTCCATTCGTGAACTTCGCCTTTCAGATTGCCAGATACCAGTGAATTTCCAGCGGGACTAAAACAGAGGCTGAATACGGTTTCGCTTTGGGTGGGCAGTTTATCGACCAACTTTCCATCCTGAGAATTCCAAATGCAAATTTCACGATCATTGCCGCTGGTGGCGATTCGTTTTTCATCAGGACTGACAGCCAGGCTGCGAATCCAGCCGTCGTGTGCGGCATCATGATTCCAGACTGGCTTGGGGTCTTCTTCCTCATAAGACCAGCATGTCAATTTGCCCCAGGAATCTGCTGTGAAAAGCCGTTTTTCGGCAGCAGAGAATGCCATACATTGTGTCCAGCCATGATGCCCGAGAATTGGTTTCATCGGTTTAAATTTGTCGCCGGCAAACTTCCAGCGTTGAATTGAGGCGTCATAACTGCAGCCGATTAAATACTGTCCACATGGGCTGAATCGGGCCTGCCATAGCTGGCGATTATATTCAAGCGTTTGTTTGACTTTTGGCTCAAATTTTTTGAGCAGCTCTTTTGAATTCATCACGTGTTCCTATTGATTATTTTGATCAGGAAAGAGCTTCAAGTATGGGTTCGCACTCTTCATTGGCGACAGGCAGTGGTTGATTATTATTGATGTATTCCATTTTTTCTTCTGGAATTTCCAGAGCACGGAACCAGGTGTGAAACAAGTGGCCGATATCATAGGGATCACTGTCAACAAATGTGCCCCGTTTGTTGGTTTTACCGATGACGGTGCCGCTTTTAAGACCACAACCTGCCATGCCGACCGACCAGGCCTCGGGCCAATGGTCGCGTCCGACATGAGAATTAATTTTCGGAGTGCGACCGAATTCACTAAGTACAATGACCAGCACATTGTCGAGCAGACTTCGATCATGCAAGTCTGCGATTAAGGCAGCGAAAGGTTGATCAAACTTTCGTACCAGGCTGTCACTGCCGTTGAAATTATCTCCGTGAGTATCCCAGCCGTAGGAATTCACTTTCACAAACCGCACCCCCGCTTCAATCATACGGCGACCGACGAGCATGTGTCGTCCCAAATCATGGGTTCCGTAGCGTTGTTTGTCTCGTTCCGAAATGGTTGATTCGTCGAACAATGCCTTTTGTTTCATCAATACATCTGCGACTTCAAACACGTAGCTGTTTGCCTCGGTGTTTTGATTCGGCCGCTCTCGAACATATTGCTGATTCAATTGTTTCCTTAACGCATTGCGTGTTTTATTCTCTGCTGTCGAAATTGACTTATGCAACAGGAGGTTGTTTGGAGGTTTGCCATCTCCCAGAGCGAGTGCACCATACTTGGATCCTAAAAAACCGGCATCTGCTGGCTTGAAGCCACCGCTTCCAGGTTTGACCCACATGTAGGGAGGCAAACCGCTTTTGGTAGGGCCCATCAGTTTTGCAATGGCAGATCCCAAATAAGGATATACCACTCCGCGATTTTTAGGATCACCTCGATTAATTCTGCCCACACCAGCAGAATGGCTGTTATCTTTCGTACTGACACTGCGAACCAACGTGAGATGCTGCATCTGCTTTGCTGTCTGTGGCATCAACTCACTTACTTGAATACCGGGAACCGATGTATTAATGGAGCGAAATGGCCCTCCAAATTGCGTGTTCGGTTTAGGGTCCCAGCTTTCCAGCTGACTCATGCCTCCGTCAAGCCAAATGAGAATGACCTGTTTTTCCTGTTGCTTGATCTTTTCAGCGACGGCAGATTGAAATAATCCTTCCATCCCCAATGCAGCAATGCCCCCCGCGGCACCTCCGAGCAACTGACGACGCGAGATGCGATGTTCCCATGGCTTGCATAACAATTTGTTATTTTTCATTTGTTTCTGTTCCAGTTCGGAATTTGGGAAACAAGCTTACTCGAAAAAATACAGTACAGAATCAATGATTTACGTAGAACTCCATCGAAGAAAGCATCGCCCATGTGAGTTGCTGAATTGCTTTGGTGCGATCTGATTGATTTTTCAGAAATGTTTTTACGTTTTGAAGTTCGTGCGTGTCAGGGTGTCTGCAGAATAGAGCAAGATATATTTCTTCAGTTAATATTGTGGAATCTTTGATACGGGATAATCGATCTTGCAGGTTTCCCGGTCGCTGATTCAACAACTTCAGAAACGTATCATCATTCAGTAAAAACAATGCTCCTTTGACGCTTGCACGAAATTCATCCTCCGGGTCTTTCGCTGAATTGGCAAATGTTTTCAGGAAGATCGATTTCAGCTCAAGGTAGGTAGGGCCTGAAGGGTCTGTTTTCTGATCCAAGCCAATTTTCTGAATACGATCCCATTCGCCCGTTGCAACGAGCGTGCTGCGTAAGAGCTGTTCAGCAGTGAGCCGTCGTTCCAGAGCGACCTGATAGCTGTCGACGGGAGGTTTTTCCGAGCCTGGTCGAAGAAGAGTACTGCGTTGATACGTTTTTGTGAGGGCTAATTCTCTCAGGAACCATTTGATATCAAATTGAGATGCTACAAATTCCTGTGAGATTAGATTGAGAACTTCAGGGTGTGATGGTGAATTTCCGGAATGATGCAAGTCGAGTGGATGTACAATTCCTCGGCCCAGCATGATAAACCAGAGTCGATTGGCAATATTGCGAGTAAACAATTCGTTTTTTGCTTGCGGTATTTCTTTGGCAAACAGTTTCAGTGGACTAAATGCCGGTTTTTCTTTTTTCGTTAAAACAATTTCAAATTCCGTACCAGTTGGTAAACGGGGGCCGGTTGACTGTTTCTCTGATTCGAACACCGATGTAAATTCGAGTTTTTTTGTCATCGGTTTTTCGATAATGGCAGAGTATTTGAATTTTGGGTTTTTCTTGACTGAAGTATTTTGAAAAACGGTATACAACCCCTGGAAATCAATCTGCTTGTAATCTTTCACGAACAGATGATCGTGGCATTGGGCGCACTGCAAATCCTGGCCGAGAAACAACCTGGCCACATCGCGCGTTAATCCAGGATAATCAACGGGAACTTGACCACTTTTTTTCAAACGTTTTTCGTAAAAGAAAATGGAGCCCCGTGTCTTTTCATTAGAAACATCAGGATACAAGATTTCCTGTACAATATTATTCCACGGTTTATTCTCAGAGAAGCAGTGGCGTAAAAACTGCTCCCAGTCAGCATTGTCTCCTCGACGTTCCATCAGCCAGATGTGAAACAGATCCTGCATCCGATTTGCGTATTCCGGCGATGCCAGTAAACGATCAATCAGCTCGGTTCGTTTATTGTCAGATTGACTGGAAAGAAATGCACGCGTTTCTGTCGTGGTCGGAATGCGTCCGGAGAAATCAAGGTAAACGCGACGGACGAAGGCGGCATCATCGGTTTGCTCTGCGAACGATTTATCTTGCGCATGTTGATCAATTAAACGATCAATTTTTATGTGCAGAGGGTCTGCAGCAGGGATGTCGTCCGCACAAAATAGAAGTAGACAGGTTATGTTCAGCAGCTTCCAAATTGCACGGCAACGCGGCATTCTGATCTCCTGGTCTACTCAAGTCGTGAAACTGTTTATGAGACAATTTGGGAACTACGGGCACTGAAACTATGACCAACTTTAATTTGTTGCTGATCAATGGTTGAAGGTTGTCGAGACTTCTCTTTAATCAGGTCAACACATCATCCATGTCGAGAAGTATCGGGAGGAACTTTGCTTTAATTAGACTTGGGAAATATGAGAATGTCAAGGTTTTCTATCACACTTACTGCAGGCTCTTTGCATTAAACGTTTGATTTTGCAGGGCGCAACAGATTGTGCAGGTACAGATGTTAAATAAGATTTGCCGGCATTTCAGATGATTTTCAGCGACCCGCTGATTAATCGAAAGCCTCTAACATTAAAACTCCGGTAGTGGAATATTACCCGCGGACGTGTCCAGTATTAAATACCTCGCCAGGGAGTCGAACCCCGTCTTGCAGATTCGAAGTCTGCTGTGCTATCCATCACACTCGCAAGGCATGATCTGTTGCAATCATGGTGTTGTCTCATTCGATCTATCATGACAGCACTAAAAAGGGTGACCGATGGGAGTTGAACCCATACCTTCTGCTTCACAGGCAGATATGCATACCGCTTACACCACGGACACCATGCTGATCGACAGTGATTTTTATTTAAGGTTCATCGGAAGGAGAGTGAATTGAACTCTATCGATGAAGCCTGAGAAGCCCGACCAGGATTTGAACCTGGAACATCTCGTTAGAAGCAAGATATGATATCCGTTTCACCATCGAGCCAGCAAAGTTACTGCGAATCGTTCAGCTGCGGCGGCAGGAATTGAACCTGCGTCGTGACGGTTCAGAGCCGCCTGCCCGTACCAGCACAGGCCCCACCGCATCAAGTATCAGATTGAATTTTACATAACAAATTTAGGGAGAAGGAATCGAACCTTCACCTCCTGCTTCAAAGGCAGGTAGCCTTCCATTGGCCGACCCCCAAAGTGCTCTGCGGGAGTCGAACCCGCCTGGCCAGATTGGAAATCTGGCACCTAACCGCTCGGACAAGAGCACACAACTCGTAGCGGAAGCCGTGGGACTTGAACCCACAACGGCGTGAACCGCACCTGTTTTCGAGACAGGCTCCTCATCCGGCCGGATGACTTCCGAAATATTAAGCTGCGGCGACAGGAATCGAACCTGCGTCAGGTCGGTTAACAGCCGACCGCCCGTACCAGCACGAGCACCACCGCATTCTATTGAAGTTGTTTTCGATTGTTTCGAAGTGGGACTGGAGGGACTTGAACCCTCACCTACCTGGGTAAGAACCAGGTATGCTGCCGCTAACACCTCAATCCCATTGATATATTAAATTGATGCGGTGGGAATCGAACCCACGACCTGCGTTTTGTAAGAACGCCACTCTCGCCACTGAGCTACGCATCAATGTTGAATGAGGTCGGAAGGATTTGAACCCTCACCCGCCTGAGTAAAAATCAGTGATGCTACCATTACACCACGACCTCGAGTTTCGGTCGGGGGTATCTGTTTCTGTCGTTCATGTTCGCTCATGAGATCTCCTTTGAAATCGTTTTGAGAAAGTTTGCTTTACGGACAAATTATGGTAAATGGTCACAAATGAATCTGTCAGTGGTAGACCTGAGAATCGAACTCAGCGCCGCCGCTTTATCAGAACGACTTGGACAACCAGTCCTCGACTACCAATTCAAATTGAGTGACCCGTATGGGAATCGAACCCACCTCTCCGCCTTGAAAGAGCGGTATCCTACGCGATAGAAGAACGGGCCATGGTGTTTGCGCAATTGGGGCGCAAAGTGGATCAAACGGTGCTCGAACCCGTGTCTCCTGGGCTTCAACCAGGCGGCTTTACCATCTAAGCTATCGATCCATGTTGTATTGAGAGAATAAAAAAGGTCCGGTGTCGCTTATGACACCGGACCTTGTTGAAAGGCTCTCTTGATGAGAAGTGTCATATGCGCAGAATCTGTCCAGACAACTCATTGGCTATCTGTTTGCCAAAATGTTGTTCAGCTTGATTCCTGCCGACAAATCTCATTTTTGAAAAAAGGTACATCGAGATAAATTTCTTTGATTAAGAGTGGTATTTGTGTTTGTGATTAATGAGACGCGCTTTACATTCAAAAGGTTCACACTTTTTTACAAAAACGAAAAGGACTTCGATCTCTCACTGACACCTTGATTGAGTGACTGGGACCAGATACCATCCAGAAAGAATCATCAAAATAGACTCTACCAGATATGGGAGACGATAATGAAAGTAGTCGTATTTAGTACTAAGCGATACGATCAGACTTTTCTTGAGAACGCCAATGTAGATTTCGGTCATAAACTCGTGTTTTTAGAGAATCGACTGACAAATGAAACAGTCAGTCTGGCACAGGGGTATCCTGCTGTCTGCGTTTTCGTCAATGATATCGTTAATGCTGACTTGCTGCAGAGATTGTCACAGGGAGGCACCAGGGTTATCGCACTGCGATGTGCCGGCTTTAATAATGTCGATCTTCTCACTGCCGAGAAACTGGATATGAAAGTAGTTCGTGTCCCCTCTTATTCACCTTATTCTGTAGCCGAACATACAGTGGGACTGATTCTGACACTGAATCGTAAGATTCATCGGGCATTCGCCCGTGTGCGTGAAGGTAATTTTGCTCTCGATGGACTCCTCGGGTTTGATATGAACCATCGTACGGTCGGCATCGTGGGAACGGGACAAATTGGATCGATTGTTGCCCGGATTATGGCAGAAGCCTATTGCCGGTTATTGGGATACGATACCTCTCCGAACGATGATTGCAAAATCTCTTGGTATGAAGTACGTCTCATTAGATGAGCTACTTGCTGAATCTGATATTGTCACGCTGCACTGTCCACTCACCCCGGAAACGCAGCATCTCATGAATGCTCGAACAATCGACAAGTTGAAACCAGGTGTGATGCTTATCAACACAAGTCGCGGTGCAGTGATCGATACTCAGGCAATTATTGAGGGACTCAAGTGTGGTAGGATTGGTTCATTAGGAGTAGATGTCTACGAGGAAGAAGCAGATTACTTCTTCGAAGATTTGTCCCAGCAGGTGATCACCGACGATGTGCTGGCTCGATTGCTGACCTTTCCTAATGTTTTGATGACAGGTCATCAGGCATTTTTTACAAAAGAAGCGCTGCAATCGATTGCCGAGACGACGCTGAAAAATCTTGAGGATATCGAACAGTTCGAGAAATCTGAGAATGAGGTCCACAGCCAGTTATTTGATCGAAGTAGGTAGTCAGCTGTCTTGATTCAATGGCAGGTTGATTTCAAGTCAATCTGACAGATCAAAAATATAAAGCTAAGTGTAAAACATAAACAATAGACAGCTCAATCCAAGGCATTCACAAGGACAACCTTGACTTTTCCCCTTGATCTCAGATAGAGTATATTCTGATATCTATATACTCCGATGTGTTGGTGCCTCACTGCAATTTATTGCTGCAGATTTCCTCGAGGCTAATTCAACACTGAAATCCTACCTGAGAGTATCGAGGAATATTTATTGTGTGTCGTGTGGGCCGGTTCAGTCTGTTTGCTCTCAACTACCTGGTTATGCTTGTCTTTGTGGCATCCGTGGGCGCTGCGCTTCCGAATCCTGTTCTGAAATCGGTATTTCCGCCGGGAGGACAGTCAGGTACTACAATTGAACTAACAGTAGCTGGCACTGCTTTAGATGAAGTTTCTCGATTGATATGCAGTCACTCTGACATTTCGTCTGAGAAAATTGCGAAGAATCAATTTCGTATAAAAATTCCCCAAAACGTACCAACAGGCTCTTACGATTTTCGGGTTCTCTGTCGAAATGGATTGAGTTCACCACGGTCCTTCTTTGTGGGAAATCGATCTGAATTGATCGAAACTGAGCCAAATGAAGTTTTCAAATCAGCACAAACCACATCGCTAGATGTTTCGATCAACGGCCGCATTGAGAAAAAAGGAGACCTCGATGTATTTCAATTTTCTGCCAGACAGGGACAATGTGTGGTCATCGAATGTTGGGCAGAACGGCTCGATTCCAGTTTACGTGCGATATTAGAGATCTACGATTCCAGGGGGCGACGTCTTGCTGTCAATCGAGGTTTTTTTGGTATTGATCCACTGATCACTTTCGATGTACCCGCAGACGGAAATTATTTTGTCAAAGTATTCGACCTCGTCTATTCTGGTAGCTTTGAACATTTTTACCGGCTTGATATCGATTCTGGTCCGCGAATGTTGTTTACCGTTCCCTCGGTCATACAGCGCGGGGTAACTTCAAGGGTTACAATTTATGGGTGGAATTTGGGGAGCCTCAAAACGAAACTCAATCAAAAGATTGCCCGAGGAAAATCACTCGATCTTGAGGGGGCACTTCAAGAATGGGGCGATGTCGAAACAAAGGATCGGTCACAGGATAAACAGAACAATACATTGACGGATAATGAATTTGAACAGCTTGAATTAGAAATCACACCTGCGATTGGAAATGATACCACTCCCTTTTCTATTCGGATACGCAGCGAACAAACTGAAATTGACGGTCTCGCTTTTCAGTTAGAGGAATGTCACGCACCGACATTGATCAGTTTAACAGATGTCCCCGTCATTCGAGAAAGAGAAACACACCAGAGTCCTGATGCAGGAAATTCAGTACCCCTGTGAAGTCAGCGGTCAACTCATCGCAGGGAAAGAGAGAGACTGGTATGCCATTCAGGCCAAACGCGGTGAAGTACTTTGGATTGAAGCCTTTGGTCAACGGATCAATTCTCCGGTTGATCTTGATATCAGTCTATTGGATTCTTCGTCAAAAAACACGTTAAAACAGTTCAGCGACGAACTGCACAATATTGCCGGAAAGAAATTTCCGACCAGTCATCTCGATCCTGCTGGCAAATGGATCGTTCCCAAAGATGGTCGATACTTAATCATGGTTCGTAACCTGAGAGGGGGACTGGATGACGATCCGCGGCGTGTTTATCGGCTAAGTTTAAGACGCCAGGAACCTGCGTTTGATCTCACTGTTGTTTCTCACCGAGAAGATCCTGCGTCCCTCAACATCAGACGCGGCGGTCGTGCTATTTTAGATGTCATAGCCGTACGCAAACGAGGGATGACGGATTCAATTCGGGTGAGTGCCACTAACCTTCCTCAAGGCATTCATTGTCCTGATATCTGGTTAGGTCCGGGTGAGCACCGCGCCTCACTTACTGTCACCGCCGATGATAACGCCGCACCCTATTCGGGAACTCTTGGTCTCATCGCTCACTCGACTCAAACAAAATTACGAAAAGTTCGTGGCGGAACTATCGTGAGGACTGGTGTCCCAAATGGTTCCAGCCGTCTGACAACGGAAATCCCTGTCGCGGTTGCAGGTCAAGCCCCTTTTCGAATTACTGCAGATGGACATGAAAAGCGGAAGCATCATCTGTTTGGCGAGATGAACGTCCGGCACTCTCCTGGTTCTGTTCTAGATGTGGCGGTTCAAATTGAAAATCGTGATCCCAGCGAGAATGAGCCAGTGAATCTGATTGGAGTGGGAGTTCCTCATTTGATTCAAAATCAGACCGCAACTATCCCTGCCGGAAAAAATAAAGGTTATCTGAGTTTTTATTTACCGTCCTATCTGCCAGTCGGCAAGTATACCATCACGGTTCAGGCTCAATCCAAATCCAGGAAGAAGTCTGTCGTCGTGTTTAGTAACCCTGTAAATTTTGAAGTGAAGCCGGCAGCTTTTGTGGTGGCCGTCGATTCTATGGCGCCCCGAAAAATTCGACGCGGTGAGACGATCAAAGTGAAATATTCTGCAAAACGTATTAATGGTTTCATTAATAAGATTCACACCGAACTCGAAGGTGCTGACAAACTTGATGGTCTTCGGGTACGTGGAGTCACGTTTACAGGGCAAAGTGATACGGGAACCCTGCAAATTATCGCCAACGAAAATGCTCCTTTAGGAAAACGACCTTTCATTCGATTATCTGCTGTCGGGGTAGTAGAAGACCAGCCAGTGTTTCACGGAAGCTGTTTCCTCGATCTGGAAATTACCGAGTAGTCTTTATCCGTAACGAATAGAAATCACATGTTCAACATCAACAAAAACAGGAAGTTCAGAGATGGGTACCTGCTGCTTGTCTGGCTGATGATCTTTGTGTTGATTGTATTTAATAAGGATCTTCAGGCTGCTGAGAATACGACTCAATTAAAACCAGACCGAGCGGAACAGAAGATTCAATTTCTTACGGATGTCGTTCCCCTTCTTACCAAACTGAGTTGTAATAGTGGCGGATGTCATGGCAAGTCTACTGGCCAGAACGGTTTCAAAATTTCCTTATTGGGGTTTGATCCAGAATTGGACTATTCCGCAATTTCGCTTGAATCGAGAGGTCGGCGGATTTTTCCAGCAGATCCAGACCAGAGCCTCCTCCTGTTAAAAGCAATCGGCCGTGTTCCACACGGAGGTGGCAAGCAACTGGAATATGATTCTTATGACTATCAGGTTCTCCGTACCTGGATTCAACAGGGCGCACCCGGGCCTGATTATAAAGCTCCGGTGGTTTCGCGTATCAGTTTATTTCCACAAGATCGAGTATTAAAACAGAACTCTCATTTGAACCTGAAAGTAATCGCTCACTTTTCTGACGGTACGAAGCGTGATGTTACTCGACAAGCAGTCTACGAATCCAATTACCCTGAAATTGCCAAGGTTGATAAAGGTGGTCTCGTTTCAACTCAAACTCGTGGTGGACTGTTTGCCGTCATGGCCCGCTTTGGCGAGCAGATCACAGTGTTTCAAGGTGTTGTACCTTATCACTCTTCATCCATTGCCAGAACGGAAGATTATCCACGCGTTCAATCTCTATCAAAAATCGATCGTCATTCCGTTGCTCAATGGAAAAAACTGGGTATCACTCCTTCACCCGTAGCTGACGATTCTACCTTTATCCGACGGGTTACACTCGATATCTGTGGCACCTTACCAACGGCCGAAGAAGTCACTGATTATATTACAGATCAAAAACCAGACAAACGAGAGCGGTTGATCAACAGATTGCTGACGCGTCCTGAATACGCCAGTTATTTTGCATTGAAATGGGCCGACATATTACAAAATCGTGGAAGTGGGTATGCAACGAGAAAGCAAAGGTCGGGAACGATGCTATTCTCTTCGTGGATTCGTGACTCAATATTATCCAACAAACCCTATGATCGCTTTGTGACTGAAATACTCACCGCGACGGGCAGTCAGGAAGAAAACCCACCTGCAATCTGGTATCGTTCAGTCCGAAATACTCCGAACTATGTAGAATCAGTCGCTCAGTCTTTTTTGGGTGTCAGGATCCAATGTGCGCAATGCCATCACCATCCCGCAGAACGCTGGAGTCAAGACGATTACTATTCTTTCGCTGCTATTTTCAGCCGTGTAGGTCGCAAAGGCGGATTTGCTGATGCAGAGGTGAGCACGAATGAAATCATCTATCTCAAAAACGAAGGTGAAGTGCGAAACCCTCGGACTCAAAAACTCATGCAACCTCGTCCGTTAGGGGGACCTGACTTCTCTGGTTCCCGCTTCGAAGATCCACGCGCTCGCCTGGCAAAATGGATGACGAGTCCGGAAAATCCGTATTTTGCCCGGACGATGGTGAATCGGATGTGGGGGCATTTTTTTGGTCGTGGAATTATTCATCCGATTGACGATGCACGTAGTACAAACCCACCTACCAATCCTGAACTCATCGAAGAATTAGCCAACGATTTTTCCACCAATGGCTATGATGTCAAAAGATTGATTCGCAACATAACAAATTCCAATACTTACCAGCTCAGTTCCATTCCCAATAAAACAAACGCAAAGGATACACAATGCTTTGCTCGCTATTATCCTAAACGACTTTCTGCCGAAGTTCTTCTCGATGGAATCAGTCAGGTCCTAGATGTTCCAACAATCTTTCCAGGCGGACCAGGACAATTCCCTGAAGGGTATGCGGGCTGTGAATTTGCCTGATGAAAATGTGCGGCTCAATTTTCTGGATGCGTTTGGACGTCCATCGCGAACTTCCGCATGTGAATGCGAACGCACAGATGCACCTGCTTTATCTCAAGCCCTTGAATTAGTCAATTCGAATGAGATTCAGCGAAAGATGACAGATAAAAACGGATATATTGAGAAACTCGGGACGAATTCGAAATCTCATCCAGAAAATGTACGGGATGTTTTTCTACGGACGTTGTCTCGAAATCCCTCAGTGCGTCGGAAGAAAAAACGGCCGTCGAATATTAAATAGTGAAAAAACAGGCAAGAGGCGTACCGTTCATTTTTGTGGGCGCTCTTGGCTACGAATGAGTTTATGATGAATCATTGACAGTATCTTTGTACCAGGTCAAGAATCTACCAGGACAGCTATGGGAGACCGCGTTTAATGTCATCCGTTTCAGGAACACAATACTCCAGTAGTGATGGATTCAGCCGTCGTAATTTCCTGCAACTGGGAGCGCTGTGTTAGGACTGGGACTGGCTGACCTGTTTGTTGAAAAATCGCATGCGGCAGGAAACGCTCCCGTCCGAAATCAAATAAATCCTTGATTGTGTTCTGGACCAATGGGGGAATGAGCCAACAAGACACGTACGATATGAAACCAAATGCGCCTGCAGAATATCGTGGCATGTATCGCCCGATTTCGACCTCGGTATCTGATATTAACGTGACCGAACGATTTCCCATGCAAGCGAAAGTCATGCATCAGATTTCGCAAGTCAGGTCAGTCCATCATGAAAATGGCATTCATGCCCCTTCTGCACACTGGATGCAAACGGGCTACTTTGGACCAACTTTAGCACGTAATGCAGCACAAAAACCATCCTTTGGTTCTGTGATCTCGCGGTCTTTAGGTGCACACTCAGAGCATATTCCGCCTTATGTAACGATCCCCAAATCCGAAGCTTTTGGTTATCAGGGGGCAGTCTATCTGGGAAAAGCATTTAATCCGTTTGAAGTCGGCATGGACCCCAATTCAAAAAACTTCAAAGTTCCGAATCTGGCTCTTCCAAAAGGATTGAGTTTGAAAAGCGTAGAATCGCGACGTGAATTACTTAATAAATTTGACACCCTGAACCGTGAAGTTGATAAATCAGGTGTGATTGAAGGCCTGGACACATTCAAGACTCAAGCACTCGAAATGGTTACCGGCGAACGAGTTCGTAAAGCCTTCGATCTGAGTAGTGAGGATAGCAAACTCCGCGATCAATATGGTCGGCACCAATATGGCCAAAGTGCGCTTTTAGCCAGACGACTGGTCGAAGCTGGTAGTACCTGCGTGACGGTCAACACCGGATATTGGGACCACCACAACAACATAGAAAAAGGTCTGGAGCAACATTTACCTCCTTTGGACCGCGCGATTGCCACACTGATACAGGATTTAGACCAACGTGGAATGCTGAATGACGTTCTGATTTTTTGTGCGGGTGAATTTGGTCGAACTCCAATGATCAATGGGCACGCTGGAAGAGATCACTGGTCAAACTGTTTTACAGTGATGTTTGCCGGAGGCGGTATGCCGGGAGGACGAGTCGTCGGTGCCAGTGAAAAATTCGGTGGTGGAGTTGTTGAACGAACAACCACTCCGATGGATCTGCTGGCGACGATCTATCAAACACTGGGAATTCCTCTGGATACCCACTTCAATGATGCTTCTGGACGCCCCACAAGTATTATCGATACCGGAAAACCAATTCGCGAGCTATTTTGAACTCCCCCATACCACGGATCGCGATGACTAAGTTTCGATAAACTCTGGTCAGCTGCTTAAAACCCATACCTGTTATTATGTAAAAACCCTTACCTCATAATGAGGTCTGGGAAACTTCAGAATGACAACGAAAAACGGTAGACGGTATGCTCTCGAACAAATCGTTTGAATATTATTTTCAATTTCCTGCTCAAAACTGCAGCTTGACACAGCCGTGTCTTTGTCGAAACTGCGTGATCTGCGTCGCGCGCGCGAGGGATGTGTATTGTTTTCAGTCAATACCTGGGCACCTGCTGAAGCGAGCACTATAAAACCCCCTGTGTTGAGAGCATTTTGAGAATGGACGGTAACGGCAGTTCCACTTGAGCACCATGATTCACACCTCTGAAAACCTCTTTTTCGTGCAAAATGACACAGGTTACCTGCTGGATCGTCACTGACGGCGACAAAACAGCACAGAAATCTTTGCTTGACTGCTTCCCGCCGTTGGCGAAGATGGTTCGAAGTCACAAGACAATCCTCAAGAGAATTCAAACAATAGAAATACCAGAATACCATCATTAACGGCCTCCAATAACGAATAAGTAAAACAGGACTATTCATTAGACAGAACGAAACGATCCCAAACGAACTTTCTCTGGTCTGTAAGATCACATTCTACTTGATTTCAGCGATCGGCTCAGAGATGAAAAACCGGCAGTAGTCTGGTCTGGTCTGGTCTGGTCTGGTCTGGTCTGGTAATAGAGAAGGGCAGGAAATACAAAAACAATTCCAGATCTTGTATTAATAAACCACGTGAAAAAAAGCGTATCAAAATCTTTGCTCTCACATCGAAGCGAAACCCATAGCATCTTGCAAAAGGAAAACATCATACCGAATTTTTAACTGTCTTGATCGATTTAAAACCTGGTATTCTCCCGAAAATTTAAAGAGGCGAGATGTTTTCCGACCAATCGGCCGCTGGTGATGGCCCAGGCGATATGCAGTCCGTGGCCCCAGAGTATCTGACCACCGATTCCATTACTTCCCACGGCATAGAGTCCTGAAATAGATTTCCCATCAACGTCTAACACCTGCATTTGTTGATTAATGGCCACACCGCCTTCCGTTGTTGTGAAATAAGATTTTGTTGGACCGAGCAATACCCAGCGGTCACCATCAAGTGGGGCTGTGTCACCGGTGCGTCCCAGCGCATCGGCCTGGTTACCAATGGCATATCGGTTATACTCTTCCACCGTTGTGTGCAGACTCTCAACCGGCAGCCTGCGTGACTTGGCAATTTGATCGATTGAAGAGGCTTGTAACGAAATATCCGGACGCAGTTTGAGATAATCATCAACATAGGCATAGGCTATTTCAGGAGCCGTTGACACAAAATGTGGCCATTGACTGTAGCGGTCGATAAGGCGTCGGTCGAGCAGAATATAGCTGATTTTGTCGGGCTGGTTGGCTATGGCGATCTCACGTTCTGGCGAAGACTTCTCGTTGCAGAATCGCTGGCCTTTCGTATTGATCAAAATTGCTCCATCTTCGAACAAGGCATTTTCAGGATGTTGCCAAGTGAGCAACATTCGTTTGACCAGCCAATTAATAATGAAGTTCGGCACCAGGGGTAGCATCATACCCATTAGCCGGGCTGAGATTCCATGCGATGGTAACAACTGCTCGAAGGTATTTCCGGGTGGGGCGACAAATCGTAATTCGGGGCCGTAGGTGATATCCATATTCAACAATTTCGCACCAGCGCGCTCCGCCAGAATGTGTCCATCGCCTTCTGCGTTTGGGTTGATCCCCTCAATCGAGGTAAATTGTTCGCCTTTGAACCGCCTGATGATATCCGAGGCATTGGAATAATCGCCAGCTGCCAACACAACTCCTTTGGTGGCTTGAAATGTTTGGGATTCACCGTTAACGGAAGCTACTACACCTGTGACTGTGTCGCAATCAATAATGAGTTCGACGACAGATGCATCACAGAGAATCGTTCCACCAAGGCGCAGCAGGCGCGATTGAAATGTTGCCACGTAGGCCTTTGCATTAGGAACGACGTTATGCATGCGTGACACCCGGTTGGGCGGTTCCGGGTTAGGGCCATGAAAGGACAAGCCCATCTTCAATAACCAGTCAAATGTTTCTGCAGCCTCCCCGAGGAAGAATCGTCGGAGTGAATGGTTGCCTCTGTTTTCAATCTCTGGAGATGCAAACTTCGCGGCGTCTTCTTCGTGATCGTCTGGGTTGTCTTCGATTCCCGCCTTTTGCTGATGTACTGTATTACTGGCAGTGAATGAGCCAATGGCAATTCCTGTCGTTCCACCAAGATTGGATTGCTTTTCCAGGACCAGTACTTTGGCTCCGTGTTCAGCCCCGCTCAGTGCAGCCGCTAATCCACTGCCTCCAGCTCCAACAACAATGATATCGTATTCGTCTGACATTCTAAAACTCCATTGTATGATATCAGTCAGTCGAAGATTGATGATCAGGTACCAGAGTCTCGTATTGATGACACCATGTTAGAAGTCCTGTCCAATTCAAAAGTGGATGCTGTCGTGATAAAGGAGATTTCATTTTCAGATTGCTTTCAGCTGATTTTGTGTCTGACAAGTGAGATGATTTTCCGATTTCAAACTGGTAAAAATCCTGATCATATAACTAATCATATGAAAGGAGCATTTTACTCTGGAATGGCACTTCATCGTATTGCTGCTTTAATCAGGTGACCATATGAAATTGATTAGACTCAGAGTTTATTGAAAAGTAAATGGAAGTGAGATAATCTGAGAGAGGTGTCATTTTCGTATGCCTTGATCAGTGGCGCGGTTTATGGAACATTAGACTGATATGAATCGAATAAATAACAATCAGGAACTTGAAGAACGGATGCGTTTAGCTTTTGCTCAAGGTCAAGGCCACGCCCACAATATTTATATCGAACGTGCTGAAAATGCAGAGCTCTGGGATGTGGATGGTCGTCGCTATATCGATTTCGGTGCAGGCATTGCGGTCGTTAATACAGGTCATAGTCATCCCAAAGTAAAAACTGCCATAGCTGAACAGTTGGAACGTTTCAGTCATACCTGCGTGATGGTCACACCATACGAATCTGCGGTGGCTCTGGCAGAAAAACTGAATGAGGCGGCACCAATTTCAGACGAGTGTCGAACTGTTTTTGTCACTACCGGTGCGGAAGCGGTAGAGAATAGCATCAAGATTGCCCGTGCGCACACAGGCAGGCGTGGAGTGATTGCTTTTCAAAGTGGTTTCCATGGACGGACTAATATGGCGATGGGTTTGACTGGAAAGATTACGCCCTATAAAAAATCATTCGGTCCATTCCCTGCTGAGATCTATCACGTACCTTTTCCAATTGAGTACCATGGCGTCTCCGTTGAAGATGCCACACGAGCAATCGAAACCCTGTTCAAGGTAGATATCGACCCCGTAGATATCGCTGCGCTGATTATCGAACCGGTACTGGGTGAAGGCGGTTTCTACCCGGCATCCGATCACTTCCTCAACACATTGCGCAAAATCTGTGATCAGCATGGCATTGTCTTCATCGCAGATGAAATCCAGACCGGCTTTGGTCGCACGGGCAAAATGTTTTGCATACAGCATTCCGGCGTCGAACCCGATCTGATCACCCAGGCCAAAGGGATTGCCGGTGGTTTTCCCATCGCTGCAGTGACTGGAAAGGCATCGATTATGAATTCCCCGCATCCGGGCGGATTGGGTGGCACGTTTGGCGGATCACCTTTGGGCTGCGCCGCGGGTCTGGCGGTTCTGGAAGTGATTGACGAGGAACAGCTTGTCGAACGAGCCAACGAAATCGGTCAACGATTCATGGATCACTTGAGTAAGATTCAGCAACAGTTTCCTGACCAGGTGGGAAACATCCGTAACCGGGGTGCGATGATTGCCATGGAGTTGGTCAAGGGAGGTGATTCGAATCAGCCGAATGCGCAATTGACCAAATCCCTGGTTGCAGCCGCGGCAGATCAGGGACTGATCCTGCTCTCCTGTGGTATGCACGGTAATGTAATACGTTTTTTGCCACCGTTAACCATCCCGATGAATTTGATTGACGAAGGAATGGCAATTGTCACCAATTGTATTACCTCGTTATCAGGTCAGGTTTGCTGACTTGATACGAGCAGCCTCATTTCTGTGAAAATAAACAACATTTTTATCTAAAAAGTTGTGACTGCGGCAGATTTGTGGTATTCTTATAGTGTACACCTTGAATCAGAGGCCAACCTTCGATTGTCTTGCCATTTAACTAGCCAGTTTTTTTACAAATCAAATCAGTGCAAGAGCAAACGAACTCACACAGGTGTTCCTGCCTCGACATAGCTGAATACCTTGGAGACTAAGCTCTGACAAGGTGATTTTCGGTATCACGGAAGTGAGATACATTTAGAACATCAATCAATAAAAGGAATGAGTCGAATTCGATTTCATTTGAGCAACACACTTTCATTGAAAATGTAAAAGCAACCTTTATGAATACCTCTGAATTCTCGTCAGATATCTTGAAACAATCAAATATGTCTGTGCTGACTTTAGGTGGCCGTCGTAGTGGTCGGTTTAATCGTCGAGAACTGCTGAAAATGAGTAGTTTGGGAGCGCTTGGTTTATCGTTACCCGATACATCACAGGTGCAGGCTGCAACGACCAGTCACAAGCCAACGGCGAAACGCTGCATCTACATTTTCCTGTGTGGCGGGCCAAGCCAGATTGACATGTGGGACCTGAAGCCAGAAGCTCCCGATTCCATTCGTGGTCCGTTTCAGCCAATTGACACATCTGTTCCCGGGATTCAGATTGGTGATTTGTTACCCGAAGTTTCAAAACATGCGGATAAGTTTTCCATCATTCGTTCGATGAATCACGATTCCTCTTCGCATGCAACTGGTATTAAATACATGTTGTTAGCCGATGCCGGTCCCACAACACGCGCACTCAAAGCGTTTCCACCGCAGCGATCAGATCACCCGGGCATGGGGGCCATTTTGCAAAGCCTGCAAGCGAGCACCTCACAACTCCCCGGCTGGGTGACAGTTCCACGCCCTTTCACAACCGGCGGTCAGTTTTATAAGGGGCAAACCGCAGGCTTTTTAGGGGGCGCGTACGATCCCCTTTATCTGGATGTCGAAAAGCGAGATTCCTTGTCTGAGAAGCAGTTTACCGTCAAAGGGTTTAGCCTGCCTGAAGGAGTCGATGCGGAACGCTTCCAGAACCGCAGAGAATTACTCAGTCAGTTGAAAACAGACTCACAGGCAGGATGGCAATCGGATGTAACACAGAGTATGGAAAAGTATTACGAGCGCGCGTTTTCGATGCTCTCGTCGGAAGGTGTGGGGCGCGTGTTCGATCTGGAGCGTGAACCTGCAAAACTGAGAGACCGTTATGGACGCAATGAATACGGCCAAAGTTTTCTACTTGCCCGGCGATTGATTGAAGCAGATGTGCAAATGGTAAATGTTTTCTGGACGTATTATGGCAAAGATGGATGTCAGTTTAATCTGTGGGATAATCATGGCAGCGATAAACCGGTTTGTGGCGGGTATAACAAAGGCGTTGAAATGATCCGTGGCGATTATTGCTGCCCTGCATTTGACCTGGCTTACTCGGCCCTGCTGGAAGATTTATCGACGCGCGGTTTACTGGATGACACACTGGTTGTGGTCACTGGTGAGTTTGGTCGCACGCCACGTATCAACAAGAATACCGGACGTGACCACTGGCCCAACTGCTATTCCACGGTGCTCGCGGGAGGCGGGATTAAAGGCGGTCAGGTGTACGGCGAAAGTGACAAGCATGCTGCCTTTGTAAAAAGTTCTCCCGTACGACCTGAAGACCTGGGTGCAACAATCCTGCATGCGTTTGGCTATCGACCCGAGGCAACCATCCATATGCCCACCGGTCGCGAAATCGCCAGTTCACAAGGCAAGCCTGTAACAGCTTTGTTTTGAACTTTGCGTTCTCCCTGATTCAAATTGTGAGTGCAGAGATACGTGTCTTATCACCGGGACGCGCACGCAGATTTCTGACGTCACTTTAAGCATCGGACTCTCCGAGCTTGTTACCATCACCGAGTCGTACGGAAATCGCACCACGGTCATGTGGTGAGCCTGACCGGCAGATCGATTTGATCTATCTCTATCGAGAAATTGAATTTCGACAAAAGAAAACCTGTAAGGGTTGCAAACACTGACGCTAAAAACGGCGTAGGATGATGGGCAGAAAGGTCTTCTGGATGCATCATTAAAGATTATTGAATCGTTACATATCAGGAGTATCAGTGTCAACTTGATACGCGCACTGTGATATTTACCAGCCTGTTTAATGTGTTGAAAAAAAACGAAACATCTCTAGACACAGGGTAGGGGGGCGTTAATAAAATTGAATATGAAGAGTCCGGAATGGTTCCAGGCTCGACTCACATCGAAAATATCGGACATTGCTGTTTGAACTGGGCCGAAGCAGCTTCCGCGCCAGGACATAACCAGACTCGTTAGAGCAAGTGGCCGCAGAACTCCGTTGCGGTTCCTTGTGCGAGTCTGGGGATAAGCAGTGTTACGGGGAGTCAAGCGCGTTTCATCATCTCCAGAATCCTGGACTCGTGCAACTCCACTGTCTCCTGATGCTGAAATTCAGCATGGTGGGATATCACTCTCCTGGCATAGACTGAAAGGTCTCTGCGCAGGCAGGGTTGACTATATGAAACGACTCTATGTAAATCTCGTACAGTGGTTCTCCAAACAGCATTTCATTTCAAAACGGTCTCGTGCCAAAAAGACGAGGCAGTTCGATTCACTTGAAGCACTTGAAGTGCGAACGATGCTTGTTGCGCATCCGCTGGCTGACGCGCCTGATGTCAAATTTCAAATCGAAAACGACTGGGGTTCCGGACGAACTGCCAGCTTAACTCTGACTAACGATGAAGCGATCGATTTCACAGACTGGCAACTTGAGTTTGATTATAGCGGAGAAATTCAGTCACTCTGGAACGCCGAGGTTGAGAATCTCGGTGGCGGCCGCTATCGAATAACGCCTCCGAATTGGGATAACACACTCGATGCAGGCGAGTCGCTGGCGATCGGCTTTGTTGCGGTTGGCAATCACAGTGAGCCAACCGGATTCACTTTTCAAGGTAATGGAAACCCGGGAGATCCTGACCCGGATCCGGATCCTGTAGACGGGGCACCAAACAAGCCGAGTGTGAGCGTTCTATCAGAATCCGATGGCTTCCGTATCACTCTGAATCTCTGGGCAGGAGATCCTGCCGATCATTGGAAATTATACGAGAATGGCGAAGTGATTTACGAAGCCTCGTTGTCGGGAAGTTCGACTCCTCAAACAGACAGCCTGCTTATTACAAACAGGGACTACGGTGTTTTTCGGTATCAGGTCGAGGTCAGCAATGAGATTGGCGCAACTCTGAGCGATGAAGTGGTCTATATCGCTGGTGGAGCCAGTCCGATTGGCATTGAAGGCGTGGATGCCACCGAGCAGGCGCTGCAGGTCACCATTGATCAGGCGACTGTTGAATACACGCTCAATTCTTCCAGCGAGTCTGCACAATTCAGCATCGCCACCAGCAACTCACGAGTGGTCCGGGCTGAAATTATTAACGGCAATACGTTACGGATTTCCGGCCTTGAAGCGGGACGGGCATCAGTACGGATTACCGATGTCGAATCTGGTGAAGACCGCTTTATCGGGGTTCGCGTGCGCACGGAAAATGGTGAGCTGCCGGGGCTGCCAGATTATGTGACGATCGGTTCGGTGAGCGAAGATACCACAGGTGATCTGGCATTCTGGCAGGATTTCGATAGCAGCGATCCATCGACCAGCAAATATGTCGACTCGCGTTACATCTATCTCAACGGCGGTCCGATCAGTGGCTGGAGGAGTTGGGACCCGGACCGTGTGCATAGCTATCTCCGTGAAAGCCTCAAACTGGGAATGATCCCGCAATTCGTTTACTACAACATTCCCGATGGAGGTGAAAGCTATATGACGAATCTTGAGCATATCAACAGTCAGTCGTACATGGAAAACTATTTCCGTGACCTGAAATTCGTGCTGGATACCATCCGCACCGAAGCCGGTGACGAACTGGTGCAGATGATTCTGGAACCGGACTTCATTGGTTACCTCATGCAGAATGCGGATGCGCCGGCAAGTGCGATCTCAGCCATGACGAACGCCGCTTATAGCAGCGGTGTGTTACAAGCGGGCGTCGATCCGCAGTTCGACAACTCGGTGGCAGGGCTCATTCAGGCAATCAATTACACGATTAACAATTACGCGCCGAACGTGGAGTTTGGCTGGCAATTTAATCTCTGGGCTTCTCCCGGTATTGAAACACCGATTCCGGGAACTGGAATTGTGCATCTGACTGATACGCTTGGAATCGATGCAGGACGCGCAGCGATTGCGCGCGAAGCGGAGCTGATTGCGCAGTATTACATGGAAGCAGGCATCCTCAGCTACGGTGCGAACTTTATCTCTCTCGATAAATATGGATTAGATGCGGGGGCAGAGAATGGAGCGGCAAGCAACCCGGAAGACAGCACCTGGTTTTGGAACAATGATCACTGGCATAATTATTTACTGATTGTCCAGACCCTCACAGAAACGACGGAACGAGAAATGATTCTCTGGCAGATTCCCGTCGGTCACATCAACAACAGCCTTGCAGAGAATCCGTACGATACGAATGGAGTTTTTGATCCACTCACCAACACGACACGTCAATATGAAGACTCTGCTCCCACATTCTTTCTGGGGGATACATTTACGGCAACCGGCGATCGACTGGACTACTTCTCATTAAATGATTTTGGAGATGACAAACTGACCATTTCGGGGAATACCATTACCTGGGGTTCTCATATAGAAGAGGCACGCGCTGCCGGTGTGCGGCAGATTCTCTTTGGCGCCGGTGTGGGAATCAGCACCGATTCCATTGGCAGTGAACCCACGGACGATTACTGGTGGATTACCAAAGTGCAGGAGTACTATCAAAATCCTGTTCCACTGGATGTCGTTGTCGATCCTCCTGAAGTGAAGCCTTTCGTCAGCATCAGTGGTGCGACAGTCACTGAAGGAGACAGTGGATCGGTTCTGGCTACTTTGACGATCTCCCTTTCAGAGCCTGCAACTGAATCAGTGACCGTCAATTACCAGACCTCCAATGGAACGGCCACCACTGGTGAAGATTATGAAGCGTCCAGTGGGCAGGTCTCATTTGCCGTTGGAGAAACTTCGAAGACGATCACAGTACGTATCTTTGGAGACACAGACGTCGAACCTGATGAGCAGTTCTACGTTACTCTGAGTAGCCCCGTGGGTGCTGTTTTGGACAACAGTCTTTCCGTTGCCACCAACACGATTACCAATGACGATGTTTCCTCGACCGAGAACGATGTGATGGTCACGACGCCGTTCGAAACGGCTGTCACGATTTCGATTGGTACGTTCGACGGGTGGCGATCCAGATTTTGGCAGCCATGTTCAACAGTATGTGGATGGAACACTGTTTCCCAGCCAGTACAGTCAGGAGCAACTGGATCAGATTGTCAGCAACTACTATGACCAATGGAAGTCGGACTGGCTGCGAGTCGATCCAGGCGGGAATGGCTATCGGGTAGTGATGGATTCACAGGGACGCACTACTTCTGAAGCGCAGGGCTATGGAATGCTGGTTCTGTCGCATATGGATGGTTACGACCCGAACGCCCAGGCGATTTTCGATGGTCTCTTCCGATATTCTCGCGCTAATCCCAGTGAGAGTAATCCGCTTCTGATGGACTGGGCACAACCGGATCCTTCCGGCAATAGCAGTGCCTTCGATGGGGACGCCGACATCGCCTATGCTCTGTTAGTGGCCGATGCCCAATGGGGCAGTGATGGTGAAATCAACTATCTTCAGGAAGCGATCATCATCATCAACGCCATGTATGACTCAACGATTGGACCGGAAAGCCATCTGCCGATGCTCGGCGACTGGGTGAATCCCAATGGTGGCCAACACAGCCAATGGACCACGCGCACCAGCGATTTCATGTACGGTCACTTCCGCGCATTTTGAAGCCGCCACACAGACCGGAGCCTGGAACGAAGTCATCGCTGCTACACAGGATGTGATGACCAGGTTGCAGCAGCAATCGGGAACGGGACTCGTTCCCGACTTTGTGATTGTTGATCCCGTGACCGGCTCTGTTTCTCCTGCCCCGTCCGGGTTCCTGGAAGTCAATGATCAGCATTACTGGTACAATGCGGGACGAGTTCCCTGGCGACTTGGTACGGACGCCGTTTTGAGTGGCGATGCCGTCTCCCTGGCACAAGCGCAGATGTTGTCCGAGTTCTTTCAGCAGTCTTCAGGTGGTAACCCCTCGCAGATTCTAGGCGGCTATGCCCTCGATGGAACACCCCTGAATAACTGGAGCGATCCGTTCTTCCGCGCGGCGGTCGGCGTCTCAGCCATGACCGGCTCGGATGCGGCAGACCAGTCATGGATGAATGCGGTCTTCGACAGTGTGGCCACCACGCATTCCAATTACTATGCAGACAGCGTTTCTATGCTGACCATGCTGGTCATGTCGGGAAACTTTATCGATGCGTCATCATCGTCGGGCGAGAGTGCTACATTGCAATCGTTCACGCAGCCTGATAATGGTCAGGTCGTTGACAATCAGGATGGCACACTCACTTACACGCCGAATACTGATTTCTCTGGAAACGACAGTTTTACTTATACGACGGTTGCAGAGTCAGGCGGTATCACAATCACCACGGTACATGTCACCGTGGAGCCTTTTGTTGTGGTTGTACCTGAGATTTCCATAAACGATGTGACAGTCACAGAAGGTGATAGCGGCACTTCGCAAGCCGTGTTTACAGTTTCGCTGGATCAACCGACCACGGAGTTGGTTACAGTGCAGTTTGGCACACAGAACGGTACCGCGATTGCTGGCGCAGACTATCAGGCTGTCAGCGGACAGTTGATCTTTCAACCGGGAGAGATGACGAAAACGATCACGGTTCCGATTTTAGGAGACACTGCGATTGAATCCAATGAGGACTTCCGGGTCGTACTCAATCAAGTTGTAGGGGCCACGTTGGCATCGGCAACTGGTACGGGTACGATTCAGGATAACGATGCTCCGGCGCCCACAGCCCAAGTGGACTTTAACGTGGTGAATGCCTGGAACAGCGGATTTCAGGGGGCGATCGAAATTCAAAACGAGAGCAGCGAGTCTTTGGAAGGTTGGACACTGGAGTTCACTTTCGATGGCGAAATCGCGGATATCTGGAATGCCGAGATCGTTTCTCACGTGGGTAACACCTATATCATTCGAGGTGCGGCGTGGAATCGAGACATACCTCCCAACGGTACGACTTCCTTCGGGTTCATCGCTTCTTCAACCGGCTTGCAGGACCCACTCTCCGACTTCATCCTGAACGGCAGTCCGATTTAACTCCCCGTTTCTAAAGACTTGATTTACTTGTACTGAGAAAGCCCTTGTTTTTCAGGGGCTTTCTCAGAAATCCTCATCATCAGAACAGCCCGGACAGGTCCCGGCTGCCGATACAGACAAGCAGCTAGTCGTTCGAATCGCTAAAGCGAACAGGGCGCCGGACAAGATCCTCGTTCTCAAACAATCAAAACACTGTCATGAACTTACTTGAAAGCCCGATAACGCCTACGATCGCACACATCAGCAGAACGATTGATGCAAGGGTACCACCTGCCAGCATCCACCAGCCTGGACGATAAAGTGATGGTAACGAGAAATTGAAATAGAGCACACAACTAAAGACAAGGAAAAGTCCAAGGTTCAATGTGAGGAATGCACTCACTTGTGTTACCGGGTCAAAGGTGGTTCCCGACCGTGTCCACGCGGTCGATGTAATGATAAACCAACCGACGATGATGCATTGGAGACGCCGAATCGGAAAGCTCTCGAAACGAGGCCAAATGGCACTGAGGAATTCGTGGGACACACGCGCGATCGCTTCGGGAATACTGGCGAGTGTTCCCCAGAGTGCGACTAAGACCATCACATAATAGACGGGTACCAGATTTTGACTGACTTGCCGCCAGATGTAAGATTGTTTAGTTAATAGTTCCCAGGCATTTCCCCCAATGGCTTCTTGCCTGGGAAATAAAACAGTGGCACCTGCGGCTAGAAATGCAGCTGTCACGATAAATAAAACGAGAGCTCCCATACCGACATCCCAGCGCAGGGGCATGAGTAGGATTCGCATGCGGCGGGCCTGTTCCGGATCATCTGGAAGATAGTCGATGATTTTTCCGCTGTTTGCCCGTTCGCGAATGCTGTTGATTTCCGGATGGGAATTGATTCCCCAGCCCTCCATACTAATCCAACTCGAATAGGCGAGATAACCACTCAGGCCTCCACCAACGTAACCAAAGATGGTGGCAAGATTCAAACCATAGGTATGACGTGCAGCCAACGGAGCCCACTCGGGAGCAGCAGGCATCGATCCAAAACTCATCGCACCAGTTAACAATCCCCAGTAATCGGGCCGGACAATGAGTGTTGCCGTAATCGTACCAATAACCAGCACACTACAAATAACAACCTGTTGCCGTTCCAATGCGCGGAAAGAACTCAACAAACCAATTAACATTGCCGTTGTTAAAATAATGCAGGTCCAGAGATTTTCCCAAACACCAAAGCCCAAGTGACCTGGCAAAGAATCGTAAAGTAAGAATGTGATCAAATTACCACATGGTTTTGCGACTGCAGTCAACCCCATGCTTACAAGTCCGAGCTCAGCGATAACAACACCAAGCAGCAGCCAGCCTCGCGGGCCGGGCAGCATTACAAGACGATGGCCAATCCGTTGTCCCGTCACGGCTGTGTAGCGTCCAGTTAAATAGGTTACAAAGATTCCTTTTACCACAACGCTCAGTAACAGCAGCCATAACAGACCGTATTCAGACCAGGCACCTAAACCGGTCACCATAATGGTCTCACCGGCGCCAAGTGAAATCGATGCCACTATCGCCGCGGGTCCAAAAAAACTCATCATTCTCAAAAACTTACTGAATGAGAATGGTTCTGCATAGATACCTGTAAGCGGCGGGATTTCGATAGGATTGGAGTCGTTCACGTGGCGCTTCATGATTGTCTAACACAATCCTTCACTTACAAGTACGATTTAACCGGCTACAAATAAAGGGAATCTACCGAACATGCCAAGGCTCGTTAAGTGGTTTTGCACCGTTCAATTCGCTATATCCTGCTCCGGTTGTACCTGTCGGATCGGGGCCGGCGTAGCGAGGGTCAATGGGATCAGCCGCAGGTTGCCAGCGAACGTCACATGACAAACGTGTGTGTCCGTTCGAAGAATGATTATCCAATGAGCCGTGAAGCAGTGTCATGCCAAAGATAACGACATCCCCAGGTTGAAAATCAGCTGTCAGTAAACGTGTTTGCCTTTGTTGTGCCAGTTCAATTCCACCAGAGATAGAGACAATGGGAGCGTTATTCGAACCACAGTCAATTTTTAAAGTTTGTTCGACAAGATCAGCAAACCGATGTGACCTTTCTACGATTACCAGCGGACCATCACAAACGGGGATATCTCGTAACGCCGTCCATACCGTGTGAATTTGTTTTGAACCGCGGGCAAAAAAAGGATGATCATAGTGAAAATTCGTAGCGCGACCAACCACACCTGTGCGCAGAAAGATGTAGTCGTGTGGCTGGGCGGCCTCGCCGAAAATGGAACTCATCAGTTCACAGGTCTGTTGACCATGGCTCACACGTCGCAGCGCAGGCCCTTCGCTGACAGACTGCCAGAATTGTCCCAGATTCGCAACTAATTCATTGCGGCGACTGGTGCCTGTCGAGATGCCTGCATTGACCGGTAATTTAATTTCACCTACATCTGCCAATCGACCAAATATTTCCTCACGGGCTGCCATCACATCGTTGGTGTCGAGGAAGCCGCGAATAAATAAATAGCCATCTTGATCAAGCCGTTCACGCAACTGGAATGTATCGTCCGGGTGATACTTTGATTCCCGTAACTCACCCAGCAGATCGGCTGGAATACTTTTCCCATGAATGAGGCAATTCTGGGCAATGATCATTTTATGAATCCAGTCCCTGTAACAGTTCGAGCGAAGTCTCAATCACTGTGGGGCCCCATTCTCGTGTGAACCCTGTAGGCAGCATATAATTCTGATACGATTCATTGACTTCCATGCCACCTTCGTCGAATGCCTGAGGAGTCGGCAAGTAACCCAGACAACCATTGCTGTAACCCAGAAAAAAAGTCTGAGTGACGGGGGATCGCTGTTTTACTTCTAAAGCCAGTTCAGCAAACGGTTCGCCGTTTACTGCAACGATTCCAATGTCGTTAATTTTCAAAGCCCAGCAAATCAGGTCTTGTGTGGGTGACTCTCCTGAATCAATGGTGCGCAGTACCAGTTTCGCCCATTGCACCAGGCGTTCGGCGACATTCACAGCACCGACAGTTCCACCCAGCCGGGCATCTTCAAGTTGCCGCTGACATTCAGCAAGTTTTTCTTCCGCTGTATGTCGATCCGGAAGTGGTGCCATGGATAAAGTCGTGTGTTGTTCTTGCACTTCAAAGTGTTCGATGCAGGCTTCGGGTAACGGCTCATAGTCCCAGACCGATACGGTTGCCACAGATTGCACAATCCGCCGCGGTCCATGCTGGTTGTGCATCCGGATTTGTGACCATGTCTTGAGAACTTCACCACCGAGCATCGCACCGAGACGGTGTAAGTCATCATATTGTTCTACTCCGCCAGCACCGATCCCGCAGCGTGGATTCACATTTCCAGCGGCTCCCTGCAAGAAGAGAGAAGGTGCACCGGTCGCAGATTCGACGATTTCTCTTGCTGGTCCTGCGTAATCCGGTGACAGTTGGGATGTCTTCGGTCCCAGTACCACCGTGTGTGCAGCGGCGATCATCACTGTCGCAATCGGGCTGCCGGAAAGGTCATCAAGGCGAATGACACCGATTTCGTGATCGACGGCACCACCAGGATTTTCGCCAATGACAATCTGCCCATCGGTTAATCGTTCACGACGGTTAATCCCGATTGGCGCGGATCCCTTTCCAGCACCGATACGCGCTGGCTGAAGCCGATCATTGGCTTTTTGGGCGACCTCAACCAATGACTCTTCCAGTGTTATCAGATACGACTCTTGAAGTTCTGCCTGCTGTGGTGAATTCTCTGGCTGCCATCCAGGAAGAGTTGGTCCCAGGTGTGTATGACTGGCGTTGATCAGGATGTGACTCGGGGGAATTCCGAGTGTTTTACCAATTCGCTTACGCATTCGGTCGACATGCGGGCTTTGGATCATTGCAATATCACAGGCAATCAGAGCCACCTTGGTTCGGCCATCACTTAGTACAAGTGCTGTCGCCAGTAACTCGCGTTCGACCGATTCCGAGACATACTCCTGAACGGTGTACCCGAGCATACGAATTCCAACAGGGGGGGTCATCACCACGCGACCTGCGCCCGCTTGTAATACTCGCTTTGAATTCATCAAGGTCACTCCGGTATGACTTTTAAATCAGGGAAGATGATAGCCTTGTTTGTTTAACTTAATCCGGTACAGGCTCTTTCCAGCTGTGATATATAATGTCTTGTTTTCAGATCCACGCCCAAAGCAGACATTGGTTGGTATCTCGGTTTTGATATATGCCAACTCCTTCCCAGCGGGAGAGTACACGTAAATTCCTGGTCGAGTTTGATCGCGAACGGCTACATAAAGATTGCCTTCTGCATCGACGACCAGACCGTCTGGTCCATCCTGTGGTGAGTAGTCAACCAGCACTTTCCGGAATTTCGCAGTTCCATCTACGGCAAGATCATAAGCAAGTAATGCCATGCGGCCCTTGTGCGTTACGGTTTTATCAGGCAGGCGTTCGAATCCGGTTGCACCGTTGTCGTTGCTGACAACATACAGGGTTTTCTGGTCCGGCGAGACACACACGCCGTTAGGTTTACCAGCATCGGTAATAATCCGATGAATTGAACCGTTGAGATCGATGCGATAAACGGCCATCAATGGCTGTTCAAGCGGCTCATGCCCCAAATAACGCGGATCGCTGAAGTAGATTCGACCACGTTCATCAATGGTAATGTCATTGGGTGAATTAAACGGTCTGCCCTCAAAGAGGCCGGCAATAATGTAACTCTTGCCAGTCTTCATGTCTGTTCGTATCACCCGTCGACCACCAAAGTCGGCACCTTCGGCAACAATCATGTTACCCTTCGCGTCAAATTTAATTCCATTCGACATGCCACTGGGAGAGCGAAAGACCGATGTCTTTCCGTTCGCCGGGTCATACCGCCAGATATTTCCCGCTTCCATCACTCCTTTTTCATCTTTTGACTGGAATGTAAATGTAATATCGCTGAAATAAATCGAACCATCTGGTGCACACGCACAGCCTTCAGTCAAGACAGAACCGCCATCAAATAGTTTCTCAAGTTTGGCATCGAGTGGTATTATGACTGTTTCATCGTTGTCCCTGTCAGCGGCAGCGAGTTGCAGCGGGCTGATACTTGACATCGTGAGCAACATCAGCCAGATCAGCGAGCCATGCACAGAACGTTCAATTGACATTATCTCTTCCTTTCTTCGGAGACTTTTTTACTTTGGCAGAATTTGAACGACTATAGAACGGTGTTCCTTGAGCCTGGAGCGCGGGTCGATTTCACTTCGTTTCCAAGGCTCAAAAACTTTTACATCCAGCATCCACTCTATGCGTTTTGTTTCATCGACAATAAACAAGGGAACTCGATTTGAGTCTGGGACGCTATAGTGCCAGTCGGAGTTCACCACCAGAAGACGCCCTTTGTCCAGTGGAACGAAGCCGCAAGGCAGAAGCATTGGAAAGGAATCCTTTACATCTTCGGCATTCAGACTCCAGGCTTTCTTACCATCAGGACCAAAACGCGTGATTCCAAACCGACCACTACAGAGCGTACTTCCATCGGAAAGGCGCTGCGCTTCAACGGTCAAACTGGGAACAGAATAGGAATTCTGAATGTCGCCGTCCCGGTCGACTTCCACGAATCGAGTCTCCGCCCGCAATGCGACAAGATAGGTATCCGCAGGTGTCAGCCGCAGCAGATTATAACGGGTATGATTCGTACCTTTGGCGGGTAATGGAATTTTTTTCAATATTTGACCTGTCCCGCGTTCAAGCTCGAGTATCGCTTGCTCACCGCTGTTGAGAACTGCCACACTTCCATCGGGACGCAAGACAAAAGATTTCACCTCGCTGGTCCCAGTGACTCGATATTCCCAGACAGTTTTTCCCTGCTGGTCAATTTCTCTTAGATAACGATGCGTCGCAAACAGGAAGTGACCATCAGATAAAGCGCGGCCGTCATAAACCAGGTCATCGAACACACCGGCACCGATACCATTTAATGGTGGTACATTGTACGACCAGGAGCAACTGCCATCACGCTCCATGACATAAAGGCCCTCGCTGGCGACCAGCAATAGGCGGTGTGGAAGAATGAATTCGGGTTGGCTCGCTTTTTCAGCATAGAGGATCGATGCGGTGAGAACAGTCATGAGTATCATGATTATCATGCGCGGCCCGTGTTTTCGCGTTTCAATGGAAATCATGACATGACCTTTGAATCAAGGGACGATTGTGTGTCCTTCGTTTTTTGTTGCAAATCATAAAGTGAGGAGTACTCGTTCCCGACATGAGGAATGAATGGAGCAATATTACCAAAACGCGCGAAACGGGCCTGCTTGCCACGGATGGGGCGCGTCATTTTCTCAGTTGCTTCAGTCATGGGGCCGAAATACAGCGGCAGAGAGTCCGCAGCGCGGTACTCAAAGATCAATGTACGGCGGGGATACCTTGATCTATTGGGTAAAGATGAATGTGGTAGAACGCAGTGCATAAAGATCACACTGCCGGCAGGAGCAGCAAGCGAAACCGGTTGACCATAACAACCATCACTCAAATCATCGGTAATCATTCCTGCAAACGTGCCATCAGAAGCCGTGTGATTAAAAAAATGATGGTGATGACGTGGTAGAACCTGAAGACAGCCATTTTCTTCTGTGGCTTCGTCGAGATAAACCAATGTTGTGACCAGATCGTCATTTGTGTGAGGAAAGTATGCTAAATCCTGATGCCATTCGACTGGCGAACCCACGCCAGCCGGTTTCATGTTCAGCTTACTATGTTGCAAATTGAAATCCGCTCCAATCAAAGACTCGATACGATCCAGAACGCGCGCATCAGTGGCCATCCCGCGAAATGCTTCATGTTGATCAAAGGGGTTATAAATACGGCGCGCAACAGGTTGACCATTCACAGGTTCTGGCTCCAGCTCAAGAATTGAGCCATCGTCATTGCCGGACAGTGCCTGTTGGGTTAACTCATTGATAGCAGATCCTGCAGCAGCCAGATCATCTTTACTGAAGATCGAATCCACGACAACGTAGCCTTCTGTCCGATATTGTTTGATCTGGTCTGCATTGAGATAATGTGTCGACATCGTCGTCTGGTTCCTTTTCTTAGAAGGTGGGAAATCAGGTATATTATTCTGACACTCTTACAGTCTGCAGATTGGGTTTTGATGAAAATTTCAGTCGTTCCCACTTTTCCTGAAACAATGGTCGGTCAAAAACTTCGGGATTGATAACACCATGGGGTCTGCGTCCATGAGCCAAATCGACCATGGTTTGACAGGCAATGTGTCCGATATCGCGAAAGAGCTCATGAGTCCATGCGATGCTGTGTGGAGCTAACAGCACATTATCAAGTGTGCCAAATCGGTGTGGTGATGTGATCGGTTCACCGTCGAAACAGTCGAGTGCTGCCCCTCTGATACGCTGCTCAGATAAAGCAGAAAACAAGGCATCCTCGTTGACGATCCCACCACGGGCAGTGTTGATGAGATACGCCGTCGGTTTCATCAGCTTTAGCTCGCGGGTACTGATCAAGTTCTGCGTTTCATTGTTTAATGGACAATTGATGGAGACAAAATCTGCTTCCGCTAACAGGGTTTCAAGGCTTACTTTTTGTACGTTACAGGAAGTCGCAGTGTCATCATCCAGATAGGGATCGTAGACGAGTGGCTTGTTCATGCCAAATCCGGAAAGTAGTTTGACGGTGGCACTTCCAATCCCGCCGAATCCGATTACTCCCAACGTGCGGTCTCGTAATTCTGTACCCATAAATTGTGTTCGCTCCTCCCATCGTCCTTCTCTGAGCAGTCTGTCTTTAGCCAGGAGGTGGTGCGTCAGAGCAATCATCCAGCCTACAGTTGCTTCAGCTACAGGGCGATCCACTGCGCCACGCGTAATGGTTGCCAATACATCTGCTTTGGTGCAGGCGGCAACGTCCACGTTGTCATATCCCACTCCAAACCGGCTGATTGCCAGCAGATTTTGACTTTGCGATAGTGTGAGTGCAGTCGCACGTGGCGTCAGAACGATCACCCCTTGCGCATCACCGACCTGTTCTGGAGTAATCTCCGGGAGATGTGTATCGAAACGGGAGACTTCAATTGTCGGGTACTCTTCGAGTATGTTCAGTCCGTAGTCATCAAACTTCGGTTGACCATCGTCTTCAAAAAAATCTGCTGTGAAAGCTACCCGAAATTTATCATTTTTACTCATGATTTATCCGTTCCTGTCATACATTGTTCATCCACCACAATTCGTACCGGCATCGGCCCGGCGTATACCCAAATCATGGACATCAAATCTGTCGATTCGTTAATAAAATAATGGACTTGTCCGCGTGGAACCATCGCCGTAGCGCAATCGCTCATACTGTATTCCTGACTTCCCACACGGCAGGTCGCTGTTCCGTCGATAATACAAATCGATTCATCAAAGTCATGCAGGTGTGCCGGCAATCGACCTTGTGAGTGAAACTGGCCCCAACCTCCGCTCATTTCAATTCCCGGGACCAGCTCTGCGTTAAAGAAATCAATGAATTCAGTACCTGGACCGGCTGAATAGCGGCGCGCGGTCTGATGTCGATTTACACGTTCGGCTCCTGTGGTCTCGGTTGGATCGTCCGTCATAGACCGATACGAAAACTGTCGCGTGACAAGATTTCGTTCAATCATACTTGTGGGCAGTGCTATGTGTAACCTCGCGACTGCCGCTGTATTGAGATTTCGCACTGCATGGGGCAGCCAGCGGGGAATGACAATATTATCCAGTGAACCCAGTCGGTGAGCACGACCTTCTACTAAAACCTCAATGTCACCTTCAAGTACAGTGATCGACTCACTACATGGGTGCGTATGGTAGTCGAGATTGGCTTCGGGCTGAAATGTGACAATTCCGGTAGTCAAATCCCGAGCGGAGTTGAAATCACCAACCAATGTATCGAACATTACACCCTGTTGAATTTCGATCTGATTGTTGTCACCTATGGTTGCAATCGCTTCCTCTCGATCTGGTTTCATACTTTCGGGTGGAGAGGGCAGGGGATTCACGATTACCTGCCCCTCTTTTGGATCAAAGCTTGGTGCCGGCTTCCGGTCAAGACCAACCGAACTGAGAACCTTATGCAGGGACCCCATCATCATCCCCATATCAGTCCCCAGCGCAATCATGCGGAAACCCTGTTCAAGCCTTAAGTGCAGATCTTCGATGCTGGTAGCGATGACACCGGCATGTTTGCCCTCCTCACGCATTGTGTCTTTGAGGCTCAATATTTTTTCAGCCACACCAGGGCCTTCCCATTGCCCTACATGTCCGGCAGTCGCTGAGAAATCTGCTGGACCAAAAAAGAATAATTCGGCACCATCTAGCTGGCACATTTGGTACATTTCATCAACGACGTCCACGTGTTCAATATTGGGTAATATCAACACGTGCTCGTTCGCTTCTTGTGTATGTTCAACAAAACACTGCCCCCAGACTGTTGCTCGGTCTCCCCCAACACCACGACGACCTTCAGGTGGATAACGACTGTCATAGATCAACTCCTGAAGATCTTCGACAGAGTTGATCCAGGGCGCAGCTACTCCGTCAGCCCCGACATCAAGGGCGCGCTTGACCAAACCGGTATCTCGCTCAACAATGCGAACGATGACCACTGTATCGCTGCGGACAGCGGCTCGAATATGTGAAACGATTTCTTTCCAGTCCAAATGACTGTGCTCCGCATCGATGACCACCCAGTCCAGTCCCATGGCAACTGCCATCTCCGTAATGGCCGGCGATTCCAGAGTCACCCAGATGCCAAACACGGGAGTATCGGCGGCGAGTTTCGCCCGGAATTTTTTAATGGCGTTTGCCTTCACTGCAGCAGCTCCTTGATGACTCGTCCATGTACGTCGGTCAGTCTTTGATCGCGACCTCCATAGCGGAATGTTAATCGTTCATGATTCACACCGAGCTGGTGAAGCAAGGTAGCGTGGATGTCATGGATGTCGACTTTGTTCTCGACAACCGCATTTCCAAATTCATCCGTGTTACCATAGGCGACTCCTCCCTTGAAACCGCCACCAGCCATAAAGATCGAGTAACCATTGACGTGATGATCGCGTCCACAGGTCGATGTCACTTTGGGAGTATGCGGTGTACGACCCATTTCTCCCGCCCATACGACAATGGTTTCATCGAGTAGTCCTCGCTGCTTGAGATCGATAATGAGTGCTGCCACCGATTGTTCCGTGACACGAGCATTTTTCTCATGATTTTTCTTGATGAGGCCATGTTGATCCCAGGGTGAGTTGTTTCCATCGAAACTGGGGCAGGTGATTTCAACGAACCGGACCCTGATTCAATCAGACGTCTGGCCCGGAGAGCCTGCATGGCGTATAGCTGTTGATGAGTATCTTTCGGAATCAACACCGTAGAGTTTCTGGATGTGCTCAGGCTCGTGTGAAATGTCGGCGATTTCCGGGACTGTGCACTCTGCATTCGGAAGGCAGTTTCGTAGTTTGCAATCGCTCCTTCAATGGCTCTCGAGTCTGCTGACTGAATCGCAAATTCTCGATCCTGTTCGGCAAGCAATGCCAGTTTGCGTCGCTGCAACCCGCGCGGGTCAGAGGGTTCGATGTTGTCAATCGGCGAACCTGTGGGACGCAGTACCGTGGCCTGCATGTGATGCAGGCAGGAACGAGCTGCCAAAATTCTCCAGACCACCATTGGGCACCCAGTCATTATTGAGCAGTACATAACCAGGTAGATTCCGGTTTTCACTGCCAGGCCATACGAAACCCAGGCACCAAGACTCGGAGCCTGCCCCGGAATGCGTCCCGTGTGTATCAACAGGGCCTGCTGTCCGTGCAGTGGCAGTTCGCCCAGCATTGATCGCACGACACAGTTCATCGGCTACGTCGAAGGTGTGGAACAGATCGCTCACCCAGAGTCCGCTTTCGCCACGCTGCTTGAATTCCCAGGGACAACCCAGCCAGACACGATTTGCCGTCGACTGCGATCGCTTTGAGACTGGCACCTGCGCCAATCGTCTGACCTTGATGTTGTCTTGAGCATTGGCTTGGGATCACACGTGTATCAACGTGGCTCGGTCCACCATCCATGAAGCAGAAGATGACATTTTTCGCTTTTGGGTGCTGGAAAAATGGCTACACATGGGTCTGTATTTCCTAGGCGTAATGCGCGGTAGGCGAGGAGTCACTTAATACCAGCCAACCAAAACTGGCAGACGAGTTTTTTAAGAATCCACGCCGTGAAAGATCGCCATCGATCCGACCGGGACATTGACACGAAGTTGATATTCTATTCATGATTTACCTGTAACAAATGAATTCTTTCGTGTTGAACAGGAAGATGAGCCAACCCTGCCCAGGCTGGTTTATCTGTCATGAGTTCGTTTGATTTCGAAAAACTGCTTACCGCGTTCGTCCAACGCCGTAATTCGATGCTGCGTGGGGTTCTACCCAATGCTTGAATGAACAGGGATCGGACGCGCTCTTCCGGGGTCTGTAAACCATCCTGCACCATACGTTCTGCCCAATACTCGCCCAGACTGACGAAAAATGGATCGTTAAGTAGCGCCAATGCCTGCGTGGGGCCATTTGAAACATCACGATGACCAGTTGGTAACTTAAGGTCTGGCAGGTTGAAATAGACCAGTCACTTTGGTGGATCCATGATTGACATCTTCATATAAATCGAACGTCGCCCGTTGCTGTCAAGTGGTCCAGAAAAAAGACGTTTTGCGGCATCCTCAACCAAACGAGGTGGATTGACAGGCGGGCCATATAACTGACGGTCGAGTTTGCCAGAGACGGCAAGAATGTTATCACGAATTGCTTCTGCTTCCAGCCTGCGCGTCGGATAGTGATGCAGCAGTCGATTACCCGGATCTTAGATTCAGCCGCTTATTGAGTTACCGTTCCCGATTGACGAAACGTCTGGCTCAATACAAAGTCGGCGTACTAGCTTTTTCGTCGACCAACCATCTTCCTCCTAAATTGGGTTGCAAGCCCCAGTCAAGTAATTCCGGATGAGACGGACGGTCACCCAGTTTTCCAAAATCATTGGGAGTGGCAACAATTCCCTTACCGAAGACTGACTGCCAGATACGATTGACATAAACACGTGCCGTTTGCGGATTCTCACGGCTACTGAGATATTCTGCCAGTTCAAGCCGACCACTTCCCTTACGTTTGGCTACGTTGTGTTTTCCCGCGAAAACTTCCAGAAAATCACGAGGTATTGGCGGACCATCTTCATCGACATTGCCTCGTATGTTGAGCCGATAGTTCAGCGGTGTCACCCCCCGTTCGTCCATGCTGATAACACTACGAGGGAATTCAATGCGCGCCTCAACTTCACGATACTGATTCACCAGGGCTGCGATTTCGGAGGTCTCTTTCGCTTGATTTGGTAATAGATTCTGCTTCAGTAACCAGTTGATCAT
>CALOEF010000021.1:0-7934 GCA_942492165.1 uncultured Planctomycetaceae bacterium
ATCCGGGAAATGTTCAGGATAAATACTGACTATTAAGTGAATATGCTGACTTAATTCCAACAGGTAAGAATTTCTTATGAATCTTAGACCATTGCTGTATTTGATTGTGATCGGTTTGCTCCCTGTTTTATTCGCAGTGCCCGTTTCTGCGAACGAAAAGCAAGATCAGCAACGTCCTAATATTTTACTCATCACGGCTGATAATTTAGGATATGGTGACTTGGGTTGTTATGGCAATCCCGATATCAAAACTCCACAGCTTGACCGACTGGCACAACAAGGTGTTCGATTAACCGACTTTTATACCGCCTCTCCAACTTGTACCGTTTCCCGGGCGACTTTGACGGGGCGCTATCCTCAACGAATTGGATTGAATCATCAGTTGCGTGCGGACGAAAATTATGGCGATGGTCTACGTCAAACTGAATTACTCATTCCGCAATATCTGAAACCGCAAGGTTATCGAACGGCCTGTTTTGGGAAATGGAACATTGGTTTTTCACAGGGAAGTCGACCTACCGAACGGGGATTCGATGAATTTTTCGAGGTTCGCTGCTGGAAATATCGATTATTACCATCACTATTACGGCAGACGACAGATTTGTGGCGTGGTTTTGAAAGAGGTCTTTGTAAAAGGCTATTCAACGGATCTATTCGCAGATGCCGCCTGTCGGTTCATTGCTGCAGAATCAACAATAATCCATTTTTCATCTATCTGCCATTCAATGCACCTCACTTTCCCCGGTACACGAAACAAGCAGACCAGTCAACGAAATGAATGGCAGCGCCTGAACGTGCCTTTCAGAGCATATGGGTATGATCCCAAAACAGAAAGACCCTCAAAAACGATATCGAGCAGTCGTGACTGCACTCGATTCAGCCATTGGTCGTGTATTGAAGCAATTAGATGACAGTGGACTAAGCGAGAATACGATCGTCATCTGGTATTCTGATAATGGTGCTTTCATGCTCAAAGAACGTGGTCTCGAAGTTGCCAGCAACAAACCGTTGCGCGACGGAGGTGTCACTTTGTGGGAGGGAGGTATTCGTGTCCCAGCCATCGTACGTTATCCCCGGACACATGAAAGCCGAGTACTGGTCAGTCAAGAGCCAGTTGATCAGCCTGGATATTCTGCCAACTCTGGTTGCCTGGCAGGCGGGCAACTTCCTGCAGGAATAGATACTTGACGGACAGAACATGCTACCTGTTCTCGACAGATCAGTCTGCGCCCTGAACAGCAGAACCACGGAGTCTCTTTTCCAGTATCGTAAATACAGTGCGGTCCGCAGTTGTAAATACTAAATCGTTCTGCGTACAATGCCGAATCAGCCCTTTACGCTTTTGGATCTAGAACAAGACCTGTGTGAAACAACAGATCTGGCTGCAAAACATCCGAAGGTCGTTGCCCAACTGAAAGCAGCCTATGAAACCTGGGAACGTGATACGAAATCCAAATGAAAGATAAATCTGATTTGATTGATGCCGCTGATTAGATCAGAGGCTCATCATCTGATTCGGTGTCTCGATTGAGCGATTCTTCCAGCAAGACTTGTCGCTCAGAAAAACCTTCATCCATTGTATGCCAGAAGGTAATTTCTTCTTCACCAAATTTCCAGGAAAGGTAAATTTCTTTACCTTCACGCAAGGAGGGAAAATTAACGACACCCAGGGCAGGGTCTTCCAGTTCGACACCTAAATCCATCAACTCAGAAACGTATCCTTTGAGTTGCTCCATATCATTATCGATATCCAATTCAGCCTGTTGCAGTTCTTCGCTATAGACTGTGTCTTCATCGCGAGAAGAGGCGCCGGGCAATTGTTTGATCTCAGCGATTCGTTCCTGACGACCATGCAGGTTTTGAAAAAGCTCGATGATATCTTTTACAATCGCCTGGACGAGCGGTAAGCGAAGATTGGCCTCTTCAGGTGTGAAAATCAGCTTTCTTTGTGCTTCCGCATTCATGATGAGACCTTTATTTCTAAATGACAGTAAGTAAATCATAAAAAGGAAGTGGCGTTCATTTATTTGATTACTACTGTTTCCTGATTGTTTGAGCTCTGAGGAATTATAAGAGGATGAACAGATTCGGCAAGTCAAGACAAACCGTGAGAGTCGTTTTTTCTGATAACCTCAGAAAAAGTTGAGCGGTTCATTCTCTTATTATATTACTTGTAAACTCGATTAGATGTTTGAGTTTTTCTAATACTTGTCCTTCGTCAATAAGATGTGAGACATTTTGAACTGCTTCTTCCCAATTTGAAGTTCTTTCTGCTGCCATTAAGGCAGCGGAAGCATTCGCTATAACAATATCTCTTGCAGCCCCTTGTTTTCCTTTAAAGATTTCAAGAATCATTTGAGCACTTTGCTCTGAGGATTTGACAACCAACTGACTTACGTCACATTCGGATAACCCAAAATCAGCGGCCGTCCATTCATGGTAACAGAGTTCAGTACCTGTTACTTCATAAACTGATGTTTTTCCCCAGAGGCTAATTTCATCCAGTTCACCGTTTCCGCAGACAACCAATGCATGTTTTCGACCTAATTGTAACAATGCTTGAGCAATTTTTTCAGCAGCCTGTACAGAATTTGCCCCCAGCAATTGGTATTCTGCATTTGCGGGATTCGTTAAAGGCCCAAGGTAATTGAAGATGGTGCGAATTCCCAGTTCACGTCGAACGGGGGCGACATATTTCATTGCCGAATGTAAAAGTGGCGCAAAACAGAAACCAATTCCCGTTGATTCCAGACATAGACCAATTTGTTCAGGTGTTAAGTCCAGGCGCACGCCCAGTGCTTCCAAGACATCGGAGGAACCGCTGGAGCTGGAAACGCTGCGATTACCATGTTTGGCGACAGGAATTCCGGCGGCTGCAGCGACTAACGCTACGGCTGTACTGATATTGAAAGTATGGAGCTGATCACCACCTGTGCCACATGTATCAAGGAGTCCGGTACAGTGAGTCGGAATTGCCAGTGCCCGCTCGTGCATAGCCTGTGCTGCACCAACCAGTTCACTGGGAACTTCGCCTTTCATGCGCAATGCTGTCAATAAAGCGGCAATTTGCACATCACTGCATTCGCCACGCATGATCGATGAAATTACTTGATAAGCGTCATCTCGCTCCAGGTTTTTTCCCTGAAGTAATTGATCTAAGGTGTTGCTAATCACTGTTGACATTTGCATAAATCCGAATTCTTAAAACCTGTTAATTCTGATGCTGCTTCAGATTATATCAAGACAGTAAAAAAGAATCAGCTGATGTTCGGGCGAATGAGGACTTAATTTAAACAAAGTCTCTCATCTGTTTTCCTGACTGGAATCAACCAGAAGTAGACCGACATACTTGTTGTTAAGGGATCAGAACTGGTACAATTCAGCGCCATAGCTCTCAGACAGTCCAGTTGGTCTCAGTTATAAGGAGGATCCTTTTTCTAGCATCAATGAATCTCAGGAGACACCCATGAAACGAAGCAGTTTACTTTTCTGTTTTGTGTTTCTTATTAGCGTTTCAACGACGGTCTGGTCAAATGATATTGAACAACAGATTTCTGAAATCAAACAGGTTCAGAAAGAAGGACAGGGGAACGTTGCGGCTTCCGCAGCAGTTCAAAAGCTTTCTAAAGCTGATGCCTCAGCTTTAATTCCGATTCTGTCCAGTTTTGATGCAGATAACCCCATCGCAGTCAATTGGCTGTGCGGTGCATTTGAAGCCGTTGCCAGCAATGCGATCAGGCAAAAAAAGATACCAGTGTCAGAACTGGAGAAATTTGTTCTGGATCGATCTCAGAATCCGCGCGCCAGACGATTAGCTTATGAATATTTGATCAAAGTCGATCCGGCGGCAACAGACCGTATTATACCGGGCATGATCAATGATCCGAGTGTTACGTTGAGGCGTGATGCTGTGGAGCGTTTGATTAACGAAGCAAAAAGTCTGGAGAAAGCTGACAAAAAAGATCAGGCAAAGAAAATTTATCAGCAGGCATTAACCGGTGCAACAGATTCCGATCAGGTGAAAGCGATTGTCAAACCATTACGAAAATTAGGTGACAATGTTGATCTGCAAAAACATTATGGTTTTCTTTCAGACTGGATGATCGTGGGCCCGTTCGATAACCGTGACAAAAAAGGTTACGATACCGTTTATGTACCGGAAACGAATCTTGATTTTACTTCCGAACTGGAAGGTAAGTCGGGGAAAGTAAAATGGACGTCGGTGAATACTCAACATGATTACGGAATTTATGACATTGCTAAATCGATTTCTCCCTATAAGGGAGCTGTCATGTATTGTGCCGCCGACTTCTACAGTCCCCAAAAACAGGCATTGGAAATTCGGTTAGGTACACCCAATGCCTGGAAGATCTGGGTGAATGGAAAATTGCTATTTGCTCGAAACGAATATCATCGAGGAATGGTCATGGATCAATACACTGTGCCCGTTCAATTTAAGCCGGGTAAGAATGTGATTTTACTCAAACTCTGCCAGAATGAACAAGATGACAGCTGGGCGCAGCGGTATCAGTTTCAAATCCGAATAGCTCGTCCTTCCGGAACCGGGGTACTTTCGAAAAAACCAGAGGCAACAACGTTATTATCGCCCTGATATGTTTCTCTGTCTTCCTTATCCGCTTTTTTTCTGATTAAAAAGACTTATTTGATTCGTGCCTTTAACAGGATGAACCATGAAAAAAGAATCCATTCAAATATTATTGCCTCTGATTGCTGTTTTTTTATGTTGCGGAGCTGACTGGCCTCAATTTCGCGGTCCTTTGACAAATAACATTGCAACCTCTGATACACCTCCAGCAAAATTAGACTCCAGGAACATTGCCTGGACTGCCGACTTGGAAGGTCGCGGTGCATCGGGCCCGATTGTGGTTGGTGATAAAGTTTTTATCACCAGCTCGACCGGTTTCAAACAAGATCAACTGCATGTTCTCTGCTTTGATGCTGCTACGGGAAAGCGACTCTGGGATCGCCAGTTTTGGGCAACAGGACGAACTCAATGTCATAAAAAAATGTCGGTTGCCACTTCGACACCTGCCAGCGATGGCAAACGGGTTTTTGCCACATTTTCCAGTAACGATGTTGTCTGTCTGGATCTCGATGGAAATTTACTCTGGATTCGTGGATTGTCTCACGATTTTCCGAATGCCAGTAACAGTCTTGGTATGGCATCTTCTCCCATTGTGGTAGGTGAAACATTAGTTGTACCTGTTGAAAACGACGATGATTCGTTTACAACGGGTCTCGATGTCAAGACGGGAATCGCACAATGGAAAATTAAACGCCCTCGTGTTGCCAATTGGACGTCACCTGCGATTCTGAAAGCATCACCAGAAGCCGAAACGTTGGTGCTATTACAGTCGAGTAATGGCGTTGATGCCATCTATCCTGAAACGGGTGAAACGGCGTGGGAAGTATGAGCAAGGCGCTGGTCGGATCCCCTCGATTACTGTAGGGGAAAACATGCTCTTTGTTCCAGCTAATGGCTTGACCGCTTTAGCCCCTGGTTCCAGTAGCGAACCACCCAAAGTGCTGTGGAAAGAACAAAAGTTGTCTCCCTCGACTGCCAGTCCTCTGGTTTATCAGAATCAAGTGTTTACGGTGAATCGGGCTGGTGTCCTGACCAGTGCCAACCCAAAAACAGGTGAAGTGATTTCGCGACTTCGGTTGAAGGGACCTTTCAGTGCGACTCCAATAGCTGCTGCCAATCATCTTTATTTGATTAACGAAAAAGGCTTATTACAAGTCGTACAATTGAGTGCAGATAAAGGAGAGGTCACCGGGACATTGGATTTAAAAGATATGATTATTGCCAGCCCGGCAATTTCAGACAATTCTCTGTTTTTGCGTAGCGATAAACATCTTTGGAAAATTTCATCGAAATAGAGTGCGGATGTTTTCAATTTATATGTGGCCGAACGAAGGGATTATTTGTGTCTCAATTGCTGGCTGTCGGTTTAGGTGGATTCGTAGGGGCTGTTGCGCGCTATAGTATCACGGAATTCCTGGCGCGAAAATTTCCAGGAAGTTTTCCCATAGGAACATTGATCGTGAATGTCGCTGGCTGTCTCCTGATTGGGATCCTGATGGCGGTCGTTACTCATAAACAGCTGCATCCCTCTCTCCGCATCCACGAGCACACCAGCCTGTTCTTGATTTCCGGTTTTCTTGGTTCGTTAACGACTTTCTCGACGTTTGGTCACGATACGGTCAACCTGTTAAGAAACTCTCAATTGAACCATGCGTTTTTCAATATCTCTGGGAACTTGATGATTGGGCTATTCGCAGTCTGGCTGGGATGGACTTCTGTCTTATTCTGGCTGGAAAAGTAATCGTTCTGATGTGATTCGTTTGATCTCTTTCCGCATTTTCTTCAAATACACGTCTCCACGTATTATTTCATAATGTTAAGATTTTCTGATTATAACGATTAAGGCGATAGAGATTTCTGGCCGATAACAAGAATACACAGGGGGATTCTGCCTGACCTTTCAGGCGGGCAGAATTATTTTTACATCCCTAACTCCATTTCTTTTGCGGAGTTCGCCTCGAAATGTCTTATTGGCTACGACCCCTGCGTTTTCTTGCCAGTGCCTTCAGTGGTGCATCTTCGAGCGCGGCAATTAGCTCTCGGTTTTAGTATGGGTATGGTGATCGGTCTTGTTCCCAAAGAGAATTTGACGGCTGTGATTCTTTTATTCATTCTGGCGAGTTCCAAAGTTAATCTCTGTTCGGCTTCTCTGTCGACATGTTTGTTTTCGTGGCTGGCAGTCCTGCTCGATCCAGTCTGTCACCTGATAGGCAGCAATATTCTGTTGGCCGCCCCATTGCAGGGACTTTGGTGCTCAATATATGAGCTACCTCTTGCTCCATGGACCGACTTCAATAATACCATTCTCATGGGCAGCCTGATTTTGGGAGTTTTACTGTTCTATCCTGCATATCGCATTACAAAACCACAATTTGAAAAATATGCACCACCGGTCGCGCAGAGATTAAAGAAATACCGAATTGTCAAAATTCTGTGGGGCACTGAAGTGAGTTCAATTGTCGGAGAAGTAGCATGAACTGGAATTACCTGCTACCTCGCTTCGCACTAGCTGCCATCGTTTGGTTTTTTTTTGCGTTTGCATTTGATCCGATGATTCGCAATGGTCTTGTCAGCATGGGGCAAACAGTCACCGGTGCGAAGGTAGAACTCTCTCATCTTCAAACTGGTTTTTTTCCTCCCTCTTTCAAAGCTGTACCGATCAATGTCGCCAGTCGTTCCAACAAGAAACGTAATCTTGTCAGTATCGATCAAATTGAAATGAAACTGGCTGGTAAACCATTGCTACACCGCAATTTTATAGTGGAAGAAGCAGTGGTGTCCGGTATTGAATTTGATGTGCCTCGGTCAACATCCGGTCAAATTTCTGAAAACTCATCTCAGAAGCAGAAAACAGGATTTCAATTTGATACTCAGCCGTTTCGTCATAAATCAAAAGAACTGGGAAAATCCTGGTTGATGAGTCTGACCGACTCTGCAAAAGAACAGCTTGACCCGGATCGTCTGGAAACAGTGCGTGTATCCAAAACCGTTCAATTGGAATGGAAGCAGCGATTTGCGCAGTATGAAACGCGTTTGGAACAGATAAAACATGAGATTGATTCAGTTCAAAATACCGTGAAAACTGCGGAAGGAAAAACGATCAACAAAATTAAAACCTATGCGCAATCAGCGGAGCGGGTTGATCAACTCATCAGAGATGGAAAACAGATTCGTAGTGAAATGAAATCGCTACCCCAAATAGCTCAACAGGATTATCGACGGATTGAAGAGGCAAAAGAACGTGATCTGGCTCAGATTGACCAAATATTGGAATCGATTTCACCTGACCCACAGAATATTCTGCATGCAGTGATTGGCGAAGAACTGT
>CALOEF010000022.1:0-9554 GCA_942492165.1 uncultured Planctomycetaceae bacterium
GAATCGCTACATCGATCGCCGCACCTTTCTCAAAACAGCCTCTGCAGGGGTAATCGCAACTCAAGCGACAAATGGCTGGAGTGCCGCCCCTGATTCCAAAACACTTTTACCGGCCAAAGTCGTCGATACGCATACACACTTTTATGATCCGTCCCGCCCGGAAGGCGTCCCCTGGCCGTCCAAAGGCTCATCGCTGTATCGAACTGTATTACCAGACGATTTTCTCAAGCTGAAAAAATATCAGCCCGTCAACGCGACTGTCATTGTTGAAGCCAGCAACCGGGTGGAAGACAATCAGTGGATTCTGGATCTGGTACAAGACAATCCTGTGATTATTGGCTTCGTGGGAAATTTAACTCCCGGCAAGAAAGATTTTCGGACGCACCTCAAACGTTTTTCCAAAAATCCGATCTTTAAAGGCATCCGCGTTTTACACAATGTGATCCAGGCAGGCTTACCGCAGCAGCGATTTGTCGATGATTTAAAAATGCTCGCTGACCTGGGACTGCAGCTCGATTTGAACGGCCCCCCCGCCACGCTCGAAAGTGCGCAACAGGTTACGAAATTAGTTCCCGATTTAAGAATCGTTGTCGATCATATCGGCAACACGGCCATTCAAGGTGAAAAGATTGATCCAAAGTGGAAGCAGTCAATGGAAGCCCTCTCTGATCAGAAACAGGTCTTCATCAAGATTTCTGCTTTAGTTGAAGGCGCGGCGCGAAAACAACCCAAGAACGTGCCTGCTGACGTCGACTTTTATCGCCCGACTCTGGACATCATCTGGAACGCGATCGGCGTCGACCGCATGATCTTCGGCAGCAACTGGCCCGTCTCCGAACGAGCCGCCGACTATGTAACACTGCAAAAAATCCTGGTGGACTATCTGCAAGACAAAGGACAACCAGCGCTCGACAAAGTCTTCTGGAAAAATTCCAAACTGGCGTATCGGTGGGACCGTTATCCCGGGGAGTGAATCAGAGTTTAAAAAGGTGTCCTGCAGACTTTGTTGAAGTAGGAAGTATCATTGACAAAGCGATGTTCGAATTCCAGAATTGAGTTTGAGCTTCTTTGTTCGGAGCATCTCCTATTTCATTATGAGTGGTATTCTATGAAGACATTTTCCTCAAAGAATAATCATCGTATTTTCACATCCTTAGTTTTTCTTCTATTGTGTTGCAAGTGTGGATGCACGAATGAACCTGCTACCGACACAAAACCTGCTGTCGACTCGAAAAACAAGGCAATCGAAGCGATCAAGACACTTGGGGGTAAAATTACTCGTAATGACACTGGCAATGTCATTCAAGTTGTTTTATCTAGCAACCAGAAAGTCAGTGACGCAGGGCTTGTGTATCTTAAAGAGCTGACCAATCTGACGACATTGAACCTTGAGTTCACCAACATCAGTGATGCAGGACTTGTGCATCTTAAAGAGCTGACCAACCTGACGAGATTGGATCTTGATGGCACCAACATCACTAATGCAGGACTTGTGCATCTCAAAGGACTGACCAATCTAACGGTATTGCACCTTTACAACACCAACATCAGTGATGCAGGACTTGTGCATCTTGAAGAGTTGACCAATCTGACGACATTGAACCTTCGGAACACCAAAGTCACTGATGCAGGACTTGTGCATCTTAAAGAGCTGACCAAGCTGACGAAATTGGATCTTGAAATCACCAACATCAGTGACGCAGGACTTGTGCATCTCAAAGGGCTGACCAATCTCACGATATTGATCCTTCAAGACACCAACATCGGTGACGCAGGACTTGTGCATCTTAAAGAGCTGACCAGACTGACGGGATTGGACCTTAAAGACACCAACATCAGTGACGCAGGATTGGTGCATCTCAAAGGGGCTGACCAATCTCACGATATTGTACCTTCAAGACACCAACATCAGTGACGCAGGACTTGTGCATCTTAAAGAGCTTACCAATCTCACAATATTGGAGCTTGACAACACCAAAGTCACTGATGCAGGACTTGTGCATCTTAAAGAACTGACCAAGCTGACGAGATTGGATCTTGATGGCACCGACATCAGTGATGCAGGACTTGTGTATCTTAAAGAGCTGACCAATCTGACGATATTGTCCCTTCCAGACACCAACATCACTAATGCAGGACTTGTGCATCTTGAAGGGCTGACCAGACTAACTTTTTTGGATTTGTCCGAAACTAAAGTCACGAAAGAGGGGGTGATGAAATTGGAGGCAACAATACCCGATTGCAGGATTGAGCGTTAGAACTGTATTTACCTGAATACAAAACCAGAAAGGAAACGTTGTCAGGATGACACCGTTGCTGACAGATCTTGCTTGTAACTGTGGCAGAGTCATTGATGCAACACTGTTTTCCGCTTGGTTCGGTGCGAGGCTCCCGCTTAGATCCCATCCCATACCGGCACATCCAGAAACTCCGAAAGCGTACTCGCATCTTCGCGAATCTGTTCCAACTTACCGTGATCGACGACATTCGTACGTACGCCAGCCCGGGAGACGAGATTCATTTCATAGCTGTAATACGAACTGTCACTACTGCTGATATATTCTGAAATCAACTGAATCGCATGAATGTCCCTGACAGGCATCAGCAACTCATTTGCGGTTGCGTACATCAATTCATCGTCCGGGATCTTTCCTTTCCAGAAACAGTCGTGCTGCTTGTCGAATACAACCGGCCTGGTACCGAAATAGAACATCAGGCCGCCCGCCAGTGTAAAAACCAGCCCGAACGCTGCCAGGAAGAGCACCTCCACAGAAAATATTTTTCCACTCGAGAGGCTTTGCAAGATTGAAAAGAACAATACTCCCAGCCCGATAAAAAAGAAGATCAAGTAAAAAACTTTCGCTCCCCCCGAGGCACGGAACTCATAGCGGAGGGGCGAAACCTGTACCAGTTTCCGCGTGCAGAAGTTTGCCCCGCCCTTTTTGAGCGGCGACCATTCTGTTTCCATCGCAATCGGATCGTCCAGGGTCGCCGGATCAAATCGTTCACTGTCCTCTGTTGATAATTTTTTCAGCTTGTCGACGAGCTTGCGAAACATGGAGAGACAGCCTTAATCATGATTAAAAGATATTTCAGCGTGATCAGTGTGTCGATAACTGATTTCCCTGTAATTTCAGATCTTTGATTTTATCTGGCAATTTGATTTTGATGTCGGCTTCATACGAACCGCTGATGAAATTATCGGTAACAGAGATGCGATGACCTCGGGTTAACAGAATACCATAGCGCGTCAGATTGGCGGGAGGCGTTCTTAAATCGCGGATTACATTATGATGAATCGACAAATCGGCACTTTCCACAGTCGTATCGCCTGAAACAGTGATCCCAGCCGGTTCGCTGACCGTCTTGCGTGTACTGCCCGGGTTGATAATGGTGTTGTGTGAAATTTCACTCTTCTGCACCCCCACCAGACCGATCCCGTGTAATGTTTGCCGGTCGGTGATGCTGCCAACAATCGTGTTGTGCATTACAGTGGCGTGCTGTACTTCATGGCCGATACCTTTCGTTTCAAACCAGATGGCGCGATTACATCCTATAAACTGATTATTGAGAATCTTCACTTTGAGATGTGGTTGCAACACTGTGCCTGCAATGGCAATTCCGCAACCATTGCCGGCGCCGCTAAGCAGATCATCGACATCCTGAAAGTAACAATTCGTAATGGTGTAGTTTTCGCTCCTGGGGGCCGGTGTTCCCGATGGTGAACCATCTGCTTTCGGATTGTTGAATTCAATAAAATTGTTAAACACATTTTCGAACCTGCAGTTTGTGACTGTAATATCTTTTACATTCCAGAACTTGAACGCATTTTCCGGACTGTTGACAACAGTCACTCCATCAAACAGGGCCCCGGTATGACGACGCAGATAATAAGCTGATAGTGCAAACCCTTTCTGCTCGCGATCTTGAAAGGCTTTGCGATTCAAGTCGTAAGTGCCGCCGATCACTTTGAGGTTTTCTGTTCCATCAACGGCTAGAAAAAGATGTTCTTTATTTGCGCCTTTATTATTGGGAACAGCCCGTTTGCGAACAGTAGCTCCCGTAGCAAGCACTGTTGTATTGCTGGGGAGCCGGTGATAGCCGGATGTGATACAGATGCTTTCGGGCGGAAAGAAAAGAGTTCCGCCTGTTTTGGGTAGTGCAGCAATCGCAGCATTGATGGCTGCGGTATCGTCAGTTTGACCGTCACATTGGGCACCATATTCTCGTACATTCACCTGAACCTGCCCGGTGATCTGCCTGTCATTTGCCTGAGACATTGAATGACTTGTCAGAATCAATAACAACGACAACAGAATTGATAATTCAGACCATCGCATTCTACAGACTTCCCAATGAAACATAGAAACCCCCTCAGACTGAATGTCATCAGTAGAAAATTAATGTTCGGTTTACTGGTATTTTTTCAAGACCAAATACTCTTGAAAGATTCCTTATACGTTAACTCGTCCGGTTAGGGGTATCAATGTTTCAAAAAATTAATTCGGCATTCGGAGCAGATAAAATTGTTGTCCGTGGCTTTAATTTAAGTGGGTTGGAAATTGAGAAGCCTGTATTTCTTCAGGGAATTCAAAATGGTTCCAAATTGTTATACTGTCTATTCTTGTACACCTTTGCTAACATGCATGTTCATCTATTTTGAAAATCATTAATCAAGGTTAATATCCGCATAAACGGAAAACATCCTCCTGATAATTTTAACCCTTATCACAAGTGGTTGGGAATTCCCGAAAAGAAGTGTCCGCCGACCTTTTACGAACTGCTGGGAATTTCGTTAAATGAAGAAGACCGCGCAGTCATTCAGTCTGCCGCGGAACGCCAGAAAACACATATTGAACAGTATCTGGGCACTCCCTACAACAAATTTGCGAATCAACTCATCAGCCAGATTGATGAAGCGGAGATTACATTATTGAGCCCTCAGCTTCGTCGGGAATATGATCGGCAAGTTGATCTCTTCAAAAAACGGAGAAAGAAACGCCAATTTGATCCCACCGTGATATCTTCTCAGATTCCAATGCGTGGAAACCGAACCGTCGGAGAAGAAAGCGGCTTAGCCAGAGAGTACGCTGGTATTGTATCGGTGTTAGCGATTGCGTTTTTCGGAATGGCGGCAGGACTTTTATGGCAGTTACCCGGACAAGGTTGTATCAGATCCAACAGGCGCCGCACCTGGCACGGGACGGCTGGTCGGGGTGGTTCCGCAACCAACACTGCAGGCTTCTGCGGTTCGGCTTTTCGCTTCAATCATCCCCCACCTGAAACTCGTCAGGCCCGTCTCGGATTTCGAGTCGTCCGTAGTTCCGTCCAGCAAACTGCCGGGAAATAGATAGCGGCGGGAAGACACATGGGGCTTCCCCTACGTGGTTTGTACCCAGATGCGTATGAAACGGGGTCGCTACGTCCTTTTGGGTTACAATTCAGGTTTTAACACTGTCTAAAACAGAATTGATTTTAACCACGAAATACACAAAACCCACGAAAACTTTTTGAAGGATGCATTTTCTCCCCCCCCCCTGCTCTGTAGACCAGTGTTCGATTTCCATCTCTTCGTTGTCAGGTGTTATCGGGTAGAATCTTTTCAGGTGTTTTTTGTCTCACAGGTTCGCAGGCAGGTTTCTATTGTCTGCCTCGCTCGTTTTCACTCAATTACTGACAGGTAAGATCGATTCGTGATGGTGTATCTGGTCTATTTTGTGTTGCATTTGCTTTCTCGTTGGTGGAAGGAACGTTGTTTTCATAATGGTTATCTTGTTGAATGGCGTGGAGTGGTCAAGCTGATTATTCGCGCAACTCTGCGCGCGATGTGGTTCGGATGGGCACCTCTGTCGCGCAGTTGTGTGCAGATTCATGTCGATTCTGACATAAAAAGTAGTGCTCATGTTGAACTCAATTTTGTGGGGAAAATTACAAAGCTGATAATCCCCTTGTTTTTAATAGTGCTTATTCCGCTTGCGTTTTATTGTTCAGTATCAAAACATGAATTCTCGCGCGCGCGACGCAGAATTTGCAGTTTTGTCAACGTCACGGCTGTGTCAAGTTGAAATTGTTTGGTGATGAACACTCATTGTGAGAAAAAAGTGAAAGTAATTTATGAAACGTAGATGCTATTTTGTATCATTGTCTGATTGCGTCATCTGAATTGTTTTGGTGACTTTGTCATGCTGGTTGTGTCGTATTCCTGAAGGATATGAAAGGTGAAATGATTCAGAGTAAAAGTGATTTCATGTCCAGATTCGGGCAAGAGATGGTGAGTGAGAAATCTAACTTATCCTCAAACTGATTGTTGAGAATGCACACAAGCTCAAGTCAGTGTTATAGATTCTGTTTCTTCATCCCGCTCAATATCCTGTAGCATTTTTTCCAGTTGCTTACGGCGCGGGAAATAGCGTTTGATGGCAATACTTCTGTTTGCTCGATAGACCCAGGCAAAGAATGCGAACGCAATCGCTATATATACCATTTCAGATGTAGAGACACCGTCCTTTGGCATTAACTCATAGATGATGACACCCCAGCCAAGAACACCGGGAAGCAGATACCACCACATGATATTATAGTAGAGCCACGCTCGATGTGTAACTTGAGAAATTGCTTTCTGAAGCTGTTCTTTTACAGAATCACCATAAGCCGACTCTAGCACCCGTTGACGGTACGTAGAACTGAACAGGAACACTGCAATCCCAAGATATAGCAGTGCTGCCAGGAAGAAGGCCCATGCCCCACTTTTCATGATAAAACCACACCAACCGAAAAAGAAAAACAGAAGTAATGCGGGAATGATTTCCTGCCAGTTGAGCCAGAGAAGCCGTCGTTCTTCAAGTCGGTGCTCATTGCGCACATGCTGAATCAATTTCGCTTCATCAAATACGAACGATTGATTATCTTGTGATTTCCAAATATCAACCAGGTCTTCATTATTCATCATCAAACTCCGCCATTTTGATTGATAGTTCTTTCCTGGCACGGTTGAGTCGTACACCAACGTTGCTTTCCGTCAAACCGATCACATCAGACATTTCCCGGTAGTTACAACCATCGAGCGACATGAGAATTAAGGATCGGTCAATTTCATTCAGTGTTCGAATCTGCTCGTAGAGTCGATTCAAAACTTTACCGTTGCCTGTAGTGGTTTCGCGCGTATCGATCACTTCGATCAAGGGGACTTGTCGCTTGCGTCGCTGAGACTCATCTCGTTGCCAGGTAATAGCAAGGTTCAACGCCACACGATAAATCCATGTCGATGGTTTTGACTGGCCTCGAAACATTGGGAGCGTGGTCCAGAGTCGTGTCATAATTTCCTGGACTAAGTCATCTCGATCTTCGATAGAAGACGTAAACGAGCCAGCGACCTTAAGCAGGATACCCTGATGCTCATTCAGCCAACTACGAAACTGGTTTTCGTCTCTCTTGTCTTTCATAAAGACTCCAAAGTATTGTTTATCTACATTAGACACTCCCGCAACCAATTTCTTACAAACTATTTTACAGACGATAAAAAGTATTTAATATTAATGATTGTGGGAATGTGAATCGGATGAAACAGTACGACACACGCGTAATGTTCACTCCTCGGGAGAACAAAAGTGAAAGTAATTTATGAAACATCGATTCCATTTTGTATAATTGTTTGATTGCGTCACCTGACCTGTTTCGGTGACATCGCCATCGAGATTGTTTTGATTTCAGCAGGATGTAAGCAAAAAATGGTTCGAAGACGAAAGCAGATTCCGGTTAACTACAGTTCCCTTTCTCGAGAGTCTCAGTATTCCTGGTATGTACCTGAATTCTATAAAAACGAATCTTTCAAATGTGTTGACTGCGGTAAGGAATGTCTCTTCACAGCTCAGCAGCAACAGGAATGGTATGAAGAGAAAAAACGCTACATTTTTAAACGCCCGATTCGTTGCACGGAACATTACGAGATATGGAAAGTAAGCCGTAACTTAAATATTCGATTAGAAAATGCACTGGTGAATTTTCGTCAAAATCCCAAGTCTGAAGAATTGATGCGCGCGTATGCGCTGGCCATCGTTGATTTTCATAAACAAACCGGAGAAGACATCGTGCTCGCTGGCCGCGTCGTTGAAGTGAGCTTTCTCCCTCTGGTAGAATTCGGCGAACCGCCCGGCCAGTTTCGGCAGCGCACGACGAACATCGAATGCTCGTGCAGCCAGAGCCAAAACCCAGTCCAGGTCGGGATAGGCCCTGAGCAGATCATCGAGGGTCGCGTGCAGGATTTCGATGTTTGCCGGATGCGTAGGATCCGGAAGCATCGCGCCGGGGATCCGCGATTCCGGGGGCACAATGGAAGCGAGTTCCGGCGGATGGACGCCGAACTCGAACCCGATGGCCACTTGGATGCCGCGGGCATGAGCCATCGCGACAACTTTGCGCATCAACGCCTGCATACCTTTGGTAGCGTTGTTCGTTGGAATCACGCCCCGTCACCGCGCCCGTCGGCGCCGAAGGCCTCAGCGCCCGGAGGCAGCCAAAGAGCTTGCCGGTATCGAACGCAAATTCGAGTACCGTCAGCGGCCGGTAACCCCACCTCGCAGTCAGCGACGTATCGAAGCTGGCCTCGGGCAAGACATCCCGGGACTGTTACCGTTTCGCCAACTCGATGAGCGGATTGGGTTGACGCTGCAGTTTACCGAGGTGCTGACCGACCCTCGGCACACGGGCTATGTCGATCACACGTTTTTGGAAATGACTCGTCAGCGCATTTACGGCATCATCGCCGACTACGACGATCAGAACGATCACGATGTGCTACGGAGCGATCCGATATTCAAATTAATCTGTGGTCGCTCGATCGATGACGATGACTTGGCCAGTCAGCCCACACTGTCACGCTTCGAGAACGTGATCGACGTCGGTTCGTTCTTTCGTCTGCGCGACCTCTTGATCGATCAGTTCATCGATTCGTTCGATGAACCGCCGACACAGCTAACTCTCGACATCGATCCCTTCGATGACCCGACGCACGGTGAGCAGCAACTGGCGTTGTTCCACGGCTTTTACGGGCAATATCAGTACCTGCCGCGAGTGATCACCTGCGCGGAAAACGATTTGGTATTGAACTTGTGCCTGCTCTACGGCAGCGCGCATGCCGCATTGGGAGCTGCTGACGATCTGGACTACGTAGTGCGTCGGTTGCGCCAGGCATGGCCCGGGGTACGCATTCACCTCCGCGGCGACAGCGGGTTCGGCGTGCCTCGAGTTTACCGCGAGTGCGAGCTGCTGGAGATCGACTACACGATCGGCATCGGCATGAACTCACGGCTGAAAACACTTAGCGATCCATTGCTGCAGCACGCCGTGGAGAAGTTTGAGCAAACCGGTGAGCCACAACGCATGTTCTGCGCGTTCTGGTATCGAGCCGACTCATGGCCCGCTCAGCGTTGGGTGGTGGTCAAGTGTGAAGTGAACTCTCAAGGCACCAATCGCCGAGCCATCGTCACCAACCGGCGGAGCGTTCATCATGCCTGACGCCTGCTACGACGAGTATTCCGATCGCGGTGAAAGCGAAA
>CALOEF010000023.1:0-16929 GCA_942492165.1 uncultured Planctomycetaceae bacterium
CCGCCTATCTGCTCGCAAAACGTCAACAGCCGAAGTGCAGCCTGAATTTGCTGTATGCACTCGAGGGAGCACTAACCGGCGTGCGCTGGAACAAGTTACCCGAGAAAACCCGTCAACAGCTTCGAGCAGAGGCTTTTAATGAATAGGAACAGGGAATCTCTTTCGGAATCCAGAACACAGATTTTTGTGTATGGCACTTTAAAACGAGGCTTCTGTCGTTCAAACTTACTGGAAAACCAGACCTTTCTGTCAGAAGCCGTCACTGCACCCCACTATAGTATGTATGATTGCGGTGACTATCCTGGTCTCGTCCTGGATCGGGAAGCAGGCAGCAGCATACGCGGCGAGATCTGGAGTGTCGATGCGCGTGGCGTTAAACTTCTGGATCAAATCGAGGGTGTTGCCCAGAATTTGTATGCACGTGATGAAATCGAATTGGTCGATCCACCTGATATTCAGGCAGTTCAAGCCTACTATTATCAGGGAAATGTGAGCTCTCTCACAAAATGTGATGGCCCCTGGACGAAAGGGATTGAAAAGTAAATTCGACACTTGTTTTTCTGGATTAAACTGCAAGAATGGATCATCATTTCTTTAACACGAATTTTCACTCTTCGAATCCATTGGTGTGAATATTATGACGACGAAAACTGCCAACAGAAGAACAATATCTTATGCATCTCTCCAGGAAGTTGTCGACGATGCCACCCGTCTGGTCGCCGCCGATGCGTCCACTACAGGAGGCTGGACCAAAGGACAGATTTTTGAACATCTTGCTCGAACGATGGATGGTTCACTTGATGGATTTTCTTTTACTTTTCCCTTTCCCGTTCGTGTCATCGGAAAATATTTTTTCAAGCCGCGTTTTTTCAAGCATGGCATGTCACCGGGATTCAAATTAAAAGGTCCATCCAAACAGGCCCTTGCACCCGATCCACTCGCCGATCAGGAGGGACTGGAACATCTTAAAAAATCAGTCCAGCGACTCGCAACAGAAAGTCAGCGTCACGTCAGCCCCGTATTAGGCGAAATGACGCGCGAAGAATGGAACAAACTCCATTTAAGGCACTCCGAACTGCATATGAGCTTCATCGCTGAACCGTAAATGGTTCGATATGAGAATGTTCGCAGCACAATAAAATGCGGTTAAAAACCATTCATTTCGGCGAAATTTCCTATAAATTGTGCAGTGGAGAAGGGGCACCGCCCGCGGGCCGAGCGCGGGGGGACAGCACAACGGAAAGGGAAAAAAAAAAAGAGAAAGAGAAAGACAAAAAAAAAACAGGAGGGGAGGAGACTGATCAATTGGCATTCCGGGTTCTGAAAAACTTCATTTTAAGTAAAAAAACACAAGAAACAGAAAACAATGAATGCAAACAGATAAAACTGTGTTGATCCGATTTGCGTTTACGGAACGGTTTGAAGTGCCGTCACAACTCGTGCTACCTGTTGCTCGAATCGGGTATGATCTGTTTCGCAGTTTCTGAAATCAGCGATGACCCGGCTGCAGACAGCCTCTTTGTCTTCATGCTCCCAGGTAGCAAACAGATGCTCATCCAGGTTAATTGGCATTAATGAATGGATCACTATTGTATCTTTTTTGAACTGCTGCTCTTCATTTCCGAATGCATTTGCAATTTCCTGATTCACCCAGTCGCTGGTCAATGCATGTTGGGAAGTACACAGCAAGATTTTGTCCCAGGCTTTAATTTTTCGATGGATATAGTTTTCATCGCCTGATGTCAACGGCTTTTCGTCCAGCCAGCAACGGATCCCTCTTGCCTGCAATGTTTCATATAGCTGATGAGCGAACGTTTTATCTTCCTGGCTGTAGCAGATATAGCAGGAAAAGAAATTAATCGCGTCGTCAGCAAAATAGGTCGGCACATAAGCAATCACATCATCAGGTAAACCGCAACCCCTCAAGAACTCGACTGGAATTTTGCCCTTAGATCTCATTAAGGTGTCGACGCCAATCGTGCTGGGGCCCCAGTGGATGACTTCGTCCAGACCGACCGTTCTTGATAAATCCAGTTCTGCCCAGATCGTATTGCCCGACCGGGCTCCATTAAAACAGGCCTCTCTCAAGTTGGCTCTGTGTAAGTTGGCCCAGCTTAAATCGGCCCTGCTTAAATCGACATAACACAAGTCAGCCCCACTTAAATCGGCCCCGGTCAAATTCGCCCCCACCAGATCAGCGCCACTCAAATCGGCCCCGTTCAGAATTGCTCCACGCAGGTCGGCTCCGTTCAAATTGGTCTCGGTCAAGTCTGCACCACTGAGATCAGCCTCACTCAAGTCAAGCTGTAGATCAGTATTGACAGACGAACTTTCGGTTCGCCAGCGATCAATGGCCGTAGCACCTTGCTTAAAAATCTCAACATACTCAGGATCCGCCACAACCACCTCCACAGACTCATTGACATTCGACACGGCCTCCCATTCTGACAATGCAATCCGATATGTGCAATTAACCTCATTGCTGTTTTACCACGTTAGTTCGTACGATATGCAAAAATGGGAGTTTGAGAGGGCCTGTCTCTCTATTAATAACAGTCCAGTTTGACTGGAGTCCGCAATCTAAGAGACAGTACATGAATCGATGACGCTTCCCAACCCTTTTGGTTATTTGTTTGCTTGCGTGTGAAAAGCAAGATAAGATATTGTGATTGTGCTGATCCAAAATGACAGGACAAATGAATTCCATGAATCCCGAAATCAGAGACAGACAAATTAAACGCCGGCGTTCTTTTCTGTCACCGTCTGTCCTCTACGTGATACTGTTATTCTTCTGGGTAGTGACCTGCTTCTGGGGAACCAGAGAGGTCCATCAGGATTATGTAAAGCTCAATCGAGCAGGCATCCCTGCACAAACCAGGATTTATACAGACAAAAAGCCTTCGGATTACAGCAAAACCTGGGTATCGATCACGGATCCCTGGGCACCTCTTCCTTGTATCGTCAGTATCGAAGTTGATATGACAGGATCCTGTCTATGGTGGCAACCCGTGCGCCAATATTTCTTCTGGGTGCCCGGCTATCATTCAAAAGAACCATTTTTCGGCAGAGCAGTGACAGAGTCTTTTGATGATTCTGAATGATCCTGGGTATTGAGATTCAGCGGTGAAACCAGGAAAATTTCGCCGGGTGCGGACCCATGTGTCCTCCCGCAAATGTTCTATCAATCTCGTTCGCGTCTTTCGTGCTTTTCGTGGTAGAAAAAAATCAAATCGGCCAGTCGCCTCCCCAAGCATTCATTTCTGGATCGCCGTTAACTGTTTAATTCCCAATGTCGCCAGTTCGAGTTGCGCATCGAGCAATCCGCGATCGAATGTCTGTCCTTCCGCGGTTCCCTGAACTTCGACGAAATCCCCGTTGCCCGTCATGACGACGTTCATGTCCACGCCCGCTGTGCTGTCTTCGATGTAATCCAGGTCGAGCACGGGTTGACCATTCACGACACCCACACTCACTGCGGCCACGCTGTTCGAGAATACTTTTTTCGGATCGAAAATTTCTCCTTCAGCCAGATCGCACGTTTCGGGAATCGCCAGCACCGTATCCAATAGAGCCAGGAAGCCCCCGGTAATGCTCAGTGTACGCGTACCGCCATCGGCTTGTAAGACATCACAGTCAACGGTAATCGTCCGTGGGCCCAATGCACCAAAATCGACGACCGCCCGCAGGCTGCGACCAATGAGTCGTTGAATTTCGCTTGAACGTCCGTCTGCTTTTCTTCGTTTTCGAGGCGACGTACTTCCCGGCAGCATATTGTATTCGGCGGTCACCCAGCCACCGGGGTTTTCTTCATGTTTTTTCCAGGGGGGAACGCTGTCATCCAGGCTGGCTGTGCAGAGCACGACCGTATCTCCCGCCGAAATCAGGATACTGCCAGGGGTGGCTTTGGTGTATCCGCGTTCTACTTTGATGGGACGAAGTTGATCGGGCTGGCGGGAATCATGACGCATGGTGCTGTCCTAAATTATGAAGAGTCAAATAGTTAACCACATTGAATTGAATTTTCGCTAAAGTTACCACGCTTTGACCATGCATTTCAATGCAAGAACCAACGCTTTCTATTAAGATGAGCGTCATTCTTTGTTCCCTCTCGTTTCAGGATGCGTTTCTTTTGTTGATTTCAGAAATCTTTCACTCACCGCAAGGCGAAGGTAAATGGATCGGGGTCCCCTCGATTTTCATTCGCACCAGCGGCTGTAATTTGCGGTGCTGGTTCTGTGATACTCCCTATACATCATGGAATCCAGAGGGAGAGAAAATGTCGGTCGACGCCATCATGGAACACATCGCGCAATACGATTGTGAGCACGCGGTCGTCACCGGCGGAGAGCCAATGGTGTCCCACGAAGTCGAAACATTAACGCAACGTCTGCACGCTGCCGGGAAGGTGATCACCATCGAGACTGCGGGAACGATCTTGCAGGATGTGCATGCCGACCTGATGTCAATCAGTCCTAAACTGTCAAATTCCACACCCGTCAAAGACCCCGACTGGGCACACCGCCACGATGCGCGACGGGATCAGCCGACGGTGATACATGAGTTAGTTCAAAAGTATCCGTATCAATTCAAATTTGTCGTCGATCAACGGGAAGACATGATCGAGATCGAAGCGTATTTAGATCGATATCCGGAAATCGATCGGGCACACGTCTATTTGATGCCACAAGGAACAACGGCCGAGATGCTTGACGAGCGCAGGGAGTGGTTGCAAGAGGCAGCAAAGCAAGCCGGTTGTCAGGTCACGCGACGAATGCATATTGAACTCTGGGGCAATGTGCGGGGAAAATAACTTAGCCGTTAAAAATCGCCGTGCGTGCCTCTTGGACTCGTTTGATGGCGGCTTCGGGACTATCTGCCAGTGCCGTCAAGTGGCCCATCTTGCGACCGATCCGCGATTCGTGTTTACCATACAAGTGCAGTTTGACATCATTGAATTGTTTCAGCGCATTCCAATTGGGTGGACCCGCTTCTAAATGATCGCCAAGCAAATTAGCCATCGCTACTGGCCCCAGAGACTGCGTACTACCCAAAGGCAGGCCGCAGATCGCCCGCACCTGTTGTTCAAATTGACAAGTCACGTGTCCGTCAATTGTCAAGTGCCCGGAATTATGCGGCCGCGGTGCGATTTCATTGATCATCAGCCGCTGATCGTTCGTCAGAAAGAATTCCACGCACATCACACCCACCACATCCAAATGCTCAAACACCGACCGTGTGATTTCGATGGCCTCTTTGGCAATGGTATCTCCAACATTTGAAGGAAATACCGAAATGTCGAGGATATGATTCACATGGTCATTTTTCATTGGACCATAAACGGCAAAGTCTCCATCGAGCCCTCTCACGCCAACAACCGATAGTTCACAAGTGTAATCGATGAACGCTTCGAGAACCGTTTCGTCAGCGCCCACTTCATTCCACGCGGATTCCGCTTCTTCGAGAGAATCAATTTTGACCTGCCCTTTACCATCATAGCCCGACGTCGCCGACTTCAGGACAGCGGGACAGCCCAGCTCATTCAGAGCAGCCTGCAGTTCTTCAATCGAACGCACAACAGCAAACGGCGTGACCGGAATGCCCGCGTCTCTGAGTTGCGACTTTTCGCGAATGCGATTTTGTGCCATATGCAACACATTCGCACCAGGCCGCACAGGGGCATGCTTTGATGCGGTCTCCGTCGTTTCCGAGAGTACGTTTTCAAACTCGAACGAAATCACATCGACGTTTTGAGCAAACTGGGCAACCGCTTCGAGATCATCATACTCGGCACAGATTTCCAGATCGGCTACCTGACCGGTGGGAGTCTGGCTTTCGGGTGAAAACACATGCACGCCATAACCCAGACGGCGGGCTTCAATGGCAAACATGCGACCCAGTTGACCACTGCCCAGCATACCCAGCGTCGAGCCGGGAGGAATCAAATCACTCATAATTCAGAATTATCCAGTACGCTGTCGGTTTGATTCTTACAGAAGTCATGCATCTGTTGACGCAGTTCAGGCCGGGAATTACCAAGAATCCGAATTGCCAATAGCGCCGCATTTTTTGCTCCTGACTCTCCGATGGCCAACGTTCCGACAGGCACGCCGCCCGGCATCTGCACAATCGAGAGCAGGGAGTCGAGTCCTTTTAACGCCCGACTTTTCACGGGCACACCGAGAACCGGCAGCACCGTTTGCGCGGCGACCATGCCCGGCAGATGAGCGGCTCCCCCTGCACCCGCGATGATCACTTCCAGCCCCCGTTCCTCTGCAGTCTTCGCGTATTCATTCATCCAATCGGGAGTGCGGTGCGCCGAAACCACGCGGCATTCATGCGCCACATCAAACTGTTCCAGAATGGCAGCCGCCTCTTTCATTGTATCCCAGTCGGATTGACTTCCCATAATCACGCCCACCAGGGGGGGACTCTTTTCGGACATAGTGGATCTTTCCTGTTTCAAACGATTTTTAAGCCGCGTACGAGATGAATTTCCAAGCAAGATTATATTATTCAAATTCGATTAAGATCCCGATAATACTCAATTTCTTTACCTGATAGGAGTCTCGCATCCCACTTTTTTTACAGGCTACCTCAGACAAGTGCGAGATCGTTTGACATTCTGAGTGCACTGGTCTAGTGTGAGGGACGATTTATTCATTCCCAGATGTGACAATATGAAAGGATCTTCTTATGGCACGCCCTGTAACATTATTCACCGGACAATGGGCCGATCTCCCGCTGGAAGAGATGTGTAAAAAAGCACAAGAATTCGGCTATGACGGCTTGGAATTAGCCTGCTGGGGAGACCATTTCGAAGTCGACAAAGCACTGTCCGACGACACCTATTGTAATCGCAAACGAGAATTACTCGAAAAATACGACCTGCAACTCTTCTCGATTTCCAACCACCTGGTCGGCCAGGCCGTTCTTGATAACATCGACGAACGCCATAAAGCAATCCTGCCCGAATATGTCTGGGGCGACGGAGATCCCGCCGGTGTGAACGACCGCGCGATCGAAGAAATGAAGAACACAGCCCGCGCCGCGCAAAAACTGGGTGTGAGCGTGGTCAACGGTTTCACTGGATCCAGCATCTGGCATCTGCTCTATGATTTCCCACCCACACCACGCACGATGATCGACGCCGGTTTTCAGTTGTTCGCGGATCGCTGGAATCCGATTCTGGACGTCTTCCAGGAATGCGGCATCAAGTTCGCGCTCGAAGTGCACCCCACGGAAATCGCCTTCGATATTTATTCCGCGGAAACCGCACTGAAGGCCATCGACAATCGCGAAGAGTTCGGCTTCAACTTCGACCCCAGCCACCTGATCTGGCAGGGCGTTGATCCCGTAGAATTCATTCGCTACTTCCCCGATCGCATGTATCACGTGCACATGAAAGATGCGTCAGTGACACTCAACGGTCGCTCAGGCATCTTGGCCAGTCATCTCTCGTTCGGCGATCAACGTCGCGGCTGGGATTTCCGCAGCGTCGGACGCGGCGGCGTAAGATTCGAAGAAATCATTCGCGCATTAAATGACATCAAATACAACGGCCCTCTCTCCATCGAATGGGAAGACATGGGCATGAACCGCGATCAGGGTGCCCGCGAAGCCTGCCAGTTCGTCAAGAACGTCGACTTCGCCCCCTCCGACATCGCCTTCGACGGGCGCCTTCGGAGATTGATCTTCATACAGAAAGCTTCGGTTAGATCGGCTCAAAACGGAAAGGGAGAACGAATGTCGTTCTCCCTTTTTTTGTGCGGTGTTCGCATAGGTTTCGTGTATGATAAGTAATGCCTATTGAGAATAAGTCAATTTGCGTGTGGACAAACTTGAAACCGGAAGGCTGAAAACAATTTCTGCTTTATCTTTCGATTTTCTTGTTTAGATGTAGGGAGCGACTTGTGCCAAGTTCTTACTTTAAATGTTCTCAACTCTATAAGACACCATATTGGCTGCGTTGGTGTACTATTTTGATTTACTTTCTACTCCTCTTTAATTTTGGTTGTTTCAGAAGTTTTTCAGGAGAGGGGCGTTGGGATCGATACAAAGGTGGCGGCAGCTTTGGCGGAACCAGACCATCGATGTCGCCTGATCAGTTAAAAATTATTTACTCAACTCCCAAGTCAGGCAAGGGGGATATTTATTGTATCTCTATGGAAAATAAAAAAGTAAGCCAACTTACAAACAATCAAGAATATGAAGGAGATCCAACTTGGTCTCCCGATGGTAGCCAAATTGCCTTTATTCGTGAAAAAGAAGGGCGTGCTCATATCTGGATCATGAATGCCGATGGATCGTCTCAAAAGCAATTAACTAAAGGAGACTACTACGATTCGAGCCCATCATTTTCTCCAGATGGATTACAACTTGTATTCAGCCGCGAACGGAATCTTGGAATTGCATTCTCATCGGAGTTGTATATTCTCAATCTAAAAAGCAAAGAATTGTCGCGAGTCACTAACAACAGGGAAGCAGACTGGGAACCATCACTTTCTCCTGATGGCGATCGAATATTGTACTCACTCTATTCTCAACAGATTGCAACAATTCGCGTTGATGGAACGGATCAAAAAATTCTGGCACTGGGCTCAACCCCTGCATTCTCTCCAGATGGCAGCCAGATCGTATTTCTCGATAAATTTAAAACATGGTCAATAGTAGAGTTGTTCCTCATGGATCACGATGGAAAAAACAAACGCAGATTATCTCACTTAAGTTCATTTATTTCTCATCCCAGCTTCACGAAAAACTCCAGTAAAATATTGGCATTGAATGAGCCGCATTCAGACGGCACTGGAATGATCATACTTTATGACATAGAAACAAATACTGTTCAGAATATCGTGGATACAAATAAATAGAATGACCATCGAATTGTAATACTTAAAATTGGATTAAATGGATGGTGGTTTTTTGTATTGAAACAGAACTTGACCAAAAGGTCACTAGTCTGAACGGTTTCATCAGTGAAATGATGCTCGCCAAAGGTCTCAGATTTTGACTGCCAAATACAATATCGGTGGCTAGCGCCGTGCCGCTCACTTTCCAGGGAAAATATTTTTTAGTCACATCCATTACGAATGCGACTTCCCATCCTCTCCCCAGTTTGCTTTATTAAACTGCTCTGATTCACCTCTCGGGATGGTCAGCGTGTTCCACTCATCCCCAGCATGGATGCGGGCAACCTGCACGATTTGGCCTACGTGGTACCAGGTGATCGAGAGTGGATTGCCGGTGATTTTGACTAGCCAGGCGGCGACCAGCGGCGCGGTGCCTCCGAAAATAGTGAATGGGATGTTAAACTGAGACCGGCAGACCCGTGGGGCAATTTTCAGACCATCCGATGGTTGATCTCGAATTTTAAAAACAGGAATATAATCCAATGCAAAAAATGAACCCCTGGACGCCAACGATAATTGCACTTATGTTCTCGCTCGTCGCAGTCATTGAAAGTGTGGGCCAGAATAATATGAGATACCTCTTATTCTTCGTAAACGTGCCCTGGATTTTCATGTTTGTAACATTCTGCCTGTCGCAATTACAAAAAGAGAATGAGGAATTGCGCACGCGGCTGGATGCATTAGAAGGCAATGTACCCACAGAAGAGACGCCCGGAAATAAAGTCGTTTCTCAAATTTAATTGTGTTAAATTGAACGACTCCTCAAATTTTTCTACAGTCAGAATAATTAAAAGTTCTACAAACCGAAATAGATGAAAACAGGCTAAAACTCGACTCGTCTCTAAAGTCGATTTCTATCACGAATTTTTTAAAAGACACGAAATTCTTTAGAATGCGTCTGGTTTTCGTGCTTTTCGCATTTTTCGAGGTAGTAAAGAATGATATCCTTTGAGCCTGCCTGCAACTCGTTGGGGCTAAATAATTCCCTGTTCATTTCGCGGTTGTCGCTCGATTTTGAGTTGATATGATTTTTGGAAATGGGTTTCCAGGTTCGGAAACTGGGCTTCTGAAAATCGAATGAGACTGAGACTACAATGAACGACACGACCACATTACCCGATCGGGAAACAATGTACGAGGCGCTCGTTCGCAGGGATACCAGCTTCGAAGGTGTCTTCTTTGCTGCGATCCGTACAACGGGTATCTTCTGTCGCCCGTCCTGTTCGGCCCGCAAGCCGAAACCGGAAAATGTCGAATACTTTCCCGATACAAAGTCGGCCATCGCAAACGGTTATCGGGCCTGCAAGGTTTGCCATCCCATGCTGGATTTAGGAGCCACACCCGAATGGCTGCAACCATTAATGGAAGAAGTCGAGCAGGATGCCACCATCCGCTTGCAGGCAGAAGATTTGAGACAACGTGGACTCGATCCAGTACGTGTTCGGCGTTGGTTCCAGAAACTGCATGGCATGAGTTTCACCGCATATTTGCGTATGCGGCGGATCAATCAGGCCTTTGGTCAGATTCGCCACAAAGCAACAGTCACCGATGCCGCATTTCAGAGTGGTTACGAATCACTGAGCGGCTTCGGTGATGGCTTCAAGAAAACGATCGGCACGGCACCCGCAAATAGTCAGGGACAGCAAGTCATTACCGTGAGCCGAATCCTCACACCTCTCGGCCCGATGTTAGCAGGTGCCACAGAGCAGGGGATCTGTCTGCTCGAATTCACCGACCGACCCATGCTGGAAACCCAACTTAACCGGTTGCACAAACGCATGAATGCGAAAACGCTGCCGGGCGACAGTCCATTCTTTGCGCAGCTCGATAAGCAACTGCAAGATTATTTTGCAGGCAAGCGAACCGACTTTGATGTTCCGTTAATCACAGCCGGTACCGAGTTTCAACAAAAAGTCTGGGCAGCGCTGCAAACCATTCCGTTCGGAACTACCCGCTCCTATGCCGAGCAGGCGAAAAGCATCGGCCAGCCAACAGCAGTACGGGCAGTCGCCCGCGCGAACGGTGATAACCGCATTTCAATTCTGATCCCGTGCCACCGTGTCATCGGCGCCGACGGAAAGCTGACAGGTTACGGCGGAGGCTTATGGCGTAAAAAACGACTTTTAGAAATAGAGAGTTGCAGCTTATTCAAAGATGCCGAATAAAAACAGAAACTGAGCGACAAGGCGCTAGCCTTCGGTAACGAGTACTTGCAAAATAAAACAGAATAGAAGAGCAAATATTGTTCGCTCGTTTTGGCAGACGAGGGAGGAGGGGGGAGGGGGGGGGGGGGGAAAAAGGAAGAGGGGGGGGGGAGGGGGAGGGGGGGGGAGGGGGAAAAAAGAGGGAATAAGGGGAAGAGGAGAGAAGGAAGGAAGAAATAGAAGGAAATAAAGAAGGAAGAAGGGGAGGGAGAAGGAGGGGAGGGGGGAAAAGAGAAGAAAAAGGGGAGAAGAGGAAGAGAGAGGGAAAAGAACCCAAGGTGGGTGGTGGTGGGGGGGTGGGGTGGGTTTTGGGGGTTTGTGAGTGAGGTGTGTTTAGTGTTTTGGTGGAGTTAGTGTTTTGTTTTCGTGTTCGTTTGGTGAGTTTGGTTTGTTTGGTGTGAGTGTTGTTTTTGTGTGGTTTGTGTGTAGGTGGGTGTTTTTAGGTGTTGGTGTGGGGTTGGTTGGTTGGTTTTTTTTGTGTTTTGGGTTTGTTCGGTGGTTTGTTGTGTTTGGTTTTTTTTTGGTTTTTTTTTTTTATCTGGTGCCAGCTCGCTTTGAATGTATGATGTGGTATTCCATTGGCATCAACCGGTTGCTGGAATAAACAATGGGTATCGATCTTATAGAAATTGGAATGGTAGTCGGCGAGAAGCTGAAGATTGATGACGAAAAATTATATCGTGACCATATCGAAACCGTGCAGGACCTTTGCCATGCAGCCAATCGTATTCTGGAAGTACAGCAACATCATTCCGTACAGGCAGATGCCCCTTCCAAGGAAGAGGTTCGAGCAATTGTTTTTGAAGCAGTTTCAAAAGTAACAGGAATACCCGTCGAGGACATTTCAGACCATACACGACTCACCGACATTTGTGATTAGTGAATAATATGCCGTCTTTTAGATAGCCAACATAATTGTCATAAAAAAGCCGCGCCAGGATACCTGTTCCTGGCGCGGCTGTTCTTTTGAAAGCTCGATCAATCGATCAAAGCGGTTATTTGATAAACAGCATTTCCTGATAGGTGGGTAGTGGCCACAGATCATCGGCAACGATACCTTCCAGTTCATCCGAGATCGTACGGACTTTGTTCATCAACGGCAGGAGAATGTTGCAGCAATGAGTTGCTTCAGAAACCATGTCGATCGACTCCGTCTCAGCGGCAGCCACTTCCAGTTCGGCAATACTGTCCTGGAGTGACTTTACCAGATCTGTGACATGATCCAGTGTCTGGGTATCGAATTCATAGTCCAGCATTTTCAGGCTGGCACAATTGGAAACCAGCTCGCTCTGGTATCGAATAGCAGCCGGGAAGATTAGCGTTTTCGCCATCTTAAGCGTCAGGTTGACTTCCACGTCAATCGTCATGCAATATTGTTCAAGGTAGATTTCAAGACGGCTCGCTAATTCACGTTCCGAAAGAACTTCAAACTTGGTAAACAATGCTTTGACTTCTTCCGATTCCAGAATCGGCAACGCATCAACGGTCGTCTTCAAATTGAGCAAGCCACGTTTGGCGGCTTCGGCATGCCATTCATCGCTGTAGCCGTCTCCATTAAAGACAACCGAACCATGTTCGTTCATGATTTCAGTCAGCAGTTTCTGCAGTTCGGTGTGCAATTTGTCTGGATCGCCACCGGTTGCTTCTTCCAGTCGCGTAGCACAGAACTCCAGTGAATCGGCGACAATGGTATTCATCGCCACGAGTGGACCAGCGATGGACTGATTTGAACCAACGGCACGGAATTCAAATCGGTTGCCGGTGAAGGCAAACGGACTGGTTCGGTTTCGGTCTCCTGCATCTTTAGGCAGAGGAGGTAAGACATCAGCGCCGACCGTCAGAGTTCCTCGAGGAATCGAAGAATTGGCACCACCGGCTTTAATCTGTTCAAAGACGTCGGTCAGCTGGTCCCCCAGGAAGATCGAGATGATCGCCGGCGGAGCTTCGTTTGCTCCCAGACGATGATCATTACTGGCAGAAGCAACAACAGCTCGCAGTAATCCCTGATATTTGTGGACAGCACGGATGACGGCCGCACAAAACAGCAGGAATTGGGCATTCTCGTGTGGAGTATCACCCGGGTCAAGCAGGTTACCTTGCGAGGCGCTGCCCATTGACCAGTTCACATGCTTCCCCGAACCATTCAAACCAGCAAACGGTTTTTCATGAGTCAGACAGACCATACCATGTTTCTCTGCGGTACGTCGCAGGGTTGTCATAAGCAACTGTTGATGGTCGGTTGCGATGTTTGCAGATTCAAACAGCGGTGCAATTTCATACTGCCCCGGGGCGACTTCGTTGTGTCGGGTCTTAACAGGAATTCCCAGTTTGAAGAGTTCGCGCTCTGCTTCAAACATGAACGCCAGCACGCGATCAGGGATCGCACCAAAATAATGATCGTCAAATTCCTGACCCTTGGGTGGTTTTGCTCCGAACAGGGTACGACCCGCATTGAGCAGGTCAGGGCGTGCAAAATAGAAATTGCGATCAACCAGAAAGTATTCTTGCTCAGGACCTGCTGTTGAAGATACCAGGTTGCCATCCGCATGCCCAAACAGTTTTAAAATTCTTTGTGCCTGTGTATTCAACGCCTGCATGGAACGCAGTACAGGTGTCTTTTTATCTAATGCTTCTCCCGTCCAGGAAACAAAGGCGGTGGGAATACAGAGCGTGGTTCCGTTGGAATTTTCCAGGATATAAGCCGAGCTGGTGACATCCCAGATCGTATAGCCGCGTGCTTCAAACGTTGCACGGATTCCACCAGTCGGAAAGCTGGAACCATCGGGCTCGCCTTGAATCAATTGTGAACCGCTGAATTCAGCAATCGCACCACCTTCACCATCGGGTGTCAGGAAGCTATCGTGTTTTTCAGCCGTGGATCCGGTCAGTGGATAAAAGACGTGGGCGTAGTGAGTGGCCCCTTTTTCGATGGCCCAGTCTTTGATGGCTGCTGCTACAACGTCTGCGGTAGAGCAATCCAGTTTTTCGCCCTCTTCAATCGTGCGAACCAGTTTTTTGTAGATTTCTTTCGGCAATCGTTTTTTCATGACCTTCGTGGAAAAGACATTCGCATTGAAGAGATCGCCCGTAGGTGTTTCTTGAAAATTCATGGGAGCCCGGTTTGACGTGTAGCCGGTCACAGCCGCGATGGCCGCTGATCGAGCGGAGCCGGGAGCGGTCTTGCTGCCGTTGCTGGCACCAGAGTACGTTGTGGGTGAATTGGGACTTTGCTGAAGTTTGGTGTTCACTGTTTTAACCTTTTCATTTTCATTGAGCGCTAGAAATAGTGACGGTTTTACATTTATGGTGAGAGAAAAAATCTGCTCTGAAACATTCAAAATGCCCCTGTAATATCGATGTGTGTTATTTCAATCGATTTGAGTGCGGGCTGGGGAATCTGGTGATTGATACAAACACTGGTTCGCAGTTTGCGTAGAGATCCCACAAAAATTCAGTATCCGATACTGTTAAAGCAGAATACGTGCCAAACGGAGTACCGTTGACTGTTTTACCCATGACAGCTCGCAGCATCCAGTGACCGCGACAGCAAATTATTGCGGTTGGAAGATCGAAGTTAAAAAAAGTCCCTGTTTTGACTTTGATCAACGTTTTTTTCAGTAGTACTTTATTCTGAAGAACTCAGAAAAAAATAATGCTATTTTATTGAGACAGTAAATCGCCGTGCTATACAATTGTTTTATTTGCCGGGATTGTCTGCAGACAGTGCCTGAAAATCAAGCAAACGATTCACGACGCTGGCGATCATTCTTATAGCTCGCCGCAATTGATCACCGTTGCAGGTCAAAATGTCATCGCGATGCTGACCAACAAAGAGCTGAACCTGATCAATCCTGCCGATGGAAAAGTGCTGTTAAACTACGAGTGTGCGTTCCGAGGCTACCGTGTGTTACAACCCCAGGCCATCGAGGGTGACTCCATTCTGCTGGCGACCGGTATGGGTGAAGGCATTCAGAAAATTCATATTACAAACAATGATGGCCAATGGTCGGCGGATCAAGTCTGGACTTCAACACAGATGAAACCAGACTTCAATGATTTCGTAGTTCATCAAGGTCACGCATATGGATTCGACGGCGCCATTTTCGCTTGCATCGATCTCAAAGACGGCAAACGTAAATGGAAAGGGGGCCGCTACGGAAAGGGACAGGTCCTGTTGCTGAATGACTCAGGACAATTATTGGTTATCAGCGAAAAAGGCGAAGTCGTTTTGCTCAAAGCTGATCCAGATGCACACACAGAACTCGCAAAGTTTCAAGCGCTCGAAGGTAAAACCTGGAACCACCCTGTCATGGTGGGGGATCAACTGTTTGTTCGCAATTCAGAGCAGGCCGCCTCTTTTCGTCTACCATTGGCGCAGTGAAACAGAATCAATGCGTTTGTTTTTTGCGCATTGAATCGTCCAATCCCGCTTCTCACACTGGACACCAGTGGTTCACTCGGGTGATAATATTCTTTCTCCCCGTTGTAGGCCTCCTCAAACTTGAACGGTTTTCCAGAAAAGAAGTTTCATGCCCGCAAATAGATTACGTCTGTTGAGTGTCGTTGGTTTTTTCGGAGCCGTGTTTCTGTGTTGTAGTTCTGCGTTTGCTGATGGACTTCCACCCGCAGAAACGGTTCAGAAATTCAAGCTGCCCGAAGGACTTGATATCAGCCTTGCGGTGAGTGAACCGCAGGTGGCCCAACCTCTGTCGATCAGTTTTGATGACCGAGGACGAATGTGGGTGCTGCAATATTTACAGTATCCAATTCCCAACGGATTGAAAGCCGTCAAAGTCGATCAGTACCTGAGGACCCAATACGATAAAATGCCAGCCCCTCCACCAAAAGGGCCGAAGGGAGCAGATCGCATCACGATTTATGAAGATACCAACGGCGACGGGCGGATCGATCGAACAAAAGATTTTCTCTCCGACCTGAACCTCGCTTCCGGGTTTGCTATCGGACATGGTGGTGTATTTGTGGCTCAACCTCCTTACCTGTTGTTTTATCCCGATCGGAATCAGGATGATGTTCCCGATTCCGCTCCCGAAGTCTTACTCACCGGCTTCGGAATGGAAGACGCACACGCATTCGCAAACTCGCTGACTTGGGGGCCGGATGGCTGGTTGTATGGAGTGCAAGGCAGCACCGTAACCGCCAACATTCGAGGCATTGGATTTCAGCAAGGCGCCTGGCGCTATCATCCCCTCACGAAACAGTTTGAGTTATTCGCGGAAGGGGGTGGCAATTCATGGGGCATCGACTTTGACCGGTTGGGCAATCTGTTCGCCGCAGGAAATACAGTCGAACCACTGTGTCACCATGTGCAGGGAGCTTATTATGTCAAAGGTTTTGGCAAACATGGGCCGCTGCACAACCCGCATACTTATGGATACTTTCAACCGGTGAAACATCACGGCTATGTCGGTGACAGCCTGACTGGTGGATTCGTGCTTTATCAGGGCGGCGCGTTTCCGGAACGCTTTAACAACCACTGTATCGCCCCCAATATTCGCCACAGCGCCATGCGCTGGAGCACCGTTGAAAACCGCGGTTCCACATTCGCCACGCGTGCCGCCGGCGACTTCATCACCACTGATGATCTCTGGTTTCGGCCCGTTGATTCTACAGTAGGTCCCGATGGTGCCCTCTATATTGCCGACTGGTATGATAATTTCATCACCCACTGGACGAAGGAAGGTAGCCGGCAAGAAGTGGTATATTCCACATCGGGAAGACGGCCGCATTTGGCGTGTTGCTCAAAGCGGCAGTCAAAGCCAAGTTAACGCCCGATTCTTTTAATCTGAGCAAGTTGT
>CALOEF010000024.1:0-6777 GCA_942492165.1 uncultured Planctomycetaceae bacterium
CGATGACCAACACAAATCATCAAAGACAAACTGCCCTGGTTAATTGTCTGCCGTAATTTTCGTTCAAAGAGTTCGGCGCGTCCGTAGTTTATCGATAAATCGCAGCGAAGAGTCATTTTGAAAGCCCCCTATTGTTTAAAGTCAGATAATGCACAACTGGATGACTAAGCGCAGAATGGAATGTCGCGTTACAGACTTTTGTGTAAAATCAGGGGGAATATAAAGAATAGATCGTTTTTTATGTGGGAATAGCTTTTTTATACGTCCTCTATTTTTCATAAGTGTATATGTGGATTTATGTTCTGATGTGTGGCACGGTTTTGAGATTAATGATACAAAAATCAGACAAAATCAACATTGTTCTATACAATGTAATACTGGACTAGATGCACACGGCTGAAAAGAATCAGTTGACAGAAGGTTTGTGTTAAATAAGATGCCTGCGATGAGATACAGGCATTGAGTAATGGGGAGAGACTCTATGTTTCGCCAATTGATCTGTCCAGTGGTTGCAGTGATTATTGCACTGGTGGGTATCGGTGGCTTTCTCGTGAACTCCGAGAAATCAAATAGTGCTGTTACGGAAAAAGAGGTCACAGATCAAGGGGACGCGCAGGAGTCAGTACGTTCTGGACTCAATCAGCAAGAGCAACGATTAGATGATATCAATCTACTTCTTGCCAGCCGCATTTCAAAACGATCTCCGCCTGCTCTGAATCAATCGCAGATCGAGCAGGCTCCCTGGCTCGATCCGTCTTTAGATTCGATTTACCAGCAGATCAGAAACCAGAAGCTGAGCATTCGATTCCCCACTGGCCAAGAGTCATTCGTTATCTGGGTGGGGAATCCCAGAAAGACTGTAAATGGAAAGAAAGTCTATCAGCATGCAGAAGTGCTCAAAAAAACGATCCCCCTGATTAATCAGCTACCATTTCCTGTCAGGATCTGGTTTTATGGGACGCGAGATCAATCAAATCCTGAACTGGATGAATGCATTGAGTCACTGGCGGGAGTTTCCAATTTAGCGGGCATCAAATTCTCATACTGTCACATTAACGAACGGGGTTATACCGCGCTTCAAAATCTTGCAAATTTAACGAACCTGGAAGTTTTGTATTCGAATCTCAGTAATGCAGGTTTGGAAAAAATCGTCCAGAATAAAAATCTGCGGCGACTTCATCTCAATTTGGGAAGGACCAAACTTTCCTCGCCAGTCTTGGAAAAACTGACGGAATTACCTGCACTGGAAGACCTGAAGGTCATCGGATTGCTTGAACCAGAAAAGGTCGCCTCATTTTGGGAAAAATTGACTGCCTGTCAGACTCTTGTCTGTGTTGAGGTTGATTTCGGGTCAGTGACACAGAAAATGATGATCGATTTTTTGAAAGGACCTCATCGTGAAAAACTGAAAAAATTGAAAATCTACGAAATATTTCCACAACAGAAATTAGCAAATGCTTTGATCTGTGCTCCGAATCTGGAAGTACTCAAAATGCCTTCTGGTAAACCCGCCGCTATGATCTACTTACTTGAACAATTATCAAAGCACCATTCTCACATCAAATCTCTCGCGATTGGCTGGGACGCAGGCGACCACTTGCAGGGGGACCAGGCGCGAATCGCCTTGGGTCTATTAGCCTGCTTCCCAGATCTGAAAGAATTTCATGTACCAGTTTCATTACCCGAACCCTCAGCATTACAACCGCTGACAAGACTGGAGCATCTGGAATATTTTTATTGCCAGAATCTCAACCTGGATCAGGAAACACTGCTACTGCTGGCCCAAATGCCAATTCTCAAAAAACTGACTGTAGATTCTCTTGAATTCGATCAAGGGTCTGCTCACGTTCTGCCCTGGCTATCGAACATGCAGCATTTAGAAATCAGGGACCCAATGACACTCACTGATGAACGGTTAAGTCTCCTTGCAACAATTCCACACCTTTCAAAATTGAAATGGTGTGATATTGCCCTCAAAGAACCAATTCCACTGACGGAAGAAGCACGTGCCCGTTATCAATACATCGAGTTTGATGTTTGCAGGAAATAACGTCGTTGCTGTTCCTTATTCTGTCCAATCGAAATGACCGTCTATTTCGGCAGCAGGCATGCGTCAAATTTTTGTGTTAATTCCTCAGTGTTGATAGAGGAACCGATGGCAACAATCTGTGTGCACGGTTTACGTTCACCCCAATCACCAATTTCCGCTAACTCAGTGCGCCGGCCCACTGCCTGTAGTGCGAACCGCTTATCAGGAGAATCAGCGATATAAACGATACCTTTACAGCGGTAAACAGACGCCGGTAACTCGCGTCGTACCATCTCGCGTAACGCTTCCAGCGAGAATGGTTGATCGGATTTGTAACTCCATGTTTCAAACATCTGACTGGCGGCATCATGTTGCCGTGGATCTCCTTTTGCATTGAGGCTCTGCTTTTGAGTTTCTAAATGGACAGGATCAAAGCGGCCCACTGCCAGTAAAACTTCGAGCGGAACTTCACAGCGGACGGCGTTCACAATTCGAATCCGGTTCAGGTGCTGGCCGATCCACTCACCAATGACCTCGATATGTTCAGGCCCAACGAGATCAACTTTATTGAGCACGACCATGTCAGCAAAACCAATCTGACGTAATTTCAATGCAGAGAGGTCATCGTTGTCAGCGTGTGTGAAAATTGCTTCCGCATCGACAATACAGGTAATACTGTCCAGACGCAGTATTTTTTCATAGCGTTGATCCAGGAATGTCATGACGATCCCCTCCGGGTCGGCCACGCCACTTGCTTCCAGAATTACATAATCAATCACATCTTCGCGAGTGAGTAACTGCTCCAGAGAGTTGACAAGGTCATCACGAATTTCACAGCACACACAACCATTAGTCAGATTGATCGTATTCTCTTCGACACCCTCAACAAGCTCCGCATCGATGTTGATCGCACCGAAGTCATTCACCAGCACGCCGACCCGCAGTCCGTGTTCACCGTTGAGAATGCGATTCAAGAGCGTCGTTTTACCGGCACCCAGAAACCCTGTTAACAACGTGACAGGAACAGGATCGCGTCCCTCTATAAAAATGGGCTCGGTTCTCGGAGCAGGAGCGAGTATTGGAATCGAATCTTCATTCATTTTGATCTCGGAATGGTGAAAAACACGTGACGAATAAGTCAATAACGTGCCGGTTGCGATTGCATCAATTTACTTATCGTCGTCGACTTTGATGCCGCGCGCTTCAAGCATCTCTCGTGGATTCAGAGTGACACCAGGCCACTTCTGGACCGGTTTACGATAAGCATCTGGCGGATAATATTTCTTGGGATCGATTTCCAGATCGCGCACGAACTGCTCTTGTTGAACTTCGCGCGGCATCGTTGGCGTTGGAAGCTTAATTTCTTTGGGCAGCTTTTCGCCCGGTTTAAGAAACCAGCGTGGATCCATTGATGCAGGTGCCGCACCATCGGGCATTAAGGCCTCACGTGACCAGATCGCGTCTTTCGTAACGTTTATCACTTGTACATCCGGACCGCCGAACATAAACAGACCATCCCAGTTGGATCGCACTTCCGCAGTCGACTCCGCTTCGAGAGCAGGGCCCGCATATTCGTAATGGCAAATCGCAGCCATGCGTGGCTGTGTCTGTTTAAAGAGATAGCCAGCTGCATAATACATCGTATGAAAGATATCGATGGTATACTCCCAGAGTTCTGCAGGAGCGCCCAGTTTCATCGATGAGAGGGAAGGCACATCGATCGTGCCTTCAGACACAAAGACATCGACTCCTTTGCCATACTTGGCCGACAGTTCGTCGGGGCGGCCATCGCCGGTCCAGACAAAAGAAAGACCCGCATCCTCCCAATCCAGGCGGTAAGCAGAAGCACCATCTTTCACATGCGAACGTGGCCAGTGACGAACAACCACTCCATCTTTGTTGTAGCAGATGCCGTTTTCTTCTTTCCAGTCAAATTCAGTGACCTCAATATCCATACCATCACCGATAGGGCAGGCATTGAAGTTTTCCTCATGCCAGCGGTTCATCTCTTTCATGTGTTTGATCATGTGACTGGTTCCCAATTCAGGCGTTCTTCCTGAAGGACCGTAAACCCGCAAGGGAGTAAAGCCACCCGAAAACGCCCGGAAGGGATACATATAAGGCAGGTCTGCATAATGGTCGGCGTGCAGATGGCTGAGGAAGATATCATTGATCAAGGGGCGGAGCACACATTGCAATCGCATTCGAGATGCTGCCATTACCTAAATCGAAGAAAAAACGTCGCGGCTGAGACTCTCCATTACCCAGCTCGACCAGAATCGATGTACCTGATTGCAATCGCGTTGGTGGCCAGGGCGTACTACCCAGGAACGAAATACGCATTTCGTTTTTCGGTAGAATTTCCGTGCCAGGCATGTAAACATTGCGGTTTTTGATAGCCGGCCAGGGTTTGTAGTAATCCGGCAGACTGATACCTCCACCGGGGCGAGGGCCATATGGGTTTTTCATCTCGCAATCACTGTCAGCGGCTTCCGAAATACCGGGAACCGAGGCAGCCAGGCCGGCACCAACGGCCGCAGCACTCCCTTTCAGGAAATTACGTCGACCTTCTTTATTTTCTGCTGGTTCGTTTTGATTAGATTCGTCTTTATTCAAGGGTGTCTCCTCAAGGTCGTATTGTTTTTATGCAGCGTTGAACCAGGCTTAAAGATTTAAGCGGGGAATTTCCTGTTAATCATGCACGGATTATATCGACCGGGTGATCATAACGCTAATCCTATTTCTAAGTATACGAAAGCGATCACAATCAGCGTCACCGTTTCGCTTCTACTTTCTGCGTTCACTGAAACAATGCTCGGGAAGAAGAGTTCTTTATTTTCATAGAGGTGTTTGACATGGTATAATAAAATCAGATTGCAATTCACCGGTTCCATATCAAGGGAGTAGACAGTGCATCCACAACCTCTTATCGCTGTCAAAGATGTTGAAGCCAGTAGTGCCTGGTATCAGCAATTAATCAACTGTCGCAGTGGGCATGGTGGTACAGAGTATGAACGGTTACTTGGTCAGTCTGATGAAATAGTCTTACAGCTGCATCAATGGGATGTACACGAACATCCTCACCTGGGAGATCCCGAGCAGCTAAAAGGGAACGGAGTATTACTCTGGTTTCAGATTGACGATTTTGATGGCGCAGTCAAACGTGCCAACTCAATGGCTGCCGAGATATTGGAAGGCCCCCAGGTCAACCCGAATGCCAATCACCGAGAGATCTGGATTCGGGATCCCGATGGATACGTGGTCGTTCTCGCCGGTCAATATGGTGATCTGTAGTAATGAATCGAAATACTTAATGAGAGAGCAAGACGGATGCAAGCCAGGCCGAGAATACGACTTGCTACGTTCGGTTGCGTCAGTATTGTCATTGTTTTTATTTTGATGCAGTCAAATTCAAAAACAGACGTGATCGACTGGGCTCCCTACTCGGTGTCAGAGATACACAACGATCTGGATAAAGGAAAAGTGGTGCTCATTAGCGCAATGGCTTCCTGGAGTCATGGAACTCTCTGGCACGAACACATTTACTCGCATGATCCAGTCATACTTGACTTGATCGATGCCAATCCGATTGCCTGTTATCAGCTTGATCTAGCAAAAATACCGAATGAGCAGATAACGGCATGGCGGAATGGTTTTGGAGACGTATCAGGATTGGGGCTCTTACTCTTAAAAAAGAACACACGGAATGAAGTGATTATGCGTCGTTTAACTTATGATGAAATCTCAGTCGAAAAGGTGATCTTCGAAATTGAGCTGTTAAATAAGCCCGACGTCTACCTTCCTAAACAGGAATTACCAGCAGATTGGCAAAGTTTCTTATGTAGCCATCAGACTGATGAATAGCCAGATTTGTTCATTCAACAGGCTATCGGTATGATTCTTACGCACTATAGTCACAATACTTGGCTTATCTCCTCCCAGCAAACTCATTTCTATAGACACCATTTACCAAACCCCCTAGAATCTGCCGGTTTTTTAGAATCACACATACACTATCAGCATCGGCTATACTGAATGAACTCATTGCAGACGACTGCCCCTGTTCTGGAAACAGACACGATTATTGCTGAGGACATTTCTGCTCAAGACATCCCTGCTGAGGCGACACAGCCTGGCAAATATACATTCAAGGATTGGGCGACCATCGGTTGGGTAGCCACCATTCATTTAGGACTGCTGGCAGCGCCCTTTTATTTTACCTGGACCGGATTTTTTACGTGCCTCTTTCTCGGCTGGCTGACCGGCTGCATTGGCATTTGCATGGGCTATCATCGTTTGTTAACTCACGGTAGTTTTCAGACGTATCCGACCCTCTTTCGATTGATTGGTTTGATCGGCTTACTGGCCGGGCAGGGACCCCCGATTCAATGGGTGGCCAATCATCGCAAACATCATCTCTATAGCGATCAGCCTGAAGATCCGCATTCACCGCGCGAAGGTCGTTGGTGGAGCCACATTCTCTGGCTGGTACCTTTTCACAATGCTGAAGAAGTGACTGCGACCCACGAACGCTATGCTCCCGATTTGCTTAAAGATCCCTTCATGCGTTTATTACAGAAAACGTTTCTGTTCTGGCATCTTGGCATGGGCGCAACTTTATATGGAATTGGTTATGCTTTGGGTGGAACAGACACAGCCATCAGCATGGTCGTGTATGGGATGTTTGTGAGATTGTTTTATGTCTTGCATGCAACCTGGTTTGTGAATTCCGCCACGCATATCTGGGG
>CALOEF010000025.1:0-18226 GCA_942492165.1 uncultured Planctomycetaceae bacterium
CCTGAACGCTTTGGCGATTATTAAGGAAGGTCGTTTGGGTAAAATTACCGAGGTAGAGTGCGTTATTGGTGGAATAGCTCCCAGTGGGGTTCTACCGGTTGCTGATGTTCCTGAAACTTTGAATTGGGAAAAATGGCTCGGTCAAGCTCCCGTGACAGATTATCGCTGGAAAGCCGGTGAAGGCGAGAAGGGGAGAGCCAAAACACGAGGTCATTATGAGTTTCGCTGGTGGTATGAATATTCTGGTGGAAAAATGACCGATTGGGGCGCTCATCATGTTGATATTGCCCAGTGGGGTATCGGCATGGATCATTCTGGTCCGACTCAGGTCGTTCCCATTTCAGCCGTGCATCCGATTCCACTGAAGAATGGCATGCCGACGAAAGATGATGCCTACAATGTTGCGTCCAAATTTGAAGTGCAGTGTCTATTCCCAAATGAAGTAAAAATGACGATCAAGAGTGATGGACGCAATGGGATTCTGTTTAAAGGTACGAAAGGACGGATGTTCGTCAGTCGTGGAGATTTAACAGGTAAACCTGTTGAAGACCTGAAGGCGAACCCACTATCCAGCGATACCATTAAGAAGCTCTACAAAGGGCGTCAACCTGGTGATCATATGCGTAATTTCTATGAATGTGCTGATGCTCGCGAGCAACCAATATCTGATGTGGAGACACATCATCGCGCGATCACAACCTGCCATCTGGCTAACATTGCAATTCGTTTGAATCGTTCTCTGAAATGGGACCCCAAAACAGAGCAGATTATCGGTGATGACGATGCCAATCAGTGGCAGAGCCGTGAACAAAGAAAAGGTTACGAAATCAACTCGTAACCCGACGCTCCTGTAAGCTGAAAAGTGATCAGCCTGGATGAACCTGTTTTCCTCCAGGCTTTTTTACGTCATTTGTTCAACGCTGAAGCTATGAAGGCTTCGAACCACTTCTTGGAACGATGCGAACTCAACAAGACGAGGGGCTGCTTCAGAAGCGTTACATCCAGAGGTGCACCCGCTGTTGTAATTCCGCTGGCATGTGTTTTTTGATGGCATTCATCACCTGGCTGTCATGATATCGCGTACTGAAATGTGCCAGAATGATTAATTCATTTTGAAATCGGTCAGCACGTTCAATCAGATCATCGAGGTGCATATGGCCGAACTTATGAATTTTTTCACGCCGGTGTTCAGGACGATAAAACGTCATTTCAGTAATCAGCACTTTGGATTGATAGGCTGTCTCGAAATGATCCAGACCAGCAGGAGCTGTATCTCCAGTGTAACAAACCAAAGGAACGCGAATTTCTTCGCTGACTTCGATTCCTGACATTCGCGCATCTCGGATTTCTGTTTCAGGTTTTCCGATGTACTCTGATTTCAATTTTTTTCGACAATCCCAGACCTGAAAACCGAGAGATGGTACTGTATGTTTTGTGCGAAATGCCGTTACGGCGTGCTCTCTGGAAAGCTGAATTTCTTCGCCGTCCTTAAGTCCGATCAACTCACATTCCATGCGTCCTCGATCCAGTTGCTGCCAGCTTTTTAACATATTCCAGACTGGATCCACGGCTTCTTCGGGCAGATATATAGAGGGCGGACTCATTTTCATCATTCGTCTACGAGCGACGTAAGCGGGTAAAGCCGCCATGTGATCTAAATGTGCATGTGAGATAAAAAAGGTAGAAGTCCCCATAAATGACCAGGGGCTGCCTCCCATATCAAAACCGAGTTTCAGTTCTGGTATTCTCCAATAGCTCTGAACGGCAGCACGAGAGTATCCCTCTATCGTGAGCCCTTTATATTTCATGGATTGGAGAGGAAGATTTTCTAGCATGGAAATAATACTGTCAGATATTCAAGGATATAGATATTTAAAAAAACAGATTAGCTCTCACATGAAGAATTACCAAATAAATACACCGCCGTAATTCGAAAATCGTTCGAGATTCGGCGGTGTGGTTATGCGAGAGTGTATATTCTGAGTGAAGGACACTTATTTAACTGGTATGGATCGGCCAGTCTGGATACTTTTTGCTTCCGCGTAGCAAATCTTGAGTGCATCTCTCGCCAGAGCTCCTGATAACGCTTCTGGTTCTTTTCCAGATTGAATCGCATTAACTGCCGCCTGTAATTCCAGTGTAAATGCCGCACACCAGGCATCTCCCCCTTTTAGTTTCGGGTGTTTCAGCTGGCCATTTTTCGTAATGAGAGTCAGTGGCTGGCTGACAACCCACTCTTTTTTCTTGCCTGTACCCATTGTTCCTGCACCAAATAAAACCGTGGCATCTTCAAAATAGAGTTCGTAACCATGAGCAAACTCCAGACCTCGTGTGGCAATGCCGCCACTGACACAGCTAATGGCCAGATTGGGATCATCATAATCGTACACGGTATGTACATGGTTCACAAAACCTTTGCTCTCAATTCCACGTGAAGTTACTTTACGCGGAACACCACACATCAGGCTAATTAAATGATTGTCGTGAATGTGTAAATCGACTCCCCAGCCTCCCAGCTTCTGAAAGTCTTCGATATTTTCAGACCATTTAGGAGGAGCCATCACGCGACGGAAATGTGCTGCCAGAAGTTTGCCGTATTTTTTACTTTGTACGCATTCGACTGCAAATTGAAATTCAGGAAAGAACGGTAATACCTGTGCCACCATGAACTGAACGCCTGCTTTTTGTGCTGCCTTTACCATTTTATTTGCGGCTTTGAGATCAATGGCAATCGGTTTTTCGACGAGTGTGTGTTTGCCAGCATGGATTGAATCCAGGGCTACTTTTTCATGCATTTCCGTCGGGAGACAGATGTCAACCAGGTCAATGTCAGGGTCAGACAGCAGGTCGTGGTAATCGGAGTATTGTTTTACCTTTGATAAGTCGACCTGACCACCACGAGGTCCGAAATTGCCTTCAATACTGCTCCAGTCCCCCGCCAGTTTTTTGGAATTGCGAGTGGCAATTGCTGTGACTTTGGCTCCTTTAAGTTTTTTGGCTCCCTCATAGTGAGCCATTCCCATAAAACCTACGCCGATAATCCCAATCCGAATCATAACATTCCCCTGCTATTGAGGCAGACATCTCGAGTTAATTTACGCTGATGCTAAAGACTGACGATCGATGCTGGAATCGTCAAGCGGTTGCGAACTGGTTTTCCTGCTTCTTTTTCTATCTTTTTTAAATTGTGGTCAGGGTACGTTTTCACTCGACTTCGCTCCTGGAGTTGAAAAGTACCTGGTCGCGATCGTGCCACTTTAAAACAGAGGTTCCAGTATATCGGAATTTGTCATCTGTTTTGTTTGTGGGTTTCTGCTACTGATTCAGAAGCGATCATGGTCCCGCTTTGATTCACAAATCCATCCACGAGAGACTGCCTGTATTTCAGGCATCGGTTGAGATGCCCGGTAAACAGGCAGTATTTTGGGTTAAACAGGGTGTTTGGCGTGCAGTTTTCGGGTGCTCAAGAGGTGTCTCTGTTATTTTCAAGACTGGGGTAGACAGATTAATTGAAAAGGTGTTATCATACTGATGTCGACATCGTAGTGATGGCAGTATTGGCTGGGAATCAAGTTGTTTTCAGTAAACTACCAAGATGAGTACTCTTAAATTACCCTCATCCTGCAATTTGGCTTCAACCTTTCTGGAAAGGTTACATGGAAGTATGAGGGTACTAATAACGAAGGATTCGAAAAGAAATGCTTGTATTATCACGTAAACCCGGCGAGCGAATTCGAATTGGTGATGATGTAACATTAACGATTGTTCGCATCGGCCCCAATTCTGTCAGATTAGGTATCGATGCGCCACGAAGTATGAGTATTGTGAGGGAGGAGTTGTGTATCGATTTTTCAGAACCACCCTCGCCTGGGCAGAAGATAATAGAGAAAACACCTTCTCCCTGATTACCTGCTAATCTGAGTCTCATTTCAGTACTTCAAGGGCCTTCTACTTTCATCTCTGGTCACACGCGCATCATGTTTGCTGGGGTGTGTTTTTCTCTCTATCTTTAACGATGTCAGGCCAGAAAATGACTGATATGATGCGCTGAATTCTCATGATCGGAATTGACAACTGTAATGGTTTCTCTACGAGCTGTTTTTCAGGGACGCGTACAGGGTGTCGGTTTTCGCTACCGTACCTCAAAAGTTGCGCAGCGATATCTCCTGGCTGGATTTGTCAGGAATTTATCCGATGGCAGTGTGGAGTTAGTGGCCCAGGCTGACAGCAAAGCAATTCTGGACGACTTTTTTGATGAGGTGATGCTGATGTTTGCAACAAATGTGACAGATGTATCGATTCAGGAAGCCGCCCCTGATCTTAAGTGTCAGAATTTTACAATTGAACATTAAATCATCCAGAATCGAGTCACATTCGAAATGACAGGCGTCAGATTTGGCAGTTTATAGCGGACATTCCTGCTAGATTAGCGAAAACACCTTATGATTTGCTTCACATTCTTTACTTTCGTTACCTTTTCTCGGTAAAGTAACATTTACTTGGAGTCAGTTGGTTTGGTAATGAGAGCTCGCTTTTTTTAAGGAAGTTCAAAAATAAAACCAACATTCCATTCAGTCTGTTTCGTAGAATATCCGTGAGATCACGCACCTGTAAGGTGATACCACAAATTTTATTTTTTCCCAATTATTATTATATAACTTGATCGGTGGGTTTGATGATGGAAAACCTGGTGGTTTTTCTGCTGAGAATGCTGGACTGACAGTGCAATGGTGGATAACAGGAGCAGGAGTTTTGCTCTACTTTCTTGCTTTGTTTATCGCGACCGCGAATACGCAGGCTGGTGTGATTGCCAGAGCCACGACAAAAGAGGCTATTCGACAACCAGTCTACTTGCTCTTGCTGGCATTAGGTTTGATTCTACTTTTGCTGAATACATTTCTGCCTTTCTTTTCTTTGGGCGATGATGTCAAAATGTTAATGGACTGTGGTCTGGCAACGATATTGATCTGCAGCCTTTTATTAGCGGTCTGGTCTGCCAGTACCAGCATTGCCGATGAAATTGAAGGAAAAACGGCAATGACCTTGCTGTCTAAACCTATTAATCGTCGACAGTTTATTGTGGGAAAATATCTGGGTATTTTGAGAGCCGTCGTCTGGCTGATGCTGCCTATGGTGATTACGTTTCTGTTACTTGTTTATTTCAAAGTTGGCTATGATGCCAGGGAAGCTTCTAAAGAAGTACCTACTCACGCAGAAAAGATGGCTGCGGTCTGGCTGATCTTACCGGGAATTCTTTTGATCTATATGGAAGTTGCGATATTGGCCGCGATCAGCGTCGCCATTTCAACCCGCTTACCAATGATGGTGAATATGATTGCATGTTTTAGTATCTACATCATTGGCCACCTGACACCAAACCTGGTGCAAGCTAAGGCAGAAGGTTTGGAATTCGTAAAATTTACGGGTCAGTTAATCGCTACTATTCTGCCGAACCTTGATAACTTTAATGTGTCTCCAGCGGTGGCAACAGGAACTGTCGTTCCGCCTGTCTATATTGGTTATTCAGCGTTAAACTGTCTGCTCTATTCCGGAATTGCAATTCTGGTTGCCTTTATACTTTTTGAAGATCGTGACCTTGCTTAATCAACAGGGAACAAGCTTCTTTTGTCAATTATTTTTAAACAGATTCGGTGGGGCCTGTGTTAAACCGTCAGCCCAACGCATTCCACCGCGCGTTCCCAGCGCGGGATCTCTTTCATGGGCCTGCCAGGTCAGTCTTGTTCTGGTCAATCATAAATGGTCTGTTTCTGGCTTTACTGCTTGCCGATTTATTTCTGATTATTGACTTGCTCAATCATCGAGGAAGAATCACGGTCAGGGGACAACAGAATGTCCAAATGTTGCAGGATCTCAGGGATTTTCAGACGATACCACCGGATGCTGATCAAGCAATTTCAGTAGCTGAATCCACGAATACAAATGCAGAAAATAAAGCGGACGAAGGTGTTGACACAAATTCGACTGAGAGTCAACCTGAAGAGAAAAAAACAGAATTACCTCTGCCTGTAGTTCCCCTCAATCTGACTCTGACGGATTCCGGAATTCTGCCATCAGTTTGGTGGATACAGAACAAATATAAGGCAGGAGTACTCAAAAACGTCTACCAGCGTTTTCCTTTACTTCAGGAAAACCAGTCTGCTTTATTTACTCTGATCCTGATTGCATTAATACTTGCGAGTATTCGCTTATTAATTCGCTGGCGATCAAGACAGCTCAGTCAGAAAATTTCTCAGCTTGCGTCTATGACATTACGGAATATGCTTCATCGCCAGTCATTGAGACTGGGGCCTGGAGATCTATCTGAAAAAGAAACAAATCAGGCTTTCCATTTATTTATAACTGAAGTAAGTGTTGTGGAAAGTGGTGTCTTTCAATGGGTTTATCGGCTGTCACGACAAGTGATAACACTCCTGATTCTTTTGCTGTTTACAATTTCTATTGATTGGAGACTTACATTTCAGTGCATGATTCCTTTGGCTGCAGCCTGGTATTTCTTACTCCAACATCGAAAAGAATATGAAATTCAGAATGCGAAAACGAAGGTGTCAATTAACAATGAACTTTCATTGTTAGCTGAAAATCTTCGCAGTACCCGCCTGGTGCGTGGGTACGGGATGGAGACGGTCGAACATGAACGCTTTCAAAATCATCTCGAAAAATATACTGAAAACACAGCTAATTTGAAACGCAATGAAGGTTGGGTACATCGAATTGCTCGAGGTCTCGCTGTGTTCTGCTCTTGTCTGGTAGTGTTTCTGGTCGGTTACAAAGTTCTTTTGAATCCAGAGAGCTTGCCACTGTCTGCAGCAATCTTAATCGTTGGGATTTTTGCCTTCTTCTATTTACCGGTCAACAGATTATATGAGCTTATCAAAATACGATCTGAGGCCAATATTGCTGCGAGTTCGATCTATCGTTATCTCAATCAAATTCCGGAAGTCAGTCAGGCAGTAGGAGCCAAGTTTCTAGAGCCTTTGTCGCAGGCACTGCAGTTCGAAAATGTCAGCTATAAACTCTCAGGACAAGCGTCCCGTATTCTGAAGGGATTTGATTTAAAAATTCCCGCAGGTACCAGTACGGCTCTGGTCTCACTGGAAGAACTGGCCCTCGGGCTGTGAGTTATCTGGTACCACGGTTTATTGAACCACAATCAGGTCGGGTTCTGATTGATGGCGAAGACACTGCCTGGGTGACTCTAGAATCTCTGCGGGCTGAAGCAATTTATGTGAGTGGTAACGATCCCTGTCTGACAGGAACCGTCAAAGAGAATATCCACTGTGGCGATGAACGCTTTTCGTTGCAGGAAGTTATTGCGGCTTCCAAAGAAGCTCACGCTCATCAGTTTATTCAGAACTTACCTCAAGGGTACGAGACCGTGCTGGGGCAGCATGGAGAAGAGCTGACCTCAGGCGAATGTTTTCGACTAGGGTTGGCACGAGCATTACTCAGAAAACCTGCTCTGATGATCATCGAAGAACCGGAAGGGCCGCTCGACGAAGATACCAAACCGCTGCTCGTCGATGAATACTCCCGGATTTTCCAGAACCGGACCGTGCTGGTGATTCCTTCCCGCATCACGACCCTGCGACGTGTTAATCAGGTTGTCCTGATTCACGAAGGCAAAGTGGAAGCTGTCGACAGTCAGTCAAACCTGTTGAAGAAATCTGCCTTGTATCGTCACTGGGAATACACGCGTTTCAACCAGTTCAGGCACTCTCAGGATACTTCGAACGAACAACGTTAAATCAGAGTTTGCGGTATGGATACACTTCACTCTCCGGTGGTCGAACATGCCATTCGGCTGGCGGAAGCTCATAAGTCTCAAAAACGCAAGTCTTCCGGAATTCCTTATATCGCACATCCTATGAGGGTCTGTCTGATCCTGATGAAGGCGGGCTTTCATGATGAATCAATTCTGGCGGCTGCTGTCCTGCATGACGTCGTAGAAGATACCGCGCTGACTTTTGAGGATCTGGAGAGAACCTTTTCTGATGATGTCGTGCTGTACGTCAGGGAAATGACCGAAGAGAAAGAGACTCTGGAAGGCGCAAAGCGGAGCTGGCGCGATCGTAAGCGGGATCATATTGAAGTAATGCAGCAGGCATCACTCGGCGCGCGGGCGATTGAACTCGCGGACAAGCTGCATAATCTGGAAGCGATGCTGTTTGATCTGCAGACCGAAGACCGCGCTGAATTCTGGGGGCACTTCGGCGCCTCGCCGAAAGAGATTGTGCAGTATTATCATTCCATGATCGAGGCCGCCGGTCAGTCGGATGAACGACTGGTCCCGCTGGTAAAAAACTGCCTGTCTCGCCTGGATGAGTTACAGAAACAGATGCCATAGTCGACACGGTCAGTCGGGGTGACTTTTTCATGCTGGCTGAGGTAGTGTTTAATACATCAGCCGACAGGAAGTGTCTCAATCCGTCTGAACCATATTTTTCAGGCGCGCTGTTCGGAAATTGTTTAAGAATTGTCAGAGGGGAAGCAATGCAGCAAAAAACACATCCTTTTTGGATACTCTGGTTGTCAGAACATTGGATTGGTGGCTTGTTTTTGATTATGGGCGTCTTGTTTACCGCCATTGTAGCAGGGGCACTCTATCTTGATCATCGACTTCAGCAAATTGAAGGGCAGCTTACTTATGCTCCGCCGAGAAGTTATCAACCACCAAATTTCGATGAATATCAGGCCGGAAAAATAGCGATCGAGAAGTTGTCCGAACACCACTTGGTTTATGTTCCATCCTATTCGCATATTTATTATCATGGCGGAGCACCACTTTCTCTGGAAACCACACTCAGTATACGGAACATTGATCGGCATCAACCTGTTTATTTGAACTCAATTGAGTATTTTGACACACAAGGCAAGCTGGTTAAGACTTACCTTGACCGTACAATTAAGTTGTCACCCTTTCAGACGATTGAGTTTCTGGTGGAAGACCGCGATAGTTCGGGGGGCTCGGGTGCCAACTTCCTGGTTGAATGGATTGCTGAGGACGAGGTTGACCAACCTTTGATAGAAACAGTCATGATCGGCACGTCCGGTTCTCAGGCAATTAGCTTTGTAAGAACGGGGCACGAAATTTCGTTATCTGATTCTTCCCAATGATCTCGTCACTCTGGTACAAGAAACAGGAAGCAGGTAATCAACTTGTCCCTTTTCAATTCAATGAAAATCCTGTTTTAACAAGAGAAGTCACTGAATGTGAATCAAGATTGACTTCGAATTGAAAGCGGAATAAGAACGATTCGATGCTTCCTGATTTGATGTGAGCAAGATGCCTCCCTGTTTGGTCAAATCCTGTAGACTCATTAATAATCTGGTTGTACTTGTTTGATCTCTCAGTAATTTGCAAATCGAAATTGATGAACGTAAATCGGTATCAACGGTCTTCATTTTTTTGAGTTTGTTTTTTCATTGGTCCCAATTTTATGGGGTCCGTACTTGCATCCATTAGCCAGACTTTTCGTTCTGCAAAATACTTGATCAGTTTTTCATTTTCTTTAATGCCTAAGTCATGTGCCCATACCACCTCAGCACTGTCAATGTCTGCACGGTTAAATACCCATTCGACATGCGGGTTGTGCATTGGTGAATACTTCACGAAGATAAGGTCTTTCTTTGGGATTTGGTTCAATTTTTCAATCGTTTTTGACCGTTGTAATGCGAGATGGTACCTCTCGGGTGAATTGGGATTCCAAGTATAAAGTGCAATTTTTATCGTACTTGCGATAATAAAGAGTAAGCAGAGCCCCGCCACAAAGAGAGGGCCTCGTCTTCGATCGTTCCAGCGAGATGCTCTCAAATGCCGCAGACCTTGAATCAGAACATAGAAAATCAGGGGAACAATTGGTGCCAGATAATGGGCCATGAAAAACGTGGCAGAAAATATATCAAAAAAACTGATCAAGATCACAATGATCACTGCAGGTCTTCCCCACCGATCCCTCACGATCCAGGGTAACATCAATAACAGGATTCCGAGAGGAAATACGAAAATATGTATATATAGCAGCAAGACTTTTTTAATGAATGTCTTCACATACCCTTTAGGAGTTTGCTGTATTTTATAATTATCCAATGACCATCCAAAGTGGACGTTCTGCAAATGTGGGTTATAAGGTTTCAGGTTTGTGCGCGGGGCGCCCCAGAGGAATAAAGGTGTCGGTGAATATTGTTCTTCGTGTACTTGATAAGGAAATCGAGTGATACCTCCTGTTACGTTGTAGTTATAAAAAGCAAGAGATGCAACGATGAGACAAGACGCGAAACTTAATGGTAAGAGTACAGATCGGAATAATACGATTCCTGGAAATTGTTTTTGTCTGACCATCCAGTTCATCAACAAAATTGTGGCTGAGACTGCTGTTAGAAAACCTTCGAGTGGCCGACTGATTGCCAGAAAAAATAATCCGGTTGCGAATACTAAAGCGGTACCAACTTGAGGTTGTTTTATGATTCGACGTAAAGCGCCAAATAGTAAAGCACCTCCAAGAAGTGCAACAGCGCCTCCCCAATAATTTTGCCCCCAAAATACTATTTGGGGGTGGAGGGCTGCCATGATGCCTCCCAGAAGGGCCCACGGTGGAGGCACCCATGCATGTAACATCCAACAGATTGCTGCACACGCCAGTGCAATACTCAACCAGACTCCAGCAATGGGATATCCAGTAACTATCTGGCCTGCAGCCAGGAATAAACCCTGGCCAGGAGGATATTTTGAAGCGTAAGTTGGTTGATGGAAAATATGAACGGTTTCAAAATGTTTCCAGAATGGGTGTGTCGGATTTGTTAACCTGCCCTGCGAAAACGTATCGGAAGCGAGAAGATAGCTAAACTCATCATGGATTCGAGGGAGTGGTTTTTTGTAGCTGGAAATTACAGCTGCGAGAGTAAAACTGAGAATAAAAACGGTTAAAATTGATATTTTTGGTGAGCTGAAGGTATGAGCAATTCGTCGGAATCGAGATAGAGTTTCGAATTGAATAAACCGTTTTGGAAGTGCATAAATGAGAATTAGCAACACGACCAACATAAAAATATTCAATAGAAACATAGTGGCATACATTAGTTATGTCCTGGCCAGACGAGCAACATGGCATTTTGATGATTTAAGGCAACACTCTGTTTTTATTTATCGACAACATTGTTCAACCGCAATATTTCTAACAAAGTCTTTTGTAAGAATGATCCCTGTATAGAATTTCAGATTTCGGATATTTTGATTGACCGTTCCCTGTAAGCAGCCCTATTATGAAATACCCGCTTAATGAAACACAAGTATTTTCTTATGACAAATGAATGAGGCTCTACTCCCATTCAAAAAAGTATGAGTTGTAAACAATGAATACAAAATGGCTTACTATTGTAATACCTGCGTTGAACGAAGAAGACGCAATTGGAGCAACAATCTCTCGATGTCTGGAAGCCAGAGAAGCGATCTCACATGAAGCAGGCTTAGATGGTGTCGAGATCATCGTCGTCAGTGATGGTTCAACAGACCGGACGATTGAAATTGCTCAGAGCTTTGAAGATGTCCAGGTTGTCGTCTTTGAGGAAAATCGTGGATATGGGGCTGCAATCAAAGAGGGCTGGAGGCTCGGACGTGGAAATCTTGTCGGTTTTCTTGATGCAGATGGTACTTGTGACCCACGATTCTTCTCGAAACTCTGTCAGTCCGTTTATGATGAAAATGCCGATGTTGCACTTGGTTCACGTTTAGGTTCAGACTCGCAAATGCCTGCAATTCGTCGAGCGGGTAACCGAATATTATCTTTTCTTTTGGGTTTATTATGTGGAAGAAAAAGTGACTGATACCGCAAGTGGTATGCGAGTCGTCCGCCGTTCCGCTCTCAAGCATCTTTATCCACTTCCAGATGGGTTGCATTTTACTCCAGCGATGATTTCTCGTGCGTTAATGAACGATTTGCGAATTATTGAACTTCCTATGAAATATGAAGAACGCATTGGTGAAAGCAAGTTAAGTGCGCTTTGGGATGGAATCCGGTTCCTGAAAGTGATCGGTGAAGGTGTTTTGTGTTATCGACCGGAAAAGATTTTCTTAACAGGTTTTTCTCTCTGTGTATTGTTCATTCTGGTTCTGGCGGCATCTCCAACCGAATTCTATTTTCAAAATCAGAAACTTGAAGAATGGATGATTTATCGGTTTGTTGCATGTCAGTTTGTTGGCTCTGTTGGTGTGATGTTACTGTTGGCTTCTGCTCTTGCTAATCGTATGGCACGATTAAGTTCGCGTCGTGATGAATCAGTGGGTTTCTGGTCGTCTGTTGTCGCCAGTCTGTTTACCGGTAAACCACTTGCCGCTGTGGTTATTGTTTTTACCGGTTTGAGTATTGGTTTCTTGTGGCCTGGTATTGTCGAGTTTGTTTCGACAGGCAAGATTACTTTGCACTGGTCAAGATTGATAGCAGGAGCATTTACTCTGTTCACAGTCCTGCAGGCACTCATCTTTTTTGTGCTGATGAAAGTGGTTGCCATTTGGAGTTCTGAGCAATATGCCAATGAAAAGAATATTATCGAGTCAATGAATAGCGAATCTCTCGAGCATTCAAGTCTGAACAGCCAGGACCTCACTCCCATGGTTTCAACCTCGCGACCCATAATGAAATGAAAATTCTCCAGCGGATTCACTCCCAGACAGTTCATAGCCGACGTGTGAAAACACTAACCAGACACCTTATGCCATTATTGCCTGAGGAAGGTCTGGTACTTGATGTTGGTTGTGGAGATGGACTATTGGGGAGTTGTCTTTCTGAGTGTAGACCTGAAGTGGAAATTCGGGGGCTTGATGTACTTGTGAGAGAGAATACAAAAATTCCTGTTTCGGAATTCGATGGTTCAACCATTCCATTTGAAAATGACAGCGTCGATACGATTCTACTGATTGATGTATTGCATCATACGACGAATCCTGATGTGATTTTAAAAGAAGCGAAACGTGTTGCCCGAAAATCGATCATTATCAAAGATCACACTCGAAATGGATTGTTAGCAAAATCAACATTACGATTCATGGACTGGATAGGGAATGCGAGTTACGGCGTTGCTTTACCTTACAACTATCTGTCGTTTCAGGAATGGCAAGAGATGTTCTCCGAGCTGGAACTGGAAGTATCTGACTGGGAGAGTGATCTCAGGCTTTATCCCAGGCCTGCCGACTATCTCTTTGGGCGATCACTGCATTTTGTAGCCAGATTACCTGTTACCAAGAGTATGAACCACAACCAGAATCAATCTGTTTGAAACGAATTCATTCGAGGCAACCATGAAAACTCAAGTTGGCGAGACACCCTCTCAGATTCAATTTTGGCATCCAGGATTGGAATGCTGCGATGAAGTCTGGGAAGATGCCTATCGTCGCTTCGAGACTCCAACGCAGGAATGTCAAAAATTTCTTAAACGCCTACAACAGCTTGGCGTCGATCAGTGGGAAAAGAATCTAAAAGTTGTAGAATTGTTTTGTGGGCAAGGGACCGGGTTACACGCTTTAGAACAATTGGGATTTCATTCCATTGAAGGTGTCGATCTGTCGCCGCATCTGCTCAAACAATACCAGGGTACTGCAGATCTCTATGTTGGTGATTGCCGGGAACTAAAATTTGCAGACAGTAGCCGGGACGTTTTAATTGTACAGGGTGGGTTACATCACTTGCCTGTATTACCTTCGGATCTGGATCAAACCTTAAGTGAAATGAGTCGTGTACTCCGTCCCGGAGGCCATGTCATCGTTGTAGAGCCCTGGTTGACACCATTTCTTCGTTTTGTACATCGTGTCTGTAAAATGAGATCCGTAAGAAAAGTGTGGCCTAAATTGGATGCACTGGCCATTATGATTCAGCAAGAGATTACAACATACGAACAATGGTTGAGCCAGCCTGAAGAAATACTTGTATTGTTGAATCGTTATTTTTCTGCTGATCAACAATGCATTGCATACGGAAAACTGATGTTCCTCGGACGAAAGAATTAAGATAAAAACAGTTTCAGCCTGTTTCTTAAAGACCGGCATGCTCAATCTCGTTTTGATCAGGCAACACTCCCCAGTGTGGTAAAGCGTGACTGACTCAGTATAATGAGTCTTTTTAAATTCCGGGAGGACTCGATGCCACTACTGGGAGCACACCAGTCTATCGCTGGTGGATATTATAAAGCCGTAGATACTGCCGCTCAATTTGAAATGGATTGTGTGCAGATTTTTACCAAGAATAACAACCAGTGGCGGGCAAAGCCACTGACGGATGAGGATGTCAATCTCTTTCAAGAACGTCTGGAAGCAACGGGGGTAGGTCACCCTTGTTCCCACATGAGCTATTTAATTAATCTTGCGAGTCCCAAGGACGAGCTATGGAATAAATCTATTGATGCAGTCGTTGTAGAATTAGAGCGAGCAGAGGCGTTGGGGCTGGAAGGTGCCGTGATGCATCCTGGTAGTTTTGTGACTTCCAGTGAACAGGAGGGGCTGGATCGAATTGTTGCTGCCATAGACCGAATACATCAAATGACGGAGAACTTTGCGACTCGTATCTGGTTAGAAACGACGGCAGGCCAGGGGTCAAATCTGGGTTTTCGCTTTGAACAACTAGCCTATCTTCTGAACCAGGTGAAGGAAGGTGAGCGATTGGGAATTTGTGTAGATACCTGCCATATCTTTGCAGCCGGCTATCCATTAATTGAAAAGTCAGAATATGCATCGACGATGTCAGAATTTGATCGTATCATTGGATTGGATCGAATTTGTGCGTTTCATCTAAATGACAGTAAATGTGAATTTGGAAGTCGTAAAGACCGTCATGAAAATATTGGTAAGGGTTTTTTAGGATTGAAACCGTTCCGTCATTTATTGAATGATCCTGCTTTTCAGGACTGTCCCATGTATCTGGAGACGCCAAAAAAAGAAGAAAATGGCGTCCCACTAGATCAAATTAATATGAAAACGTTGCGTCAGCTCTGCAAAGGCTGATCTATTTTCTTAAACACCGCTAAAATCCTCAATACCCTCTCATGCCATCAAATCAGTATAGTCGATATATACTGACAGGCATCTTTTCAGGTGCGCTTGCGCGCTTGAATCCATTGCTTTCCTCTATCTCGACGCCCCATTGAGATAACTTCCCGCGACCCAGGCAGAAAACAGGATTTGTCGTTGTGAAGATCGTTCTATTAACTCGAAGCCACACAACGATTTATTCGTTGGTACTTGTTATCAGTAGCTTACTGGTTGGCTGTATTCGACAGACTTCAGAAGTTGTTTCTCAATCGAACACGAAATCAGATAATCCACTGCTTGAATCAAAAAATAGTTCAAGCTTTAACTATTTTCAGTGGAAAAAACAATCTTCCCAAAATGAAGCTGTGGCGCGAGTCAAGATCAGTGAACCTTCCGCAGTCAATCATGCTTCCAACGCTGTTTCTTCAGAAAGTCCAGGAAGAGTAACACTCATAAGTGAATCAGACATAAGTGAATCAGAAGAAAATCGCATCGATTTTCCCGAATCATTTGATAAACCAGTTGAAGAAAAAGTGAAGAGTTGGCGATCCAAGTCGTTAATTCAATCTGCAAAGTCATATCCAACCCGGATTTCTGAATCATATTATGCGAAATCGAATCGCGTTAAGAATGCTTCGAATTCGTTGAGCCAGGGAATTTCATCTCGTATACAGCGAATCTCTAAAACTGTTGCTTCTCCGTTAAGCCGATCTGAATCTGAAAATCAAACGGCGAGTTCAAAAGCGACTCCCACAGATCAGTTCCGGTCACGTGAAGTGAGCCACTACTTTGATCATGTTAACTTTGAAAAAGCCCGTTCTGACGTCTCAAAATTGGAAGAGGATTTACGTGATGATCGTAATCCTCCGGAGCCAAATTATAATGGCCTGAATTCCGAGTTGCGACGCTTACAGGTGACTACCATCATGGATCGCGCACAACGGGAGTTTGCGAAAAAGAATTACGAATATGCAGCATTTTTAGCCGAGCAGGCTCTGGAATCAAGCTATCGGGGTCATATTGCATTTGGACCTGAGGAAGAATCACCGCAAAAGCTGTTATTGAGAATCAAAAAAGAGATTTCATCAGAGCAGGCTTCGAACTTGCAAACAGTTGAGCACACCAAACCACAGGTTCAAAATAATAGTGGTCAAGCGGTGCAAAACTTTCAATTTTCACCTTCAACTGTTCATCCTTTAAAAAGACGGTCTCCGGTCAATCAAATAAAACCAGGGACGCAATCGCGGAATTCAACCAGTTCTAACAAGGAATTACCGCTGATTGTTCCTCGGAATATGGGAACCGATCAACAGAAAATTACTATTCGATCCAAGACCCCAACAGCAAAGAAAAAAGTCAATCAGCGCCATGGAATATCACTCGATGTACCATCATTCGAGCAGAAATTCGAAGAAGAACCAAAAAAATCTGACGTGGATAAACCTGTTTCCAAAGGTGAGATTTCAGTTCAGCAACCTGAAATGAAGCTGGAAGAGATCCCAGTGGACCCACCAGCCAAAATTCGACTTAGTAATCCTGAACCTGACGTTCAACAAAATTCAAAAAAAACAGTCGAGAAATCAACTAGTCCCGGGCCTCAATTAATGCTTCCCAAACTCCCTTCCGGGTCTCAGGATTTCACGTCTGAAACGAAACAAGAACAAACGACACATCAAACAAGCATATTAAATCATTCGGGACAAAATAACGGTACTAAGTCAGCCCCGGTCAAGTATCAATCAAAAGTTCATTCGAAGAATCTTCAGGACACTCAATTGCTGGATAATGAAAATAATCCGGTCAGAAAGAATAACAAACCAGTTCAGACTGCATCTGGATTGACGCTGGATGAAATCGAATGGGAACTTGATGAACAACCTCAGCCACAGCTCAATGTTGGGTGGTCAGGTGTATCAGCACTGTTATTAATCATCGGAGGAGCAATTATTCTGCTGTTGTTGACGATTATCTTTATCTTGCTACGACGAGGTAAATCTTCAGCAGACGCTCCGGTTTCAGAGTAAGCAAGATCTCTTCTTTCCCAGATTATCTCCACTGTCTGGATCCTGGAGACTGGGTGGTCTCGTTCATGATTGCTGTAGACATTTTGCTTGTTAATTTTCCGGCTTTGAAAGAAATTCGCCACCGCTGATAAACATGCCGTTTTCGCAGGGCGTACACCACATGACTTTGACACGGTATTCAAATTCCCGTGTTTCGCTAGCCAATTTGACAGTGACATCTCCCGGGTTCAACATTCCTTTGTGTAGTAGCCCCAGCCCCTGGCGGCTGATTTCTCTTGTCATCGCGGATATCGTGTTCCCACGTGATGTCTTGACTTCTGCGGGCACTGATAGTTCCAGTCGATCCACATCTCTCATGTTAACGACATCACTATTTCCGAAACTCTCCAGGACATGTTTAAGATCATCCATCGTAGGACGGCTCCACGGGGTCTCTTCCATCGAATTCACTCCTGTTCTTAATGTCGTTTATAATAGGAACTCTGCGCTGTCAGACGGATCTGTTATTGAAATATAGAGTATAAAATTAGCAAAGGTATTGCTTTGATTTCAGATTGCGCGATGACATCCATAGCTATTCAAGCTATCAGAGTAATAACCGGAAGATAGCACAATGGGATATGGTAAGAACTAACAGTTATAACGCCCCGCTGGATCACAGAACCTTATAAATACATACAGGATGTAGCGATTATGCATCCCTCGACGGTGCCTGTTGTATCAATCATTCCAAAGACACCATCTAATTCTGCTATAACGTTTGTTGTTTATGAATTCCTAATGTCGCAACCATCAAATCTGGTTCGATAGCAAACTGGGGTGATCTAGTAATAAATAGTTCAAGATGATTTCTACAGGCGAATCGAGCAAGAGACAGCTGAGCTAGATTCAAATTACTGAAAAGAAAACTTGAACTGACTCAAGCAAGAGAAAGCAGATTGATCTACCAATTCTTATGATGATCTCTTCTTTTTACAAAAATTATAGCAGGCAACTGATTTGGGGCGTTTTCTGTACGCTTCCACTTCTCACAATTCTGGCAGAGATGTTGCCTAATAATAATGATATTGAAACCTGGTTGCCAAAAGATTCCGATGTACGAGTCGTCTATGATCGATTCAAATCCGAATTTGGCGCTGAAGAAATTGTATTAATTGCGATTCAGGAT
>CALOEF010000026.1:0-93334 GCA_942492165.1 uncultured Planctomycetaceae bacterium
CATGATGCTTCGCACATGCGGGAAGATATTTCGCAAACGAGATAAGATCAGGAAGCCCTCCACATCGATATCTCCCCAATAAAGTAGCTGATTCTGATTTAGCCAACTCAACTCTTCAAGTCGCGTGACTGCATTTCCTTCACCTCGAATGGCCAACCTACGTGGATACGAAGGAAGTGTTAGCAGATTCAAGTTATTTTCAACGATAAAAATGCTGGTATTCCTAGCATCCAGTGTTTCAGATAGCGTAGCGGCAGTGAGAGTTCATCAAAAGGCAGGTTCAATTCTTCACATAACTCGGGATCAAGTAACCGAAGCGAATGGTGGGTCTGTCCATCTCGAAAACCATAATGACGCGCAATCTGGTTTCATTTATATTGATCCCGGATGCTGGTAGAAGAATATCCAGCCACTGTTTTAAAGTGGCTTCATGCCGTTCCACAAATTTGGTGTCGACAGGAACCGGCAATTGTCGAATATAACAATCCGGCATGGGATGCGCAATGAGATACTGAGCAACTTGAATTAAACCGTCAACTGAATCTATCAGCTTTGCGAATTTTATTACTTCGGAAATAAGCCAATTCTCTAACTGAGGGAAAGCAAGCCGCACCTTTTCGGCAACTGTTTGCGTACTGTTAAAATCTGCTCGTTTTTTTGCCAGACGTAGAAAATCATCGAGCGTATCGACAGTAATTGCAGTGGGCACTAGATTCGTGCCAAAATCACGTTTCCGTATCTTCTCTCGATGCACGGTATAACCCCACCCACGCTTACCTTTTGAATGAGAGAGCAGTAACTCATGGGCGGCAAAAGTTTCCTTGGGTTTTTGTGAGTCCAGTTTAAGTCGGACTCTCACCCGATAGGGGAAAAAGTTCTCTGCTTCTCCGCATACCCAATTCTTTAGAAAACGGGGATAAGCCTTACTGACTTTATCTACAATTTCATCAGGCGAAACCAATGGCACTTCTTTCCCCTTCTTTTACTTTGATCTCGGATATTTTGGGATCGAGTACGGCCGTTAGGGGAGACTTTTTGTACTTCATTTTGATATTCTTGTGCTGTCATACTGAGTAATTTTGAACGGTTGGTGATCGCATCCTTGACCACAGATAAATAGCGATCCACAAATGGTTCGGTCACTCGGGCTTTGGCATCCAGCGGGGCCACGATCAAAAGCTGCAGTCCGAACTGATCGAAAAGCTTAAGGGCGTATTCTGCATTCTGGTCATCGAGCCTTGGAAAACATTTCATCCACGACCACAAACTGAAACCGACCGGGAGTATTTCCATCGGGATCAATATCATACTGGTAGGCTAAAGCGGCAACCAAGAATCGTAAAGGCGAGCTTCGCTTTCTCTCCACCAGACTGGCCCGGAACTACCATCATAGCTACTACGGGGTTTCTCCCGATTCGAAAACAATTTCTTCTGCGACAAAATTGTACCAGTTTCGAACATCGATTACCTTTTTTCTCCAGGCTCGACATTTCTTTTATCAGACAATCGTTGAACCAGGAATTGAATCCGTTGAAACCGGGCTTCATTAGCTTCCCGGGGGTCTGTTCCAGTGATTCATCCAGGCATTCCCGCAATGATCGTTTAAAATCCTCGATCTCGCGATCATTGACGTGGGATGGTTTTAATCGCATATATGTTGCGGGAGAGTAAATTTACTTTCTTCAGTGCACTATTCAAGCTGATGGATTTTCTCTTCAATCTGCTTCTGCTCAGTCCGCAGTTCAGTGTTGAATAATGCAATCTCCTGGCTGACCTGATCATTTAACTTATCTTTAAACTGCCTCTCGTATCGAGGTAAATCTTCCTCATGCACCTGCTCCAGCAATCCCAGAAAACTCTCTAACGATTCAATCCTGGCATCGAGATCGTCTGCCTCTTCCTTAAATTCTCGCAAGTATTTCGACATTACCTCAATCAGTTTTTCTTTGATTCGATCAAGGGGTTCTCTCAGCTTGTCAATTGTTTTCTGAGTTTTCTCTTTCCAGTCCTGCATACGTCGTTCCAGATTGTCAATTGCCAGGGTATCGGCTTTGATCGAGTCGGCAATCTCCGTAAAATATTTCTCATGTTTCTGGTAATTTCCATTCTCATGCTGTTTCTTGATGTCAGCATGCGTATTTTCCAGCAGTGTCCTAACACGTGTAATACTATCCTCTAGCTTGGCATGCTGACCTAATTTTTCATCCCGCTCTGCACTGAGAGAGGTTCCTGTTCCTTCCGCCTTTCTAACTGATTCTTGAGAACCTGTACTGTATTTGATGTTTCCAGTTTCTTTTTTCTGCTTCCAGAGCATCAATCGCTGACTGGTGACGTGCCATGTCGATCTGGTCAAAATCCGTGAATTTTCAATACAAACTCTGCAGCCTGGCTGATCGATTCTAACTCCTCAAGCTGATCTTCCAGCGAATTCATCTTATTCTGTAAAACTTCGTATTCCGCTTTCAGTTCCTGAATGTGCCGCAAGACATACTTTTTCTTTTCAGCGTTATTCCAGCCCAATACAAAAAAACGGGGATCGGTGGTCCGGTCCCGGTCATCTTTCTGGTGCCGCTTCCGATTGAATTTCACATGGCAGTTGGCAGTCAGAGCGTTTCGTGAAACCTGATCGAATTCATCAACGTTGTCACAGCACTGAAAATTGTAACGCTGCTGAATTTCTTCTTTTACCCAGGGAGCGAGGGGGTGCTTTGGTTTTAATTGTAATTTGTGGTAAAGCGAACTGGCAGGAATTCGATCCCCACTGCCTTCAGTCACATTCCCGACACAGAGATAGTCCAGACGCAATCCTGCCCCTCTGGCATCGGTCAGTTTCTGTTTTTCAATGTAGGCCCTCACACCCTGGGAGTGTAATAGCGCTCTGGAACCAGCAAGCTGAGAGCAAAGGAGCGCAGTACCATTTCGATGGCTGCTGTCCAGGAACACTGGATCGGGCTCGACGGCGATCAACTCAGCTGCGTAGGGCAGCTTCAATCTCGTTCAGATTCAGATCTTACAGAGCCGGCTGCGAATAGTGGTAAACCGAGGTGGTAAATTACTGCGGCTGCTGTTGTAATGCCTCCAGTTCGACGCGTTCTTCATTTAGCTGGGTTTCAACGGCTGATTTTTCTCCAATGGCGGTTTCGTGTTGCTCTTTTAGGGCTCCTTTCTTTGCGAAAAATTGTTGACAGCAGTTCCCGCAATTTGCTTCAAGCGCTGAAACTGCTCTCGATCCCAGACTTCTTCAATCACCCCACACTGTTTGAGAGAATTGTGATATTGATGAAAATGAGGCGTTTTCGTTTTCAGAAACACCCTTTCATTATCGATCAGTTCAGGAATTCTTCGTAACCGATCGCCTCCAGCCTGATCAATGTCGTTTTTTAAATTCCGCACCGTTTCTCTGGTCTGCTCCAGATCCAGAGTGAGTCGTTCTAGGATGGTTTTCTGAGCCACTTCCTTTTTCTTAAGCAATTCCAACTCCGGTTCAACCACTTGAAGTTTTAATACTGGAAAACAGGATTGAGAGGCGGTATACAGAAATTGAAGCTGATCCAGTTTCTCTGCTTTAAGACGGTACTTTTTTCCAATGGAAGCAACCGGGACCAGAAGTTCCTGGGCTCTTTGCGCACGAACTAGTTCATGATGTGCATTACTGAGGTCATCAAAATGTTTCAGGAGTCCCTGAATTTTGTCCTGCCAGTTGGCTGCTTCCAACATATGGGACCGGATAAATGTATTCAGGCTTTGAATATCTTTCACAGCAACTGTCTGATTGAACATGTTGACCGCTTTACTTCTCATACCGGTCTGCTTGATGAGCCATCGTTTGGTATTCGGCATAAAGAGCGCGTCGTCGATAACCACTCTTCCGTTTAAGATGTTCGCGAACTTCGTCCGAAACTGAATCCCTGCAGATCAGCCTTCATTTCATGTACCGCGGTGGAGAAAGCATAAACGCGGTCATCAGCCGCCGTCTGATTTCAAATACAGAGATTTGGGTCAGAGTGAAGGATCGATCGAGTTGCTCATCCTTGAAGACGGCTGAGATCGCCGTCAGATATTCCCCTTTGGGGCGGAGATAACGAATTACATTTCCCTGTAATTCATCAGTCGTACGATCATAGGCTCCCTTGATATAGCTTTTGGCAGTACGTTCCGTTTTCCTGGCACCGGCTGCCACATTGTAATTCCGGGTTTTCCCATCCACCAATAATGTGAGGATGGCGTCCACAAGTGTTGATTTTCCTGAGCCGTTGTGCCCGACCAGCAGCGAAGTCCGCCCCTGTGGCTCAAAGCAGAATACATTTCCATCTGAACTGTCAAAGGTTCCCCAGTTGAAGACTTCCAGCTTTTGCAGTCGATAACCAGGGCGATCAGGACGCATGTCGAATAAGTGCTGCATAGAAGTCTAGTCCTCTTTGCTTTCGGTCGCAGTGAGTTGATCCCGCAGACGTTCCAGTTCTTCGATGGGAATCCGCGCTTTCAGGAGCTTACGGACTTCCCAGGCATCTGGTTCATCCTTAATACTGCCTACAAATTTGATGTTTGCAAGTTGTTTCATGGCGGCAAGTAACTGCTTGCGTAATGTGACTTCATCGGATGTAGATGGAAAACAGGGTTTCCATAATTCGAAGAGAGAGTCTACCTCGATAACACAGCGTTCATTGTCGAGATCCTCCTCTTCAAATTTCCGGTATTCCTCGCGTAGAAGAACACATAGCAAGGTCATATTATATGTCAGGGGCGTTTTTTCTGAATAAACGCGGTAGTCGATCATAACCTCCGGTGCGTTCATCGTCACTAAACTGACGGAGGTAGGCGATACCTTCGGTTCGGTCAATCACTAACGACAAGCCGATCTCACAGAAATAATCCATTAAATCAGATTCATGACTCAATAAAAGCGACCAGTGTTCCTCTTGTTCCTCATAGATTACGCCCTGCAGTAGCTGCACTGCTACTATTCCCCGTTCGCGGAATTCCGGTAATTCATTCATCGACGGCACTCCCCGAGAGACGCCCTATTTTCTCTATCTCAGAAAGAAACACAACTTGCGGAATCTCATAGTCCTGGGTTCCAGACTCTGATGTGATTCTGACCAGATCGAAGTCGTTTTCGTGGACCTCATGCCCGCCGTCATAAGCAAGTTGAATATATCCGAGTATTTCAAGCGGGCCGTTTTCGGGAGGAAAAGCATTCAGTAAATCAGGCAGTGGCACTCGATCTTTAAACTCGATTTGACTGTTAATATTGGCTCGCATGTCGTCCCAGTCAAGCCGCTGAAGTTCGGCGAGTCTTTGAAAAACATTTAGTCGTTCAACTTCATCAGGTTCTTCCTGTTTGATTTCTATCGCCTCAAACTCGACTGGCGTCTGCCAGAAAGGACGCTCCATTCCGTTATACAGATCCAGTTCCGTAAATACATTCATGGATAATTCAGGGGGAGCTTCCGACTGTCGCACCGCTGACGAATGGATTTCCCTTAGAACCGTTGCGAGTCGCAGGCGCGTTGTACTGATACGTGAATCCAACAGACGGCGGAGAGTCGAATTCAGGCGTCGCGTCGTTTGCTGAACTCTCGAAGCTTCTTTCGAGAGGTTGCCGATCATACCTTTAACTCGGGCTTTCCCCTCAGTTTGAGAAGCAAGCTCATCCAATTCGTCTAGCTGTCGGATGATCTTTTCCAGATTCATCTTGCTGAGACTGTGATAGCAGCATTTTAAAAAATGCTTGGAAACTGGCGCCTGATCTTCTTCCTTGAGTCGGTCCTCGGCTGCCAGTGCAGACCCTAATATCTGCCCACGAGAGTCAACTGCCTCCGATTGCTGTTTCTGGACATTTCGAGTGATGGATTTGAAAGATTCTTCGACGGCTCGAAAATCGCCCTGTAAAGAGGTCAAATCAGAGATCACATCCGAAAAACGTTCGCGAATGGCGGTCGAACTATGAGTTGAGACGATATCGCCCGCCTCGATGGACAGTTATTTCTTCATCGATGCGATCTCGTTCTGAACGTAAGTGATGCAGTCGCCGTTCCCGGTCAGCAGAACCTCGAATGACAATGTCAGATAAAGTTTCAATGATGCGGGTCAATCGGGATTCGGTGCCACTAAAACCCAGTGAATGATCCATGACATCAGTAAGAAACTTCAGGACGTCTTCAGAATGCGGTGTCAGTTGAAATACGGATTCCGCGTGTTGGGAGTCAAAATAGCGTCTCAACCAACGTGTCTCTCCAGTGGACCATTGAACGAGATAGACGTCAGCCAGGTCACGCATGATCTCAGGTTCTGTTTCATGTATTTGTTCCAGATAACTCTTCAAACTCTGCAAAAGCACTGAATGCGTAGTTGCCACGTTACCTTCTACTTTGAAGTGCTGATTCAGAAAATAAATGACATAAGCGGCGTGAGTTGCGCGTAGCAACTTCGCAGAAGGGTTGGTTGAAAAAAATGTGATCAAACGATCCAGATCCATTACTGCTGTTCCCAGGTGCTTAAACCTTCATTTCATACATCTACCTTAATGTACACTTTGGGAAGACGAAATGGCACAAGAGAGTTGCGAAAAACATCGACGAGACGAGTATTTCGATGGATTCCATAAAATGGATAAAGACTAACAGTAGTAATGGTTTAGACTGTTGCATCGTAAGTCGTTGCCAGTTTTCAATCTGGAATTTCAAAACATAATGGTATGTAGGTCTAAACTCGAATTACTCTTTACTCATTATTGCCTTACCTAAACATAGAGGTGCAAAACAGTTGTGACACTATTTTTGAGAAGTAGATTGAAATGCGAGCTAGGGAGAAGTTTCAATTCAGACTCTCCATTCTTTTAACGGTTACAGGACCTATAAATTCGATGGATTATTTACTTCCGAATTGTTTGATTTCACATATCCCGAAAGCGGGATCGGACTGTGTGCGGGCTGCCAGTCAGGAAACTGTAGAGGGACCGATTTCTGAGGTTGGGGAATGGCACTGAGACTTGCAGTCTGCCAAACAGATTCTGCTAGATAAAAAACTGGAAATCCCATTGATTGGGACTTTTGTGAGGCATCCGCTGAACTGGTATCAATCTCCCTGATTGTATTGGAAAGAGGCGGGACGGTTTCTGACAGCGACTTCCACAGAGTAGTTCATAAAGTTCTCTAATAATTTGAAAAACGATGTTCTATTGAGAATTTATGTCTGAATCAAAGGAAACTCTCACTAATTACGAATGCTTAATATTTATCATGGGCAAGAATTTTTAATAGTTTTTCACGAAGGCATTCAAAGTCACGCCAAGTGCACCACAGACATCGTATAGTTCCAGAATGTCCAGTCTGCGTTCGCCAGATTCATATTTGCTGACGAATGACTGAGGACGTCCCAGGCGTTCCGCCACATCATCCTGCCGCAGGCCTGCTTCTTCCCTGGTTTTCCGCAACAAATCGAGCAGAATCCGCTGTCGTTGTGTGTATAGATTCTTCTTCAAACTCCATGTACCTCCTAAAAAAAAAGTACAGGGAGATTACATCCCACTTGAGGATATCCCATTACAGGATATAATGAGCCGATCAAAGCAACCTTTTACTCAAGGGGAATTAATGTTTGGAGTACTGAAACCGCAACGTAAACTATTGAGTCCGACTGAAAGCAGACGGCACATGTCGGCGTACTGTAGCCTATGCGGGATACTAAGCAGCCAGTACGGACTGAAATCCCGCATGCTGGTTGTGCACGACATTGCCACCCTGTGGTGGTTACTGGAAGCCCCTTCCAGTGAAAACGATCAAAAACTGCCCATCGGGAATTGTGTAAGAGGTGGGGCTGTTAAAGAGGAGTTTCTGAACTGCAGAAGTTTTTAGCTGCGATGAGTACTTACACCATCGGCATAAAGGTGAAGGACGACATTACTGACGACGGTAATTGGAAAACACGGATGGTAAGTTGGGTGTATTCAGGTCAATTCAAGAAAGCCAGGGCTGATCTGATTGCTGTGGGTTTCGATGTCGAGTATTTAGAACAGATTCTGAGTACTCAGTTTGATTTGGAAAGAAAAGGGGAGAAAGATTTCAAGATCGCGTCAGCACCCACGTCTCAGGCCTATGGTCTGGTTGCCAGAGAAATCGTCAAAAGATGCCATTCCCATTTTACCGAAGAGCAGGCACAGCAGGTAGGAGAATCTCTGGGACACTCAGTGTACTTAGCCGATGCGATTCGAGATTTCACACAAGATCAAGGAACGTCATTTAATCCTCTTTGTATTGAGGCAGGCCCGCAGCACCATACATTACCAGTGGATTTGAAAGACAGGGTATTGACTTATGTCGGTTCAAACTTGAGTGAAGCTGGTAACTTCGTAGCTCAGACCGGTGAAGGGCTGAAGCGATCCTGGCATGCTGTAGAGCGTTCACCTCTTGGCAGCTGCTGGTATCAATGACCAGAAGAGTATCACACTCTATTCCAGTTGTTGTATTCCATGTGGTGACGGCGCCATCATTGTTGATGGTGAAGAATGTAGTAAAGCGATTTCTGGTTGTGTTTGCGGCAGTATTTGCTGCTGCTTCGCTTGTAACTGTATGTGAATCAATATTGGCACACAGAATCACCTAAATTATGACCAAAAACGTGTCATAATAAATAATGGAAATAAAAAAGCAAGTAAATATTAGATTAGTAAAAGTACTAGATAACGGTCCGCTTATCATTTCTACTACTTTTAAAAGGCGAGTTTGATTTAGTATTAGCTAGTAGCTAAATTTCATTGAGTTTTTGTGTCATAATACATAAGGAGAAGCCTGATTAGCTGTCAGAGATTGCAGCAATTAGAAAAATGCCAATCATACAAGTCAAGTATATCCGTGAACTTGTAAGGTCTGTTATTGCCTGCTGCAACATGCAACTATTTTACTTGCTGCAAGAATTTAACATCTGGCAACGATTGTGGACTTAATAGGTACTGTCTCCATGCAACCATCAAGTGATGATCAGAAACAAAAAGACTATCAAGATTTCATTGACTTTATTAAACCGTTGCTTCTAGATATCGAATCAATAAAACGTGAGCCGTTTCAGCTGAGATCTTTTCCAATCCAGATGAGATGGGAAGTAACTCGACGTCACCCTTTTTATCAAAAACTATGGAGAGACTCTGCGGACTTTTACCAAAAAAAACCTTTAGGCTCTGTCCATTTGAGAATATACGTCGTGAAGCAGCTGTTGAATTATTGGGAATGATTGGAGTCAACGGAGAACCTCCCGATCCGAGCACACCCTTTTCAGATCTGGGTGAATCAGAGCTCAACAAAGCATGGTTATCTGGGGCTGTTCATCCCATCACACTACGGGAATGGCTGGTTTATTAATGGCAATATTACCCAAAAGTACCTTGAATCAATTAGGCGTATATTTCAGAGATGCTGCTTGTGAGGATACTAATAGTGGAGAATCCAATCAATTGCAGAGTATATCTAAATTACAAGCGTATGAATGTGATAAGCTTGACTCGTATCCAGCTGAGCCACTAGTTTCGGTCAATCCTGCAGCTTCACAACGTCAAATCAGTGAAGCAATCAAGAGCCTTCATGAACAATGGAAGATTGAACGTGAATTGAAAGAGCACAGGGACCGTTCTGACAAAAGCAAAAAGTACTTAGAGGTATGGGATCTGCGTGAAGGCTTTTCAGACGAAGGGACTTATGACGTTTCTCAAGAGCTAACCTTAAGCGAAATAGCAAAAGTACTTGGTTCGTCAATTTCTACAGCCAATAACCATTATCGAAGTGCATTTGATCTGATCATCGGGAAACCTTATTCTCCCGAGTTGTGGTGGAACACAATAGGTGTATTCAAGTTAAATGAATTTAATATTAAACATAGCATTGTTAGCCAGATACGACCGAGAAAATCCCCAATACCACGGCCGATTCCAGAGTCAATACTTGGCACCGAGATTGACTTCATCAATCAATTCCCCCTCAACCAATAAATATGCGTTAACTTACGAGGAATTAATGGTGGAGCTCAAATCATTTATTGAACAAGGACTGAGTGATGAAGAAATTCACCTTAACCTAGATTTTGAATCTGAAGTTCCAGAATTAGTAGAGGTACTCACCTGGATACGTCTCAGGAAAAATGAGACGAAAAAATAACGTCTACACTATTTGGTATCAGGTAGAAGGTGAAAGTGTGTTTTTTCACCTTAATAACTGCCTGATACCAATGACAAGTCACGCAGACTCAAACCTATCCGATCCGGAATTCCTTTCCCCAGCAGAGTTTGCGCAATTTAGTGGGCTTTCACTTCCCACTATTCATCGATATCGAAAGTCAGGGCGTCTCCCCTTTATTCAGCCGGGTGGTTTTCGCTGTCGAATTCTTATTCCCAAAAACGCCTCTGATCTCGTCAGGAAAAACACCTTCAGACAATTCGCTCCCCGCACCGTCATGCGCGGAAGCAATCCCAGACCAAGATACCGGGACCTGAACCTGCCTGGAAGAAAAAACACAAAATTCTTAAAAGCAAAAAGTGAGGATTCTATGCCGCGAAAGCGTAAAAAAAAAATTTAAAGCTCAATATTTCATCTGGATGATTTCTCAAAGAGGAACTATTTATCAAGCAGATGGACGCTCAAACACAATTAATGTTGGCCGTCACTCACTGGGAACATCGATTTACCAGGAAGCGATAGATGCAGTATATGAACTCGACAGAATCAAAGCAGTCGAGCATGGACTTCTTGATGCTAATGAACTTGACAAAGGTGAGAAAAAGGATCTTTATCTCTCCTAGAAGGTCGTCAACATTACGAAGCAGACATATCGAGTTCGCTTCTCACTGGAGGTGTCAGACAAAGCAGCCAAAAACGCTACAAAGCTGTACTTGATAAATTCATCAAGTTTTGTGAAATAGAACAAGTATCTAACTGGGAGCAAGTCGATGCTAAACTTTTAAAAAGATATTCCGCATATTTAGAAAATAAAGAATATGCTTGGCGCACGATTTGTCTGGAATTAAATACGATTAAACAAGTCGTTACCTGGTTAATTAAGGAAGAGTTTCTTCCAGATGGGAAAGCCATCGATTTACTCGTGCAAAGGCACAAGGAACTTCAACTTATTGCTGGAAGCGGGAAGAAGTAGCGGCGATGGTAAATTACTGTCGTAAAACAAAAGCGTTACACTGGCTGGGAGATGTTTTAATTTGTCTTGCCTGCACTGGTTTACGGATCAGTGAATTAGCGTATCTTCAATGGTCTGATATTGATCTGAAAGAAGGAATGTTACGATTAACGGATGAGACTATGGTTAAGAAAAAGTCTAAGGCCGCTAAAAGAACTAACGAAATCTGGATATAACCGCTCGTTTCCAATACATCCAAATCTGGTTAAAGTTTTTGATGAAATGTCAAACCGTTCAGGAAAGGTATTTCGTGGACCTCGAGGTGGACAACTCAAACCGGATACAGTGCGACTTATTTTGGTTCGGGATGTTATTACATCATTAACAAAAAAGTTTCCTCATGGTGAGGATGAAATTGGTTTTGCTGATGGCCGTCTACATAGCTTTCGACATTACTTCTGCTCCACCTGTGCTAATAGCGGGATTCCGGAAAACATGGTGATGCGGTGGCTTGGGCATCGAAGCAGCGAGATGGTTCAGCATTATTATCATCTGCATGATGCAGGAAGCAAAACGACGTATGGATACATTAAATTTTATTGGATAAGTTCGACGGGTGTTCCGTCGAATCACATTTGAAGTGGGCGTTGGAGGGCTGAGAATTTTTGAAATCGTGAGTTGATTGACCGCAGTTTTGTCACAGTTTTTGTCACAGTTGACTGTGACAAAAAAAATGGTCGTTGCAAATTGCTATATTTAAAGCACTTACAACGACCATTTGATGGAATACGGAGAGAACGGGATTCGAACCCGTGGAACCGTTTTCACGGCTCACCGGTTTAGCAAACCGGCGCATTCGGCCTCTCTGCCATCTCTCCTGATTTCAATCGGCTACTGACCTGACAGAGCCGACAAGAACTCTTTATGCTGACTTTCGTGTGGAATGTCAACGGTTTGAAGCCCTGATTATGCAGAGACTTCGGTAAATTGACACCATAGTGGAAAGGGAGTGTATCAAACCAAAATCATCGTCGCAATAGTCTCATCACTCCGAAGTGCGAATGCAGAAATTCAGAGAGTATCGTGAGCATCGCTTCAGGAAGTATGGTTCGAAATCAACGGAAAAACTTACGAATCTGGAATCGGACATTCAATATAAAATGTTTAAATCAAATCACTTACGTCAAACTGTCTTCTAAGATTCCAGATAGTTTTTCAAAGCATCCTTCCATTGTGGAAGTAAGAAACCGCCTGCTTCTTTGAGCCGGGAGCAATCCAGCACACTAAACCGGGGACGTTCAGCCGGTGCGTTATATTGTTCCGTGGTAATCGCATTCAGTTTCACTTTCATTCCCGCCAGTTCGAAGATGGTTCGCGCTAATTCATACCAGGTGGTCTGCCCCTCGTTGGTGATATGGTATAAATCAAAATGGTTCGACTGAATCAGACCTGTGATCGCCTTTGCCAGGTCCTGTGTTGACGTGGGTGTGCAATGCTGGTCGTTGATAATAGAAAGTTCATCGCGCTCTCTTCCAAGACGCAACATGGTTTCGACAAAGTTACCATTGCCGGTTTTGCCGGCTTTCCCATAAAGTCCACACGTTCGAATCACAAAGTGCCGGGGGCAGAGCGCGCGAACAAAATACTCTCCTGCCAGCTTGCTCTGTCCATAAACACTCAAAGGACCGGGGGCATCATTTTCACTGTAAGCCGTGGTGCGCGCAGAATCGATTCCAAAGACATAGTCAGTGCTGATATGCATCAATCTGATATTATTCTGGTGGCAGTACAGCGCCAGGTTACGTGGTCCCAGTGCATTGATCGCAAACGCCTCTTCGGGTGATGATTCCGCTTGATCTACCTTGTTATAGGCGGCCGTATTGATCACCAGTTCGGGATTGCTTTCCTCTAAAGCCTTTTCCACGCTGGCTGCTTCTTCGATTGAAATCTGCTGATGAGTCAGACCCGTGATTTGATGCTCGTCTTCAGAGAGGCTTGATACCAGATCATTCCCCAGTTGTCCCCGCGCTCCGATAACGGTAATTCGCATTCCTGATAACCCGATCAAAAGTAAGTGTACTAAAGTTTTCTTTTATCTCATTGCGTCAGAGAGGTCACTGGTGAGATTCCATTGCTATTTAAGCAAATTCATTTTTTTTGGCAAATCGTATGACGACTGTAGTCTGGATAAAATTGCAGATCATCCAATAGGGGAACCGGGATTCTTCCTGATTGAGGCACCGCTGAGACACAAGGAAAAAGCAGGAAGGCGCACATCTAACAATCCAGACATAAAATATACACCTATACAATCAGGTACAAAAACGCATAAACAACTGCAATATTATTAATAAAAATAGAAAAAAAAACATCTAAATACATACACAATAATACCTATTTATTTTGACATAATACTGCTGCGAGAATATCATATAAAGCGTCAAAGCAAACTTGTGAGACAACCAAAATCGAAACCACCTCTCAGATCTCTCTGAAGTCAATCGATTTTCTAAACTTTAGAATATTCAGGTCAGACATCATTTCAATCTGCTGAATTGAATGACTCATTTACTTTTCTCATACGTTCTATTTTTCATCATACTGACAAAGGAAATCTCATGAAATTAAACCGTCGCGGATTTACATTAATTGAACTGTTAGTCGTGATTGCGATTATCGCGATCCTGATTGCCTTGCTGTTACCAGCCGTGCAACAGGCACGCGAAGCAGCCCGACGCAGCACATGCAAAAATAACATGAAGCAAATCGGACTCGGGTTACACAACTACCACGACATCTATAACTCGTTTCCTATTGGTGCTCAGAGTACCTACTTAAAGCCCAACTGGCGGATTGGCATCTTACCACAAATTGATCAAGCCCCCGCTTATAATCAGCTTAACTGGGCTGGCCAATTCGCAAATACGTTTGCCAGTAATCCGGTCTTAACGACACTTCGCGTTCCGATCTACAATTGCCCGTCGAGTTCGCTTCCCAATAATACGCTAGGTCGAAACCCTGATGGCTCGCGCGGACCAGGGCAGGTGATGGATTATGTCGGTATCGCTGGTGCCTCGACCGATCCGGGTGGTAGCACAAATGCCTGCTCAGCAGTTATGTCACGTGGAGGTATCTGGTGTCAAAATGGTCTGCTGTCAGCCAATATCCATTTCAGAATGCGGGATTGTACCGATGGAACGTCGAATACACTCCTGGTTGCAGAGCAATCGGGACCAGTCGCCAGAACATTGGATCGTCGCGCCGCCTGGTATGGTGGCTGGCAGGGTGCCCATAAAGTGGGAACACCTGCTTCCTGGACTGCCAGTGATGTCTGGGGGGCGGGAATTACTACAATCCGCGATGGCCATGGTATTAACCCAGATGTGATGGGAGATGGTGGGGATTCTCTGGAAGGCAATACACATTTGACTTCGTTCCACGTCGGTGGCGTACATGGATTACTGGCGGATGGCTCCGTACGGTTCATCTCAGAAAATGTTGACTTTGCGACACTCAAAGAACTGGCTGCCAAAGCGGATGGCCAGGTAATCGGTGAGTTCTAAACTGCCTGGAAACAATACGATCCAGATATAAGGCGATGGCTGAGTTACAGCCATCGCTTCTTTAAATATGCGTTTTCGGTATCGCTCCCGATTTATAATCAATCTATTTCAAGACAAGGTCATTAATGAAAGTCTACCTGAAAAGTATTATCGTCACTGCCATGTTAACTGCTGTTTGTTCGCTGACTGGCTGCGGTCCCTCAGAACCTGCGAAAGTCATTGGTACTGCTACAATCAAAGTGACTCACGATGGTAAACCTGTCACCGAGGGTTCGGTAAGCATGGTGGAGCTGGGATCTGCAAAAGCTGCGAATGGAACACTGAACGAAACGGGAACCGTCACACTGGAAAACGTAGAAGCTGGAAATTACGTCGTTTCCGTTCTTCCCCCACCACTTCCAGGGGCAGACCCGACCAAGCCTGCTGCCCCATAAAAAAATATCCCAATATCCCGCAGAAATTTCGTTCTGAAACGACCAGCCCCCTGAAGGCTGAAGTGAAGCAGGGCGACAATCAATTTGAATTTGAGCTGAAGTAAAGTGTGATTGTCTCCTCAGAAGCGGAGAGCAGAATCAGCATGACCATCTCGAAACGGTTTACAGAATTACCGTTTCGCAGATGGGATGTGCGAGCCTGATGATTCTTTGAGAGCAACAATTGCGGTAGCGTGACAAAGAAAATCATGCCGGACGGATTTGCTCAGGTAAGACGAACAAAAATGATGAGATTAGCAATCATCGTCTGGTGATCGTGTCAGCGGGGCAACGAAATGTGTCTGTTTGACAATTTCCTGAAAACCCAATGATGTGTACAGGTGATTGCCAATCGCATTCTTTTCCAGAGTTTCAATTTTTGCAAGTGCAAGGCCCAGCTTGCGAAAATGATCCAGAGCATATTCAAGCAGTTTGCGCCCCATCCCTTGCCCGCGACATTCCGGAACAAAAGCCATATTGGGGATATAGCCAATACTCGCTTCCGGATCGTGCCAGGTTGAAATATACCCCACCACTTTGTTGTCGACCTCTGCAATAAAGATGCCGGTCGGTTCTCGTTGCGCATCGGCTTCAACATGTCTGGCTTTTCGCCATTTCCAGTCGTGACCGTTGATCGTGCCGAATTCTCTTTCGATACCTTCATCAATCGAAACCCCCTGAAAGGCTTCCACGGTGATTTCCTTGAGGACTGACAAATCTTCGGGTTGATATTCGCGAATTTTCATAACAGTAAATCAAATTGAATTACGAGAGTGAAATAGTGAGTCAGACTGACGAGCCATTCGAATGTATGCTATGATGTTTGAATGAAAAATTAAAGGAGCGTGACGGAACCTTTAAAAGAGCCTGTTTCTGACTTTATTTTCGTATTACCTGAACAGGAAGCGTAGATGGCTGAATCATCAATCTACACAGCGGAACAGTTTTTAGAAGCACGACTTGATATGCCTGATGCGGGCCGTTGGACAGAATTGAATCAGGGCACGATTTCCGAGCTGGATCCTCCTGATGTACAACATGGGACCATTGTTCTTAATTTTTCCAAAGTGCTTTCGGCCTACTTACATAAAGCAAATCAGGGATATGCCTGCTTTGAACCGGGATTACTGGTCAAACGGGATCCGGACACGGTACATTTCCCGGCAGCTTGTATTTTTTTGAGCGGTGATCGATTTGCAGAAACTGACAACGCAATATCAGAACGCAAGCCGGCCGTCGTACTGGAGGTTGCTTCAACCAACCCAAGACGTCACCTGATGAGCGACCACGTCAGTAACTATGTTGAATGGGGAGTTGACTTAATCTGGGTCATTGACCCTCAAACACAGGACGTTTTAGAATATCCAGCCGGAGGTCCCAGTCAGATTGTCGCTGTTAATGAAAAAATTTCTGGTGGGAACGTGCTGCCTGAATTCAGTATGCAGGTAGAAGACTTGTTCAAAGAACCTGACTGGTGGTAATGTATGGTTTCTGAATCATGGAATATGAAGCTCTTTAGATGTCTTTTGAGCCAATGTCATTCTTTCTGGTAGTGTGTGGTGAGAAAAAAGGAAATTTCAGGGATGTCAAAGTTGCATTATAACGTAGCAGTGATTGGAACCGGTCCCGGCGGAGAAGGGGCGGCAATGCAGGCGACCAAACAAAATAAATCAGTCATCGCTATTGAAAAATTCTATGAAATCGGTGGGAGCTGCACACATAAAGGAACCATTCCCAGCAAAGCGCTCCGATATGCGATACTGAAAATGTCGGAAACGAATCAGTACCTGCGTCAGATGGGACGTCCCGGTTTGAATTTTGATCTGGAAGTGCAGGAACTGCGAAGAACAGCTGCTTCGGTCATCCAGAAGCAGGTTGCCATGCGGCGCACCTTTTATGATCGAAATGGCGTGGATTTAGTTGAAGGAGAAGCCCGGTTTCTGGATCCACATCGAATTCGAATTAACACCCCGAACGGATTGACGGAAGAAATTACATTTGATTATGCGGTCATAGCCACTGGCTCACGCCCTTATCGTCCCGACAATATCGATTTCAATCACCCCCGTATCTTTTGCAGTGATACCATTTTAGACCTGGATTTCACTCCACGATCCACCACCGTTTATGGGGCAGGAGTCATCGGGTGTGAATACACATCCATGCTGCGTACGATGGGTATGAAAGTCAACCTGGTCAATACCCGTGATTCATTGCTGGATTTTCTGGACGATGAGATCAGCGACGCGTTGAGTTACCATATGCGCGAGAGTGGTGTTCTGCTGCGACATTGCGAACATTATGACACGATAGAAGGAACCGATGATGGTGTGATTACCTCGTTGCAGTCAGGCAAGAAACTCAAGACAGATATTCTTCTTTTTGCAGCAGGTCGCGCTGGAAACTCCGAAAATCTGGGTTTAGAAACGTTAAGCATTGAACCAAATTCACGCGGCCAGATCGATGTGAATGAAGATTTCCAGACCACACTGCCACATATTTATGCAGTAGGAGATATCATCGGTTATCCCTCGCTTGCCAGTGCTGCTTACGTGCAGGGTCGGTATGCTGCCAGCCATCTGGATAATGGTGAGTGCGAGCGGGCTTTAATTCGCGATATTCCAACCGGAATTTATACCAGCCCCGAGATCAGTTCGCTGGGCAAAACCGAACGGGAACTGACAGAAGCAAAAATCCCTTATGAAGTAGGCCACTCTCTTTTCAAACATCTGGCACGCGCCCAGATTATGAACTGTCCGACAGGAATGTTGAAACTGCTTTTCCATCGTGATACTCTGGAAATTCTGGGCATTCATTGTTTCGGACCGAATGCCTCTGAGATTATTCACATTGGTCAGGCGATTATGTCCCAGCCTGGTGAAGCGAATACACTTTTATATTTCATTAATACCACATTCAACTATCCCACCATGGCAGAAGCATACCGTGTCGCAGCATTAAACGGTTATAATCGTCTGTTTTAACACTTTTCAGATGCGCAGGCAGGAAATCGTTTGCCGGAACCATGAGAGCAACGGATCTACCGATGCCGTTAATCCAGCTCCCGCACGACACGAAAACCAACGTTTTCGCCGCAGATTTCCGGTGCGAGTCGGGAACGATAAGCAGCGCGCGCATACTCGGGGAAGAGATACCATGATCCGCCGCGCACGACACGATCTTTGCCAAGTTCAGGTCCCTTTGGATCTATTGACGGCTTTCCCGCTAATTCCTTGTAATAATTCGCAGAATACAAATCGCTACACCATTCAAACACGTTCCCATGCATGTCATACAACCCCCAGCTGTTCGAACGATAGTTTCCCACAGGAGACGTGAAAGCGAAGCCATCTTGCGCTTCAATACCGGTGAGCTCAGAATAATTCGCCTTAAATTTTTCCCGGGCTGTTCGATCCCAGATATTTCCAACCTCAGACAGGCCTTCAGGATCATTGCCGGTATAGTACAGGCTGCTTGTTCCCGCACGACAGGCATATTCCCATTCCGCTTCTGTTGGTAAGCGGTACTTAACGCCTTCCTGACGACTCAACCAGGTACAAAAATTCACAGCATCGTTCCAGGTGACATTCATGACTGGATGGAAATGGGAAGTTGTCCAGCCAGTTTCTTTCCAGTTGTATTGAGGCAATCTGGATACAAAGGTTTCTGTCGAATCATTCCAGCCAAATCCCCTTGTTCGTTTTCGCTCAGGTTCTGTCTTGTAACCAGTCATTTTCACAAACTTTTGAAACTGTCCTGATGTCACTTCATACCTGCCCATGTAAAACGATTTTGAAATTTGAACCTGATGCTGTGGGTGCTCGTCTCTGTGATCATCGACATTGGTATCGAACTGGTTTGCAATTTCAGTCGCCGATTTGCCGCTCCCCATAGGGAAAGCTCCTGCAGGAATCAACGCGAACTCCATACCCATTGAATTGGTAATGTAGATCTCTTTTTTCAGTTTTTTCGCGTTTTCGCTCTGTTGTTTTACACCTGCGTCTTGTGCAATCAATGTCGGCCCGGGTTGCGTATTTTTTGCTTTTCCCGGCAGTTGAATCAGCAGTTTGTGAACATAGCCCGACTGACATCCCACAAACAGAGTTCTGTTATCTGTACTGAATGCGATATGTCCGGCAAAATCATCTAAAATATATGTCGTTAGTAACGTGCCATTAACGAGGTCCCATAGTTTGAGCGTCTTGTCATACGACCAGGATACGGCCTGTTTACTATCCGGAGAAATTGCCAGACAGAAAATTTTCTGCTGATGTCCCTTCAGGGAATGCAGTAACTTTCGATTGGCAAGATCCCAGACTTTGATATCATTGATAGCATTTGGCTTAAATCCATACGAACAAGTTATCGCGTATTTCCCGTTGCGGGAAAGTGCCAGGCTTCTTAATGTTGCTAACCTGCTTATTATACGTATGAAGTAGCTTTCCACTGGCCAGATCCCATACTTTCAGTTCATTCGAACCAGCAGAAAGAAGTTGTTTCCCATCCGCTGATACTTCGAGGCAATTGGGACTATGTTCATGCCCTTTGAACGTCAATGACCGCTCGCGACTGGTGAGATCCCAGATATTGAACTCTTCTCTTTTGGTCCTTTGATTTCTTGAGCTAGTAATACAGCGCGTCCCATCTGGAGTGACTGCGACAATATTAAATCCTGTCTCCGGACTAAATTCCTGGATCATGTTACCGGTATTGAGATCCCAGCCGACTATCTTGAAGCGCGATTCAGAAATGATATATTGCTCCTCTGGCAGAAAAGAAACCCAGTTCCTGGGACCGTAATCAGTTCTGTATCGGTAAATCGAATTTTGTTTGAGTTCCTGAGACAGTGTGCCATCGGCAGGGTCCCAGACCTTGAGTTCATTGACACTTCCTGAAACCACCAGTTCTCCACTTTGAGACACAACCACATTATTCACCTGTTGAGAATGCATTCGAGGCGTTCTTCTTTGATTGCTGTTTTCAAGATCCCATAACTTCAATGTCGTGTCCACTGACCCGGAAATGGCATGTTTCCCATCTGGTGATATTGCCAGACAGTTTATCGCTTCAAAATGTCCGCTGAGAGTCTGAACCTGTTTTCCACTCGCTCGATCCCAGACAGTCAATGCGCCATTATTATCCCCACCGATGATGCGTCCCCCATCTGAAGATACGGCAATGTGGTTTAAAATGGTATTTCCTTCAAGAGTCTGAACTGGCAACCCACTCTTGAGATTCCAGATTCGAGGAGAGCGCCCTGTTGTAATAATATGTTCCCCATCAGGCATGATTTGAAAACTATTGAATTCCGAATCTCCTGTCAGTATATTTTTCTGTTTACCAGAACCATAAAGACTCAATATCAATTGAGAATATGAGCCTGAAAGAATCAATTTTTGATCGGGTGTGATCGCAACACACTTAACTGGTAAATTTGCTTTATTACTGATGGTTCGAATGATTTTCCCGGAAGCAATATCCCAAAGTTTTATTTTTTTGTCATCCCCCCCGGAAGCTACGTGCTTTCCATCTGGCGACAATGCCAGACAGTTAATGGTGTTAGAATGCCCTGTGAGGGTTCGTACTAATTTGCCATTCGCAATTTCCCATACTTTTAAAGTATGGTCCGATGACCCGGAAATGACCTGTTTCCCATCCGCCGTGACTACCAGGCAAGCAGGAGATCTTGAGTGTCCTTTAAAAGTTCGAATCAGCTTCCCGGAAGAGAGATCCCAGAGTTTCAGCAAATTGTCATCTGCTCCCGAAACAGCATGTTTTCCATCAGGTGTGATTGCAACGCAGTAAATGGCGCGCGAAAGCTCATCGAATGTCCTCAGTAAGGGTCCATCAGCTTGATGAAGGGTAGGCCATACAGAGCGAATATGAATACGTTGATCCGTAAGTAACTGAAATGCAGTGAAGTCCACTTCTTTATGGCTCAACAGGCGCATCTGTAATTGCTCGAGTAAAGCCTCGGGGTGCGCTTGTATGATTTGACGGGACAATGTGAGAGCAGCATAGACAGTCTGAACGCGCGGATCTTTGACTTTTCGATATTCCTCAATTAAATCATCAATGCCGACTTCAGCCAGTCGTTGTTCAATCCATTGCGGATTGAGATATTCTGGCTCGGGAACGACGGGAATGGTAAGCGTATGCGATAATTCGTTCGGAAAGTTAACCAGTTTCCGTTCCCAGCTCTCGTTGCTTCGCGTCAGTTTGACTAAAAACCTTCCTGTTTGCTCTTTTGGTAATAATTTCACCTGTAGTTTTCCGGAACCTTTTTCATCTGTTTTGAATGTTCCCAGTAAAACCCGTTCGTTTTTTTTACGCCCCGGCTGGTAAATTACTTCCACCGTCACATCTTTCAGCTGTTTCCCTTTCCCTTTTTTTATCGAATCTGCGCGTACGGTAAATTGTCCGATAAACTCTTCAGCAGGTTGCGGCAAAGGGGCCTTCGGTTTCGGCGGCAGTTTGACCGGTTTTTTGGGAGCTGCGACTTTTTGAACAGCAGGGCGTTTATCCTTTGCTGGTGATTTTTGTTGTTTGCCTGAAGCCTGGGGGGATTGAATCTGAATTATTTCTGAATCGGCGGCTTGTCTGGCCTCTGCTACCTGATGTTGCGGACTGGTCTTATCTTCGCCGCCCATAAAGAACAGGGAGAACATGATTATAAGAGCAAATAGACCAGCTCCACTCAGAGCTGCAGTACGATAGCTGATTTTAAAGCCAGACAAATTGAGTTGAGATTGATTTTGTTGAGGCTGAATTGAGTCTGTCACCGGTGATGAACTGACTTGAATCGGTGATGAATCGATTTGAGCTGTCGGCGTTGTCTTTTTTGTTCGTTTCTGTTTTGAACTCTTCTGCCGATTTGGTTGATTGGACTCTGACTGTTCGCCTTCCTTTATTCTTTGCTGTTCTGCTGACACCTCTACGGGGACAGAAAGTCCGAGTTTGATTTTGAGTTTTTTGTCGTATCGTGCTTTTTGTTTCGGATCCAGAAGACTGTTACAGACAGCAGAGAGCTCTTTGATCAACTGTTGAGATTGCTGTAACTCCTCCCCGAATGCATTCTGCTGGATGTAAGCAATCGCATTCTCAGCAGACGATTTGATCACATCGGGATTCTGTTCAAAAAGTTCAAGTCCCAACAGTCGATATCGATTGAGAGGTCGGTCTTGTGGGGGAATACCAAGCCATCTCTGGTAGGGGTCAATCTTTGTCATTGCGCTCGTGGTGAGTGGATCCAAGGGGATGAATCGATTTCAAAACTATTCTGCAGGTCTGATAAAGCGGGTAGTGCCCCCCGTCTGTTCGTGAACTATCATATTATAACTATGGAGAACATGAATCAATCGAAAACGATGCGATTGCTCATGCGCTCTGGATTTTGCCAGGACACCAGATTCAAAGGTGAGAGAGACCAGGAAAATGCGAGCAGGAAATACGACAAGGACACGGCGCCAATCATTTGTATTCCGGCAGCGGCTACTCTTTTTTCTTGCTGCGTGATTTTTTAATCAATGCTGCCAGCTCATCCACGGTGACAATCGCATTTTTATCCTGATCGGCCTGAAAGAAGAAGGGGAGTTCACGCAGTGGGACTTCGGCCTGTTCCAGTTTGCCGTTGGAATTTTTATCGCGTCGTTGCACCAGTCGAAATGCAATCGTCTTGAATTCATCTTCAGGGGTTGCTTCCTTTAAGGGAATTGCCACGTTGAAATATCCGATCATCATCTCCTGCCAGGTTTGATCTCCCCAGAAAACGGGTTCATCGGGATTGGGATTCGAGAGATTACTGTCGGAATTATTGTAGTGAGCCACACAGTGAATGTAATCGCCCGTCTCAAATGAAATCGGTTTTGTATTCTGATAGGCAGTTTGCCAGTTGAAATCGAAGGCAGGGACGTCGAGTAAAATTTCGCCTGGCTGATCCGGTTTTTTTCTCAGCTCATACCGGAAGGACTTTCCTCTCAAATGCATGTGCGGCATGAACCCCAAAATAAGAGCACTACGATCACTGGGTGGAGATGTACCTTCAATTTTGAAATGATCATCGTTGGCAGCAATCGATATTTTCCTGCGTGTAAAGTCCCGATTGAGTACCTGTGCCGTGACAACCTGATGTGTGACCTTTGACTTGTCGGTAAAGACCAGCCCCACTTTACTGCGATCCAGCTGCTCGGTGCCGATGGGAGTATAATGCATCTGGAATACCAGTCTGGAGCCTGCAGGAACTTTTTTGGCCATGCCTTCAGGCAGCATGACTTCGCGAGAACCGGGAACATAACCGACGAGAAACTGGTCGCCTTCACCAAACACACGTACGCGTTTTCCCTGCGGAGGTCGCGCAAAAATCAGAATGTGATGCACAACCGCACGATTACCGGGCAGCGCTTCTGCACCAGAGAGCCATTTGTCTTCTTTAAATCCAGGGTCGACTGTGAAATATTTATATTTCACTCCACGTTTACCAGCATGGGCAGGAACAGTGAAGGGCTGATCATCCATATAAAAAACAACGTCTGGATCCTGAGGTAACTTCCAACCGGCAACAAACGTCCGGGTTTCAGGTAAGTCCTGAGGGTTACCTTCCGGAGATCCGTTTTCGACCCATTGATAGATGAGTTCTTTTTCTGCTTTACTCAAGCTACGATCATTGGAAAATTTACCGTGTGCCGGATCAGCGTGCCACGGGGGCATTCTTTGATCGCGTACCACTTCGGCAATCGTTTCTGACCAGCCTGCGACTTCCTGATAGTCGGTTAAGGTAAAGGGTGCAATTTCGCCATCACGGTGGCATTCAACACAATGCTTCTGAAAGATTCGAGAGATTTGGTTTGAATAAGTGACTTTGCTGTTTACGTCAGGTTCACGGATGCGCCCGATAAAACAACCAACGGGTTTTGTAGAATCAACGCTGACTGCTTTATCAGCAAGTAACTCGGTGAGTGCCTCTTTCAGGTCTTCCCGTTTCGGTTGATCCCGGAGATATCCAACGCCGTACTGGTCATCGACTCGACCGTGATAGCGGATTTTTCGTTCCTGATCGAGGACAAAAATTTCAGGAGTCCGTTTGGCGCCGAATTGATCCGCCACGTGATTTCCCGGATCTTTGAGTACAGGGATCAATATATCATGTCTGCGTGCATAGGCGGCAATTTCCGTGAGGGAATCCTGCTGATTGGACATGATGATCAGGAATGAAACGCCTTGTTTTGAAAACTCCTGAGCGAGTTTTTGTAAACGCCCGCCATACAGTTTTGCCAATGGACATTCTGTACCCATAAAAGCAACTACGACATATTTCTGGTCTTTTTGATCATGTAACGGAACTGTTTTTCCTCGAAAATCCTTAAGGCTGAAATTTTCTACTTTTCTCCCAACAGGCGAATCCGAGTCTTTAGCCCAGACTGTTGTGATCAACAGTCCTGCTGACAGGAATCCAGTAATTAGATAATAGAAGCGTTGCATTCGACCTTGAACTCCCCATTCAACTCTTATTTAATGAGAGCCTCTTATGTATTTGTAGAGACGATTTTCATTTACTCAGAAGTAGATACCTTGCTACCAGAGAAAATGTTTCAAAATTCAGGTAAAGTTTCAGTTTAATCCGTTTCCGTTTTATCCATTGTACACCAGAATTGAAGAAGGCGTAAGATCAGTGATTGTTGGATTGGGAACTGATATTGTAGAGATCTCACGAATCGGTCAAATGATCGAGCGTCATGGAGATACGTTTCTCAAGCGTGTGTTCACTGAAAATGAAAATGAATATTGTGGCTCCAAGAAAAATAAAGAGCAACATTATGCAGGTCGCTGGGCAGCGAAAGAAGCGGTAATGAAAGCTTTAGGAACCGGCTTCATTAAGGGAATCGGCTGGCAGGAAATCGAAGTCCTTAATCTGCGAAGTGGCAAACCCACCATCATGATCTCAGGTGGTGTCGAACGTCATGCAGGCGAAATGGGCATTGATGAAATTCTGATTACGATTTCACACAGCCGCGAATTTGCAACGGCAACCGCCATCGCACAGGGAACAACGGGCCAGCCTTAAACCGGTTTTTTGTCGTGCCTTCCGAGCGGTTGGGATCGCGGCTGATCGCTTTGTCACCGCGATGGTTCTCCTGCACGCGATATCGAATTTCCGATCAGATTTCTTTGAGGTCCAGAATTTTTTCGATGGCAGGCAGCGTGTGTCGTTGCAAGTGGTCAATCAGTGTCGCCGGTGTGTCATCAGCAATGATCAAATCGCGATATTTGGATTTAATAAATTCGGTTTCAATGCAATGATCGACCATTTTCAATAACGGATCATAAAAACCGGCAACATTGAGTAACCCGACGGGCTTGGAATAGATTCCCAGTTGTACCCAGGAAACCACCTCGAAAAGTTCTTCTAAAGTACCAAAGCCGCCCGGGAGAGCAATAAACGCATCCGAGCATTCTGACATCTTTGCTTTGCGCGTGTGCATGTCGTCTACAACGTGCATCTCTGTGACACCGGGATGCAGCAGCTCTTTTGTTGCCAACTGACGAGGGATCACACCAATCACCTGACCTCCCGATTCCAAAACAGAATCAGCGATCACACCCATCAAACCGACACTGCCACCACCGTATACAAGTGCCATTTTGTGTTGTGCCATCAGGCGGCCTAACTCGATAGCAGCCTGACGATACTGCTGATCATTTCCTGACTTCGATCCACAAAAGACGCAGATACTGTTCAGCGCACTCATGCCCCTGTCCCGTCGGCTGTCGAGTCATTCTCCGGAGTGGATTCTTCGTCAGCAGCATCGCCTTTGTTTTCTTCTGAATTCTCTACAAAGGTACCTGGTTTGATCTGAGGCCCCCGCTGGTGCTCGTTGAGAATTGAATGGAGTTGTTCCATATCCATCACTTCACATTCAAGCAAGTCTCTGGTGAGATGTTCCAGCAACTCACGGCGCTCATCCAGAATTTCATAAGCCGTCTGGGAGCATTGATCGATGATCCGTCTGATCTCCAGATCGATCTCTCTGAGAGTATTTTCACTATGTGCTCCCTCAGCTGTATTTTGTGTGTCGCCCAGGAACGGGGACCTTCTACTTTCGCTGTAATGCACGCGCCCCAGTTTAGGGCTCATACCAAATTCCATCACCATGCGGCGGGCCAGATCTGTGGCACGCTGCAAGTCATTCTGAGCTCCTGTCGATGTTTCCTGATAGATAATTTCTTCCGCGGCAATCCCTCCCAGCAGTACACAGATCCGGCTTTCCAGCTCACTTTGTGTTACCAGTTGTTTTTCCTCTTCTGGCCGCTGCAGTGTATAACCAAGCGCCCCCAGACCACGGGGAACAATCGAAATTTTATGAACCGGATCGACATTGGGTAATGAGCAGGCCACCAGAGCATGACCACATTCATGATATGCCACACGGCTTTTTTCGTCTTCGTGAATCAGTCTGGTTGATTTTTCGAGACCAGCCACAACACGTTCGACACCTTCTTCACATTCAAGCATTGAGACTGCGTCTTTATTATTACGTGCGGCCAGCAATGCTGCTTCGTTAATCAAATTTGCCAGATCAGCTCCGACAAATCCGGGCGTAATTTTAGCAATGTGCTGAAGATTAACAGATTCATCCATTTTCACTTTGACACTGTGGACTTTTAATATGGCTTCGCGGCCCCGAACATCAGGACGATCTACGAGAACATGGCGATCAAACCGGCCTGGTCGCATTAACTCCGGGTCCAGTGTTTCTGGTCGGTTGGTCGCTCCCATCACGATCACACTTTGGTCTGAACCAAATCCATCCATTTCTACCAGTAAGGCATTCAGCGTTTGTTCCCGTTCATCATGTCCACCCGGCATACCACTACCGCGTGTTTTGCCGAGTGCGTCGAGCTCGTCAATGAAAATGATCGCCGGCGATTTCTGAGCTGCCTGCTGGAACATGTCTCGTACACGGGCCGCTCCGACACCAACAAACATTTCTACAAAATCAGATCCCGATAATCCGTAAAAAGGAACTCCTGCTTCGCCGGCAACTGCTTTGGCAAGCATTGTCTTACCGGTTCCCGGAGGACCGACAAGTAAAACACCCTTGGGAATGCGGCCACCGAGTGCCTGGTATTTAGCGGGTGTTTTCAAAAATTCGACAACTTCGCGAAGTTCTTCAACGGCTTCCTCGATGCCTGCAACATCATTGAATGTGACTTCAATATCTTCCTGTGCATACATGCGGCCTCGACTGCGACCGAACGACATCGGTGAACCAGCTCCCCCCATCCGGCGGAACAGATAAATTACAAAAATTAAAAGTACAATCGGAAAGAACAAGACTGCGATCAACGATTGCCATTCTGGTGGACGACTTTCTGAATCAACGATAATATTCTTACTTTCCAGTTTGGAATGCAGCTCCGCTATCCGGTCCGCATTAATTTTCCAGATCGGAATATAAAATTTTCTGGTCGTTTCGGGGGTACTGCTGCTTTCCGTTGATTCCCGCCTGGGCTGATCCTGAAATGAGATATTGTCACTTTGAAACTTGAGTTCATGGACATTGGTTTTGTTATATTTCCCATCATCAAGACCTTTGACAAAGTCTCCAAATTTGATTTTATCGCCTTGCGTATTATTCGAGAAAATCGAAAGTGTGATGACCAGTATCAATCCACCTACCACCAGATACCAGAGCACGTTGCTTTTGGGACCTTTGGGTTCAGGACGACGACCATCCCCCTTGGGTGACTGGTCAGACGATGAAGGACGATCATTTCGGTTCTGATTATCGGAATCCGGATTTGACATGGGGTATTTTCTATTCGGGCAGGTAAACGGCTCTAATCATCAAGAAGTTAAATACGCGTGACACATATAGTTAAGTTTATGCGATATAGCAAGATTACATCCCTGATCGAGAGAAAACCGCTCAGAATGCAACTCTGACTTATTGTTAATGTATGCCGTTTAAGCAGAGGGGTCAATCACAGGCTGAAAGAGAAATCGACCTTCCGCTCAAAACAGGACCTGAAAAGGCTTCGATGAAGTGGGAATGCCTCTTGTCATGTTTAATTATTACGCCTAAAATGCGATTTCGTTGGTGGTTAGGCAAAAATATGCAATCGTAAATGTCTTTTTTCCGCTCATAAGAGAATCAGGGAATCCAGTCAATTTAACTGACTGAAGACGAGAAAACAGGGTCGAATGAAGCGAATAGCCGTTCTCGGGTCAACGGGATCGATTGGTACCAGTACTCTCGAAGTCATTGCCGCCCATCCACAGGAAATGCAGTTAACTGCGATTACCGCTCACAACAGCTGGGAACAGTTAGCTCAGCAGTCAACAGCAGTTTCACCCCCGCTGGTCCGTGATCAGTAATTCCGACGCTGAAATCAGACTCGGTTGATCTGCACGCGACTGCTTTTTCCAGTTCGACCGAACTGCTGTTGGGAGATGACCAGATTGAACGGGTTGCGGCTGCAGATGAAGTCGATGTTGTCATCTGTGGTATCGTCGGCGCAGCCGGTTTAAAGGGGGCCTGGGCTGCGATTGAAGCTGGTAAAACCGTGGGAATCGCCAATAAAGAGACCCTGGTTGTCGCGGGGCCTTTAATTATGGCATTGGCCGCACGTTGTAATGCCACCTTACTGCCCGTTGACAGTGAGCATAATGCGATTTTCCAGGCATTACAGGCAGGTAGTCCTAAAGAAGTGAAACGTGTCATTCTGACTGCCAGTGGCGGCCCGTTTCGGGGTGCGAGCGCAGAAGACCTGGATAAAGTCACCCCCGAGAAAGCTTTGGCACATCCGACCTGGGACATGGGACCCAAAATTACCATCGATTCCGCGACGATGATGAACAAAGCACTGGAGATCATTGAGGCAAAGTGGCTGTTTCAGCTGACCGACCGAGCAAATTTCCGTGGTTGTGCATCCCCAGTCGATTGTGCATTCGATGGTGGAATTTGTGGATGGATCTGTCATTGCCCAGCTCTCCCCTCCTGATATGAGACTTCCCATTCAGTACGCACTTACGTATCCTGATAGAATTGAAGGTCTTAATATTCCGATGGACTGGAGCCAGTCTTTTGAACTAACCTTTGAGCCACCTGATCTGGAAACGTTCCCGGCACTGCGTCTGGGTTACGAGGTCGCAGAGCAGGGGGGCACCTGCGGTGCCGTTTTAAATGCCGCAAATGAAGCCGCTGTAGAGCGTTTTTTAGCAGATGAATTGCGTTTTTGCGATATCGCGATCGCCTGCAAACAAATATTAGAATCACATCAATTCGATCCCAATCCAGGTCTGGAAGATCTGTTTCTGCTGGACAGCTGGGCTCGCAAGGAGATAAAAAAGTGGAAGTAATGCTAACCGGCCTGTTGTTAGGAACAATCACAGGCAAAATCACCAACATCACCATGGTTGCTTTGGGACTGGGGTTGGTTATTTTCTTTCATGAGCTTGGACACTTTGCAGTTGCCAAGTGGTGCAATGTGAAAGTTGAACGATTTAGTATTGGTTTTGGCCCGATCATTTACAGCTTTAAATACGGCGAAACCGAGTATGCGCTTTCAATCATTCCCTTTGGAGGGTATGTCAAAATGCTGGGGCAGGACGATGTCGACCCCAGCCAGTTAACGAGCGAGGAGATCGCCCTCGATCCGCGATCCTATTCTGCCAAGCCCGTATACCAGCGAATGGGCATCATCTCTGCCGGCGTGATTATGAATATCATCACCGGGATGCTGTTCTTTGCCTTCGCATTTCGCCTGGGTGTCGCTTCGACGCCGAGTGTGGTTGGTGCAGCCATTCCGGGTATGCCCGCGTGGGAAGCAGGAATTCAACCGGGTGATGTCATTGAGAAAATCAACGGCAAAGAAGCGACTTCCTTTATGGACATTATTCGCAGCAGTGCTTTCAGCGATGGTGATATCACAATGGAAGGAACCCATCCGGATGGTGAGACGTTTACGAGTCAATGTCACGCCGGACCGAACGGGAACCCGTCCCCAAATCGGTTTATTACCGTCTCAGAGTCTGCATATTCCAGTTTTTACAGATCCGGGAGCAGACGTCACCAGTAAAGGAACCGCTGCTGCCAAAGCCGAACCAGGCTTTAAACAAGGGGATACATTCAAATCGGTCGATGGCAAAGCGATTAAAAACTACGCTGAACTCCAAAGAGCCTTTGCAGCACAAAGCAGTAAAACTTTGAAGACTGGTGTGAATCGCAAAGGAACTCCTGAGACAGAAATTGTGGAGATTACCGTTGGAAACAACCCTTTTCATACTTTGGGGCTTTGGATGGATATCGGTCAGATCGAAGCCATCCAGGCGGGTTCTCCCGCTGCACAGGCGGGCTTGAAAGTAGGAGACAAGATCACTCACATTGATGGTAAGGATGTAGGCAAAGCCCTTAACCCTTTGCGATTGCCAAACTATTTTTCAGACAAAGCCGGCGAGGCTGTGGAAATAGTTGTGAAGCGACAACAGGATGGGACCGATCCCACTGAAGAACATTTAAATGTCGTCCCACTTGATAATCCCGCCTGGCTTGAACATCCCATTCGTAAAAATACACCTTTGTCCGTTGGTTCGATCGGCATCGCTTTTAATGTCATTCCCACAGTGCTCAAAGTCGAAGAAGGCAGCCCGGCAGCGAAAGCCGGAATCAAACTGGATGAAGGGATTAAAAAAATCAAAATCAAACTGCCTGAAGACGATCTTCCTGCGGACTGGGGTGGCATCAATGAAGTCAGCTACGAATTCGACGACAAAAATGTGAACTGGGCGCAATGCGTTCTGGGAAATGCAGGTCCGCCCTGGCTGGCCTGTTGAATTGACGATCAGTAATAAAGGCCAAATCCGGGAAGTGACATTGAATCCCTGGGTAAATCCTAATCAGAAACCGGGAGAACAGTGGTCATTACCGATTCGAGGAATCAGAATGTCGGTTTTACAGGAAACGAAAAAAGCGGATGACATGGGACAGGCGCTGAGTATGGGTGTGGAATACACAACCAATTCAGCCAAAGATATTTTTCTTACTTTAAGAAGCCTGTTTACTGGAAATGTTTCGCCTTACGAACTGAGTGGTCCTGTCACCATTGCGACCGTTGCATATGAAGTTGCCCATCAGGGATATTCCCAGCTCTTGTTATTCCTGGGGTTTCTGAGTGTGAATCTGGCAGTGTTGAACTTCCTGCCAATTCCCGTACTCGATGGCGGCCATATGGTTTTTCTCTGCTGGGAAGGAATTACCCGCAAAAGGCCTAACGAAAAAGTACTCGCTGCAGCAACTTACGCAGGAATGCTCTTTGTGCTGGGGTTGATGCTCTTCGTGCTGTATCTTGATATTTTCATGCGGGCACTGTCTTAATCCCGGTGCGAAGCACCGGCATAGTCCGAGTGCAAGCACGGGCTTAATCCCGGTGCGAAGCACCGGCATAGTCCGAGTGCAAGCACGGGCTTAATCCCGGTGCGAAGCACCAGCTTCGTCCGAGTGCAAGCACGGGCTTAATCCCGGTGCGAAGCACCTGCTTCGTCCGAGTGCAAGCACGGGCTTAGACCCGGTGCGGACGCGGGCCTGGTCTCATCTGGCTTCGGTTTTTTCACTTCGAAAATCACATTTTCATTTTGCGGTCATTATCAGACCTGTTATCCTGTAGCTATGTAGATTTATCAAGTTTTTGTAGCCGTATTATCACATCGCCAGATCAAAGGATTTCGCGAGTGGAGTGCAAGTAAAGCATCTCCTGAATTGAAGGCGCATTGAGGGAGTTCAATCATGGGAGCAGGTCGCTCACCACATGGATCAGGAGATCAAGCCTCGGCCTGGCTGGCGACTGTTTTCACGCTCGCGGGTGGATTGCTGGCATGTGTCTTCGTCGTAATCAGCAGTGGTGAGTCACCAGGAAAACCGATGCTGATTGCGCTTGGGGTCATTTCATCGCTTCTGTTCGTACTCTGGTTACTACGTGAAAAACCACCAGAAGCACAGCAACAGTCGCTGAAAAACTGGCTTTGGTGGAAAAAGGAAGATACTGAATCTTATGATTATCAACCTCGACCACGAAAACGTTCCAGCCATGTGGACTATGGTCAAAATCAGCCACCGACTCTGGAGTCCATCCGCGAGACCATCGACGAACGACGCACCTGGGTTCCCTCCGTCCGGAATATTGAAAACACAACTGATGACTCACAAGCAGAATCATCATCCGACGATGCGATTACCTGAATCGACTGTTCGAATTGCGACGACGTGCCTGACGTGTACGAAACCGGTTTGAATAGTCCTGCTGAGATTGTGCCTGATTACTCTGTCTCGCCGCTTTTTGTTGTTGCAGATTTCGATATTCATCGGAATATCCAACAATCGGTTGCGATGGTTCTGGTTGATCAAACACGCTTTGTTTTGCCTGAAGGTCAAGCTGTCGGGCGTATTGGGGGCGAGTACGTTCTCGGTAAATAACCAGCGAGTCAATCGCATGATACATTCCGCCAGGCTCGAGTGGCTGCGCTTTGTAGTCTATCAGATCTCTGGCGATGCGGTTAACGGCGTTTCGAACCCACTGTTCATTCAGTCGATTTTGTGGCAGACCTTCCATGATAAATTCCAGAGTATGTCCGGTTGTTGAAACCCTTTTATTCACATCGCTGGCGTACTCGGGACCTTCAAAATAGTTCGCTGAGAACGAACCATCCCGGTTTTGCATTGAACGCGCATATTCTATGTACTGCCGGACGCGCATATTCGCTTCTAACCAGGTGCCTCTGAGCTGTTTTTGATCTTTCGCATAACTGTTGACCGCACTTGCTAAAGCAAACAGACCATGCGTGCCTCCACAGGCAGACTTCGTGGGCTCCGATTGCATTTGCACTCGCACCAGTGTTTCGATGCTCCATTGCTCACCTTTATTACTGACCCATTCCGTATTCCACGGAAGGTAGCGGGAAAAAGCCCAAAGTGTCCAGGTGATTTCTTCGTCTGTATTCACCTCTGCTTTTGCATTGCGAATGATATCTGCAATGGTAATGGTTTTTTCACCTGCTTTAAATTTGTGATCAAAGGGGATTCCAGCCATTCCATAAAAAGCGAGAAACTGATTGGGATGACCTTCAAAAGCATAGGGCTGAGTGAAAGGGTGCCCTTTACCACCCTGGGGAGTTGTAATAAACCAGGGACGACCGCGAAAATTGGGACCTGTCGAAATCCAGTCGATGGCTCTGATACGTTTCTTGTTCTGATAAAGTGAGTATTCCCAGCGAAGCGCTAGAATTCCATGTGCTATTTGCCAGGGAGTATGTACTTCAGTGGAAAGCATTCGACGATGAGAAACTTCGATGGCCTGATCAACGAGTATATCAAGGGGATCAGTAAACTGAGGTACGACAGGAGCTTTTGGCTTTTGAACGGGAACAGTTGGTTTTTTAACCATTTCCGGAAACCGTTTTGGTTCGGTGACGGTCTCGATCTTCGAACTCAGTTTGGGAACGATATTAATTGAATCTTCGACCACAAGATTCGGTTTGCGTGCTTCAATACTCAAGTCTGGTTTTGAAGCAATCAGGGGCTTTTCAGCATCTTCAATTTTAATCGAGAGTTTCTTGATTTCTGGTAGAAGCAATCGGGGGCCGGGATCTCCATGAACATTAGAAGCAGTCTGTATCATGGTTATGAAAATCAGTAATGTTGAACTATTAATCCAAAGGTGGGGAGTCAGCCTTGAATTCATTCCAGGGTACTTTCCAAATCGACAAGTTGTTTATGAAATTATTGTGGAAACAAGATTGAGGCTTCTTATTTCTCTGACTGATTCTGGATGGTTGCTCTCAGTAAATCGGGATGAAAAGGCTTCCACACCATATCATGGAGACAAATCGCTTCTCCACAGCAGGTATGTTACTGAGATACTGAGTTATTTTGAGTACACTTTGATTTCAATAATTCCGTATACGAACAACATCAGTTGAGAGAATTTATTCGTATCCGAAGGAATTTAAGAATTCTGTTATTATATTCCGGGATGTAAAATTTATCGGTAGATCGAGTTGAATCTGTTGATCGCGGTTTTCGAGAAAGGGGCATCTTGAAGAACTTTTTGGAATAGACGGGTACTAATTACGTAAGATGGTGTATGTATTTTTGTCGTGATTCTATTTATGATGTGGCAAGCAAAAAATGATTGTGAATTTGTCCTGAAATTTTTCGTCATCTGCGAACGGGAATTGTGAAAATACCGTTTTTTTTTCTTTTTTGATCAAGTTATGATCCTGAAATAGAAAACCGGCTGGTAAATGAATTCCCGCTATCAGGTGGAAACCGACAAAAACGTTCAGGTAACAAGATATCCGTTCAAAGCGACTTTAGATTGACCACAAACCATGGAATTAATGTTAGACTATCCTTCCAGTATCAGCCTGCGGATATTGGAGGTTTTTACTGCAGCCTGGTGTTTTGTGATGGGGTCAGTGATTGGCAGTTTTTTGAATGTGGTCATTTACAGAATGCCCCTGGGATTAAGCATCTCTAAGCCGAAATCACGTTGTCCTGTATGTGAGACACCCATTGGTGCCCGGGATAATTTACCAATTTTGGGCTGGATCATGTTGAAGGGAAAATGCCGACACTGCCAGACATCGATTTCCGTGCGTTACCCGATTGTAGAAACAATGGTGGGTACATTTTTTCTACTGTTGTATCTTTCACTGGTGTATTCTGGCGGACAGTTTCTGCCCTATCGAGTACCGAATCAGTTTTGGGGTGCCTATCAAATTATTGAGGGGCGGGCCTGGGATCTGATTGCCTTGTATATCTACTACTGTTATTTATTTATCGTTGTGCTGGCTACTGCTTTTATCCAGTTTGACCGTCAAACTGTACCACGACGCCTGTTAATCTGGTGTTTCCTGACAGGCAGCCTGGCAGGGTTATTCCTGCCGGAATTGCATCCTGTTCCAGCGATGATACCGGCACAGTCCGATCTCACGTTACCGTTTTCTGGTGACCACATTCTCGTTCAGCCACAGTCTTTTGGTTCGCTCCATTGGGGAATCGAAAGTCAATCTCTGATAACTCTCTGCTGGGGCATCTTTTATGGGGCGATCATAGGATTCCTGCTTACCTGGCCTGCGACTTTTCAAAAAAATAAATCAGGGAACCTGTATCCGCCAGGTACCGTTTGTCTGCTGATTCTGACAGGTCTCTATCTGGGCTGGCAACAGGTCATTGTGACCGCCTGTCTGGCGGCACTCGGTTTGGCATGTTTCGAATTTGCATGTAAAATAAGAAAATCAAAAAAACAACTGTTACCTGTATCCGCTTTTCTTGTTGCTGTGTTAGTGCTACAACTCTTACTGGGCAAGTATTTGACGCTTCTCTCTCACGCTGTCGATAACGGGACGTACCTCTTGTTGACAGGAGGACAAATTATTGCGATACCAGTTCTGGCTGGAATTGCGCAATATGCCTGCGTAACGAGAATTTTTCAGGATACAACACAGGATCAAATTCCATTCGATGAAACATCAAGCCTCTCATCCTGAATCAGCATTGCCCTCGATTGTGACTGAATCACTCCTTGAGGGTTCCTGCATTCAGTTGATCTTAAGTAAACCAGTTAAAAATAATCAGGGTGCCTGGAAAAAACTTTCATTAAGGCCCATGAAAATCAAGGGACAGCCCCATTATCAGCTGGCCCTCACGCGCGGACAACAGGAACTTCATGAAAACCTGACAACCGCGGCGGCGATTCCACGAATTGAGCAACTCTGGTCAGACCAGTTTCGAGAGGGTTACCTGTTTACACAGCAGGCTGACTGTCATTTTCAAAAATCGACTCAGGGAAAAATCCGCTTAAAAAAACAGCCACCTTCGAAAACAAGCCCCAAAGAGACCAGTACCCATGATCGCACCAAACAGTATTTGATTCCTGAAGGTATTCCCTGTGCCTTTCTGGAAGCCATCGGGGTCATGTCGCAGACCGGAAAAGTGAAGTCCTCACAATACCGCAAATTCCGACAAATTAACCGTTATCTGGAATTCATCAATGATGTGGTTCCCAGCCTCCCTGAAAACGGAACCGTTCATATTCTGGATTTCGGCTGCGGTAAAAGTTATCTCACTTTTGCCACACACCATTTTTTTACAAACGTACTGCAACGTGATGTCATCATTATCGGCCTGGATCTCAAGCAGTCTGTTGTAGAACATTGTCAGGAAATTGCCGATCGACTGCAGTGCAGGGGTCTTTCATTCAAGACAGGAGATATCTCCCAGTTTGATGCAGGTCCGCACAAAAGTGACCTTTCGATTTCGCTTCATGCCTGTGATACAGCGACCGATGCTGCTTTAGCCAATGCGATTCTGACAGAGACATCCGTCATCATGGCAGTTCCCTGTTGTCAGCATGAAATCTTTCAACAAATCGCATGCACTCCTCAGGAATCACTGCTGAGACACGGTATTCTGAAAGAAAAAATGGCAGCTCTGGTCACAGATGCGTTACGGGCACAGATGCTGGAAATTTGCGGATATCGGTCTCAAGTGATAGAATTTATCGAAACCGAACATACACCCAAGAACATATTGATCAAAGCAGTGAAACGCCAGTCTGAAATGAGCCAGCCTGACCTGCAGAATGCTCTGCAGCAATACCAGTCATTAAAAAGCCAGTTTGGAATTCAATCATTTGATCTTGAACGTTTATTGGGGAAACGTTTTCTGGAATTGTGTAATTCGTCACGGAAAGACGGGACTGACTGAATTATGATAGAGGAATCAGAAAGTAAGATACAAAAAGTAAAACGAATCAAGCCGGGAGTCGTTCTGTTTTTTTTTGTTTTGATCATTTCAACCCTGCTGATTTACAAGATTCAAAACACGGAATCAACACGCCTGAATCGTGAATCAATGTCCGTACAGATCAGGGAAAAGAAAATAAACTCTGAGAGACAATCGAGAGATTTCGTAAGCTGGCTACCTGAAAATTCCGCTTCCAATTCGGATTCCGTTGCACTTGAGTCAGAAGATCTCATCACTCAAACAGCACATCGCCAGCCGCTGTTACCCGATTTGAAAACAGTCAATGAGGGCGAACTCGATTCCAGTAGCTGGCAAAATCCGTTTTATCGTCTGTTCTGGAAAAGTGAAGGCTGGAATTTCACAACCGAAGGCATGACTTCGACTCAAGGCCAGGTTTCTGCAGCGACATTTTTGCGTCCCTATAAAAAAATCAGCGTCAGTTTTCAATTCAATGTCGAACCGAAATTCCCCACCTTCGAACTGCAACTACTGACAAGAGATCCAGAAAAACCAAATCAAGTCCTGATTTCCAGTACCATTCATTTTCAAAAGGATTTCGTCAGCGTCTCAACACGTCTGCGAGAAGCAACACAAGAACTGAAACGGGCAAATTTGAATCTCGACGGTCACAAAAAGTCCGTATTGGTACGATTTGTCGGTACGGGAAATCGATTTGTAATCAGCGTGGGGGGGAAAAGGGTCCTGACCTGCGCACAACCTGCCCGGCAATCAGGACAGGAATGTTTTTTGAGCTTTATGACCAACTCAGACCAACTGGAGATCTCAGCCTTGCGTATTGAAGGTGAATAAGCGGGAAAGTACGATAAAGGAGATACGCTACAATGGGAAATCAGCCGGTTTTTCGCTGCGCATTCAACAAAAACTTGCAATCTGCTCTGCCTGCTGGTAATCTAAATAATTAATCTACTTTATTTATCAGTGACCTTCCCAGCTTCTCCAGCAAATCGGTTAAAAAGTATTGTGATCCAACGGGAAGAATCAATACCGACTTAATGATTGTATCAATGCGACTGATCTTAGATTCAGGTCCAAATAATGCGAAATTTGTTGAGTTCCACCATAACTGCTGCCTTCACGATTCTTGTATTGGTGCAGACAGGTTTCTCTGTTGAAAAAGAGACGGCCATCAGTTTCGAGAAACAGATTCGTCCTCTCTTGAAGCAGCATTGTTATGATTGCCATTCTCAAGAGACGGAAGAATCTGGTTTACGTCTGGATTATGGCGCTGCCATTCTCAAGGGAGGTGACCGGGGTGCTGTTGTCGTTCCCGGCAAAAGTGCTGAAAGCCTGCTCTTCCTGAGTCTTTCAAAGCCGGAAAAAATGCCTCGGATGCCTCACGATCTTCCTCCATTAAAGAAGGGAGAGATCAAACTCATCCAACAGTGGATTGATCAGGGCGCTTCGATTCCGGAAGCGGAAACGAAACTCAAAACCACTCAGATAAAGTCGGACCACTGGGCATTTACTCCTGTCAAGCAGCCAAAGCTGCCAGCAGTAAAGCACAAAGGGTGGATCAAAAATCCGATCGACGCCTTTATCTTGAGCCGGCTTGAGCAGAACCAGTTAAAACCGGCAGTAGAAGCAGACCGTAATACTCTGATTCGTCGCTTAAGTCTGGACTTAACGGGTTTACCTCCCTCTGTTAAAGAAGTGCAGCAATTTCTGACTGACACCAGGCCTGGTGCATATGAGCGTTTAGTCGACCGTTTAATGGCTTCACCCCATTATGGCGAGCGCTGGGGCCGACATTGGCTGGATGCAGCCCGGTACGCTGACTCGAATGGCTTTACCATTGATGGACCACGTACAATCTGGAAGTATCGCGACTGGGTGATTAATGCCATCAATCAGAATATGCCCTTCGATCAATTTGTAAAAGAGCAAATCGCGGGAGATTTATTGCCGCAGCCAACAACCGAACAATTGATTGCCACGGGTTTTCATCGCAATACACTGATCAACCAGGAAGGCGGTACTAACGATGAACAGTTTCGAGTCGAAGCGGTCGTCGACCGGGTCAATACAACAGGCTCTGTTTTTCTAGGACTGACTGTCGGTTGTGCCCAGTGCCATAAGCATAAATACGACCCGATCACCCAGCGCGACTTCTATCAGCTCTACGCGATCTTTAACAGCACGGCGGATATCAACAGCGCATCACCAATGTTACCACTGCCAACAACCGAACAGAAAGCAAAGCAGGATTTGCTCAAAAAAGACGTTGCGAAATTCACAAAGCTACTTGCAGCACGTAAAAAGTCGCTGGAATCCGAATTTCAAACCTGGCAGAAGACAATCCAGCATAAAATGCAGGACTCTCAGCAACACTGGCTGACCTTAAAACCGGTAAATGCAAAATCCAATAACGGTGCGAAGATCACCATACAAAAAGATCAATCACTCCTCGTCGGAGGTGTCATTCCCAATAATGATACTTATGTTGTTGAGACTGAGATTATCCCTGCAGGAATTACCAGTCTGCGACTCGAAGTTCTCACGCATGACAGTCTCCCCAAAAAAGGCCCTGGTTGGGCCGGTAATGGAAATTTTGTATTGGATGAAGTTACAGTAGAAGTGGCACATCAGACGAAAAATGAATGGTCGGATTTTAAACCTTTAAAATTGTCCCAGGCGACTGCCGATCATTCCCAGGTGAATTTTCCAGCGAGTAATCTCATTGATGGCGATCCGAAAACGGGCTGGGCGATTAATGTAAAAAAAGGCAATATGAATGTGAATCGCCGTGCCATTCTTCAATTGAAAGAAAAGCTGGAATCCGCCAAACCGATGAAACTACGAGTTACATTAATACAAACTCGTGATTCAAAATATAATGTCGGTCGATTCCGACTGGCATCGACGACTGTGAGCCCCAGCCTGTTCAATGTTGATCCGGCAGTGATTGCCATCCTGAAGCTGCCTGAGAAAAAACGGGATGCAAAACAGAAAACGGCATTAGAGTTGGCATTTCATAAGAACGACATTCAATGGTCTGATCTGAATCAACAACTTACAAAACACAAGGCAGAGCAGTCAAAATTAAACAAGAGTATTGTCACGACAATGGTATTAAAGGAACTTCCCAAACCGCGCGATACCAAGATCCTCCTTCGTGGTAATTTTCTCACCCCCGGCGCGCGCGTATCACCTGGTGTTCCTGCAGTATTACCACCGATGCCACCTGAAGTGAAATCACCCACGCGCCTCGATTTTGCAAAATGGCTGACCAGTCAACAGCAACCGTTAACGGCCCGTGTCACGGTCAACCGTTACTGGCAGCGTTTCTTCGGTAAAGGGATCGTAGAGACTGAGAATGACTTTGGAACTCAGGGAACACCACCCACGCATCCACAACTTCTCGACTGGTTAGCAAATGAATTCATGCAGAACCATTGGAACATGAAAAAACTGCATCGACTGATTGTGACATCGGCCGCGTATCGTCAGGCATCTGATTTCAGCAGCGAAGATCAAAATCGGGATCCGCGAAATCTGCTTCTTGCCAAGCAGAACCGCTATCGGCTCGAAGCAGAGTCCATTCGAGATGTCTTTCTTGCCTGCAGCGGGTTACTGACCAGAAAAATTGGCGGTCCCAGCGTCTATCCACCCCAGCCGGAGGGGATTTACGTCTTAACCCAGAACAAAAAAGTCTGGCCTGAAGAAAAAGGGGAAAATCGTTACCGTCGCGGCATGTATACTTATTTCTGGCGTTCGAGCCCTTACCCGATGTTACCGACGTTTGACGCACCTAACAGTAATACAACGTGTACACGCCGTGTGCGTTCCAATACTCCTTTACAGGCGCTGACACTGGCCAATGACCAGTCTTTGTTTGAACTGGTCCAGGGATTCGCTTTACGCATTCTTCAGGAAGGTCCCGACTATGATGAAGGACGACTGCGACAGGCATTTCAAATTTGCGTATCCCGGACGCCTTCTGAACATGAACAGGAAGTTCTGATTCAATATTTGAATGAACAAAGAGAATACTTCAAAAAGTCACCAAAGGAAGCTGCACAGGTTGCTTCAAAGAAATTACCGGAAAAAGTCACGGCAGTAGAAGCCGCCAGCTGGACGGCAGTCGCGCGTGTTTTAATGAATCTGGATGAATTTATTACACGCGAATAATCAAGTTCTGTAAAGGGATGCCAGTCAGAAATCGTATCTGGCATGCAAGGAGAAGCGGATGAGTTTCAATAGCTGGGCATTACGTGATCAAACGCGACGTCACTTTTTTGAAAATTGTGGCATCGGTGCAGGTGCGATCGGGTTGGCTTCTTTAATGCAATCTGAACGGAGTGTACGAGCCGATTCTTCGGCGCTCGGGAAAACACATCATCAGCCTAAAGCCAAAAATGTCATCTATCTATTCATGGCGGGTGGTCCGAGTCAATTGGAGCTGTTTGACTTCAAACCGAAACTACAGGAACTTGAGGGAAACGTTATTCCCGAATCATATGTTGATGGCAAACAGTTTGCGTTTCTGAAAAAAGATGCCAAGCTTCTTGGAACGCGTCGTAAATTCAAAAAACATGGGGAATCCGGAAACGAACTCTCAGATGCACTTCCTCATCTTTCAAAAGTTGCCGACGATATTACCATCTTGAAAAGTATGAAGACCGAGGTTTTTAATCACGGACCTGCAAAACTGTTTATGAATACGGGTACACAGCAATTTGGGCGTCCCAGCATGGGCGCGTGGGTGACATACGGAATTGGCAGTGAATCGCAGAATTTGCCCGGGTTTGTCGTGCTCCAGTCAGGTCCTCGGGGCCCGCGAGGGGGAACTCCATTGTGGGGAAGTGGTTTTTTACCGACGACTTACCAGGGTGTGCCTTTTCTCAATGGTGCCGATCCGATTTTGAATTTGTCGAATCCCAAAGGAATTGACGCCACGCGTCAGTCAGAATTTATCGATACTGTGAACCAACTGAATCAACTTCGTTTGGAGAAAACGAGAGATCCTGAAATTTCGACTCGTATTTCTGCATATGAGATGGCTTATCGCATGCAATCCAGTGCACCAGAATTAATGGATCTGTCGGGAGAGACAAAAGAAACCCTTGATCTTTACGGCGTTGACCCAGCAAAGCCGTCCTTTGGCCGTAACTGCCTGCTGGCGCGACGGTTAATCGAAAAAGGAACGCGTTTTGTACAACTTTATCATACCGATTGGGATCATCATGGAAATAAGGGAACCGATCTGGAAACAGCCCTGGATGCCCGCTGTCTCGAAACAGACCAGGCTTCGGCAGCACTCGTCAAAGATTTAAAACAACGTGGATTACTGGACGATACGCTGGTCATTTGGGGAGGTGAATTTGGACGTACCCCACAGGGTGAACCCCGTGATTTGATTGGACGTGATCACCATATCGATGCGTTTTCGATGTGGGTCGCCGGTGGTGGCGCCAAACCTGGTGTCACAATAGGTGAAACTGACGAACTGGGATACTATTCCGTGAAAGACACCATTCATGTTCGCGACTTTCATGCGACGGTTTTACATCTTTTGGGAATTGACCACCACGAGCTTTCCTATTTTTACCAGGGTCTGGATTTTCGCTTAACCGGGGTAGAAGAAGCACATCTCGTCCAAAAAATGCTGGCCTGAAACGGAGTATTCGGCTCCAACTACGATAAACTTGAATGAATATTTCGAAATCCTCTGGACAGGATTTAATTATTTTATTATCACTCGCCCCTCTCTCTGACATTTCTCAAAATCTTAACACTTCACAGTATTCCCTTTCTGTAATTACTCCACACTCCCTCACACAATAATACGGAGGCATGGATGCCACCGGGGTCCAATACCGGTCTATCCGGGTTCTTGATGCGCAATACAGGGCTGATTTTCCCACTCATCATTGTGGGCTCAGTTCTGGTGATCATTGCGCCATTACCTCCCTTTGTGATGGACTTTTTACTGTCGTGCAATATAACGGTTTCCGTCGTTATTTTGCTGACAACGATTTATGTGAAACGCCCGCTTGAATTCAGTGTCTTCCCTGCAATTCTGTTAGGTACAACTTTGGCCCGTCTGGTGCTCAATGTTGCCAGTACCAGATTAATTTTATTGCGTGGTGCCTCCGATGGGACGGCTGCTGCAGGAGGCGTGATCGAAGCCTTCGGCCAGTTTGTCGCAGGCGGTCACCTGGTTGTCGGCCTCATCCTCTTTGTGATTCTTGTCACAATTCAGTTTATGGTCATTACCAAAGGAGCCACCCGTATCAGTGAAGTGGCCGCTCGTTTTGCCCTGGATAGTATGCCGGGCAAGCAGATGGCCATTGATGCCGATTTAAATGCAGGGCTGATCAGTTCTGAAGAAGCCAAATCCCGCCGGAACGAAATTACCGAACAGGCCGACTTCTATGGTTCAATGGATGGTGCCAGTAAATTTGTTCGTGGTGACTCAATTGCCAGTATCATCATCATTTTGATCAATGTCGTTGGTGGTTTGTACGTAGGCATGATGGATCATGGCATGGAAATCAGTAAAGCGGCATTGGTCTTTACGACGTTAACCATTGGCGATGGCCTGGTCACCCAGGTCCCCGGATTTTTAATCTCACTGGCCGCTGGTTTAATCGTAACACGTACTTCAGTCGACAGTGACCTGCCTCGTGATGTTGTGAAACAGTTTTCAGGACACCCCGAAGCGCTGTTCCTGGCTTCAACGTTTCTGTTTGCCCTGGCGTTCACAGGTTTGCCTGCCGGACCGATGATCGCATTGGCAACCGGCTGTACCGTGACAGGCATGCTCAGGAAAAAGGGACAGGCAGTGGCAGAAGTACAAAAACAAAAAGCAGAAGCACAACAACAGGAAACACAAAATCGACCCGAACCCAAACCAGAGGATCACCTTTTTGTCGATCCTCTCGAATTGGAACTGGGAGTGGGCCTGCTGCGATTGGCAGATCCGGCAACGGGTGGTGATTTACTGGATCGCGTTACTCGTATCAGACATAAAATTGCACAGGAACTCGGAATCATACTGCCCAAAGTTCGTATTCGGGATAATATCCGACTGGGTCAGCGCGATTACCAGATTAAAATTCGCGATGTTGCCGTTGCCTGGGGCTCGATCTACCCTGATGGATTGCTGGCCATTGATACGGGAGCCACCAGTGGTGAGATTCCCGGTATCGAAACGGTGGAACCCGCATTTGGACGTCCTGCAAAATGGATTGAACAAGGGCAGAAAGAACGCGCTGAGTTAATGGGCTACAACGTTGTTGAACCATCGGCTGTTGCAATCACTCATTTAACGGAAGTCGTTCGGGAACACAGCAGCGAATTATTGACGCGGGAACAAATACACGCACTCATTGAAAATCTCAAGGAATCCTCTCCTAAAGTTGTAGAAGAACTCATTCCTGATGTCCTGAAAATATCACAAGTGCAGCACGTCCTTTCGAATCTGTTGCGTGAACGTGTTCCCATTCGCGATCTGGAAACGATTTTGCAGACATTGGGTGATTATGCAGATCGAACCAAGGAGCCGATGCTTCTCACTGAATACGTGCGTAATGGATTAGCTCGTTCTATCTGTCAGCAATACCGGGACAGCAAACGGCTGTTGCGAGTCGTCACACTTGATCCCGAACTGGAAGATGTGCTGATGTCGGGCATCGATTACAACGAGCAAGGTCTGGTTATCAAGCTGGCACCTCAGACAGGCGAAAAAATAACACAGGCCATTGCCAATCAGATTGAACCTCTGGTTGAATCAGGTGGACACCCGATTGTTTTATGTAATCCACAGATCAGAGCCGGTTTAAAACAGATCACAGCCCCCTTGTTACCACGTCTGGTGGTCTTGAGTTTGAATGAAATCACCCGCGATACGGATGTGGAAGCAATGGGACAAATCTCGGTGAGCCAGCTCAATGCAGCAGCAGCCGCAGGTGCAGCTTGAACCAGGGCGGAAGCAAAATGAAAACAAAATTGAAATTGAACCGGCAATATTGAATTTAAGAATAATAAAACAGAATACGATTGATTCGATAAATAGAGGAAACGTTAATTATGTCTGATGTTCGCACATTTAAAGCTGCATCGATGCAGGAAGCACTCAACCAGGTTCGACAGGAGATGGGCAGCGATGCCGTCATATTGCAGACCAGGCAGGTTCCCGGACGCAAGAGCCTGCTACCCTGGTCTAAGTCTGAAGAAGAATTTGAAATCACTGCCGGGCTGGGCATTAATGTTCGCACTCCGGCTGCCGTACAGAAAACAACCCGTTCGGCAGGAGTGCGACATCGGGCCTCTAATCTGCAACCGGTAAGTACCCATTCCGAATCTGCCTCGAAACAAATCCGTTCTCGTCGCAGCGCACCTGCTGCCCGACAACATCCAGTCCCGGAAAGTCGGGAAGCGCCTGTCACTTTTACTCCGCGTAGTCGATTCAATGAACGGGCTCAAAGAAATGTTCCACAACAACACAAACCCGAATCAAGAATGCCGCAGATCAAGACATACGATCCCTCCGAAGAATTTGCGAAAAAACTGGATGCCATTCAGGAAATGCTGGAATCTCTGGATCGCCGTACTCGTTCGCAGCGTACCACAGATGTCCCTGCAGAATTGTTCCAGATCTATACCGATCTGATTGACGCTGATGTGGATGAAAGCCTTTCACTTCAACTGATTACAAAACTCAAAGAGAATTCGACTCCCGAACAGTTAAAGGATACTTCAGCAAGCAGGAACCTGCTGGCTGCAATGATAGAATCACAGTTGGCATGTGCCACACCCATCCATCCTGTTTCCGGTCAGAGAAAAGTGGTCGCTCTGGTCGGGCCAACCGGAGTTGGGAAAACAACTACGATCGCAAAACTCGCAGCCAACTTTCGATTACGCGATAATATCAAGATGGGCCTGGTCACTGTAGACACCTATCGAATTGCCGCCGTCGAACAATTACGAACCTACGCGGAAATTATTGATCTGCCAATGAAAGTTGTCAGCAACCCACAAGAAATGCAACAGGCTTTAGACGAGTTGGCAGGGCTTGATCTTGTTCTGGTGGATACGGCCGGCAGGAGTCCCGGTGATGATCTGAAAATCCAGGAACTCGAACGTTTATTCCGGGAAGTTCCCATTGATGAAGTATCATTAGTCATGAGCATGACATCCAGCGCAAGAAGCCTGGAAGCAATTGCCAGACGATTCCAGGTTGCCAAACCGACGTCGATGATTCTGACCAAGCTTGACGAAGCACCAGTTATGGGCAGCCTGCTTTCATTAAGCCAGAATCTTGATCTTCCCATCCGCTATCTGACAACAGGCCAGGATGTACCCGATGATATTGAACCGGCAAATGCAGCTCGAATCGCACGCTTGATTCTGGGAGAAGATCGCTTGATTTAAAGCATACTGAAAATGAAACCCGGCAAGATCAAGGACCAGGATCGAATTCGGACGAAATTCATCCTTCCATTAAAACCAGTAATAGAGTAAAGGTGAGTCAGATGGCTCCTGCTGTTAATCAATTTAATTTGAACCCTTCGGAAACAAGCTCAACCGACCGTTCGATCGGAAACCCGGTGCAGGCCACTGCTTCTCGTGGAGATCAGGCAAACGTTCTACGTGGATTGATGGAAAAACGGCAACCGGGGATTATCGAAAATAAAAAAACGACCGATTGTCGTACCATTGCAGTCTGCAGCGGAAAAGGTGGCGTTGGAAAATCAATTGTTTCATTGAATCTGGCATTAGCGCTCGCCCGGTCGGAAGCGTCTGTATGTCTGCTCGATGTGAACTTGTCATTGGGCAATATTGATTTAATGTGTCGGTTGAATGGTTACTGGAATCTGTCGCATGTTGTCAGTGGGGCCCGTTCTCTGAAAGAAATTCAACTGCAGGGTCCGTTAGGAATCAATGTTGTCACGGGCGCGAGTGGATTAACTGATCTGGCAGACTGTTCTGAAGCCGTTCGAAAAGATGTACTGGGGCAGATGCAGGAACTTGAGGCAACACACGATTATTTGATTCTGGATAATGGAACCGGTATTCATCAGAGTATCAGACAGTTTGTTGTATCTGCTGACGACGTTCTGATTGTGACGACTCCTGAACCAACGGCAATTGCAGACGCTTATGCCACGATCAAATCGCTTTCTACAATGGAATCATTGGAAATTCATACTTTAGTCAATCAGAGTACTTCAGCTGACCAGGCAGAAAACGTGTTTCAGCAACTGAAGAAAACTACAGAATTATTTTTACATACTGGATTGAAACAGGCTGGTCAGATACCCCATGATGTGAATGTCGTTCAGTCAGTCTATGATCGGGAACCTATCGTTCTCAGTCATCCAGATTGTCCTGCTTCAGATGCCATTTTTCGTCTGGCTCAACATCTGATTGATCTGAACAAAACAAAAGAACATAAAAGTAAACAAGAGTCTTATTTTCCTCGGCTTTGGAAGCGATTGCTTGGCGAAGCCGCGTAAAAACCCTCAGGTAACAACATAAGAAATTACGGAAATCTCTCTCATCTCTCATGGTTTCTATTTTTTCTTATGACTTGAGTCACGTCACTTTTTAAACCCTTTACAACTTATTATTTGACTCGCATACAGGCACAAGCCTTGTATGGTGTAATTCAAACTCCGGTAAATGTTGTACTTATGACTTTACCTTCAGGATCGGATTATGCAGAGACAAATCTGAAAATGTTAATTTTTAACGGTTAATTAAATTGTAGGAGAAAGGTTAAATATTCTGGAGCAGGTTACCGATATGAGTAGATAGAGGAGCGAAGGTCTCTTCAGACTGAAGACATAAATTTCGATCTGGAACTTTTCACACTCAATCTGGGAATATTCTGTGGCCCTGCATTATGCATTTCGATTATCGCTGATCGCTTTTGCGACAGAATCAGTCAGAGGAATATTTTCTCATGCTGATTTTACAGGTGCGACTCAATCTGCATTCGTGGCTGCCGCTATATTTTTTGGCTTAGGCCTGATGCTGGGAGAAGTCGCCACTCGTCTGATTGAAGAATCATCACGAGCCAGTTTTGAACAATGGAAAAATAATCTTGATTAAATATAAATTGTTTTAGCAGTCATTTCTTTCAATTCTCATTTATTTGAAAAGACTGTACGTTGATCACGGAGGAGTAAATGGCAATCAAAGCCAGTGAAGAAATCGCAGAAATCTGGAAAGTGTTCAAGCAAGATCAATCTAACCAGAAATTGCGTAACAGACTGATTGAACAATATGTACCCCTGGTTCGTTATAATGCAGAACGAGTCTGGGCAAAGCTACCTGAAGGGGTAGATTTGAATGACTTGATATCAGCTGGCGTATTTGGCCTGATGGATGCGATAAATGCATTCGATCTGGAACGTGGAGTCAAATTTGAAACGTATTGCGTACCCCGAATTCGAGGTGCAATGCTGGACGAACTTCGAACAATGGACTGGGTCCCGCGACTGGTTCGCAGCAAAGCCAGTAAGCTGGAAGCTGCCCGAAAAGCGGCAGAAGCAGAACACGGACGCCCACCAGCCGACGAGGAAATTGCAGGAAAAATGCAATTGTCCCGTAAAGAATTCGACAAGCTCAAGAACGAAGCCAATGCCGTCGGCCTGGTCAGCTTGAACAAAAAATGGTATGAAACCGACAGCTACAAAGATGTACGCGAAGTAGATATTCTTCAGGATGCTAAAGGAGAAGATCCCACAAAAAGCATTCAGAAAAGAGATCTGATGCGACTGGTAACCAAGGGGTTAAACCGAAACGAACGGTTGATTATCATTCTTTATTACTATGAAGAATTAACCATGAAAGAGATTGGCAGCACGCTCGGCTTGTCCGAATCGCGTGTCAGTCAGATGCACTCAAGTATCGTCAACCGCTTGAAAGAACAACTGGGTAGACGACGCCCGGAATTTGCTTAAACTCTCTACTGAAATATCGTGATCAACAGGCCTCCATGTAAATGGAGGCCTTTTTTTATGCCGGTGGCGTATTGAGACACCATCAATTCCAAAAAAACCGACACTTCATGACTCTAATACTCGAAATTGGAACCGGATTACATTTAGAATGAACAGCCTGAAAAACGCCGATCTCGTATCGACGTTTTCCTCATCCCGTTTGAATTGAATCACTTTAGAATGACAGTCAGGGTTACGGTTTATTAATGGACGTTTCTCAAATCGAAGATTACTATCAACGCTCTCTGACCGAAGTGGGAAAAGTCCTCATTGGTCAGGAAGATCTGGTAGAAGGCGTTTTAATTGCTTTATTCTGTGAAGGAAACGTACTGATTGAAGGCGTTCCAGGTCTGGGTAAAACTCTGCTGGTCAATACACTCAGTCATGTTCTGTCTTGTCAGTTTAAACGAATTCAATTTACACCCGATCTGATGCCTTCAGATATCACCGGACATTCCGTGTATGACATGCACGAGAAAATATTTACATTCAATCGAGGGCCTTTATTTACCAATCTGCTTCTGGCAGATGAAGTCAACCGTGCTCCTGCCAAAACACAGTCCGCACTTCTCGAAGCAATGCAGGAACGCCAGGTTTCCGTCGACGGAAAAACCTATCAGCTGGACCGTCCTTTTCTGACAATCGCGACACAGAATCCACTGGAGCAGGAAGGAACTTACCCGCTACCTGAGGCACAACTGGACCGGTTCATGTTCAAACTGATCGTCGATTATCCGACTCAGAATCAGGAAAGCGAAATTCTCAATTTGTACGCTTCCGGCAAGGATAATCGCGATCTCAAAAGTTTTGATATGCAACCCGTCCTCAACACTGATACGATTCTGGCAATTCAGCAACGCGCAATTGAAATTATTGTCGAACCTTCGATTATCAATTACATAACATCCATTGTCTCGCGTACGCGAGGATGGCATACGATTGAAGTAGGAGCCAGCCCTCGTGCCAGTGTCAATCTGCTGATTGGCACCCGTGTTCTGGCAGCCTGTCAGGGACGCGATTTTGTGGTCCCCGATGATGTCAAAGAGCTGGCAATTCCAGTGCTTCGCCATCGTATTCGCTTACACCCTGAAGCAGAAATCGAAGGTATTAATGTGGATGATGTGATTCGGGAAATTCTGGATAGTGTCGAGGCGCCTCGCCAATGATGCCGCGACTCTCATTATTATTCCTGTTTGCTTTCGCAATGGTTCCATTTGCGTTGGCAACGGTCTGGCCTGTGGCTGCGCAAGCAGGTATTTTGATTTGCCTGGGAGTGCTCCTGCTGGCGTTAGTCGACTTGACAATCACACCATCCTTACTTGCATTAGAAATTCATCGCGAGGTCAAAGAAGTACTCAGCGTTGGAACACCAAACAGCGTAAAAATATGGTTTACCAATAGAGGCTCTGTTCCTCTCAAAGTATTTGTGCATGATGAACCGCCGACGCCCTGTTCTTACACTGATCTCCCTTTTGAAATCGAATTAATTCCGAATAAGCATCAATACAGTATCTATCACGTAGAACCCCATCACCGGGGAAACAACCGGTTTCGACGCATTTTTTTGCAGATGAAAAGCCGGCTCAAACTATGGACCATTTATGACGAACGTGACATTCACCAGAATGTACGGATCTATCCCGACATTCAATCGGTGCATGGTGTCGAACTACTAGGGCGCGTCGAAATCGTCTGGCTGCAGCCGGAATCAAACTGTCTCGTCTGCGAGGCCGAGGAACCGATTTCGATCGCCTGCGGGAATATCGCCGGGGAGACGAATTTCGCAGTATCGACTGGAAAGCGACTTCTCGTCATCAAGAACTGATCAGTCGTGAATACGTCGTCGAGAAAAATCAGAACATCATATTTCTTCTCGACTGTGGTCGTTCGATGTGTAATGCCGACGAAGGTGTCACCCACTTTGACCGTGCGTTGAATGCTGCGATTCTGTTGAGCTATGTCGCACTCCGACAAGGAGACACGATTTCCCTGTTAGCTTGTTCCAATAAGGTGGAACGCTGGGTGCCTCCCATCAGAGGTGCGGGTTCAATTCAAAAACTCATTAGACAGGTCTATGATCTGGAACCGATCTATGAAGCCTCCGATTATGAACTGATGTCAGAACAACTCCAGCTGCGTTACCGTAAACGCTCGCTGGTTGTTGTTCTGACGCATATGCTGGACGAAGTTCATCTGTATCACCTGGGAAATGCCCTGCGAATGATGCGCTGGCCGCACCTGGTCTTGTCAGCGTTTTTGAGAAATGTTCCCCTTTACAAATCGAATGTATTCGACTCCAGAAACAGACCGGGAAGCATTTCAGATTGCTGCTGCGGCTGAAATTGTCTCCACACAAGGCCACTCAAATTGCCGCGCTCCAGAAATCCGGCTTACTCGATACTCGATACACTGCCAGAAAATCTGTCAGTCACTCTCATCAGCCGCTACCTGGATATCAAAGCCCGCCAACTGCTGTAATATCCAAATTACTTTCCAGCAGTATGAAGGCTTCAGGCAAGTTCCGGCATCTCAATCCGCCTCGCTGACAAGAGAAACGCGTACAGCCACTGCTTCGCAATAGTTGATTGGAGTCTAAAAGCGCTCCCTCGAACTGAGAGAGACGCTGTACTGCCGTGAGGGTTATTCCGACTGTTCACGTTATAAGGTCTCTAAGTTCTTTGTCTGATTCATGATCCGGCAATATTTTTGTCATGGGGTTTCTCACTCAATCTGAGCAAAGTCTTGAGTCTCAATTGTTTGCATATCTATAAATAGCCGATATTTATAAAGAGAGAAGATTTCATGTTGCTTATTTCAGATCGTTGACTGTTAAGCTGAATTTGCTTTGTCTTGTTGGCGTAAGTGCTTTTTTCTTTTACATGCAAGAAGACTACCAGTATAATGGATATATAAAGTTTCTTAATGTTTCACTTCGGAGTTCTCCATGGCAGTTTGTCTCGTCCCTAAAAATCAAGGTCGCCCGATTGTGCTCGACAAGGCGATCATCCTGGTAGGACGTCATCCAGACTGTGACATCGTAATCTCAGACAGCCCCAAAATTTCACGTAAGCATTGTTGTCTGGCGATCGTCAATGATCGTCCTGTCATTCGTGATCTGGGCAGCTTGAATGGAGTTTACGTGAATGGAAAGAAAGTGGATCAACAGGCCTGGCTTAAACTGAATGACGAACTGAAAATTGGAAGTGTCGCGTATCGACTGGAAAACATCGGCGCTGTGATCAAGAATAACGATTCTGTTAAAGATCAACCGGTCGTTGATGATGATTCACCAACCAAGGCCCCTTCTGTACAACACTTCAAAAAGCCATCTAAAGATAACGACATTTCCCAGCAGTTTCCTGTTGCGATTTCTGACAGTGGACAGAACCTGAAAGCGAACGAGATACTGGGTAGTGACATTTTAGATAGTGATGAAGACCCCGAAAATTATTCAGACAGCCACAATTTCGAAGGCACCGGCTCGAATGTTGAGTTCATCTCCTCTTAGCTTCGACTGATATTCTTTCCGGCAACAGTAGGTTTTGCTTCTGCTTTGCCCGACCGCTTTGAGACCAGTGCAGGGTCTTTCTGTCTTCAGAGTCTGAATCAATCTGGTTTCACTTCGATTGTTCTGTTTTTCATTTGAAATAACACCGGATGCCAGAACCGGAAGTGGGCAATCGTCAGTAACATCAGCAGTGTGATACAACTGATGATCCCGCCGATCAGAAACCAGCCCGATTGATACGTCCAGATCACTTCATGCTTCCCCGCCGAGACTTTGACGCCGCGGTACATGCCATCGATCAGTTCCGCTTGGCAGGTTTACCATCAACATAGACCTTCCAGCCGGGATACATGAGATCGGTCAGGATCAGCGTGTCTTCTGTCGGCGTCTCTGCCTCAATGATCAATTTCATTGGCCCGGTAGTCTTTAATTGTCGCTGACTGATTCAGCCTCCGGATGTGACCAGGCAACGACGACCACGGGACTCCCCCTGCAGTTCATAAAAGTAAACCGGTTCATCGAAGCGTCCCCAGGCGGGATTGATCACCGCGTCGAAATCACTCCAGACCGGTTTGACCGGCCAGAGATTCAGATCCAGTGGATGCTGACTGAGGATATGTGTCACCCCTGCTTTTCGCAGCCATTCAATCTGTTCGGCTGTCGGTCGATCTTCTTCTTTGAAAGGAAGTGGCGCTGGCATCGCGGTTTCAGGATCGAAATACTGTTCGGGGCCAATACCCAGATAAACGGGTGTGGAAGCGACGCCAATTAATGTGGGCAGATTTGCTCCCGGAGCAAACACCCGTACGGGGGCACCGAAATCCTGGCAGATTTTTCGGAGCACACTCTTATCAATTTGACTGACCGGAGGGTTGGGAATAATCACTGCATTCGTGACATAACGACTGACAACCCAAAGGTCTGCGATGGTAAACAGACAAACGAGACCGACGACCAGATATCTGAGACTGACCTTCCCGTTCGCGGTCAATCGTTCCAGACACACACCGGCAATGACTGCGACAGCAAAGGTTGTTACGATTCCATATCGTCCCGGTCCGGTAAAGAAACTGAAGCCCGGTAAATATTTTGTAATCGGCAGAAACCAGCCGGGCGTGTAAAGCATTGCCATGAACCCGATCACCGCCAGCAATACCAGCCTCCGATCCCCGGTCCATGTTCGTTTCCATGTACCGAAAACGATCAAAAGCACCGCCGCCATTCCGAAATAGAGGTGCGCTTCAATTTGATTTGTTGCGACAGAACCCGGCGCAAGCCCCGCGTCCAGATTGATTTCGTAAGGATACCAGGACCAGGGAGCCACGATTTGTGAGAAGTACCAGACGGGAATGTGACCGTAGCCCGGTTTGTGTGACAGTTCGCCGACTTCAGCACGTTGGCTTAACTGTTTCAATTCCCAGGTCGGTCCCAATTGAACAGCCGATAGAGCGTATGCTGATACAAAGGCAAGCAATAGTAAGAGAATCGTCCGGCGTCGATACGGTTTTAACTCTTCCGTAGTCTCATCGCGACTGAACCAGATCCGGGCCGGGATATAAACCAGTAGCATCAATTGCGTGATAAACGCAAGATTGAAGTGACCCGGCAGAATCTGCATCGCCAGTGCGAAGAAAAGCAAGTTTGTATATCGCCAGTAACGGTTTTGAAAAAACGACTCCACACACCACAGAGTCAAAGGCAGCCAGGCGCCGCCGATGATGGCCCATTCCAGACAGATGCGGGAGGGAAACCAGCCATACGTATAAACGAGTCCTGCGAAGAGAGCCGCTATCAAGGAATACCCCAGGCGTTTCACATAGAGCCCGGTAAAGACAAACGCCAGAATGTAATGCAGGATCTGAACGAAGTTATAAGCCGAGTTGACAGGCAGGAAGCGGTAAGCAAAGTAATTGAACGGATAAAAGGCGCCCGTCTGGCTCTCGGCTACCAGAGGGAATCCATGACCGATATTGGAATTCCAGAGTGGAAACTCACCCGCGTGCAGTCGATCGGAAAAGAATGTTTTTTGTGGAAAAAAGTAAGTATAAAGGTCTCCACCAATCAGGCCTCCCCCCGTCCAGAGACCGTTCCAGAAGATCCATGTTAATCCAATCGCTGCGAGGAGAATCATTCCAGCAAAGAGTGAAGCTCGGGGTTGTGGAGGCGCATCCGGTCGATGTGACTTGATTTTCTTTTTTGCGGAATGGCTCAAACGCTGGAACCTTGTATTGACGAATCAGGAGGCGGCATAAATACAGAACTGTATTCTAAGCCGCCTGCTCTGATGTCTCAACGCACAAGGCAGAAGAACTTACTGGCCAAACATGCGGTTCAAGCGATCCTGATGATAGGCTAATTTCTGTTCTGAGTTCATCGCTGCAAAATCGGGAGTGCCGTTCGCATTTTGTGCCGACTTTGCCTGAGCGGGTTTACCAGTCGAATTAGCAGCGGGTTTGCCGTTTTTGTTCTGTGATGGAAAGCTGAATGTTTTGCCATCTTCACCACCATAACTCATAACCGCAGTCTGATAGGTCAGGTCCACATCCAGACTTCGTGTGGGTTTGATACCCAGTTCCTGCAACACGCCATGATAGGCATGCACGGCTTCGACTGGTTGAATTTTATCTTCAACCAGATAGCGTAAAAATTGAATAAAAGCTAATTGATGTTCAGCCTGATTAATTTTTCGCCCGAATAACGCAACACGTGCCCCATATTTTCGAGCATCGTAGATCAATTGGAACGCGTCCAGTGTGGTTCCCGCTGATCCTCCCAGAATCCCGACGATCAAATGCGGATCGTAGGCAACCAGCTCTTCCATAGCGCGCGGGCCATGATAGACCATTTTCAAGAATGTAGGACGTCCTGCTGAAGCGACACCCGCCAGAGTCCGGGCAATCAAGTCATTGATAAATCCGGGTGCGAGATCTGCGGCCACGGCATTACTGATATTCGGATCGAAAATTTCCAGGAAGTGTCGGAATTTTTTGCGTTCCGCTTCTTCACGAAATTCTTTGTAGCGTTCGAGAGTTCGTAGATCTTCTTCGAGATTATTATTGAATGTGACCGAGTATAATCCCAGGTCAGCACCGTAGGCTCGTTCTTCCGGTTTGCAGTCCAGGTGACCGCACTGGATATGATCCAGACTGGCAGAACGAAACGGTTTGGCAGGTGACAGATGCACGACGCCTCCGCGAGGCACATGCACGTCGGTCGTATCATTGGCGCGCGCTGCGGGCGTGATCGGCGATTTGTCGAACAGGCGTTCGTCAATCGTCAGTTTCTCACTGGTACTGGCAGACATCAAAACAATGTCGACCACTTCCTGACTGATTACTTCACGAATTTGATCGCGGTATTCCGCCAGCGTTTTGTATTTGAGCTCCTGGTCGTGTCGTTCAGGAGACAAGCCGGGGGCGCCAATACCAAAGGCCATATCAGCGTCTTTGGCATCCGCAATAATAAATTCTTTTGAGCCAGCAGGATCAGCGTGAATCGACTGAATTTTTCTATCGAGTGATTTTTCCATCAAACATTCATTTCAATTGAGAACGCAAATTAAGTTACAGCAGAGACGATAAATCATCCGGTTGAGAATCAGCCAAGTACTTTGTTGAGGGTTTCCCGCAGTACTTTTCCAGACTGAGTGAGTGCCAGTTGTTCTTTAGGCCAGAGTTCAATCTCCAGATGTTTTACGACTCCGGAACGTCCCATGACCGTTGGTACGGAAATGCAGACGTCTCTGAGACCGAATGCACCGTTCTGGAGTGAAGAAACGGGCAGAATGCGACGCTGATCGAGGGCAATGCAATGCACGACATCAGCAATACTGACTCCGACTGCAAAACCGGCTCCTCCCTTTTTCTTGATCACTTCGGCGCCACTGCCTCGTGTTTTCTTTTCCACATCGGCAATTAAACCAGGGTTACTGCCCGGGAACTTATCTAAAGGCAGGCCACCTACTTGAGCGGCTGACCAGATGGGAACCATGCTGTCGCCGTGTTCTCCCAGAATCAACGTTGAAACCTGAGTCGGTGGAACATCCAGACGGGCAGCCAGCATGCTGCGCAGTCGAGTGGTATCCAGAACAGTACCAAGGCCAATGACCTGCTCAGGCGGCAGTCCGAGTTCTTTTATCGCCAGATATGTCAGGACATCAACCGGATTCGAAACGACAAATACGATGGCATCCGATTTCGTTCCCACGCGTTTGACGTCAGCCAGTATATTTTTGAACAATTCGACATTGCGGTTGATCAGATCAAGACGACTTTCATCGGGTTTTCGACGCAAGCCGGCGGTGATGACGATCACATCGCTGTCAGCCACCAGTTCCGTTCCACCTGCATAAATTTTCTGGTCGGCAGTTAATGAGCTGCCGTGCAGCAAGTCCAAAGCCTGACCTTCCACCAAATCCTGGTTTACGTCGACTAATGCGATTTCCCGAACGATGCCTCCGGCCTGTAATGCAAAAGCAGCACACGATCCGACAAGTCCACCACCACCAATTATACTAACATTCATGATCAATTCTTTTCTTTATGGCTATACGATGTGAGTTCTATGACTATTGAAATTGAACCAACTTATTTTCCCAAAGCTGACATGACCTGATCCGTGATCGCTTTGATCATCTGCTCTGAAGAATCAGTGGTATTGGCTGGAGCTGCCTGCGTCGATGGTTTTTGCAGGTATCCCGGATAACTGGGAGCGGGCTCAAATGCGAGCTGTTTGGGAATGCCTTCGGTGTATCCTTCGCGGAATGCACTGTTACCACACAGGTCACAGTCTTCAACATGGAAACGAGGATCATCGAAACCGAGTTTTTTCTTCAGGTCAAGTAATTCACGTGACTCTGTTTCCGTAAAGTAACTGATACGGCCCATTTGTTTCGACAATAACAAGATTTTACAGTAGGCATCCAGAATTTCTGTTTTCCAGTAGGCATCTTCCAGTGATTTCCCAAAGGTGACCGTTCCGTGACCTGTCAGGATAATGGTATTCGTGCCCCCTTTGAGGAATGGCACAACGGTGTCAGCAAATTTCTGTCCGCCGGGTGTTTCATAAGGTGCCATCGGAACTTCGCCCATGAAGACTTCGACTTCGGGAAGCACACATTGTGGAATGGGTTCGCGGGCAACAGCGAATGCAGTTGCGTGTGGCGGATGGCAATGTACGACCGATTTCACATCGGGACGTTCTTTCATGATCGCCAGGTGCAGCAGGATTTCGCTGGTCCGCTTGCGGGTACCGGCGATCTGGTTGCCATCCAGGTCAACCGCACAGATGTCTTCGGGATTCATAAACCCTTTGCAGATCATCGTGGGCGAGCAGAGTACTTCGTTTTCGCCGACACGAATCGAGATGTTGCCATCGTTGGCAGCTGCGAAGCCTTTGTTGTAGACGCGACGTCCGATTTCGCAGATCTCTTCTTTCAGTTTCCGGTCGTGAATTCCACTGTTCCATTGATTCGACATGGTTTCAACTCCAAACACGTAAAATAAAAATATGTGATTTCGGGGTTTTGTGAATTTGTTAGTAAACTTCGACCTGATCTAGTATTGCTGACACATAAGCGTCAATCGGTTTGACATCCGGATGAAAGGGGGCGGCTGCTTCTGCACCTTCACTGACGGCTATCTGGCAGCCAGTGGAAGCACCCAGTTCATCATAAATGACAAAAGGCTCTGTCTTCTTTTTTCTGGTTTTGTTGAGTTCATCACTCTGTAAAGGAATCCCTACAAGCCAACGAGCACCATCCAGACTGGGATGCTTGCGTGAAAGTGTCACTTTTCCAATCACTTCGGCAATTTTCATGGTTCATTTCCTGCTGCAGGTCAGATTCCCCGTGTGGGAACTCCGGCATTAACAAAAGTCTGAAGTTGATTTCGCATTTCAATAAATGATTTCTGTTCCGGATTGATACAAATCAAATTCGGGTTCAACTGAGTGATGACACTGCTTAAATGATTCCGATCCTGAATCGCGGCTGCTCGAATTTTCTCATTTCGATTCGCCAGACAGGCTGCTTTCTCGGCCGCTTCGGTAAAGAGGAACGACTCCTGTCGCATCAGCGCGACACAAGCTACTGGTCGCATCCTTGACGGCTTCTTCCAGTGACGTACTCAATTCCTGTGACCAGCGTGAACTGGTCTGTTGTTCGATTGATTTCAACGCGTTCTCAACTGCTACAGAATGAGAGACGACAATCGCACGCCATTGTGTTCCCGACTCTGATTGAGGAGAGGCGACAGACGCAGATCGATGGACGTTTATCTGAAATTGCCGCAGATAATCTTTGGCAGAAGGAGTCAGAATCGCTCCTGCAGTCAGACCGACGGCAGATTGACCTTTTACTTTTTCTGCCAGCAGTTCAGCGGTAATCACTTTCTCTGACAACACGACCGAAGAGGTTACCGAAGAGTCTGCTGAAGAAACAGGCGGTACGCTTCCCGTTGCCTGTCTGCCATGACCCTGTCGGGAAATGGTCGACAAAACATTGGCGACAACCTGATTGATTAATTCTTCAGAAAACGGCATCAGTTTAAAATCAACTTTTCTTAAATCTATGATTAATGATCAATAACGCCCATAGTGGCCCAGCGAACGGGAGTGTTATCGACCCCCACCATCGCTTTGACAGCGGCTCCATCCGAGGTAAGCAGGACTGTATCTCCCTTGCCACATCCCAGTTCGTCGATCACCAGCTCAGGAAACCCCTCTGCGTTGCCTTTGATATCGAGTGTCTGGACCAGCAATAAGCGCCATCCATCCAGACTGGGATGTTTGGATGTCGCTGTAGCACGTCCGATGACTCGTCCTGTCAACATGAGGTTTTCATTCCTGAAGCGGTTATGGCTCTCAATGGCAGAATTTCGATTCTGCCGACGTATTAAATGATTCGTAAATGTCCGACTGTTGTGGAACGACGGAAGCGTGTAAATGTCAGTGGGTTGGTGACTCCTTCACCGGTCGGAGTGGCGATGCTGAAGGAAGCATAGCCTTCTCCTCCGTTGCCCAAAGCGGCTCCACAAGGACCATTCTGAACAAACAGCGTGGTGTCCATGATGCGACCCATTTTGGTGATGGTTTCAATATTTCGTGAATGGATCATGCTGGTGTGGCGAAAACCGTGTTCGAACTCTTTGGCCAGTTCAATTCCGTGATCGGCGTTGCGACAGCGAACGAAAGGCACGAAGGGCATCATCTGCTCTTCCGGTACGAAGGGGTTGTTCGTATCGGTTTCGCCGTAAAGTAATTCTGTTCCTGCCGGCACGCTGACGCCGATCATTCCGGCGAGCACAGCGGCGTCTTTGCCGATCATGTCGCGGTTGAGGATAGCGTGTCCACCTGGTTCTTTGGGAGGAGCGAAGGCCAGCGATGTGAGTTGTGCGACCTGCTGTGCGTTCAGCTGGAATCCGCCATGACGACCCATGGCCGACATCAGCTGGTCGAAAATGCTGTCGACGGCGAAGACTTCTTTTTCGCCGATACAGAGCAGGTTGTTATCGTAGGCCGCCCCGATGATGATCGATTTAGCGGCGTTGTCGAGATCGGCGGTTTCATCGACGACCACGGGAGGATTTCCCGGTCCGGCGACGATGGCCCGCTTCTTAGCGGCCAGAGCAGCACGGGCGACACCCGGTCCCCCGGTTACAACGAGCAGCGGAATGCCGCGGTGATTGAAGATTTCGTCTGCGGTTTCCAGGGTCGGGTTGCCGACGATGGTCACCAGGTTCTGCAGGCCGGTCGCCTGGTAGATGGCCTGGTTGAAGCGACGCACCCCTTCGCAGGCGATTTTTGCTCCGCTGGGGTGCGGGTTGACGACCAGTGTGTTTCCGGCAGCGACCATGTTGATGAAGTTACAGGCCAGTGTTGGCAGCGAGTGCGTTACGGGAGTAATGGCACCGATGACGCCGAAGGGAGCGTATTCGGTGAGGCTGATCCCGTTGTCCCCGGAGACGGCTTCGGTCTTGAGGAATTCCATGCCGGGAATGCTTTTGATCAGATGCAGTTTTTCGATTTTGTGATCGAGGCGACCGATTTTGGTCTCTTCGAGTTCCATGCGGCCCAGTTCTTCCGCCTGGGTATCACAGATCTGCCGTACGATTTCGAGTGCCTTGGCCCGGTCTTCCAGAGTGGCCTTGAGCAACTGCTGCTGACCTGCGGTGGCAGCGGCAACCGCCTGGTCGACGCTGTTGAACACGCCCCAGTCACCATCGCCGTTCCCGCGGTGGCGGAAGCGGAACCATAGCCGCCCCGGTTATTGAGTTGCGATAACACTTCCTGAACGACACTACGAATGGCTTCTTCAGTCGCCTGCATAATTTATTTCTCCCTGAGTAGTCCGGCTTTGAACTGACGTGTTTCCTTGGCGGTCTCAGTCTGTAAAATTTCAGTTTTGGTGTTCCAGGTTATAGTTTTCCATCTGGTTGCGAATCCATGCGTCCAGTTTCGATTTCGTGGGCATTGAAGCAATCATGACCAGCAGCAAAATCGCACGACAGGCATGAAAGCCAGTTTCTGGTTTTCTATCATTACGGCAACCAGATTGAGCATGGCGGCTCCTTCCAGTAATGCCAGTCCCATAATCATTCGCAACATAAAGATCTGATAAAATGTTCCCAGCATCTGTTCTTCATCCTGATTACCTTCTTCTTTCGCATTCCTGCATGGCCTGTGTAAACTGATTGCGGGCAATCAGATCCGGAACAATCATTCGCAGCACCAGCATCAGTGCCGCGAGGCCCATTCCCAGATATGTAATGAATGGTAATCCATTCCCCGGTTCTTCCTTCAGTCCGATAAAAGTCACAATAATACCGAATGTCACCACACCCATGATCAGGGCGAGCCAGATGATGGTCATCATCATCTGTCGCTGTTGAAGAGTGATTTGTGGTAATTGGCGGGACATACTGTGTTTCCGGAACAGAACGAAATTCAATCCTTTGAGTTAAAAATTTCATTGGCACCAATGTGAACCTGATCGACAATGCCGATGATGGCCGCATCGATGGGCAGTGTTTTGGTTTCGGGTGTGAAGCGGGCTGATGACCCCTGCACACACAGCACGACCTCACCCTGCCCGGCCCCCACGGTATCGACGACGATAAACGACCGTCCGGTGGGAGTCAGATCACTCTGGTCTTTTTCGTTGACGCGCAACGGTTCGACAATGAACAACGACTGTCCTACCATTGTCTCGACTTTCTGCGACGAAACGATGCTACCGGTAATACGTCCTATAAACATCGAACCAACTCCTCAAAAATCCTGAAAGGATGACTGCCATTTCCGGCGTTACGAACGCCCTTCGATGACTTCCACTGTTTGTCGACCGACGACAATTTCCTCATTTGTCGGTACCACCCAGATTTGTACGTTACTGTCGTCCGCCTGAATTTCAGCCTCATCCGAGGCTGACTTGTTCCGTTCAGAATCCAGTCGAATTCCCGCCCATTCCAGGTTGCTGCAGACCTTTTCTCGCAGGCTGACACTGTTCTCACCGATTCCACCCGTGAAAACAATCGCATCCACGCCTCCCAGTACCGTCATGTAAGCTCCCAGGTATTGACGGATGGCTGAGTGGAACACGCCCAGAGCAAGTTGTGCCCGTTTGTGTCCATTGGCTGCCGCTTCTTCCAGATCGCGACAGTCGCCACTCAATCCACTCATTCCCAACAGACCACCCTTGCTCGACAGGTCTTCCAAAAGTTCCGCCAGGGACTTCCCGGTAGCTTTGATCAGAACAGGTAAAGCAAACGGATCAAAATCACCCACACGATTATTGTGAGGCAATCCTGTTTGGGGACTCATTCCCAGACTGTTGGCTTTGTGAGACACCACCTTCGATGGCACACAAAGAACTACTGCCTCCCAGGTGGCAGGAAATCACCTTCAGATCGTCTTTACCGGTGAGTTCGGCCATACGTGAGCCGATATACCGGTGACTGGCACCATGAAAACCCCAACGCTGAACTTCGTATTCTTCCTGCCATTGATGAGGAATGGCATAGGTCCGATTTTCAGCAGGTATGGTTTCATGGAACGCCGTTTCCAATGCAGCAACCAGCGGAATTTCAGGAAATGCCTGACGCAGTTGTCGCATCGCTTTGGCATACGGAGGATTATGAGCAGGTGCAATATCTGCCAGCGCCTCCATCCTGGTCAGTAATTCTTCGTCTACCAGACGCACGCCACTCAAGTTTCCCGCAAAGACGGCTTTGAAACCAATGCCCGCGACTTCATCTGCTGAACCGAGGCAACCCCATTCGGAGTTGGTCAATTGAGACAGACATAAGTTAACGGCGGCCGCATGATCGGGCACATGGTCTGTGTTTTCTTCCCGATGCGAACCAATTTCCACAAAGCAATTGCTCTGTGCTTCACCGATACGATCGATGCCACCTCGTGCAAGCTGCACTTCAGCGGGCATATCGAACAGGCGATACTTGAAACTGGTGGAACCTAAATTGGCAACTAGAACTTTCATTGCTGGAATCCATTCTGTGACAATAGACTGGTGTTTCAACTTCCTGTTTCCCGTCAGTCACAAACGTGAATTGCGGGATGAACCAACAGTACGAGTGATTAGATAAAGTGTGACAACAGACTTTCGGCAGGGCGTGCAATCACGTGTGCGCCCACCAGTTCTCCAATTTGAGAAGCAGAGGCAGCACCAGCGTCAACGGCAGCGCGAACGGAGCCGATATCCCCTTTGATGACTGTTGTAATGTAAGCACCACCAATTTGAATCTGGTCAACCAGAGTCACGTTGGCAGCTTTGAGCATGGCATCGGATGCTTCGATTTGAGCAACCAAACCTTTAGTTTCAATAAGACCAATCGCTTCTGAACTCATTTTATTCTCGATCTGTTTAATTGTGATAGATGGGGCTGAACGACCTGTTTTCTCATACCAGTTGAACGTTAACTGGTTATGATCATCGTCAATGCGATCAGATTCAGGAATTTCAGCCGTCAATGTTCGTAACCTGTCAGATTATTTCTTGGCAGCGGTTTTTGATGGCAAAACGTTGGCTAATTCTTCGTGTGGACGAGGAATGACCTGAACGCTAACCACTTCGCCGACTTTGCTGGCAGAAGCAGCACCGGCATCGACGGCAGCTTTCACAGCAGCGACATCGCCGACAACAAATGCGGTTACCAGTCCACTACCCACTTTTTCCCAGCCAATCATTTGTACGTTGGCAGATTTCAACATTGCATCGGCGGCTTCAATCAGGCTGATGAGCCCTTTTGTTTCCACCATTCCCAGGGCTTCCATTGCTTTCGCCATGAGTCAGTTCTCCTTTTAGAGAGTGTTAAGAAAAAAAACAGTTCGTTGTTTCTGCAGATGAATCAGGTCTGATGGCATTATCAGATTGAAATAATTTGTATCTTTTGAAGATCAGCTGTGTTTGCATTTGCAGCCTTCAGGAACAAACAGTTTGACGGAAGTGGCATGATCCAGATCAACGGCGTTCCCTTCATCGGTATCAATGTGAACTTCCAGTTTGACTTCCGGGTTTTCACGTACCACGACGTCTTCCAGAACCGTCGTACAACCATGCGATTCGATTCGCAGGTGTAACTTGTCACCGTTGGCACATCCATAATGGGCACAATCTGCGGGCGACATGTGTACGTGGCGGGCAGCACGAATCACACCGAAATCAAGTTCGACGACTCCTTTGGGTCCCATCAGCACACAACCGGGTGTGCCTTTGAGGTCGCCACTGATGCGAATGGGAACATCCAGACCCAGCGAGATGGTATCGGTAAATGCCAGTTCCACTTGTGTGTCACCACGGCAAGGACCCAAAACACGCACGTTGGGAATCATGCGACGACGGGGGCCTACAATCGCGACGGTCTGAGTTGCAGCAAAGTAGCCGTCCTGATACAGGTCTTTCTGTACTTCCAGTTGGGAGCCTTTGCCGAACAGAATTTCCAGATGTTCCTGTGAAAGATGGATGTGTCGGGCAGAGATATTGACGACCAGCGGATTGGGAGCAGTCTGAGGCCATTGACAGCTGATGCCCCCCCCAGTTGTTGTGACAAAGCCTGACGAACCAGTTGTTCTACCTGCGAGCGTGAGATGGAATTTGTCAGTTGTGTCATAATATCGGATCTCAATTTCTTGAATTGAATAAGTTATATACTCGTCAGAATGGAATGTTTATGTTTCGACGACGGTTAAGTTCGATGCCTGCGTCGCGAATGACGGACTATCCATTTCTTCTGAAATTCCGTCATCGACGACAATGTGGTCTACCTATCCAGCGGACATAAATAGGCCAGTGCCGAGTGGCCGAATTTGGTACTGTCTGTCACAACAATGACTTCTTCTGCTGCTGCAAACATTTGTTGTTCCGTTTCCACCAACAGCATGTTGCTGTTGTAAAGTCCGTTCTCTGTAATTCCACCGACACTGATAATTAAACGTCGAACGTGTACGCTCTTGAGTGATTCTACTGCAGTCTTTCCTAGTGCGACTCCTGTTTTGGGGAACAGGAATCCGCCGATTAACATCAAGTCGATCTTGGGCTGATTCACCAACAGGTTGGCAATCGGCAGTGAATTCGTAACGACCTGTAGTTGTTTCCCCGCTAACTGGCGAGCGACCTCCAACGTGGTTGTGCCTCCATCCATCAGCACAGCCTCTCCGGGAGAGATCAGATTGGCCACAGCTTGAGCAACCAGCCTTTTTTGCCTGGACGACATAAAAGACCGATCTTCAAACGTGGCTAATGACTCCCCACTGTAAGCGGCCCCACCGCGGGTCCGTCGAATCTGACCAATTCCGTCAAGATACTCCAAATCCCTTCGAACGGTAGATTCAGAAGCACCCACAGAGTCCATCAAATCCACAAGAGACACAAATCCCTTGTTTTCAACAATCTTTAGGATGCTTTCCCGTCTTTCGTCAAGCAACATTGACATGCAAACTCCTCCTGAGACGATATAATTCCCTAAAGAATATGCCTTCCAAAGTGCTTCATTTCAATCACTAATTGCAAAATAACACCAGATTCTTTCAAAATCAATCAATATCTGTCAGTTGTTTCGAATTTTCCTAAAGACTTCATCTTTCCCAAACCATATCTTCCTTTTCAGCTGGAAATCGCTAAAGTTTTGCCAAATAGCCCATATTAGATATAATTCGAGTCAGAAAAAGCCAATGGGAGGCAGCTGGAAACGCTGTCCCCACTCTAAACAGACCGAGTATGAGAACGATGCTGGCGCGCTAATCTGGAAGCGTATCGATGTCAGAAACAAGCGATTTCAGCAGCAGCTGACAGGAATGAGTCCGTAGTCTTTGCCTTGCGGTTTTGTATGGCGCCAGAGGATTGACACCACTTGCAATTTATTCTTCGATGACTGCGCGGCGATTGACGATTTTGATTTTCCCGGCTGCGAAGAGTCGAATCGCATGGGGGTAGAGTTCGCACTCTGCCTGGAACACATTGGCTGCGACCTGATCCGGAGTATCGGTGCCTTTGACGGGAACCGCTGTCTGACCGACGACGGGTCCATGATCGTATTCGTTATCAGCGAAGTGCACCGTACAGCCACTGACCTTGACTCCGCGTTCGACGACCGCTTCATGAACCTTGTGGCCGTAATAGCCCTTTCCGGAAAATGCCGGTATGAGTGCCGGATGAATATTCATCACTCGATACTGGAAGTCGTCAGGGATATGAATCAGAGAAAGCCAGCCAGCCAGCGTTACCAGATCGACTTCAACAGTGCGACAGAGATCAAAAATCGCTTGACTGAAATCGTTGATGTTTTCATAGTCACGTCGACATATTACTTCACAACGAAGCCCGGCTGCCTGTGCTTTCGCGATGCCTCCACAATCGGGACGACTGGCAATCACCAAAGGCACCTCGATCTCAAGTGCGCCAGCGGCCTGTTTTTCCAGAAAATTGGTCAGGGTTGTTCCACCACCCGAAATCAATACCGCCAGTTTTAAAGGGCGATTGAGAATGGCCGGCAGTGTTTTATCCACGTTCATACTTTGGGGTACAATATTCATTCAATGGTGAGGTTAATTCTGACTTTGACTGTCAGACTTCGATTTCGGATCTGCTGGTTCCTGTTTCGATTCCAGATTCTCAAAGCTGACTTGTCCCTGGTCTGTTTGCAGTCGGTTTTCCCGGAACTGTTTATCTTTCTGCATGGCCTTCCACATCACAATAGCGGCTCCAACAATAATCACAATAAGTGTTCCTGCCAGTATCACAGAAAACAGGTGACCGCCTTTCTCATCAACAGCCTGGGGAGACCATATCAGTCGCCGTGCTAAAATCATGGGAGCAACTCGCCTGTCATCTTGTGCATTGTAGGCATACATCTTGAAGAGGTAACCTGTGATTGAGACATGGTCGATGACCTCTTTCCCTTCTGGCAGACCGTTTTGCAGGGCTTTGGGAACTTCGGTACAAATGATGACGGCTGGATTCTGTTGTGAATCGTCGGTAAAGAGCCAGGCTTCATAGAGTGTTTTGATTCCATATTCATTTTTTTCGGCCGGGTAATGAATCAATTTACGAACCCGGCCCGTTAAAGTAACCAGCTTCCCTTTATAGCGGCTACTGTTCTTGAATATATCGGGAAAAAGAGGCAGCTTGAGATTGGGATGATCTCGAAACGTTTTGATTTCTGATCGCCTTTGCTGCAAGTTAAATTCAGCCGCCTGTATTTGCGCTTTCTCGCTGGTCTCATTCAGATGCTTGAGCACATAGTAGTAGAGTGCTTTTTCCTCCTTCAGGACACCTCCCAATGCACGATCCTGAACTTCGTTGAATAAAGAGGGTGCTAATTGACCCGGAAAAGGCCTGAATGGGTCACCAGGTGATTTACTGGCAGGCTCATCAGCGACAACCAGAAGGGAGGCATCTAGAGCGATCAGTCCCGTTATCATCAGGATTCTTATGTAATACTGCATGATTTACCTCCCTGGCCTGACTTCATTAAGTTGTTTTGGCTTAATCAATTAAGACAATTGATCGCTGTTCCTATTTTGTCGTGAGTGACGGCGTTTGTCGAGCTTAAAAATAATTGATCCTGAGAGAGGATTCGTATCGTAATCCCTTATTTGATAAGAGTTTTTGTCGTTACAAGCCACTCAGAGAGCATTGACACAATATAGAGGATCTCTATAATTCTCTTCAAATACAAAGCACAGTTATTTAAGAACTTCTGAATTTCTTTGGTCTCTGTGCGATCCCAAAATCGGTAAGTGATGTCATAGCAGGGTTCTCGAAGTCATTTCTCTGCTTCCAGTTTAAATATTAATCAAATTCAAATGTAACGGAGACAACCTGTAATGGCTGAAAATGTATTGGAATTTACTGATGCCAACTTCCAGTCTGAAGTAATCGAATCATCTGAGCCTGTCTTAGTCGATTTCTGGGCGCCCTGGTGTGGTCCGTGTAAAATGATGATGCCAACCATCGAAGAAATTGCCAGCGATTATTCAGGTCGCGTTCGTGTTGGAAAATTGAATACGGATGAAAACCCGGGCATCGCATCTTCCAGCAGCATTAGTGCAATTCCGACCGTGAAGCTTTACAAGAATGGCGAAGTCGTTGAAACATTCGTCGGCGTCACTCCCAAGGATAAATTTGCTTCTTCTCTGGATGGTCAATTATAATCGTAGTGAAAACTACGAGTTTTATATCATAGTGGGCAGAGAAGGTGACACTCACTCCTTTTCTGCCCTTTTTGTCGTTTCACTATTTTCTGTTGCCAGCAATTCAAAGTCACTTTTAAGGAATTGGATTCCTGTACTTTGAGTTTTGAACAGGTCACGGAATGAAGCGCTGTTAGGGAAAGGAATCCCGGCATGAGCGATGGTGCCAAGTCTGACCAGAAACCAGAGTCTCCCCCCCCTTTTGCCGGCTTCAAGCCGATCCGCCAAGAGCAGACGGATTCACACCCGCTTTCCAGTCCCCAAGGCGTAGAGCGCAGGGTCGATTATTCGCATTCACGGAATGAAGCAGTTCCAGAAGAGAAGACTTCTTTTTTCAGCGAACAGAAACAGGCTGAACTTGAACAAAGCCTTGCCTTTGCAAGAACCGCCTCCGATACTCAAAGCGCAGGAGCCGATGAAGCTGGTGCTTCTTTAACGGGCTCTGAGCTTTTGGCGCAGGCTGGCGAAATAGCAAATCACCTGAAATTGCAGTTTGCTGAAATCAGCCGCCGCGAGCAGACTTTGAATAGTCAATTAAGTGAAATCGACAATGAGCGCCGTAAAATCCGGCTGTGGGTCAGCCAGATTGAGGAACAGTATGATGAGAGAGAAGCGAGTCTACGTGAAAAAGAAACCGATTTAATTCGAAAAGCGGTTGAGTGTGAAAAACTGGCCAAAACGGTTCAGCAGGAACAGGAGAACATCTTTGATTCACAAAGTGCGCTGGAACGCGAACGCGAAGAAATGCGAGATCAGATCCTCAACGAGTTTGCTCAACAAAGAGAAGAACTAGAGCGTCAACGACTTGACCTCATCAACGAACGCAATCGCATTCACGAACAGGTTCTCGAGACACTGGCCAATCAGCGAAATGACCTGGACCGTGATCGCGAAGAGTGGCGTGGTGTGAAGCAGACAGAGCTGAATCATCTGAAAAAAGAGCGTGATATACACGAAGCGACCATTAAAAAAGTCGAGACCGAACTGGCTTCGCGACAAGAACAATTTGATCTGGAACTGAAAACGCGTCAAACCGAATGGCAGTCCCAAAAGCTGAAAGAGGAGGAAAGCCTGGAAGCGCGCAAAAGAGATTTTGTGATTCGTTCCGAAGAAATTGAGCATCAGCTGACCATCCAGCGCGAGGATCTGCAACGTGAATATGGAACACGGGCCGATGAATTCGAGCAGAAACGAACATTAATCGAAAATCGGATTAAATTCCAGGAAAACCATCTCTTGCGGCTTCGGACTCAGATCGAACAAGAGCAGCACGATTTCCAGAGACAGCAGCAAATTCAACAGCAGCAACACGAACAGAATGAGCGGATCCATATTTTGAGAATGAAACAGCTCGATCGGTTTCGGGATTTACTGCAGCAGCGCGAGCAGTCTCTCGAAAAAGAGCGGGCGATCCATACCGAGTTGCGTCGGTCCGTTGAACGCTATGAACGAAACCAGAAGCAGCGATTGACTGACGAGCTTGAAATCTGGCAAAAAGAGCGGGACGCACAAAAAGTCGAACTACGCCGTCAGCAGGATATGCTGGCATTGCATGCAGAAAATCTGGAACGCCGCCGTGAGAGACTGGATACATTGCGTGCTGAAGTGGAAGAAACTCATTGTGGAACATTGGAAATGCGGCTGGCTCTGGAAGAAGGCTGGGCGCAGCTCACTCAAACGGAAGGTGAAGAGGCGGCCCGGGAGCGACTGGAAAAAGCCCGCGAGGCATTATCGGCGCACTACCGACAGTTGCGCGAATCTCTGTCTGTGGAACGACAGGAACTTGATCATTCACAAGAATTGTTTCATCGACACCGTGATGAGTTTCGTCAGGAACGTCAAAATATTTCGGAGTGGATTGCAGAACGCGATGAGCAAATCAGAATTCGCAGTGAACAATTGCGATTTGAATCAGAACAGTTAGCGGCTCGTGATGCCAGCTGGGATCAGAAACGTGAAATCTGGCTCCAGGAAAAAGCGCAGGCGGAACAGATCATTCGTAACTTACTGCAGCAATTGACAGACGTAACCGGAATCGAGGGGACTCTCGATGACTCGACCGTCTTTTCGAAAACGAATTTAAACGATCAACAGACAAACGCACAACCTGTGGCATCCGCAACAGAGTCCGTTGATCCGAATGCTGAATCTGGTACCGAGTCTGACCGGCAAGACTGATTCAGCAAATCAACGCAGATCTTTCCACGCATCCCAGCATAGAAACAGAACCAGACCGGCCGAGATGAGGAACATAATATCCATCACGGTACTGCCGCGGAAAGGAACGCCAATAATGATGTCAACCAGAGCGAGTGCTGCCACCAGTCCGGCAGCGGCCATTGAGCCAAATATCATTTTCCTGGGTGCATCCGACATTGAGATCCCGGTTCCTCTCTACGCTTTTATGTGAAGCAGTATAACTGACTGACGTTAAGGAGAACTATTGTTTTCTGAATTCAACAGAATGTCAAGAAACTTCCGTCTCTCTTTACACGCTTAAGTATAGCGTATCCATTGGTTAAAATTCCAGTGGATTCTGGCCCCGATGATCGTGGAAATGGACCTGTGCAATGACTTCCTGAACGAACACCTGTAAAACCGTTAAAATTCAGATATTTGGAATTGATGTTTCAGGACAGAGAGCAAAGTTCAATAATATGTCCATCAGGGTCAGTTACAAATGTCTGAGTGGCACCATCGGGTCGTGATTTAGGAGGCGAGACAATGGGAATCCCCAGATCAAGCAACTTTTCATAAGCCCGTTTTGCATCGGGAACCCGAAAGGCAAAATGATGCGTTCTTGTATTTTGGTCAGGATCAGTCTGCCCTGCTCTGCCCGATTGATCATGTTCCAGAATTAAATGAATTTGCTGATTTCCCACCTGAAACCAGTGTCCCTCAAATGAGAAAGCAGGCCGGGGAACATGTTCGATTCCCAAATAGTCAACATAAAACCGGCGCGATGCTTCCAGGTCTTTCACGACCAGAGTAATGTGATCGAAAGACTGAACTTGAATCTTCTCTGAAACAGCAGGATCGCTCATCAGTTGTCGATCTCCCGGTATAAAGCTGACAATTCAGGAAACGGCAGAAGCCATGATCGGTTTACCCACACTCCAGGAAGCGCCTTCCCGGATCACATGTCGATAAAGCGTATCGCGTTCTACTGGAGTGCGTCCTGCTTCCTCTATCAATCGGTGAAGTTGATCCACTGTGAGGCCTTCCGGCGTTTTGGCGCCGGCATCGTGGTAGATGAGTTCATGGACGACGGTTCCATCCAGATCATCCGCCCCGAAACTCAAAGCAGTTTGTGCCGTTTTCTCACCCAGCATAATCCAGTAGGCTTTGATGTGATCAAAGTTATCCAGCATGATTCGCGACAGGGCAATCACTCTGAGATCCATCATGCCAGAAGCTTTACGAAGTTCGGACATACCGGTATTTTCGGGATGAAATGCCAGAGGAATAAACGTCTGAAAACCTCCTGTTTCATCCTGCAGGTCTCTCAGCCGACACAAATGATCAATTCGGTGTCTGGCTTGCTCATAATGGCCGTACAAAATCGTGGCATTACTTCTTAAACCAAGACGATGCGCTTCACGATGAATGTCTAGCCAGCTCTCAGCATCGGCCTTGTGTTCGCAAATTTGTTCGCGCACTTCGGGGTGAAATATCTCTGCACCACCACCGGGCATACTGGAAAGACCAGCATCCATCATCTGCTCGAGTACCCAGCGTGTCGGTTTTTTCGTCATAAAGCTGAACCAGTTAATTTCAACTGGTGTCCAGGCTTTGATATGCAGATCTGGATATTCTTCACGAATGACGCGAACAACATTTAAATACCAGTCAAATTTTTTCTCGTGATGCAGTCCACCGACAACGTGAATTTCAGTTGCACCACTGGCCCGTGCTTCCTGTACGCGATCACGGATCATATCGTCTGTAAAAGTGTATCCGCGCGGCGACTTCAAATCGGCCCGAAATGCACAGAATTTGCAACGGTAAACACAGACATTGGTCGGGTTCAAATGAATGTTGGTGTTATAGAAAGCAAAATTTCCATTCTTACGTTCGCGCACCTGATTTGCCAGATGGCCTAATGTGAGTATGTCTACTTTCTCACTGCCGCCCTCGTATGACCGGGATCACGGCCGGCTGGCCGCGATACTGGATCGAAATCCGCCGCTACGCCGAGCGCCACCTGAAGATCAACGAGAGCACCCACCGCGCGCAGGTGCGCGAGCTCGAGAAGGCGGCGCGCATCTTTTTACGCAACGAGGAGGCGTACGGCGCGACCGGGCAGGCGGTTTACCTGGAAGCGTCGATCGGCATGCGGTCCTTCGCCGGCGGCTCGCTGCTCGACACCGAGCCGGTGGAAATCGATTCGACGCGGTCGCTCAGGGCGCGCGGCCGCATCGACCGTATCGACCGGGCGGCGGGAACGGACGACGCTTTTCTCCTCTGGGACGCGTCGGGCGGCACCTACAAGTACTCGAAGGTCAAGGTCTTCGGCGGAGGCAAGGTCTTCCAGCACGCCCTCTACTCCGAGCTCGCGAAGCGCCGCCTCCGCGAGGAAGCGTCGCGCCCGCGCGCGGGTCGGCGGCTTCGGTTACTTCTTTCCCGGAGTGCGCGGCCAGGGCGATCGTCTGGAATGGACGCAGGAGCAACTCTTCCGGCTGGAGGAGCCGTCGCGGCCGCGCTGTGCGAGGTCATCCGGCAGGGCGCCTTTATCACGGCAAAGAAGGACGATCCCTGCAAATACCGCGATTACCGTCCGGTTCGCGGCGTCATGGCGGGCGCAGGCAAGCTCAAGCTGGAGAACGATGGCAACACGGCGCTCGCGCCCCTGAAGGAGCTCGAGGACTATGAGTAAGGGCTCCAGGAAAACCCGTGAGAGAGCATCCCGCCGACCAGGCGGCGCGCGACGCGATCCGGGGCGAACTCGACAAGACCATTCTCGTCGAGGCCGCGGCGGGCACGGGCAAGACCACCGGCATGGTGATTCGCACGAGCCGTGCCTTTGCGCCGGGGGCAAGTGCGGAGGTGTACACACGCTGGCGGGCGGTGACGTTCACGCGCGGCGGCGGCGGCCGAGCTGCGGACCCGGTTCCAGGCCCAGCTCGAGGGGGGTGAAGGCCTTTCCACGGAAAAGAAGCGCGACGCCGGGCGAGAAAGCGCCTGGACGCGGCGCTCGATCGGATCGAGAGTCGTTTCGTCGGCACGATCCACTCCATTCTGCTGCGCGAGTTTTGTCCGGGAACGACCATCGGGCGGGAGCGTGAGCGTGGATCTTTCACTGAGGGAGATCGAGGAGGACGACGACGTCCGGCTCTGCGGTGACGAGGCGTGGGACGCACCCCGTCGCCGCGCTCCAACGCCGCGGATGATCCGCTGCCCGGGGAAGCTGAGGGCCGCAGACCTCGGGATCGAGATGGGCCACTCTGAAAGAGGCGTTCTGCGACGTATGCCCTCTATCCCGACGTCGAGGAGCCGGCCCGCTCCCAGAGGGGATAACGCCTCTGCCCGATCCGGCGCAGGTCGTGAAGGCGCTCGGCAAAAGTAGTTGTGCGGCACATGCAAAAGCTTTTATCCCGACCTTTCCCGTCGACACCGGCACCGATGAGCTCATGGACTCAGTACTTGCCTGCGTGGTGCGCTTCTTGATGCGGCAGGAACGACCTCGACGATCGCTGGGGGCCAGGGAGGCTGAAGGAAGTGATCGACGCCTTTCAACAATCCATTGCAAGATGACACAGTACGGCTTGGCCCAAAGGCTGGGAAAGAAACGGCGGCATGGAAGCAAGGCCGAGAAGGAACGCTGGGTCGAGTTTCAGCGACAGAGGTGGCCGATCCCTATCGCGCGGCGGTTCGAGGCCGGGCGGCGCTACGCGCCAGTCATGCAAATCTCACCAGGGCGCGCGAGGAGATACGACGGCCCGCGCGGCCGCCGGCGCGCTCAACTCCAGGACCTGCTCATGACCACGGCGCGGCTGCTGCGCCTGGAGACAACATCCGCAGTTACCTGCACGCTACACGCACCTGCTCGTGGACGAGTTCCAGGACACCGACCTGCGGTGGCCGAGGCATGCTCCTGCTCACCGCGGATGATCCGTCAGAACCCGACTGGAAAAGTGCGTTCCCGTTCCCGGATCGCTCTTCGTGGTGGGGATCCCAAGCAACTGATCTACCGGTTCCGGCGGGCCGACATCGTCACCTACAACACCGTGCGGGACATCATCGACGCGAGCGACAGAAGGCGCATCCTGCACCTGACCACCAACTCCCGCACGACCGGCTCGATCGTAAGCTGGGTCAACGACACCTTCACGGAACGGTTCCCGGCGAACGGGCCGACGACCACTCGCCGGCTTACGTCGACCTCGCCGAGAAGTGGCGCCCGAGCGAGACGGCCGGACCGCTCGGCGGGGTCCGCATGGTCGAAGTGCCCGCGGAGCACTAGACCAATGACCTTGCGGTGGCTTCCGAGACCGATTTCATCGCCCGCACGATCAAGAGCCTCCTCGACTCCGGAGCGAACATTCCGGCGGCGGCAAAGAACGGCTCGTCGATCCCGGCGACTTCCTGATCGTCACCTTCAAGACCAAGCACCTCGCCGAGTACGCCTGAGCACTCCAGGACCTGGGCATTCACCACCAGGTCACCGGCGGCTAGGCGCTCAACGACCTCGAGGAACTCAGGCTGCTTCACCTCCCGCTGGCCGCGGCTATGGTCCGCCCCGACGATCCGGTCACCCTGGTGGCTGCGCTGCGAAGCGAGCTGTTCGGCGTCAGCGACCGCACGCTGTCGGCGTTCCGCGATGCCGGGGGAAATTCGACATCGGCGCGACTGCTGCCGAGTGGCTCGCAGAAGAAGGACCGCGAGAGCCTCGAGCCGGCGTTCGACCTGCTGCGCGACGCGCGGGACTGGTTGTCCTGCTTGCCGCCAGCCGAGGCCGCGCGCGGCGGATCGTCCGCGAGACGGGGCCCACAGCGCGCGCCGGCGCCGGGCAGGGCGGAGACGTGCAGGCCGGGTGCCTGGGCAAGGCGTTCGAGGCCCTGCGTGTCGACCAGGCGAGCGCCTGGTCGGCGGCGGTACTGGTGGAGACCCTCCGCCGAGATCCCCGAGGGCAACCCCGGTCTACGACGGCATCTCGGCGAAGGCGCACACCGTTCGGTCGTGCGGACGAACCTGCACAGCGCCGCAGCTCGAGGCGCCGATCGTCTTTCTGGCCGATCCCGCCGGCAAGGGAAGTTTCCGGTAGGCTCCACATAGACCGCGGCGGCAGCAAGGTCCGCGGTTATCTCGCCGTGCACGGACCGGCCTCCGTGCGCACGCGGCCCGTTGCCGGTGAAGCCCTCCGGATGGGATGACCTCGCACAACGGGAACAGAAATTCCTCAGGCTGAGAAGACGCGCCTCGAGTACGTGGCCGCGACGCGGCTGCTATGTGCAGCTCAACGTCGCCTGGAGGCTCAACGGCAACGACAAGAATCCCTGGAAAGCGTTCGAGGACAACCTCAAGAAGAGTCCCGTCCTCGACGATCCTGGCCAGAACAGCCGGGCCCAGGCAGCTCGAGACCGTGACCGGGGCGGACGCACAGAAAGCCATCGACGAAATCGCCGTGCGGTGGGTACACAGGTGAAAGAGCCTTCCTACACCGTGCGGCTCGCCCCGCAGGAGGCCGGCGAGGGCCGGGCGGGCGGCGGCGGCGCCGTCGCCGACGACGATGAAGGCGGCGGCCGCGTGGGGGCGCGTGATCCGTTCGGCCTTGGAAGCGCCAGAAACCGAGGCCGGCGCCGGTCTCGAGCCGCTGGCAAAGGATCTCCTGCGCGAGGAGGAGCTCGACGCCACCCGTGCGGCCGAGGCCGTGCAACTCGTGCAGAGCGTGCGGAAGGAGGACTTCTGGAAGCGCGCCCCCGACGGCGATCCCTGCCTGGCCGAGGTGCCGGTGCAGGTGCGCTTGAACGACAACGGCGGCGGCGCGAAACCCGAGATCGTCAAAGGCGTCATCGACCTTGCCTTCCGCGAGAACGGCGGCTGGGTCATCGTCGACTACAAGACCGACCGGGGCGATACCGGCAACCTCGTCGAGAAGTATCGCCCCCAGCTCGACCTCTACGCGGCCGCCCGGAAGCGGCCACCGGGGAGAGATCGTTGAGAAGGCCATCTTCTTCGTCCACACGCGGGAGTACCGCCGGGTATAGGCATCCCTTCCACTAATATGGGTTTTTCCGGACGACTCGATTTAAATAGAGAGATATTTATATATAATTGAGTTGCCCGACCGTTTCCCGATGGATCACGAATAGCTCGAAAGCATATCTACGACCGATTCCTCGACTGCTCCAGGCGCATCGTTCACCACTGATACGCCGCCGCTCGCGACCGCCGCGCCTGACTTCGAGAACCTCCTCGCGGTCTTGCGCAGCGGTAGGCCGTGTCCGCCGACGCTCTTCGAGTTCTACCTGAACGGGCCGCTCAACGCCCGGCTGGCGCGGCGGCCTGAGCCTGCGGCGACGGGCATCGAGTGCGCCCGGCACCGGGTGAGCGCCTTCACCAATGCCGGCTACGACTACACCACCATCATGCTCGACCACCTCGACGCGCTCGCCTTTCCCGTCGGCGATCGCGGGGATCAAGGCGCCGCGAGCTACAGCACGAACGCGGCGAGCATCCAGCGCACGGGCGTCCTTCGACGCCTACGAATGGCAGGATCCGGACGGCGGCGACTACTCGACCCTGGCCGATCTGGAGCCCGACCTCCCGGAAGGCATGAAGCTGATCGTCTGCGGACCCTGCGGCGGATGTTCACCGCGCTGGCCGGACGCCGAGAACCTCTGCTCGATCAAGGACGACGAGACCCTGGCCTTCGACATCTCGATGATCGGCAGCCGGCTGGTGCGCTATTACAGGAAGTGCCTGGAGCACGGCGCGGTCGGCGCCGTCATCGGCAACGACGACTGGGGATTCAGGTCAGGGACGATGTTCTCGCCGGCCGACATGCGGCGCTTCGTGTTTCCGTGGCACAGGGAGATCGTCGCCGTCGCGCACGCTTCCGGACGGCCGGCGATCCTGCACTCCTGCGGCAACCTCGAAGAGGTGATGGACAACGTCATCGACGACATCGGTTACGACGGCAAGCACTCGTTCGAGGATGCGATCCAGCCCGTCGAGGAGGCCTACGATCAGTATCACCGGCGCATCGCCATTCTCGGCGGCGGGATCGCCGACGTGGACTTCGTCTGCCGCGAGACGCCTTGGGCCGTACACGAGCGATCGGAAAAGATGCTCGAGCGCGCGGAGAGCAAGGGGAGCTTCGCCCTCGGAACGGGCAACAGCGTGCCCGTATACGTGCTTGGACCGGAACTACTTTGCCATGATCCGGGCCGCCCTGGACGGCCGGCGATGAATGGACAGCAAAGGACAGTGAAACGATGACCAAGACCATGGCCAATGGCGCTGACGGCGACGCTGGCGGCCTTCATCATGGGTTCGCCCTGCCCGGGACAGGAGCGAAGATCGACGGACGTGACCTTCTGGTCTGCGCGACAGCCATTACGGCCAGGACCAGTGGGCCGACGACGAGGCGCTCAACAAGGAAGCCATCGACAGGATGAACGCCATTCCCGGAACCCTCTATCCGGCCTCGGTCGGAGGCGGCGATCGACGCGCCGCGCGGCGTTCGTGAGCCGGAGACTGACCGACACGCAACTGGGACAACTGGTCCGGCTACTGGTTCGGCCAGTGGCGCGAGGGCTTCCAGGACGACTACGGCGTCAACGGCGAGGGCCACCGCCTATCCCGTCTACGAGGGGTACGGCAACCATGACATTCACTCCCCGGGCGACGGGGGTGGTTCCGGCCGGCATCATCGACCGCAACACGCAGCGGCCCGGATCGATCAACGTATCGGGCAACGGGCTGCACTACCCTGGGACTGGGACGGCGTTCACCTCGTCAACCTCAACATCTACCTGCGCGCGGCGACGAGTACAGCCTCGACTTCCCGATCCAGGACTCCGCCGACAACGTCGGCGACAGCGGCCGGAGCGTCGTGATCTGTCATCACTACGGCCTGGACGCGTCTGCAACGCTGGTGGACGTGCAGGCGGAGCGGGAAATGCCTATCACGAGGCCATCGAGGAGGATCACAATGTCGTCGGGATCTTCTACGGCCACAGCCACATGACCCAGTACAAGCTCTGGAAGGGATCGACACCTACAACATCGGCACCGTGAAGGCCCGAGGTTCTTCGTGGTTCACATCACGGACACCGAACTGGTCGTTGCGGAGCGCGTCGGCGATGCATGAAGAAGTGGGAAAAGGAGATCAACACTCCCGTTCCCGACATCATGATCAACGGCGAAGACGGCCCGCTCACCCTCCGCACACGGATCCCGCCGACGTGGCTGCTCGCCGACCGGCGTTCGAAGCCGAAGGCGAGCCGGCGGACTGGTGGGTGTTCGTCACCCGGAACTTCGGCGAAGACACCTGGTGGTGGTCCTATCCGCCGAGCTGGCAGAAGTCATCGGTCTCGTGCTGGCGGCGGGTGCACACCAGGTCCTGAACGGTTACGTCGTGTACATCGGTACCCTTCCGAAGGATTCTACGAGTTCACCTTTGCCGTGGACGAAAAGAACGGCAACTACGAGGGAACCTACCTTGACACGGCGCAGGTGACAGGTTTACTGATGCCGGTTGGATCGATCGATTGCTTCACCTGTGACAGGAGATTCCGATCATGAAGAAGACGATCTCGCACCTGACTGTTTGCGCCCTGCTGGCCCGGTTTCTCGCGGCGGCCCGCCAGACCGGCGCCGTCGTGCAGGAAGGTCCGTCCCCGTTTCCTTGCGTGAGCGACTGCCCGCAGCTCGCGCGGTTCCAGGGGGACGTGCCAGCCCTGGCGAGGCGCCCGGCCGCGCCGCCACGGAGGACGCCTCGCCGCCCTCGACGACGTGTATGCCGGCGGCAACGAGGGCCTCGATCTACCGGCTCGACGTGCTCGCCCAGCGCATGACTTCTGCCGCCGAAACCCGACGCCTATCCCTACGAGCACGACGGGCGCGAGGCGGCGGAGACCCTGAACTCTTCCTCCCACCCGACGCCTTCATCTTCGACCGCGACGGAGTGGGGCGCTACCGGGGGGGATGCGAGCCCGAGAAGGTCAAGAGCATCGTGACCGCTCTCCCTCAAGAGGAGCCGGACGCGGCCAAGACCGACTTCGCCCAGTTGCCGGAGGCGGGATCGCTGGCGCCCAGCTTCGAGGCCGCGACCCTCGACGGCAAGACCGTGGCGCTCGACGACCTGCGCGGCAAGAAGGCGAGCTGCTGGTCTTCAGCCTGCCGAAACTGCCCGTTCAGCAAGAAGGCCATGGCCTGCGTGCCGCGCATCATGGCCGACTTCGAGAAGCACGGCGCCTCGGTGGCTGTCGTCAACGCGGGGCGCGACGCCGGCGCGATCCGCTCCTTCTACGAGCGCACGACGTTCGGCGTGCCGGTGGTCGTGGGCATTGCCATTGCGACATCTGCTCGCAGCTCTACGGCGTGCAGACGGTGCCGCCTACGTCATCGACGGCTCCGGCAAGGTTGCGCACAGGATGTCCTTCAACGAGGGGTCCGTGCGCGAGGCCCTCGACGCCGCGCTCGGCCTCTCGAAGGAGGCGCCCAAGGAGCGCTCCGGGAGCGCCGGGTGACGGATTCGACCTCCGGGAATCGTGCGACCCCCAGCAAGCTCTACAACGACGCTTTCTCCATTGGGAGGAGGCGGCGGTCGACCAGGGCGGCGAGATCTTCGACGACATCGTTGACGCGGACGGCAACGTCGTCGGCCGGGCCGCGCGCGCCGAGTGCCACGGCAATCCCGCGCTCATGCACCGGGTGGTGCACATCCGCAACTTCAACTCCGCGGGCGACCTCCTCCTGCAGAAACGCCCCCTCGACGTGGGCGACATGGCATCCAGCCCAAGTGGGACACCTCCGTCGGCGGCCACCTCGACGCGGGCGAGGACGAGGAGACCGCCGGCATGCGCGAGCTCCACGAGGAGCTCGGAATCAGAGAGACCGCCCTGGAGCGCCTGTACGACTACGTGTCGCGCAACCTGATCGAGACCGAGCGCCTGTGCGCGTCTACTGGCTCGTGTACGACGGGCCCGTCGTGGCGCATCCCGACGAGATCGACGAGGCGCGGTTCTGGACGCGCGACGAGATCGAGGCCCGCCTCGGCACAGGTGCTTTCACGCCGTTCGAGCACGGGTGGCAACGCTTCATAGAGTGGGAGGGGGTGCTGCAGAATGAGACCCTTGGCCGGCCGTCTGATCAGGAGCTTGCTGAATGTCCTCGAACATGAGTCCTCCTCGCCGTTGCCGTCGTGATCGCGCGACCGCCTGCGGCGCCTGATCTTCCCGGTTGGACCGGATGACGACGCCCTGCACGAACGTGAAGGGGCGCCATCTCATCCAACGCTGCACGAGGCGGATGGCGCCGGGACTCTCCTGCCCGACGAGCTCGAGCCCGGCGAGAAGGAGCGCGTCGAGCCCGATGCGCCGCCGGTCGCGGAGGGCAAGGCGGTCCTTTCCGGGCGCGTCATCGATGCGGACACGAAGAAGCCGATCGAGAATGCCCGTTTCGCCGGCCGCGCCCTGGAAAACAGAGGGTAAAGGTGATTGGCCACGGGGCTCGGTGGGCGGAGTCGTTCGAGTCACTGGAGGGATACTTCGCGATCGTGCTCGGGGATGGAGGTTCCTTCCACGTGAGGCTTGCGCCCCGGCCGGTCATCTCCCTCGGCGATTCCCGGCGGATCGATATACCCGGCGGCAAGGGCTTTCCGGACACGTCATCGAGCTGACCGCCGGTCTGGCGATCTCGGGACGGGTGGTCGATGACGCCACTTCCGAGCCGGTGGCCGGCGCCGAGGTAGTTCCCTTCATCATGGAGCATCGATGAAGGGTCGGTGAATGTCCGCTGGAACGAAGTCGGACGGGAGCCGGCCTCGACGGATGCCGGCGGCAACTTCAACGTGTCGGGCCTGAAGGAGGGCCTCACCGCCTTCTTCGCGAGGCACCTGAAGTACGCCGAATCCCACGCCGACGGCGACACCGGCGCCCGGGACGTCGAGATCCGGCTCCTTCCCCGGTTTCCGCTTTTTCGGAGAGGTCCGCGACGCCGAAGGAGAGCCGGTTGCCGTGGAGAAGGTCACCTGCATCTCGAGCGCCATCTTCGCGCTGCGCGGCGTCGAGACGGGGCCCGACGGCCGCCAGCACAACACTTCCGCTTCCGCCTCGGCAAGTACCTGGTCCTGATCAAGGCGGCCGGAGACGATTCCGGCAGAGAACCCCTGAAAGAGATGCAGAACGCAGAGATCGCCGACCGCGACGTCGAGGTGAACTTCGGCCCGCGGCCGGACAAGACGATCTCGGGCGGGGTGCACGCCGGCTCATCGGCGAGGGGCTGGTGGCGGAAGAAGATCTGGCTCTTCTACAGGCTGGACAGCAGCTGTCGGGGCAGGATCGCAAGAAGCCGACGACCACCTACGTCATCGGCGTGACCGATGCGAAGGGCGGGCGTTTTCCGGATCGGGCCGCTGGAACAGGGAGTCGGTGATCGTCAGCGTCCTGTTTCCCGACAGCCTGCCCGGGTCAACCTACCGCCCGGCCGGCGACGTCGAGTTCCGACCGTCCCGGCCTGATCGTGCGCGACCTTCAAGAAGGCGGCGCACCGGGCCGAGCGGAGTCGTGGTCGAGGAATCAGGTGCGCCGTGGCGCGGGAGCGAGGGTGTCGTCTTTGCATCGACGGTCGGGGATTCTACACGGCCGCACTGATGCAGGAGGGGGCGCTGATTCCGAGCCCGCTCTCCCGGGATCTATGCGCTCACCGTCGACGGACCGGGCGAGTCCGAGGGGCGGCTCGACGACATCGTCATCGCGGACGGCACCGTGATCGACGATCCGCGGATCGTGCTTGTCGAGTAGAGTTGCAGGAGGTGCGCGGCGCGATCGGAGGAAACAATCATATGAGCAAGGCCTATCTCGCTGAAACCTACCGCTCGCTCTCGACCATCGAGCTGCGAAGCCCGGCTCGAGGAGGGACTCAGAGCAGCGTTGCCGCTGCTCGACGAGCCCGTGGCCGCGGGATCGATCCGGTCGAACTGAACGAAAACTACCTGAACGACCTCCTCGTCGAGGCCGGCCACGCCGGCGGCGTCGAGGCGCGGTCTTCCGGCGATCCGACATGGAGCCGGCACTGGAAGCTCGAGTCGCTCAAGGACTTTGCGACCGGGCACCCGATCATGTTCAGCGTGGCCATTGTCGGGATCACTTTCTTGCCTGACTTCATCTGGTATACGATCGGGCCGATCGTGAAAAGCGAGTTTCCGGTCATGGGCGCCTACGAGTGGTACGGCATTTCGCCGTACGGATTCTCGCCTGCATGTATGTCGTGTGGCGATCTGGCTGGTTCCGATCGACGGGATCTTGGCGACTGCCGGGAGATTGAGCCTCTGGCTGGTGATGATCTTCTTCCTGGTGATCGAGGCTGCCATGGAAGTATTCGTCATATACGGAGACTGGCAGCTCGAATTTACTCAGTCTGTCTGGGTGGCCGAGTCCAGCCTTTTCTATCTGATCGCCGCAACCTACGAGGAGATCGTGTTTCGTGGATCATTCTCTACGGGTTGTTGAGGAGATACGGAAATACCCAGGAGGGCATCTTCTGGCGCGTCGTCCTGTCCTCCGTACTTTTCGGCCTGGTGCATTTCTCTGTTGACGAATGTAGTCGTGATCATGAGAATGCTGGTCACGGCCCTGAGCGGTTTCTTCTACGGCGCCTTGATGGTGCGCGGGAGGTGTCTCTGGATACCCGTGGTTTGCCACGCCCTGAGCAATGTCGTGCTCACCACAATATCGTGGATCTCGTTCTCCGACGAGCCGATGCCCCGATACCGTACCCGGAGTTCTGGCTGATACTCGCCAATGTTCTCGCGGTGCTATGCGGTTTTTGCTCTCATCCTCAGGACGCCGCCCAGCAAGGCCGCTGGAGGCGCCGTAATTGTTGGCACTCCTTCGAGCCGCTTCTTCCTCACTCGCCCTTGAACTGTGCGTCCTCTTTTTCGAGAAACGCCGCCACGCCTTCCTTATCGAACGTGGCGCAGGAGAGCGCGTGCAGGTACGACTCGGAGAGCGCACCGGGCGAGCGACCCGTCGGCGAAGGCGATACGCTTCCTTGGCGTAACGTGTCGCGAGCTTCGGGCTGCGCGGCGAGGTTGTCCGCCAGGGTGCGCGTCTTGGCCATGAGGTCGGCCAGGGGCGCGACGTCGCCGACGAGGCCGATGGCGAGGGCTGCCGTCGACGGGCTCGCCGGTGAGGACGACCTCGGGCGCGCCCATGCCGACCAGGCGCGGCAGGCGCCGGGTGTCCTACCCGCGCTCGGGACGATACCGAGCTTGACCCGGCTGTCCCATGCGCGCCGTCCTCTTCGGCGGCGACGATGGTGCAGGCCATGGCCAGCTCGAGACCGAAGCCCATGGCCCAGCCGTTGACGGCGGCGATGATGTGGATCTCGAGCTGCTCGAGCCGGGTGAGCACTCCCGGCGCCGCCGCGTGTGGAGGCGTCGGTGACGAAGGTGCTCCTTGAGCTCGCTGAGGTCGGCGCCCGCCACGAAGGCCTTGTCGCTGCCGGTGACGATGAGCACGCGCAGGCTCGGGTCTTCCTCGACCTTGCGAGCGCCTGGTCGATTTCCTCGACGGTGGCGTTGTCGGCGGTGCTGCGGAACTTGGGCCGGTTGACGGTGAGCGTCGCGACGGCGCCGTCGGTCTCGAAGAGGATGTTCTCGAACATCACTTCACCCTCGCTGTAGTCGTAGAAGCCCTCGCTCGCCTTGCCGAGGTGGCCCTTCTCGATGAGCTGGTCGACGATGGGCGGATGCTTGTAGCGCGGGTCGCCGAGTTCGCGGTAGGTGGTCTGCATCTTGGCGCGGTGGTGGATGTCGAGGCCGACCGCGTCGAGCAGCGCCAAGCGGGCCCATGGGGTGGCCGGCGCCGGCTTCATGGCCTTGTCGATGTTCTCGGCGTCGGCGACGCCGGACTCGTAGAGCCAGCCTCGTTGAGGAGGCAGCCGAGCACGCGGGAGACGATGCCGGCGGGGGCCTCGTTCTTGCAAACCACCGGGTCCTTGCCGAGCTGCCTGGCGAAGTCGGCGGCCGCCTCGAGCGGTCGCGGGCGAGGTTTTCTTGCCCGGCATGATCTCGACGAGCTTCATGATTGCCGGCGGATTGAAGAAGGCATCTTGCCCACCTTGTCGGGCCGGCCGGTGGCCTCGGCCATGGCGGTGATCGACAGCGATGTGGTGTTGGTGGCGAGGATCACACCAGGGCCAGGCGGTCTTGTCGAGCTCGGCGAAGATCTTCTTCTTGAGGTCGAGGTCCTCGAGCGCGCCTTCGATCACGATGTCGGCGTCGGCCGCAGCGGAGAGGTCGCCCTGGCGTGGTGGAGAGCCGCGGTGAGAATGTCGTCCACGGCGTCCCAGGCGATCTTGCCCTTGTCGACGTGCTCTGCGAGGCCCTTCTCGACGCGCGCCCGGCCCTTGTCGGCCACATCCTTGCTCACATCCGTGATCACGGCCTCGAAGCCCTGCTGGGCGCAGAGCTGGCCGATGCCGGCGCCCATGGTGCCGGAACCCACAACGACGACTTTCTTGATATCCATCTTTATCTCCTCAAAGGGCTTACGCCCGAAATGCACGAATCGTGGTCCGGTAGCCTAAACTCTCTGACGACGAGGGCGACACAGTTGCCGCCGCCGATGCAGGCCGACGAGGCCGAGCGTGGCGTCGCGGTCTTGCATGGCGTAGAGCAGGGTGGTCAGGATCTTGATGCCCGTGGCGGCCACGGGGTGGCCGAGGGCGATGGCGCCGCCGTTGACGTTGACCTTGGAGCGGTCGAGGCCCAGCACGCGCTCGCAGGCGATGTACTGGGCGGCGAAGGCTTCGTTGAGTTCGATGAGGTCGTTGTCCTTCTGGGTGACGCCGGCCTGGTCGAGGGCGGCCGGGATGGCCTTGACCGGCGACAGGCCGAAGCGCTTGGGATCGACACCCACGAAGGAGTAGCCCTTGATCAGCGCCATGGGCTTGAGGCCGAGAGAGTCGGCCTTCTCCTTGTCCATGATGACCTGGCCGCGGCCCGCGTCGCAGAGCGCGCAGGCGTTGCCGGCGGTGATGGTGCCGTCCTTGCGGAACACCGGCGGCAGCTTGGCGAGCTTGTCGGCCGTCATGCCTTCGCGGTGGATCTCCTCGTCCTGGAACACGTCGACCTCGCCCTTGCGGCCGGGCACCTCGATTTCGGGGGCGATCTCCGCCTCGAACTTGCCCTCCTTGACGGCGGTCTCGGCCTTGTTGTGGCAGTCGGCCGCAAACTGGTCCTGCTCGTCGCGGGGGATGTCCATCTCGGCGCGGATGTCCTGGGTCAGCTCGCCCATCAGGCCGCCGCCCAGCGGGCGAGAAAACCGTCCTGGTGCATCAGGTCGAGCAGGGCGCCCTTGCCCATGGCAACCCCAGCGGGCTTTCGAAGGCGTAGGGGATCAGCTTGGCGCTCTCGGTTCCGCCGACGAGCACGCACTCGGCGTCGCCGGCCTCGATGACCGTGCCGAACATGAGGGCCTGGATGCCCGAGCCGCAGCGCACGTTGTCGGCGGGGCCGACGGGGATGCCGCCCTTGACCTCGCGGTGATGCGCGCCGGGTTAGCCGATGCCGGCTCGTTGCGGCGTTGCCGAACACGGTCTGGTCGATCAGGCCGGCCGACATTCCGGACCGTTCCACGGCCGCGCGGACCGCGAAAGTCTTGAACTCGGGAGTTGCTTGTGGCTCTGCAGCGAACCGCCGAATTTGCCGCCCGCCGTGTGCGGGATGCTCCCAGAATGACTACTTGCTCATCTTTTCCTCCTCTCAGCGTCGGGACTATTTATCGAATAATGCCGTCTTTGTTGCCCTGCACGATTGGCCTTGCGATAGCCAAGCTGGTCCTGGGCGATGATCATCTTCTGGATGCCGACGGTGCCCTCCACGATCTGGTAGACCGCCGCGTCGCGGTGAAAGCGCGCCATCGGGTACTCGGTATAGCCGTACGAGCCGAGGATCTTCATGGCGCTGCGCGCGGCGCTGTCCACGGTCTCGCCGGCCATGTACTTGGCGTAGCACGTCCTTGAGCACGTTGCCGAGGGTGCCCTGGTCCTTCTGCCACGCGGCGCGGTAGGTCAGCCAGCGCGAGGCCTCGATCTCGCGGCTGGCGTTGCCGATCTGCTCCTGGTTCATCTGGAACTCGCCCACGGGCCGGTCAACCGCCCCGCCTCGCGTACTTGGTCGCCGTGTCGAGGCAGGCCTGCGCGAGGCCCACGCCGCCGGCCGTACAGCTGATGCGCGTCTGGTTGAGCGAGCTGAACAGGATCTTGACGCCGTCGCCGAGATTGCCGAGCAGGTCGTGGTTGAACGTCCTCGATGCGATCTCGCCGGTGGGGAAGTGCAGCGTGCCGGTTTTCTCCAGCTCGGCGCGCGCTCACTCCGTCGGAGTGCATGTCCACCAGGCGCGCCCAGTCCTCGATCCGGCGCTCTGTCGGGTAGGCGTAGACGAGGGCCAGCACGCCGGCGACGGGCGCCAGCGAGATCCAGGTCTTGGCGCTGTTGAGGACGAATCCGTCCTCGTCGGGCTTGGCCACGGACTCCATGGATATCGTGTCCGACCCGGCGTTGGGTTCGAGGATGGCGAAGAAGCGAGCTTGCGGGACGCGATCAGGTCGGGGATCCACTTTTTCTTCTGCTCCTCGGTGCCGTGGCGCTGGATCGACAGCGCGGTGCCCAGGCACTGCGTGTTGAAGGCCACGCGCAGCGACGAGGATCCCTTGGCTACCTCCTCGCAGAGAACGACCCGGGCCAGATAGCCACGGTCTGTTCCGCCGTACTCCTCCTTGATCGGGCAGCCGAAAAGCCGAGCTCGCCCATCTGTTGCACGATCTCGACCGGGAAAATGATGCTCCTTGTCCCACTGGTCGGCGTGGGGCGACATTCTCCTCGGTGAAATCACGGGCCAGTTCCTGCATGGCCTGCAGGTCTTCGCTGAGGAACGGAAATCCATGGACCTTTCCCCTCCATTTTCCTTGCAATGGGAATAATGTTGGTAACCTGATTATCAAGCCTGGATCGTGAAGGTCCAACATTGATTTTGAGTTGTCTTTTCGCCCTGACGCTGCAGGTTCGAGGGCCGAAACGCCTGATGAGACGCGGCTTTGCAGGGGATGGGAATGGTCGATCGCAAACCGAAAACGCATGCGCCTGAAACGTCGGCGCCGCAATCGTCGGCGCCGCAAACGTCGGCGCGCCCCGCAGGGGCTCAAGTCACTCGCGCCGGCATCGTCGGGCCGGGGATCGTGGTCGCGGCGACGGGCGTGGGCGCCGGCACTCCTGCGCGCCAAGGCGGCGCGCTGTACGGCCTGCCCCTGCTCTGGACCGTCGCGCTGGGCGCCCTGCTCAAGTTCGGGCTGGCCGAGGGCGTGGCCCGGTGGCAACTCGCGACGGGCACCACGATCCTCGAGGGGGTGGATGCGCTTTTCTGGCTGGCCCGTGCGCGTTTTCTTCTGATCTACCTCGTCATCTGGACCGTGATCGTCTCGGCCGCTCTCATGGCCGCATGCGGGCTCGCCGCGCACGCGCTGTTTCCGTTTCTCCGTCAATGCGTGGCCGTCATTCACGCGCTGATCGCGCTTTTCTTCACTGGCCAAGGGCTACGAAACCCTGGAAAAGGCGATGAAGATCGCCGTCGCCCTGATGTTCGCCGCCATCATCGGCAGCGCTGCACTCCAGTCGCCGCCCGCGATGGAGGTGCTGCGCGGCATGATCGTGCCGTACATCCCGGCGGGCTCGACGGCCTCGGCCTGGCCGTCTACGCGGTGCTGGGACCTTCACCGCTGTCCTGCTGTACTGGATGCGCGAGAAGGGGATGGCGCACGCTGGAGGCGGTGAGCCGGTTCGACCTCGCCGCCGATGGCCTGCTGAGCCTGGCTCTTCGGCCGAAGCGCGATACTGCTCGCCGCCACGGTCCTGAAACCCCGCGAACGCCGTCGAGGCAACCAGGGCGTCCTCGAATGGCCATGATCCTGGGCGAGGACTTCGACGTGCGCCAGCGAGATCGTTTCATCGTCGGGTTCCTGGGCCGCAGCGGCCACGTCGATGTTCGGCGTGTGGCAGGGCGTGCCTACCACTTCGGGAACTACGTCGGCCTGCTGCGCGGGGCCAGGCCGAGGCCATGGGAGCGGGCGGTCTCCCCCCGGGGCCGGATCGACCGCGGCTACGCGCTCGGCATGACCTTTCCGCCCATGCTGCTCCTGCTCTTCGGCAAGCCGGTCTGGCTGGCCGTGGCCTACACGGCCGTGGGCGCGCTCTTCATCCCCTTTCGGCCGCGACCCTGCCTCATGAACAACCGGCGGGAAATCGGCGGCCTGCGGCGGCTTCTTCGCGAACGCGGGCCTGGTCCTGGCCCTGGCGCTCTGCGTGCCTCCTGGCTGCGGCCGAGTTTTTGACGTAACCCCGTTTCCAGACGAGGCTGGATGGGGCTCATCAATGAGGTCCTGGATTGATCCTGCTGAGCGATTCTCCACCCGGAACATAATCCAGCAGTCGATGAAGGCCAGACCGTCCGCCAAAGAAGTTCCGCCCCTTGCGCCGGGCAAGGGGCCGCAGCTGTCGCCCGCCTCGCTGCCGGCCGTGTCCAACGCGGCCCTCCTCGACGCCCCTACGCCCAGTCGAAGGCAGGATCCCTCGTCGGTGACGCCGACTGGCGATGTTCTCCGCCGGCTTCGAGCTGACAGCAGCCTGCGGGACTCCGTCTCGGCGCAGAAGGGCCGGTCCCAGACGCAGTGACAGCCTGATCTACGCCTACCGCAACCAGGGCCACCTCATCGCGCAGTCGACCCTCTGGGCAACAATCCTGAGAGCCATCCCGCGCTGGAGCTGGAGACCTTCGACCTCACGGAGAAGGACCTGGACACGGTCTTCGACACCGGCCACCTGGGCGGTCCTGAGCGGGCGACCCTGGCGAGGTCATCGAGCACCTGAAAACGAGACCTACTGCAGCAGTATCGGCGTCGAGTACCTCCACATCCAGGACATGGAGGTCCGCCGCTGGCTCCAGGCCGAGATGGAGCCGGTCCGGAACAAGCCGGCCAGTCTTCGACGCGAGCGCGTCATGGAGATCCTGGAGCACCTCGTCGACGCCGAGGTGTTCGAGAAGTTCATCCAGAGCCGCTATCGGGCAGAAGCGCTCTCGCTCGAGGGGGCCGAGGCGTTCATGCACGCCTTCCATGCACGTGCTGGTGCACGTGGCGCCCGACCTCGGCATCGAGGAGATCGTCGTGGGCATGGCCCACCGTGGCCCGGCTCAACGTGCTCGCCAACATCCTCGACCGGTCCTACACTATGATCTTCTCCGAGTTCGAGGGGAACTTCCTGCCCGACACGGTGGGCGGCAACGGCGACGTCAAGTACCACGTGGGCTACAGCTCCGACCACGTCAACCGAGGAACGGGCGCACCTCCACATCTCGCCTGACCTCCAACCCGAGCCACCTCGAGGCGGTCGATCCCGTGGTGGAAGGGCGCGTGCGGGCCAAGCAGGCGGCAGAAAGGGCCACAGCGACAAGCGCCAAGGTGCTGCCGTGCTCGTTCACGGCGACTCTGCCTTCGTCGGGCCAGGGGCTCGTCGCCGAAACCCTCAACCTCGTCCCAGCTCGAGGGGTACCCGCACCGGCGGCACCGTGCACGTCATCATCAACAACCAGATCGGCTTCACGACCAACGCCGCGCTTCGCGCGTTCGTCGCCCTATCCCTCGGATATCGCCAAGATGATCGAGGCGCCGATCTTCCACGTCAACGGCGACGACCCCGAGGCCGTCGTGCACGTCGCCAAGATCGCGGCCGAGTTTCGCCAGCGCTTCCAGAAGCCGGTCGTCATCGACATGGTCTGCTATCGCCGCTTCGGGCACAACGAGGCCGACGAGCCGCGCTTCACGCAGCCCCTTCTCTACAAGAAGATCAATGAACGGCCCTCGGTGCGCGCGCTTCTACGCGGCAGCTTGCGGGAGTGCGGCAGCCTGACCGAGGCCGACGGCCTGCGCCGACGGTTCCGGTGAAGCGCAGGGCGGCCTTCGAATCCGCGCAGGACGGAAAAGCCCGAGATCGAGGTGCACGCCTCTCGATAAACTCTGGGCAGCTTTCGCGGCGGCCTGAACAACCCTGCACGCGCCGACGCGGACACCGCGCGTCGCCGGCGAGGGCCTGCGCGAGGTGGGCGCGCCCTGACCCAGGTGCCCGAGGGTTTCCAGCTCAATCCCAAGGTGGCGCGGCGCCTGCCGAAGCAGATGGAGGTCATCGAGACGAAGGGCGACATCGACTGGGCCTAGCCGAACTGCCGTGTTCGGAACGCTCCTGCGCGAGGGGACCCCGTGCGCCTGAGCGGCCAGAGCAGCCAGCGCGGGACCTTCTCGCAACCGCCACGCCGTGTGTGGTACGACATGGAGACGCATCGCGCTGACGTCCCACTGGTGACGGTATGCGAGAAAACGGAGAACCGAAAGCAAGGAGGAAAGCAAATGACGGTCTTGGTCAAGACTGCGGCGCCTCTACGGATGCAAGCAATGGCAGTCATTGGACTGGAAAAAGCTTGAGCAGAACGTATTCCAGCTGCAAACACGTATCGCAGAGGCAACGAAGACAGAACGATGGGGGCAAACAACTCGCTCCAACATATTTCCGGTTACTTCCCGAGCCGCGAGGCTTCTGGCGGTGAAGAAGGTAACATCCAACAACGGAAAGAACACTCCCGAATCGACGGGATTATTCTGGAGAACGGCAAAAGCCAAACTCCAAGCTGTGGATACCCCTGAAGAGACGGGGCTGCAAAGCCCAACCCCTGAAAAGAACCTATATCCCAAAAGCGAACGGCAAAAAGAGGGGACTCGGTATACCGACCATGCGAGACCGTGCCATGCAAGCACTGTACGCCATGGCTCTTGAGCCAATCGCAGAAGTACGGGCCGACAAACATTCCTATGGCTTCAGAAAACGCCGAGGCGTGCATGATGCCATTGAGCAATGCTTTGTCGTGCTTGCACAGAGGGATCGGGCAAAATGGGTTCTGGAAGGAGACATCCGGGCATGTTTTGATCAAATCAACCACCAATGGATGCTGGACAATATCCCGATGGACAGGTCCATCCTCCAGAAGTGGCTTAAGGCTGGTTTTATCGAAGCGAAGGTCTTCCACGAAACAAGTCGGGGCACCCCGCAGGGCGGCGTCATCTCCCCCATTCTGGCCAATATGGCATTGGATGGACTACAGGAGATGATCGCAAAATCCGTCCCCAGGAGGGCCTATGTAAATTTCGTGCGCTATGCAGATGACTTCATCTGCACAGCAAAGGACGCACAGATCCTTGAAGACATCGTCAAACCGACCGTCATGGACTTTATGGGAGAACGAGGGTTAGAACTTTCGAAAGAAAAGACCTTCGTTACCCACATCGACCGGGGCTTCGACTTCTTAGGATACAACATCCGCAAGTTTAATGAAACACTCTTGATCCAGCCCCAAAAGGAAAAGATCAAGCAGTTTCGCCTAAAACTCAAAGGATGTATCAGGGCGCTTCGGTATGAACCGGCGCACCGGGTGATCTTCTATCTTAATAGAATGATGACCGGTTGGGCAATGGCTTACCGAAACTCCTGTGCCTCAAAGACGTTTAGCTCGATTGATCACTACGTGTTTCAAACCATCTGGCGAGAACTGAGACGACGACATCCGCAGAAGTCCGCGAAATGGATCGAAAAGACATATTTTATGTCGGGATCCAGAAACTGGACCTTCTTCGGTGTGGAATGCAAAGGCGATCGAAGGAGACTGCACACGCTGCAATTCCTTGGACAGCAACGCATTCGCCGTCACGTCAAGACAATGGCGGAAGCTGTTTTCTACGACAGGGACTGGAAAGAGTACTTCAAGGCGCGAGAGGGCAAAAAGATGTCCAACCGCATCATTGATCGTCTGACCGGCCCCAAAACAATCGGTAAATGGCAGAAGTACCCGAAAAATCAGTTGGAACTATTCGAAACCGGGTTGCGTGAGCAGCCTTAACTGTTGCTTGAGCCGTAAGAGGAAACTTTCATGACCGGTTCTTAGGGGGGAAGGGGATCGCGAGGTCCCTGACCCACCCGACTCGCCGCGTACTCCGTGAAACGAATGCCAAAGTTAAACCGGACCTGACCAGCGTGCGTGCTCCGTTGGAACAGGGATGTCCGAAGCCAACGGGTCCCCCCCCTGGCGCGGCCCCCCCGTGCTCCCCCAGCACCTATTTAATTCTTGCAGGTAGGGGCTCTGGGCTCATCGGTTGGGTGTGGGCTTTTTACGACGGGATGTGGGGCCCGGTGAACTTCGGCCATTTCGGTTCCGACGGGCCGCGCACGCTGGATAGAGCCGGGGGAGGGGGGGGGGGCGGTTGACCCTGGGGTTATGCGTCATTTCAGGTGGGTAGGGGCTTGGGGTTCATCGGTTTGGTGTGGGCTTTTTACGGCGGGATGTGGGGGCCCGGTGACTTCGACCGCACCAGTTCCGACGGAGCGCGCACGCTGGATAGGTTCCGGTTAACTCTGTTATTCGTCTCACGGTGTACGCCGGGCAGGCGCCCAGCGCTACTTCTGTAACGCCCGGTGACCTTTTGCCGGCCTTCTCTGAACGGTTGGGCCGGTTTGTAGGTTTATTTAATTCAGGTGGGTAGGGGCTTGGGGTTCATCGGTTTGGTGTGGGCTTTTTACGGCGGGATGTGGGGGACCGGTAACTTCGACCATTCCAGGTTCCGACGGAGCGCGCACGCTGGACAGGTTTCGGTTAACTCTGTTATTCGTCTCACGGTGTACGCCGGGCAGGCGCCCAGCGCTACATCTGTAACGCCCGGTGACCTTTTGCCGGCCTTCTCTGAACGGTTGGACCGGTTTGTAGGTTTATTTAATTCAGGTGGGTAGGGGCTTGGGGTTCATCGGTTTGGTGTGGGTTCTTGACGGCAGGATGTGGGGGACCGGTGACTTCGGCCATTCCAGTTCCGACGGAGCGCGCACGCTGGGCAGGTTTCGGCTAACTCTGTTATTCGTCTCACGGTGTACGCCGGGCAG
>CALOEF010000027.1:0-89490 GCA_942492165.1 uncultured Planctomycetaceae bacterium
CTGGGGAAAAAATTGTTTGATGCGGCATTGCCCACTGCCTCAACGGGTATTCCCAAACAAATGCTCACAATCAATCAAGGAACCCATAATGGCTTATTGTATGAAGCAAGGGGAACTTTGACCACAGCCTATGACCAGTTCGCAAAACAGGTCATGTCACAATCAAAATCAAAGGCAGAATGAGCAGCGAAACAATCAGTGGCATGTAAGGGCGCCCGTCACAATGTCTACTTTGATTGAACCCGTTTATTACGAAAGCCACTCGGCGTTTCGCCCGTCAGTTTACGAAATGTCCGTGTAAAGTAGGCGGAAGAAGAGAATCCCAGAGTGCGGCTCACCTGATCGATGGTTAACGAGGGATCACACAAAATGCGTTTGGCCTGCCAGATTTTGAGCTCGTTAAAATAAGCCATGATGCCACAACCGTAAGTCTTGCGAAAGGCATTTTTGGCATGCGTAGGACTCGCATGAACTTCGCGCGCTACTTCAAGTATTGTGAGCCTGTCATTGACACGGTTCAAAAGCAGTCGCCGGATCTGTTGTGCGATATCATCTTGTGCATTCGTTTTCGCTACAGGAACAAGATGCTCAAGAACCAGAGAGAGAAACAGCAATAAGCGGCTTGTTACATCCAGCATTCGGTAGGGATGTTCTGAAATCAACAGGTCAGCCATCATCCAGAATGCATGCTGGAGCGTCGGGTTTTCTGCTGAATTTACTCGCTGTACTCCTTTAACCAGCGTATGCAACTCCTGAAGGGCCTCGACAATCCCGGACTGTTCCGGCCAGTGACCTAATCGGTCCAGGTCAATGACAAACGCTATTGTGGACGCGGTATGAGGGCCAGAATTAGACCAATGATGATCGACATCTGGTTCAATCATACAGAAATCTCCGGAATCAAGTACATGGTCCCCCGTGGGCGTGACTAACGTAAGCGGTCCCTGCAGGCTACCATGTATGGCTAAAACAGAATGATTGTGCTTCTGTGTCGTCGTTCCCGGTGGAAAATGGCCGGAAGTAAATCGCGCAAACGGCCCCGGAGTCGGATGATAATAAGACAAATAGCTCCAACTCTGTTTGAGCGATTCAGTTCGCTGTGGATGAGTCGAGGGAAGATAATACGACAGATCAATCTTATTTGCATCCAGGCCAGATGACATGATCTGGCTGTTCCCGTTCTGGCTCCGGCTCCTCCCCTTGCTTTTGTGAATTTTTCAAACTCATTGTCTCATCACGATTAAAAAATTTAATGAGTTATTTCACAAACACATCTTCCATAAGAATCTCTGCATTTACTCGTAATCATACCATTACGAAACAGGACAAACGTATTACCTGACACAGAAGATTCAGCCAGGATGACCTGAAAAAGGCGACTTGCTGATCAATAACCGCCATTGTCTGCAGAAAGTGTGTTCAAAAATCATAGAAATAAACTGAAAATCAAGCTTTTATGCTAAGCCATCTCAAAAACCAGATACACAAAACCTCGTTTCACGGAACGATTTTGAGTCGTCTTGGAGACTAATTCTATCGGCATTCTCCAATCATCCTATAAGACCAAACGAAATACTGACACAAATTATGTCCGATAGTGATTAATATTAGCCTGATAATGCATATATGATGAGTTAACTTATTATATAATAAACAGTTATCAAAAAATAATCAAACAGTGAATATCAATGCTTGTGAGTTCTGCTACATTAATATTATTATATAAATATCATTACTAAATATTTTGTAGTTCATGATCGAATCTGTCGAGCAGCGTACATTTCAGGTCAAGCACTCTACAAAGACTTGAGCATTCGTTTTTTTAAAGCATTTATTGATTACTTAACTTTACAAAAGGAAGCAGTACCGTGAAAAGAAAAGCATTTACATTAATTGAATTATTAGTGGTGATTGCCATCATCGCCATCTTGATTGCCTTGCTGTTACCAGCTGTGCAACAAGCCCGTGAAGCAGCCCGCCGCAGTGCCTGTAAGAACAACATGAAACAAATCTGCCTGGCGTTTCATAATCTATCATGATGACTTACGAATATCTCCGATTGGCTCACAGGTCCCAATTTATGGAACGCAATCTGCGCGTGCATCGATTCTACCTACATCGATCAGGCGCTCCTATAACAGCCTGACTCAGACTCCCACGAATGGTCGAGGCTACTACACCGACAACGGCTGGACCGGGTGGCGTTAGCGGGTATGGAACCGGTGCAGGATCCAACGAAGCCCTTGAACCAGGTTCTGGTCACTGCCTTTAAATGTCCCTCCAGTGCCACTGAGTCCGTTCTACGTGGGGACAGCGAACGGTGGTCTCCTCCCCAGACAGTCCCAACGGGGAACTGGGGATGACGATGGACTATAGGGGCATCGCGGTGCTCATACAGTGATTCAGCTGCCTCACCCTTCAGCATGAGCAATGCCGTAGACAACACGAACTATGGTAGCGATGGGTCAGAACGGGATACTGCAGATCAGAAAGTCTACGTCCGAATGCGTGACTGCACCGACGGACCCCCGAATACCATCATCGTCTGTGAAGATTCCGGCGAAATTGCCGGAGGCGATTACCGCAAAAATCTGTCTGGTGGCTGGTCAGGTCACCGCGGTGTCTCCACCAGTGGTGGCTCGGGATAAGTGGAGGCGGAGTGCGTGGTTACCATCCGTTATTCTCCCAATCCGAAAACAAAACCCGCCTTTACAGGTGCGGGATTCAACAACGGTCCTATGACTTCATACCATGTCGGTGGAGTGCATGTGCTGCTGGCTGATGGTGCTGTGCGGTTTATCTCAGATAACCTGAACTTAAACACCCTGCTCGCATTGGGGGCCATGAATGATGGACCTGTTATCGGCGAGTTCTAAACAGATTTGTCTAACACAGAGAAACACACACAGTCGGTGAGCAGGATGACCTTGTGTGTGATCCTGAATTTTCTGCTAACGCTGACTGTGATCCTTCGACGATAGAAACCGGGAGACTTTTCAATGCAGGCTTTGATTCGTACTTCTTTCAGATATCTTGTTTTCTCACAGTCAGCACAACTCGGAATTTCTGCCGCCGCGGTGGAGGCAGTAACTCTACGATAACACGACAGTGGTGGCATGCCGCGACTGGGAAACCGATGGGAACCCTCAGCGTAGCACGGTAACCTCAAAGGGCAACCACTGACTGACTGCCGCGTGAATTTTGTCTCTAGAACAATAGGGGATTAGTGCCGGCAGCGACTTCACAGAAGATGGTTCATTCACACTGGATGGCCCGGTTCCCATCGGCATCTATACAGCGTTTTCATCTCGCTCCCCAGCGACTTCACTCCTGCAAAGGCACAGAGCATCACAGGCTTGACGAAGAGTACCCCTAAAAAGCGTCGAGCTCTTGCACAACCGATCTCACTGCGGAAGTCAAAGAAGGCGATAAGAAGCCACGACTTCGATTTGAAATAAGCAGGCAACTGCGACAAGTCTGAGTATCTGAGAGTTTCTCTTTTTATCCAACTTTTCTGGAAATCCAGGCATGAAAACATCCACTCGCCAGCTAAACTGGATTGATTGCTCGTAGTATATACACGGTGATTGAATAAATAGATTTTCCAGCCCCGCCAAAGAAATAGAAATCAAAGCACGATGAATATCAATATGCCAACCAGACATTGCCCGGCTCAAACTCGATCAAAAGTAAAAACTGCTTTGCTCTTCTTGCTGATAGCGTTTTTCATTTCATTCACACCGATTGCTGCCCATGCAGATCAACTTATGGCGGGTGCTGCCAAAGTTGATATTACTAATCGGAAAGTTCCGCTTGTCAACGATCCGTTATTCGTCAAAGCATTAGTACTCAAAAACGGTGACACAACAGCCGTCATCGTAACGGTGGACGCCGTCGCGATCGCTGAAATTGGATCTATCAGAAACGAATACCTGGCCAACGTTCGTGATCAGATAAAAAAAGACCTGAATATCAACCCTGCAAATATCATGATTAACGCCAGCCATTGCCATGGTGTCGTTTGTGCCGACGTGGAGCAACGTACCGTTCAGGCAGTAAAAGCAGCCGCGAAAAAACTGGTTCCCGTTAATATCGGTGTCGGCACTGGACACGAAGACCGTGTCATGGAAAACCGCCGACTCATTTTGAAAAGCGGTAAGGAAGCCGATGTCCGACACGCCTATTCGTTACCTCCTGATGAAGAGGTTGCCAAGGTCGGTCCCATCGATCCCGAAATTGGAATTCTCAAAGTCGACAAAAAAAATGGAGAGACATTGGCGGTTGTATATAACTTTGCCTGCCATCCGATTCAGGGAGTTCCCAACAAAGGGAATACAGCCGATATGTCCGGTTTCGCTTCACAAGTCATTGAAGATAACCTGAGTGACGGGACGATTGCACTCTTCGTGCAAGGCTGTGGTGGTGATATTAACCCGGTCATGTATAAAGACGTCGATAATCCTCGCGACGCCGAAACACTCGGTAACCTGCTCGGTCTCAGTACATTGAAGGCACTCCGAAAAAAATCAAATGTACGGATGCCGGCGATCTGAAGGTCATCAACGAAACACTGGCCTTACCACGATCGAATAACGCCAAGCGTATCGCAGCCATTAAAGTGGAACAGGAAAAACTGATGGCATCCCTGCGAGGAACCAGCCTCAACATGAAGACCTTTATACCATTGGTCGTGAAATACAATCTGCATAAAGATTTTCCATCCTATTACTCACACCGCTACCTTCTGGAAGAAAAACTGGGCCGCGATGACCTGAAGCAGCTCGATGCAGAAAATCGTGCTAATCTGGAACGGTATATTCGTAACATTTATACAATGGAACAACTCTCCATCAGTCAGACCAACCTGAGATTGTTAAACAAACATCAGGCACGCAATACCGCCGCCAAAAAGAAAACTGTGGACGTCGAAGTCCTGGGCATCAAAGTCGGCGACTTCCGCATGATTACCTTCCCCGCGGAACTGACCGTAGGCATCGGGCTCAACATCAAGAAAAAGTCGCCTCACGAAAACACATTTGTCGCCGGCTACACCAACGGTTACATCTATTACGCCCCCACCGCCGACCAGTTGAAAAACGTTGGCGGCGCCCAGGAAGACAGCGACTGTATGCTGGCCCCTGAATGGCAGGCCATCTTCGAAAATAAAGCACAAGACATCATCAAACGGCTCAAGTAATGAGACTAGCGGCAAGGCTCACAGTGTGCCACCGCTCGGCTTGTCCGACGGTGCCGATAAAAAACGGTGAAATCGAAAGCCACTGCTCGCTGTTTTTGAATCGTTTTCAAATCAAACAGGGGCGACTTTGAATTCTACTATTGGCCATTAATTAAACGAAGTCGATCAGAAACAGTCCGGAATGGTCGTTGTTGTCTCAAGTCTATTATGACAAATGACTTTGGCATATTAGTTAAATGTAATATGCTGTCACTCCATTGGCTACACCAGGGAAAGAAAAGCAGGATTATCGCGATTATGCGAAAAAAATCCCCTGATCCCTGCCTGCAACAAATAAAATCGGTTTCATCGTCGAAAACAAAATGGATTTTGGGGTTGCGCTGGGGTAATTTGGTTAGCTGATTCGTTCACACTCGACAATGGTAATATCATTCTGATTCATACTTCAGATGTACCTAAGCCGACCTCCTTTGATTTCCGGGTCGTCCCAAATTTCCCTCATTCCCGAATGAGTGACTGATTCACAATGGAATAATTTCCAAGTGTGAATTGAGCCTCAATTCCAACAGACAATTTTTTTTGTAGACTTTCTGAATTCGATCATTCAGCTGCAGGAACGGTTTAAAGGCAAGAGAATGGGCATCCCATTAGACGAAAAGCCAGCTGCTGTAGATTCCGTTAAGGAATCCACTTGCACGCGCTCAAACTCAGACAACCGCGCTTCATATATGGTCTGGTTTACTGTCTTCGTCATTATTCTTCTGGGAACGCTGCTGCGGGGAATATTACTGGATAAAGCCTACCTTGATTTCGACGAGTCGATGCACTTTCAGGCTGCACGGGAAGCAACACTGACTGACACGTGGCATGCCAGTCGCATACATACACATCCACCATTAATATTTCTGTTTTATCATCTTTGGATCAATCTCGGTGATTCCGAGATTATGCTTCGTCTGCCATCCTTGCTCTTCAGCATTTCAGCACTGGTCTTCGGATTTTTGTGGCTCAAAGAATTGCTGGGACCGCGTCCTGCACTGGTCGGACTTACCATTCTGACGTTCACAGTACCCATGGTACAACTCGGCTCGGTGATGCGTGGTTACACATTGATGTTGATGTTCATGTTTGCTGCACTTTATTTTCATGAACGGTTTCTACGTAAAAACTCAATCGCTGCACTCACTGGAAGTGGCTGTTGTCTGGCGCTTGCTCTGTTGACACACTACAGTTCGGCCTGGTTAATACTCGTACTCGGTTTACTAACAGGCCTGAGAGTCCTTTCGGGAACATTACCTCGACGGTTGGTCTTAAGCTGGGCAATATTACAAGTCCTGCTTTTAGGAATGTGTATTGCTTTTTACTTTGGACATATTCGAGGATTCATGAACAGCGAACTCCAGTCAGGTCTCTGGAAATTAACACTGAATAACAGCTCATACTCTCCAGAAACAACTCACCCGGCCTATCTCGCTCTAATGAGAGTTGTTGAGTTTGTGATGTACATTGCCGGACCTTTGTGGAAACTGATGACTGGTTTGATAGTGATCGGTTCATTCATTTTGTTACGAAAAGGATATCGTGACAGCCAATCGAAATGGATTGCTCTGGAACGGAGCATGATTGTACTGCTGCCAATGGTTGTGGCAATGTTACTCTTTTATTTTCGTATCTATCCGGTAGGACATCTAAGACAGGCAATTTGGCTCATTCCATTTGTGGTTGCCGGTATTTCTGCTGCGACTTTGCCTCTGCTGAAGCAACCAGGACTGCTCAGGACGACCTTTACAATACTGGCCCTCTCTTACTGGACATGGACATATACCTATCCCGTTTTCAAAAATCCACAAACCAGCCACAATCCTGCCATGGCGCAAGAGACAGTAGCTTTGTTGAAAAAGACAATACCCGAGGGGGGACTAATTTTAACGGATGACAGTACACGTAATGTTTTAGAATATTATCTCGTGGGTCGAACCGTAATTCATGGACAACCTCTGGGAGGCGGTTACACAGAGTATCAGATGGCAGGATATCGAATCGTCACGATTCCAAAATTTCATTTCTTAATGTTTGCTTTAAAATCGGACTGGTCTAATTTTAAAACGGCACTCGGTGATGATGCAACCAGACCGCTCTGGGTAGCGTACTTTGGATTTCAGTTACCGAAAAACAGTCCTTCCGTAATCTTCAGACGTTTCCCTCCGGGACGACTTATTAAAAAAGTGAATCACCTGGATAACCATATTCTCAATGTTGAGCTCCGCCCTCCTGAAGAAAAATGACGGCTCCACCACACAAACGAGGCACAGCATGTTTGTCATGTATAAAAAGTTAAAATCGTGCGACGCCACGATCACCACATCGCCGGGAAATCCAGCTACGATCTATTCAAAGTCAATAACTTCGAAATGCATGTTTTGATTCTTGGATCAAACTTCTGTATTTGCAATTCCATCCAACCAACCACTCTGTAACAGCTCTTTCAGCTCACTTCCCACTTTGAAGTAATATATGGTTCATGAAAAATGGCTGCATTTCAGATGCTGATATTACTAATATGCTGCCTGAGTCAAGCACGAAACAGACTAATATCATGCTCAGGCCATGCCTTAAGTAAAGAATTGATAACTGTTTCGGAGTTCGAGACAAAATCGAAGTTGCACATCAACAATACCCTGAAGAAGCTCATGCATTTGAACACTACAAATTCGTTATAACTGGATTATCGCGATTATGCATAAAAAGTGCCTGACCTTAGCCTGTTAACAACAAAATTGGCCCCCTCTTGCACAAAAAATGGATTTTGGTTCTGAGTTCGAGTACCTTGGATATTTGATTCAATCGTAGTTAACGAGTGCAATCCGGTGTTAACAGAACCGTTGGTGATGTACAGAAACTAATCCGCAATGATTCGCGGCTTACTTCGATTTTCCCTCAATACCTGATTTTGGCTGTGACTCACTTTGGAAGAATCTTCGAGGTGTGTAGTGCCGCCAATATAACCAGACGATTTCAAATCAGAGTCTTTGACTTCTGGAAGCCAGTTTTGAGTATTGTTTATAAGGCGGGAAGATGAACATCCAGGTGGATGAAAAATTGGTTATTGCAGATTCGACAGCTGGTGCTGATACAAGTTCCGCAAACACTCTTTCTAATCAAGACACAGGCTCTTCGTACGCGGTCTGGTTTGCCGTTACCGGAATTATTCTCCTGGGACTCTTATTCCGCGCTCAGTTGTTGGATGCTTTCTTACTCGATTTTGACGAATCAATGCACTTTCAGGCAGCCAGGGAAACAACACTGCCAGATGCCTGGCGGGCCAGCCGCATTCATACACACCCACCACTGGCATTTTTAATCTATCACTTTTGGATGAAGCTCGGTCATTCGGAACTAATGCTCCGATTGCCATCGTTACTCTTCAGTATTTCAGCACTGGTGCTCGGATTCTTATGGTTGAAAGAACTGCTGGGACCGCGACCAGCGCTGGTCGGGCTTGCCTTTCTGACATTCTCGATGCCGATGATACACCTTGGCGCGTTAATGCGAAGCTACACAATGCTTCTGACATTTATGTTCGCAGCACTTTATTTACAGGAACGGTTTCTACGCAATCACTCAAATCGGGCCCTTGCGGGAAGTGGCTGTTGTCTGGCACTTGCAATGCTGACACATTACAGCTCAGCCTGGCTGATGCTGGCAATGGGACTGTTAATGACCATGCGTGTGATCTCAGGAACAATGCCTCGCCGGGCGGTCATGAGCTGGGCCATTCTGCAAATCATACTTCTCGGTGTCTGTGCCGCCCTCTATTTTGGACACGTGAGACAATTTGTCAAAAGCGAAACCCAGACAGCAATGTGGGATTTCTGGCTGATTGACAGTGCATACGATCCGGTAACCACTCACCCTGCTTACCTCGCATTGATGCGGGTTGTAGAGTACATAAAGTATGTCTCCGGTCCTTTATGGACTTTAATGACCGGGCTTGTTTTTTTCGGCGCGTTTCTGATGCTCAAAAAAGGGTTGCGCGATAGTGGTTCAAGATGGATCGCACTTGAAAGGTGTATGCTGGTGCTGCTGCCGATGGTCGTAGCAATGCTGCTGTTCCACTTCCGTGTATATCCCGTTGGCCATACAAGGCATTCCATGTGGCTCATACCATTTGTCGTCCTTGGCCTTTCAGCAGCAACTCTTCCCCTCCTGCGTCGACCAGGTTTTGGACGAACAGCGTTTGTGACACTCGCCGTTAGTCTTTGGGTAATCTCCTACGCTTATCCAAATGTCTGGAATTTGAAAACGACGCAGACACCTGCATTGGCTCGTGAAACGGTTGCGTTACTGAAAAAATACGTACCCGAGGGTGAGATTATCTTAACCGACGACAGTACTCGAAATGTCCTCGAATATTATCTTGTGGGTAATTCCGTCATTTATGGCAAACCACTTGAAAATGGTTACACTGAATACCTGATGGCAGGCTATCGCGTGGTCACTATCCCAAAATTTCATTTTTACATGTACGATATCAGATCCGACTGGCAGAGCTTTAAACAGGCTCTTGGCGAGAATGCGACCAAACCACTCTGGGTGACCTACTTCGGTTTTGAAACTCCTGCTAATGATCCAGCATTAATATTTCGACGGTTTCCACCAGGACGCCTTATTAAAAAAGTAAGCCATAAAGATAACCAGATTCTACACGCACAGTTTCGACCACCAGGAAAAAACATAACGGCTATACCAGACAAACAAAACACACCTTAATTTAAGGCATCATGTTTTAACTATATTCAAACATTTACTTGAGGCTCTATTCGAACAAATGGCATTGACACATACCACACATCGGTTCCTGATTTACGTTGTCGCCTATGAGGCAGAGCAGCATTTGCACGATCTGTTCGATCGAATTCCGGACGAATTATTCAATCGCCCCGACATCGATTTTCTGGTTTGTGACGATGCTTCCTCAGACAACGGTCCCAATGTACTAAAAGAATGGCTGGAAGCACATGAAATTCATAATGTCACTATCTTAAAAAATCGAGTCAATCAGGGTTATGGTGGAAACCAGAAAATTGGTTTTCGTGTGGCGGTCGATGAAGGATATGACTGTCTGGTATTGCTCCACGGCGACGGACAATACACTCCCGAACTTTTACCCGAATTTCTGAGCACCTGGGAAGAGTCAGAACCTGACGTTATTCTCGGAACGCGAATGCATTCGACAAGCAGTGCCCGCAAAGGGGGAATGCCTCTTTACAAACTGGTTGGAAACCGCATTCTGACAACCTTTCAAAACTGGCTGACTGGCTGGAACCTGAGCGAATATCACACCGGTTATCGCGCCTACTCGACGAATTTTCTGGAGAGCGTTCCCTTTGAGATCAATACAAACGAATTTCACTTCGATACAGAAATTCTACTGCAGGCCGCACATGTGGGGGCAAGCGTGCATGAAATAGAAATTCCCACGTTCTACGGTAACGAAATCTGTCGAGTTCCCGGATTCAAATACGCCTGGGATGTGATCATAGCAACTGTGCAATTCAAGATGCACCAGATGGGAATGCTGTGTTCTCTGAAGCTTCGCAATTTATCCGCCGACCGTTACCGCGATAAAACACAAGCCGAATATTCATCACATGCACTAGCACTCAACGTGTTGAAGAAACATCAGTCCCAAAAAGTACTCGATCTCGGCTGTGGACTCGGATATGTCGCATCGCGTTGCGAACAATCCGGCATGCATGTCACCGGGGTTGACTGTGTGACGCCATTACCCGAAACGATGACCGAATTCTACACAGCTAACCTGGAACGTGATGCGCTACCCGTTTCGGTTACTGACTTTGACGCCATCCTGTTGCTGGACGTCATAGAACACCTTGCCAATCCAGAAGACTTTTTACTTTCCATGCGTAATGAAGACCGTAAAAATTCCATTAGTTCCGTTCAGAATCCGGATCAAAACCCAGCGCCTTCTGATCCAAATCTGACTTCTCAGTTCGCGTCATCGACAGCCGATTCGGTGAATGGGATCTCGTCAAACGACCAGAATCGCAGCACATCGGCGGGCGATTTGAACACAGAAGAGAATACAATAACACAACCGCTTCTTGTTTTATCAACTCCCAACGTGGCATTTGCTGCAGTGCGGCTCAATTTATTGCTGGGCCAGTTCCGATACGCTGAAAGAGGCATTCTGGATATCACACACAAACGACTCTTCACACGACGCTCACTCTTGCAGATGCTGCGGGTTTGTGGATTCGAAGTGGAACGAGTACACGGGGTCGGAGTTCCCTTCGCAGCAGTGATGCCCGGTCGTACTGGTCGAATACTTGGCTGGTCGGCAAATTTGCTTGCAAAGATATGGCCATCGTTATTTGCGTTTCAAATTCTTGTAGAATGTCGACCTCGTCCCGGTGTGAGCCAGGTGCTGAAAGATGCAATCCGTATTCACGACTTGACCCCGGTTGAAGATACTTCAGCAGACAGCAAAACCATTGCCAGATAGCAAAAAATAATAACGTACTCTAGTGCGTCTGCAAAACACATTGTGCTTTATATGAAGTATTGTCAGAGCAGGACAGTAACCGGAGTGGCCCTGAAACATGTGTTTCATCAATGGTTCATGGTACAGAACAGGCGCTGTTAACAAAGCGACTGTCGAACACAAGTCTCTGGGCCGTGATCATTATACTTTGAAGCATGTCAGGACGGCGACTACTTCTTTTTCTTAATCGTTAACCAGAGATGTGACAGATTCAAATCTGGTTTCGGCCGGGCCGTGTTGCGTTTGGGACTGATGCCTTTGATGACTGCGGTCGCGTTGTGCGTCAGTGTCTTGTCTTTCAGGCTGACGCCTTTGATCGTGATTGGCCCTTGAAAAACGACATCCGGCTTCGCTTCAAGCTTCAGCTTGACTGATTTTCCGGTCTCGTCTTTGACTTTGGAAATGACAGGCTTACAAGTTGCACCTTTTGGCAAACCGAATAGACTGATTTCGATATCGTCATTAAAACGGGGTTTCAAACGATTGATGGTGACCTCAATCTCCAGAGGTTTCCCGCCTGTTGTCAAAGTGTATTGTTCTTCCGGAGTCTGTAATTTGAAATCGGGCTTTGTGTGATGTATCGACAAGAGATACACATGACGAAATCCACCATGTTGATAACGGTCTGTCACTTCGAGTCGATATTCACCATCAGCGGGAATCTTATAGACCAGTTGTGCATCAAAATGATTTCGTGTTGGATCATCGACTTCTTTCAGAAGTTTACCTTTGGCATCATATAGTTTCAGATGAGCATCCAAAGGGTACCCCAACGTATGCGAGTCTACTTTAAATGTGAGATTCTCACCTTTCCTGGCGGTGAAATGATAGGCATCAATTTCCTTCGGATTCGAGATTTTTCCAGTCAGGACAGAAGGAACAGTGAGGGCCTGACCTTTCTTTTGTTGACTCGCTTTTGACTCCAGTAAAACCGGAGTTGGGCTCAATGGAATGTTCAACTTATTAGATAGCTGCGGGTGACTGATTAATGCAAGCCTGTTCGATTCATCGGCTGTAGGTTGCAGCGATTTCAGATTCGCAGGCAGATTCCAGCCTTCAAGGGCGATTGGTTTGGCAATCGCTTTATGATAAGCCAGCGGCAAACTGTGATCCACAAAAGGGCCCGTTGAAAGTGTCAGGCGATAAATATATGAACCACTGCCGGCATATCGGATGGTACTGTTTGGATCAGCGGGGAATGCGAACGTCCTGATATAGTAGGTTCCCTCCGCGGGAGCTGTAAACACAATTCGTGGATCAAACCAGAGTGTGTCATCCATCTGAGAAAGCACTGTTCCCCGCCCATTGATAATTTGCAGCACTCCATCCATGGGAGAACCAAGCTGTTCATTGGCTGTCAATGAAGCAATGAGCGTTTCCCCCTTTTTCAAGGAAACCTGATAAATATCAACGTCACCACTCTTGGATAAAACACCGTTGATGGTGACACCCGGCAGCTTACTTTTTTGCGCATGACCTAAATCATCATTAGGTTCTGTTTCCGACTGCTCTGCTAGTGTTCCCACAAGAAAGGGACGAATTCCCGAAGCACCCTCCGCATTATAAAATCGCAGCCAGTATAAACCTGGTTTGGTAGCCGCATCGATTTGAATCGATATCTGCTTTTCTTTACCTTTGACCGGTTTTGTCGGGACAGTTACGGTCAAACCGGGTGCAGAAGTCCACACTGAAACGGGCAAAGTCCCCATGCTCTTCTCAACACGCACTTCGACTTTCGTACCGACTTGTCCCCCGGCAGGATTCAGATAACTGACAACGGGAGGTGCCGCTGTAGATGATGTCAGCAGACTGAGTACAGATGAAATCGTGATAACAACAGGCAGAATCTGAGCGGTAGATGACATCGGTAAAATCATTCTCAGTCAGGGACAAATTGATTTATACGAATAACTCGGGAATCGGGGTCGGATCGCTGACTAAATGCGAAGGACGCCCTTCCGGCGTATAGAGAACTTTGTCAGGATCAATACCCATTTTCGTGTAAATTGTTGAGACAAAGTTTTCAGGGGAGAGAACACGTTCGACGGCAGAATAACCGGCCTTGTCTGTCGCGCCGAGTGCCAATCCACCGGGAACGCCACCACCAGCCATCAAAACAGACATCGCATTCGACCAGTGATCACGACCACCGCCTGGATTAATTTTCGGAGTACGTCCGAATTCTCCCAAAGCAACAACCATGGTGGTATCCAGTAAGCCGCGCTCGTCTAAATCTTCGATCAGCGTCGCGATTGTATTTTCAAAAGCAGGCATCCGCTTTTTGAATGCCTTGAACAAGCCGCCATGATGATCCCAACCCCCTTCATATAAAGTAATGAAAGGCACACCTGCTTCGGAAAGACGACGGGCCAACAGAGCTCGTTGTCCAAAGGGATTACGCCCATATTTGTCGCGCAACTGGTCCGACTCACCTTCAATTTGAAATGCTTTTTGCGCTTCAGTTGAAGCCACGAGGTTATAACCCTGTTCGTAATATTCATCCAGGTTTGCGACCGGATCGCCGGCAACTTTGTCTTTGATGCGTTTGAGTTGATCTACTTGTTCCCTCAAATTGCGACGGCCCTGAAAACGTCCATCAGTCAATCCATTTGGCAACGCGAGATCACGCACACGGAAACCCTTATTATTCGGGTTATCGGAAACCACAAAAGGAGCATACTTGGCGCCCAGAAAATTGGGACCACCAGACCGAGACATACTTGGCATCGAAAAATACGCGGGCAAATTATTTGTCGTTGGTTTTTGATGTGCCACGACCGAACCCATGCTGGGATGAAAACTGACAAAGGAACCACAGCCTACAGGAATGCGTGGTGGTGCGCCTGTCATCATATAGTGATTACCCGCACCGTGATTACCCTGGTTATGACGAATCGAACGCAGCACCGTATATTTGTCAAAAAGGGACGCTAACCGCGTCATGTGCTGAGAAAACTGAACGCCGGGAACTTTTGTGGCAATCGGGTTTAATTCACCACGGATCTCTACTGGTGCGTCTGGCTTGGGGTCAAACGTTTCGTAATGACTCGGGCCGCCGTCCATCCAGATCAGAATCACGCTTTTGGCTTTGGCCTTTGGCTGCTGAGCAGTCGTCCCCCTGGCGTAAGATTGTAATCTTAAAAGATCAACCATCCCCAAACCGGTCAGTGCACCCAAGCCAAGTTGCAGGCAATTCCGTCTGGTAATTCCATTGCAATTTTTTGAAAGGTTTTTCATTTCTGGTCCTGTGACTTTTATTGTATTTCAATCTTTGAATATAGAGCAGGGGTCTTTAATTTTTGAACAGGTATTCCGGAGTATTCATTAAAGCCCACATCAAATCTTCTATCACTTTCTGACGGTTCGCATCTTTCTTTTCAAACAGCGAACGCCCCAGCCGTTTTTCTTCTATTGTCGGATAACGTGAGTAAGCAGTGAGATATAATTCTTCCATAAGCTGATCGGGCGTCATTTTACTTTTCGCCCATTTGGCACTATTCCCATTTGCCGATTGGATTCGGGAATACAATTTACGCGAATTCATCATGTGTAACACCTGCACAACCGTTGTATCAGTCGTTCGCTCGCAGGGTGGATCCTGATTTGGATCGGGACGACCAAAAGAATCCAGAAAGACTGAACTCACGCGATGTGTCCAAAGTTGCTTCGCTGTCGAATCAGCGGGCATCGCGACAAATGTTTCAGGTACACCTATCATTTCACTGATGCTGTCCAATAACACTTCGGCTCGCAGACGCTGGCGATAAAAACGTGAATAATTGCGGTTGTCACCTACGTTGGTCTCATTTGGCAAAGAACTCAAACTGTAAACGTAAGAACTGACAATTGACTTGATGAATTTTTTTTGATCGAATTTCTGATCTCGAAAATGCTGACCTAACGCCTTCACCAGTGGACCATTGGAGGGAGGATTACTTTCGCGAAAATCATCGATCGGCTCTACAATTCCACGCCCCATCAGATCCGCCCAGATCCGATTCGCACTCACTTCACCAAAGAAATGATTCTGAGGAGAAATGATCCAGTCGGCCAACACATCTCGTGGATCCTGATTCGGCTTGATTTCAGGGACTTTCCCAAATAACGGACGTGGCTTAAGAACCTCGTTTGTAAGGGGATGTTTGACACTGCCCGAATTTGCGGTAAACACCATCTCTTCCGATCCTGAAATCGGACTCGAGATGCCGCGACCTTTGCGACCGATCTTGGCAAAGTAAGCAGCAAAGCTATAGAAGTCGTCCTGCCCCCAGATTTCTGAAGGGTGATGATGACATTGGGCACAACTCAGACGGATCCCCAGGAACAACTGACTGACAACTGTCGTTAATTCTTTTGGCTGACGACGATCTCGAAAGAGTGTCACAGCACCATTATGCCAGGTTCCCCCACGAGCCGTCAGCAATTCATGAGTAAACTGGTCAAAGGGTTTATTCTGATGAAAAGAATCCCGAATCCAGGCATCAAAATTCAACACTGTTTTGATACCGACGCGGTAGGGATTCGGCCTTAACATGTCAGCCCACTTATTCGCCCAATGATCACCAAACTCCGGTTGATCCAGATAATAATCGATCATCCGCTCCCGCTTATCGGGAGAAGGGTCCTGCAAAAAAGCCCGTGCCTCTTCTGCTGTCGGAGTGCGACCAATAATATCAATGGCAACGCGCCGTAGATATGTGGCATCGTTCACAGGTTCGGAAGCTTTGAGACCATACTTTTTGAGCTTATCCCAAACCAGCCCGTCAATAAAATTATGGCGAGGCAATTTCGCATAATAACTGTCAGGAACAGAATTTCTGGAAGGAACCGTGACACTGAGTGAAGCAAAATTTCCCATATACCGGGCCATGATCGATGCTTCACCCATCAGTGACCCAGTCGTAACCAGCCCTTCTTCATTCGCAGAAACATAGACACTGTCGCTTGACATATATTCGGCAAGATCTGTGACGTCGCGTGTGGAACCATCACTATAATGCGCAGTGACAACTATCTGCTGAGTCGTCTTGGGCTGCATGATGCGCTCAGTCGGTTGCGCCGAGATCTTTACGAGCTTTGGTGCATCAGCGACGGCACGAGTAGCGCCTTCCGTGATCCATTGTTGCAGAATCTCATAATAGGGGCTGCCTTCCGGAAGCCGTTTCCCACCGCCATGAGGAACACTCCCGGCTCCTTTTTTCAACACGAGACTCTGTTCTGGCGCCAACGGAGAAGCACGTCGACCACGAGATTCTTTCGTTAACGCGTTGTAATCGAATTCCGGATCAAAGGCGAACATGGATAGTTGAAATCCACCCTGACCCCGTTGCTTTCCATGACAAGAACCACCATTGCAGTGAAAACGGGATAACATTGGATGCACATCGCGCTCAAAGTCGATTAAAGCTTGTTTGTCAAAGTTTTTTACTTCGACGGGAACTTTGATTTTCTGAGCACCATCTGAAACCGTCACAATAGCAGTTCCATTGGCAAGCGGCTGAATCACACCTGCCGCATTCACCTGGATTACTGTTGGCTGGTCAGATTGAAACTGTGCGTCGCGGGTGCGATCTATCGCATGATTATCTCTGGTACCTGAGACAAGCAACTGTTGCCGAGATCGTTTACCACTCAATACCACTTTTGCGGGATGAACCGAAAGAGCGGCAGATTTTACGGTCGTCTCTGCTGCTTGTATTGAAACAGCAGTCAACAAGAAACAACCAAGGTATAGATAGAGTAGAAACTTCATTTCGATGTTCTATCCCAAAAACAACAGGAAGGAGACGCAGTGAGGATTGTTAGTAGTAGTACTACGAGGAAAGCAGGAATGACTCTGGTTCTAGACACACGATACACAAAATCAATTACGATAATACTACCGATTCCACTTTCTGTGCGCCTACTTATATATTGTCTCTTATATAACCTATTCGTCAACTTTCATTTAACAACTTTATTTATCAAACACAGCTTAGGATACCTTCTCTGAGTGGCAAAAACTACCCTTTATTACAAAATAGAAACATCTGTTCATGTTCATTTTCTGCCACAGGTAAGATCATAACATTCAAAGCAGCTGTTCCAGCTCCTGTTTGACATAGCCAACCTTATCTTCAATCGCATAATTCGCATTCCAGGCCTGGGGAAACAAAATCGCCTGACCACCATATTCCCGAAAGAGATCGACATTTTTATGCTGGTCATCAATCAGAACAACATCCGGTTTTGCCAGCAGGTACTTTTGTGTACCGATCATAAAATCCATGAAATGTGGCTCGTCGAAATGGTGACGCAGCCATTCTACTTTTGCCGATGCACAGGCGGCACTGCGACTGGGTGAAGTGCTGATTGTAAAGGGAGCCGTTTCTTTCAACACTGTTAGCAATTCCTTGAGCCAGGGATAAGCAGGAAACTGTGTCCAGAACTGACCTCCCAATGCATCAACGGGTTTCCAGAATTCATCTTTGGTCATACCCAACACTCCCGCATAGTCCGCTTCTCCCTCTGGCCAATTTTCCGTCAGATGACCTTCTCCATGCAAATCCAGAATTGATCCCATAAAATCGGCGATCACACCATCCATGTCCAGTAAAATGTGTCGTACAGCCATTGTTTTTTTCTCTACATACAGAAAGTTTCAGCATAAATCGATATGATTTGCTGTTGAACCTATAATAAGATCGTATAAAGAACGATAGCGGCAAGATCTGAATTTGACTACGGACCCACACATATGACTAATTGGATTCCACTGGGAGAGGCATCGGAAATCTCTCCCGGCAATCGTAAAACCTATTCAATTCAGGGAACGGAAATCGCTGTATTTCACGTCGCCGACAATGATCAGCCAGGCGAATTTTACGCCATCCACGATTGCTGTCCCCATCAGGGTGCTTCACTGGTTGAAGGGGACGGCTCGGGAACCGAAATTGCCTGCCCATTGCACGATTGGACTTTTGACGTTGCTTCGGGAGAGTGTCATGATTTTCCTGAATTTCCTTTGACCTGCTACGAACTCAAACTGGAATCTGGTGTGATCCTGATCGATGCTTCCACAATTGAGGATCTGGACGTCAAAAAGAATCTGTATCTCGTACGTTATGGAGCCAGAGGCTGGATCGATCATTTCTCAGCGGAAGAAGACACCATTCATACACATCGCGAACGTGTGATTTTAAAATCGAGTCGGGGTGAAGAACTCGGAGAAATTCTCTCCAAAGCAGAGGAGTCAATGAGTTCGGCCTCACCTGCCGGTTCAATTTTGCGCACGTTTACCCCCCTCGATCAACAGTCACTTTCTCAACAGGAAAACGTGACCAACCTCGTTTTTGAAGACTGTCAGATTCTGATTCAGGAACGGGGAATGCCTACCGAAATCATCGACTGTGAGCAATTATTTGATCAACAAACGGTCGTACTTTATTATCTGGGAAGCCGAATGCCCGCATTAGAAATTTTGGCTCAAGAGTTAAATGCCCGATATGAATGGAGGATCATATTTCACCCCGTTGATGAAACACCTGCAGAATCGGGTTGTTCCAGTGGCGGTTGTGGCTGTGATCAAAAATGAGACGCTACCCAATTCAGTGCCTCTCATAACGGAATGACACTCCTGAGAGTATCACCACGACACTCCAACCATCCAAATCAATGGAATTCAGCATGAAAAATCCCGTAAACCGCCGATCATTTTTAGGTACTTCCCTGGGTGTTGCGGCCACCAGTCTGGGAGCGGCTTCTGCATCCGATCTGGCCGCTGCGGAAAAACAAAAAGAAGCATCTACGACTGACACGAAACGAAAGCCCATTCAGAATGAGACCATTCTGCATGCTCGCAAAGTCGCACTGGACATATTGAAGCCGAGTCCAAAACAATTGGAGCATGGGCTGCAACTTCATGCAGATTCTCTGGTCTTCGATGCTTACGGCTTTGCGCCACGCGCCGCCATTGATGGTGACCGCATGGCAACAGCAGTCAAAGAACATGCATCCGTTAATGAAATCCAGGATCTAAGAGAAGATATGTCGATGACGCGCTGCGTGACAGATCCGGCAGAGCAGCGCGAATTCAAAGAAGCATTCGACGCAGCCGGCGTAACCTGTATTTTTCAAAATGCCGGTGAAGAAGGGCAGGACCCTTTGCGTTTGATCAAACGTCTGGCTCGTTTTACTTATACGACCGACATGTTGGCAGAATTTGTTTCAAAAGCAGTGACTCCCGCTGACATTCAAGATGCCAAACAGGAAGGGCGACACTGTTTGTATCTGACGGGAAATGGCGTTCCACTGACACAGCAGTGGGAAACCACGACTGACGAAATGAAATATATGCAGATCTTTTATCAGTTGGGAATTCGTATGATGCATATGACGTACAATCGGCGGAACATGCTCGGCGATGGCTGTGCCGAACCCGCCAATGCGGGCTTGAGTGACTTTGGTCGGGACGTCGTCGCTGAAATGAACCGACTCGGAATTATTCCGGATGTCGCCCATTCCGGCTGGCAAACGAGCCTGGAAACCGCGCAGATTTCGAAGCGACCAGTCGTGGCCAGTCACTCCACATGCAACAGCCTGCACCACCACATTCGCAGCAAACCAGATAATGTCATTAAGGCCATCGCTGATACCGGAGGTTTAATCGGCATCTGTTGTATCCCCCGCTATCTGGGTGGAAAAGGAGATATCAGTGCTTTATTAGATCAGATCGATTACGTCGTGAAACATTTTGGTATCGATCACGTGGCGATTGGCACCGATGTGTCATACACATCGCGTAACAGCGCTCTGGAGAATAAAAAAGTACCCCGCAGACCACGTTCACGAAAACCATGGCGCAGCTTGTGGCCCGCCGACCCCTATAAGGAAACACCCAACATGAGACTCAGTGTTTCCTGGACGAACTGGCCTTTATTTACTGTCGGTCTTGTGCAACGAGGATACTCGGATCAAGAGATTCAAAAAATCATTGGTGGCAACATGCTGCGAGTCTGTCAGCAATCCTATTCCTGAAAAGAGAATCCATGCATTCTCCTTAAAAGCGAGCCTCCTCGATGAAAGTCTTAATCACAGGTGCCTCAGGATATGTCGGTCGCTACTTTGCACGTCACTGGCAAACGAATGATGAACTGATTCTGGGAGACATTCATCCTGACCAGAACGATCTGCGTTATATTCCTCTGGATATCACAGATCCCGCACAAACACGTGCTGCTGTGCAGGGCATTGACGCCGTAATCCATCTCGCAAAACAGGCGGATGAAGGTCCTATGGAAGGTGATGACCTGAATGCAAAGCGATTTGATGTGAATGTTAAAGGAACCTTTCAGCTACTGGAAGCCGCGCGCGATGCGGGTGTAAAACGGTTTATCTTTACCAGCAGCATCATGACGGTTCAAGGCTATCCGGCTCCAGAGTGGATTGAATCTGACGCCAAACCAAAGCCTGTTGGGTCTTATGCACTGACAAAACAACTGTGCGAGATAATGTGTGCCCACTTTGCGCAAGCGTATGATATGTCGATCATCTGCCTGCGAATCCCGAAACCGGTTGACCTTGAACATCCACTCTGGAAATCACAGCCACTCCGTCCGCAATGGGTACCGTTTCCTGATCTGATGCAGGCGTATCAAAAATCACTGACCGCGGAAATCAGCAGTTGCGAAGTGATTACAATCGTAGGAGAAAGCACAAAACGACGGTGGGATTTGAGTAAAGCACAGAAAGTTCTAAGGTATCAACCCACAATCATTCCTGAAGAGCTCGGGTTTCAAATAGGAACGGAAGACCAGCCTGTTCCTGCCCAATCTCTTTACTCATAAAGCTCGCAGGCACGTTACATTTCAGTTCTGCCAAAAACGAGCAAGATGCGATAAGACGCAAAACGTTAACGCTCGATGCGGCAATAAGGGAGCCCTTTTTCAAGCTTGGCAATCCCTTCTTCTGTCAATTCCGTTCCGTCAATATAAAGCGTACTCAGGTTCTTCATCTTCTTCAGCGAAGGAATGCACTTGTCGTTCACAGTAGTATTGCGCAGATTCATATCCACCATGTTCTCAAGCGCCTTGAGCTCTACAATACCCGCATTGCTCACTTCAGTATCATTTAATTCCAACCACTCCATGTCTTTCATTTTGATCAGAAATTTAATGCCGGCATCTGTGATTTCCGTATTTCTCAGCCACAACCGCTGCAAACGGGTTAACCCCTTAATATGCTTGAGCCCCTCGTCTGTAATGTGCGTATCTCTCAGTAGAAGTACACGCAATTTTTTCAGACCCTTGATATGTGCGAGGGCACCATCTGTAATCTGCGTTTCTGATAACCCCAACGTTTCCAGACTCTTCAGACCAGCAAGGTGCGCCAGGCCATCATCAGTAATTTCCAGCCCGGTTAGAAAAAGTTCTTTCAGGTTATCCAGGCCTTTCAAGTGCTTCAGGCCGACATCAGTCACTTTGGTGCGCGAAAGGTTGAGTACTTCCAAATTGGTTAACTTTTTAAATTCTGCCAGGCCTGCATCAGAAACCGGAATTCCATGGAGAGTCACTTCCCGCAAACTCTTTAACGGTTTGATATGGACCATGCCCTCATCGGTCACTTTGGAACCTGAGAGATCCAGCTTTCTTAGTTTTGTCAACCGTCCCAGATAAACAAGGCCGGCGTCAACCAGTTTGGAACCTGAAAATGAAACCTGAGAGATATTCCCGTTATAGTCCATTTTCAAGTTGGCGCTAATTTCCTTTAGCGATTTGATATCTGTTTCCAGCGTTGATTCCTGAGGAACTTCTTCCTCTGAATCCGTGGCAGCTTTACTCATTTTGATAATCCATTAGGAGTAGCAAGGCCCGACATGCAGAAAGCCTGCTATTCACCGGGCAGAACCTGATGTTCTTTCCACATTTCGTGCCACCCGGAGAACTGCACGTACACTCACCATGTCGTGTTTTCTTAATAACAATCCGCGATCATAATATACACATACTTTTTAGTATTCGCATGTGAACGAACGCTATTTTATTTAGGAAATACGAATTGCCAAGTCTGGTAAAATCACTTTTTATCTGGTTCAGGCCAGTTCAAATTCCTGAGAATAAAATCAAACGTATTTTTACCATTGATGGTATGAGGTCCATCAAAAAATTCGATCTCTGTTTTGTCACCGATCCCCATCTGCACGTAAAAACGTCGCACTTTTGCGTATTCAGCGGCCACCCATTCATCAGGAGCAACCCCATCATCATGGCCGCGCTCCACCATAAAAGGACGTGGTGCTATCAAATACGATAACTCAGCGTAATTGGCAACGTGACCCATATTCCATTCGAATATTTCATATTCGCCATGAAAAACGTAACTATAATGGCGCGTGCTGTCTGCATTCTTCCGCACCCATTCCGAAAAGTCAGCTGAGCATATTGAGAATACATATTGTTTCACAAAGGGAGGCACACGCATTGCCGTCTTGCCTCCATAGGAAAGTCCATAAAAGCCGATCCGTTTCCCATCAACAAAAGACAATGAATCAAGCCATTTCAGAGTGCGATCATGTTGGGGAATGATATAACTGTAGAGTGATCGCTTCATCGGATTGGACTTCCGTTGCAAAGTCCGAAACCGATCTTGTCCACGATACGGATTCTGTGGTGCATAGACAATCAACCCCAGTTTCACCAGCTGCACACTAAAGGATTTGTAATAGCCATAGGACCTGCCTTCAGTCACAATCGTATCCATTGGTGTGCCTTCCAGGCCGTGTTGGCAGACGATCACAGGGCGTTTTTCTCCGGGATTCATATCGGCGGGAATCAGTAAAATACCGCCAGCAACGACATCGGGCATGACATCCATCATCACTTCATAGCCCTGATACTGTTTATGATCGATTATTTTTCGCGTTTTTACATTCAGGGGAACAGGGGCACCCGGTTCAGATATTCTGCCAATCAGCTCGTTATAAACGTTGTCTCGCAAACCATCAGAAACTTTCTCCCACTCTTCCACTGACTTGTATTTGCCGGGCTTCCATCGTTCATCACGATAACGAGACGACTCATTGAGCAATGCCTGAGTAAAGTCATTCATTTCATCAAACTGCTGCTCTTGTCGCGCGCCGGGGTCAATCACAACACCATTTGCAACAGCTTTCAACTCGACAGGCATTAGACGTTTTTTATTCATTTTGACTCTTAAGCCAAACAAAAACTGCTGGCGGGCTTTGTCCGATCCAGCGGGACTGGTTCCATCACCCGTTAAGACCAGTGAGAGGTTCTCTTTGAGACCCAGCTGATCAAACACAGGTAGCGCTCTTTGATATTCTGCACGGACGGAAGCGGGAGTCGCGATTTTAATCACTCCGGGAGCAGCCGTTGTTCTGATCCCGGATTTTGCGCGAGGCGGCCCGGCAACAGTGGGAACAGAACACGCTTCGATTACGCAAGAACGCGGCGCGATCAATGAAGCAATCTCAGCATCTCCAAATTCCGTCAGCTGGCTCCAGACATTCCGGTAGATGGGCTCTTGCCAGACATTTTCACGCTGTTGAAAGTAGCCAGCAACCCACGTCGAGTTAATTCGATAATCAGCGGCACCACTAAACAATGCCAACAAGGCACCTTCTCCAACACCCACAACTCCAATTGGTAATATTCGCCGATTTTTTTTGTCCAGTCTTTCAAACTGATCAACGGCTGCCATCACTTTTTGAACTTCATATCCGATCACATGACGTCCCATTTCAAACGCCATGCGATAGATAAATTCGCGATGCGGCTGATTCGTGAAAAAGACTTTCGGATGCCCGGAAAATCCGGTCGCTCGACTGATCAGAGTCGGAATTACGACTTGAACTCCCGAAGCGGCAAGCTTGAGTGGAATTTGAGCTGACTCGGGAACCCCCGGCTGTAACCCAACAAACATTTCCGGAGTCCAGTCGGCATCAGGCAAGGCCACAACACGTGCCTTAATCTGCCCCTTGGGTTGCAATAAAAGTCCCGAAGCCGTCATGCCTTCCAATACTTGCCACTGAACCGCGTGTACTTCAAATTGCGCACATTCGGCAATGACTGACTGGTTTTCGGTCGTCGCTATCAGTTCAAATCCAAGTCCGGCAACACGTGGATCAACGGCGCCAATGATTGCTTTGAATCGAGCTCGATTAGCCTTGATACTGTCGATATAGGCTGCATGGCTGCTAAAATCATAGTTCCATTTTTCGGGACGCAGTTCTGGAGACTTCGCTAATGCATTGAGCGCGAAACGATCAATGCCCGCCACCATATGTTCGTCGAGAGGCACCTTAAGTTCTAAGGCAGTAGTACCAGGCAAGACATCAGGAAAATTCAACGACTGTGCGAAAACTAAGGAAGGGAAACTAAGAAAAGAAACGGCAACAAAAAAGAGTAGTCGAAAATGCATCGTTGATTCCTGATCTGTGCTTGTAAAAGAGGAGGGGAGACGCTTTGAAAATGAAACCATACAGGCTGTTCACAATGCTTATTCTACCTTAGTGCCATACAACAGGATCTCGTCAAAATTTCCCGTGTCATCGAACGAACCAATTCCCACCCGTCCCGTCAAAAATGCTTTGTTCGTAGCCGTCATCACTGGCTCATCCATGTTATCAAAAAAGATTTTGATGGACCCCGTTTTTGTATCCCTGATTACGCGAGCATGATGCCATTCATCATCCCAGTTTGTTCCGGGTGTGGTTTTCGTGGAAATCTTTGTGCGTGGTTTGCCATCAACAATAAAAATTTGATTGGCGTGGTCATCCATTTTTTTGCCGAAATGCACATAATAAAAATGGGAATCGTCCTGATATCCAAAGAACAGACATAAATCTCGGTGACCATAGTCGGGAATGGTGGATTGCAATTTCACATCCAACAGGAAATCGCTGACCGAAATATTTTTCAATAACGCACGATTATAAGGCGAACGGACCGGCGGCTTAAAATCACTGTGTTTCCTGGTGAGACTAAAGACATGGTTGTCTCCCTGATGATTGATTTTCCAGGCTTTTTCGTCCGTGGGCTCCCAATGTTTTGAATTACCGGTTTGAAAATTCTCCTGAAACAATAAAGGCAAACCCTGCATGCTTTTCGGAACCTGCTCTGGATTCCGCGTTTTCAAGGGAGCAGGTTCTTTAGCCTGAAGCACATCAATTTCTACAGAAAATGACAGCATGATCCCGATCGTCAGACTCGCCGCTAATAGGGAACGCAACATGGAATTGCTCCTGTTTCAATGGAATAAGGGTGTCGCAGAACCTCTGTTATTGGGATTGGAACAGAAATTCTCAAATAAGGCATGATTCTGATACTATTGCAGAATCTATGAGACAGGATTTCAACCTGATTTTCAAGTATCAGGCGTCTAGTCTTGCCTGGGACCAGACTTCCGACCAGAATTCTTGCCCCCTCCGGGACGTCGTATTCCACGGTCCCTTTGATCATTCAGGCGTCCTTTTCCTGCCCGAAACGCGCCATTCGGTTTGTTCCCTCGGGTTAATGGGTTCACAAACTCACCAAAATCTTTTAACTGGCGTTGCAACGACCTCTTGACTCGTTCTGGTAGATGCTTATGCAAATAGTGATACTTCAGTTTTTCCTGCATGACTTCCGGCGAATAATTCATCAAATTATCCTGGTCTTGAGTCTTCAGAGAGGTCTCAAAAAACTTCTGGAGTTCCTCGTCAGAGGGATGAATTTGATCCAGCTGTTCTCTGACAGAACGAAAAAACTGATCCATTAGTCCCCGCGATAAAAATTGCATCACTCTCCAGCGGTCTTGAATTACTCTCGCAGTAGTATTCGAATCACGTTTTCCACCGAAACCACGGACCAGATAGTTTTTTTCATCCAGTAATTTGACAATTTCCTCCATCGCTTCAGGTGGTAAGCCATTCGGTCTGATTGAGGGACCGGTACGATCTTTCGATCCGAGGGAGGATTGGAGTATGGCCAACGAACGCTCATATTCAGATATCGGATTTTCAGGCTTAGGATATCTGTCCGCAGTCTGCAGATCAGATTCGAGTTTCTTGACTGCTTCTTGAAAAAGATCAGATGGCGGGCGCGGAACTCGTGATATCATCGTTCTCAGGGGATCGAGATTGAGTTTGAATTCTTTCAGATTGGCATCAAGTAATTCTATAATGTCAGAATTGTAGTCGACTTCTTGCTTTGAACGATCACGATGTGTGCGGAACTGGCGAATCAGCTCAATGCGCTTTTCAATCGATTCCTTTGACATTCCTGCTTTACGCAAATCTTCCTGTTCCCAGGGCGAGAGCGTTTTCACCCAGGCACTGTAAGAGCGCATTAACCGATTTAATTGATCCTGATTCTGAGTCGCAACATGGATTTTTCGATACTGTTCTTTCTGTTGCGATGTCAATTTTTGGTACTTTTCATAATTTCGCTTGAACTGGCCACGCTGAGCAGGGGACATTTTCTCGATCTTTGTCAGACTGGCGGACCCTGCATCTTCCCCCTGTCCACTGGCTCCCAGCAACACCATCACATAGACGATCATTCCCAGACCCATACACATCGCGCGTAGAGGCAGCGACCACTGTGCTGGATGACCAACGTCCAAAGTACGTTGGGAATTTCTGTTTCTGGCTTGATTACGGGGCCGTTTCATTGAATATTCCTGATTTTTGCAGTTGTTCCAGAAATTCCAAATCTTGAACTTCCGAGTAGATATCAAGATTTTCAATAAAGGAGAAGTCTTCAACGAGAGGGACTGGCTTATCAGGCAGCCACTGATTGGTCAGTTGATATCCCACAAAAATGGACAAAGCTAAACCAACGCTCCAGCCACTGATTACTGCCAGCTTACGAAACTGATCTTGAGATGCTTTGCTCAACGAAAGACCGGACCGCTGTTGTGACACGGCTTCCTGCGCTTCCAACTCCATGGTTTTGATCGTCGAAAGTGTTTTGTCTGTAAATTCATCAGAAGCTTTGGGAATGGGGAGCTTGTCTAATAATTCCCACGTCCGCTCCAGAGAATCCACCTGGGCGCGCGTTTGCTCACTGGACGAGAGAGCCTGTTCAACCTCTATCGCTTCCTGCTCGCTGACTTCTCCATCGAGATAAGCAACCAGCTTTTCCAGTTCCTGTACCTGAATCTCTTTATTCATCGTGATCTTCAATCGCGAATGTCTGTTTTAATTTAATCATTAATATGTTTTTCGAGCTGAACTCTTAAATTGTCTCGAGCACGCGATAACAAGGACTTCACTGCCGCTTCGGACAATTTCATGGCTGCCCCGATATCGGCATAACTCATTCCTTCAAATTTATGTAATAACACCGCCATCTGCTGACGCTCATTTAAAGTTCCCAGTGCTTCACGCACAACAGCCTGAGTCTCTTTCAAACCGATTTGTCGTGCCGGCATCAAACCTGATTTCTCCATCAGTAACTGTTCTTCGGGTCTCATACCAAATGGACCAGAATCCTGTGGATTGAGATTCACCTCTTTTCGTCGCCCTTTATTCCGTCGAGAATTACTCGCCAGGTTATTGGCAATCCGGAACAGCCAGGTCGAAAACTTGGCCTTGGCCTGATAGTTCGCACGTGAACGATAAACACGTAAAAACACATCCTGGGCCAAGTCTTCTGCCGCTTCCTTATTTCCCAGTAAATGACAAAAAATACCCACGATTCGATCCTGGTAGTTAGCAACCAGTTCAGTGAACGCAACTTCATCTCCATCCTTGACGCGCAACATCAATTGCACATCAGGATCTCGTAAGTAAGGTGACTTCAAGATTTCCGTTGTAACCACGACTGAGTTCAGGCTCCCATGCTTGGGGGTCAAATACCCGCTTATACCTAACACTTAGCATACCAGAAAGTTTCTCTCAGAGTTTGAGAGAAACTCGCTTTTTGTCTGTTTTCATACAAGATGCTAACCGTTATCGTCGCTAAACTTACAAGTGAATACAAGTTGTCTTTAATAGAATTCTTGAATCGGTAACTGCAATTGCGCCTGTAAATTCTGATAACAGGTGGTTCACGGGTTTGTCTCGGTTATGATAGTAATAGATGAGAAACCTGTGCTGCAAAGAGTTTTCTACTTCTTGCCGACCCGAGTACCCTCCGAGGAAGTTTTATGACGTTGAATCCACTGCCTTTGAGTTATTGCACCAACGTGCATCCAGGGTTAACTGTGACAGAGGTTTTACAAAAACTCGATGAGTTCACCGTACCAGTTCAACAGCAGTATGCGGCACCATTGGCAGCGGGACTCTGGCTGGCTGAACCTGTGATTCAGGAAATTATGGCAACTGAGGCAGGGCATATCCGCTTCGCTGAAGAAATCCACAAACGTAACCTGACCTGCTACACTTTGAATGCATTTCCGTTTGGAAATTTTCACAGCGATCGCGTGAAGGAAAATGTTTATCTACCCGACTGGACTCAGCCAGAGCGACTGGAGTACACAAAAGGGTGTGCCCGGGTACTCGCTGCTTTGCTGTGTAATCATACTGAAGGAAGTATTTCGACTGTTCCTTTAGGATTTAAACAGTTCGAACATGCCCCCGATTTTGGTGAAGCGTGTATTGAACAATTAATCGAGCTGGCAGTATTTCTGAAAAATCTCAAAGAAGAAACCGGCAAAACGATTCGCCTGGCCATAGAACCAGAGCCGTTCTGTGTTATTGAGTTCACACACGAATTGATTGTGTTCTTCGAACGGCTCTATCAACGTGCTGCGGAAAAACAATTATTGGGAACCGTTAAAGAATATCTGGGAGCCTGCTATGACATCTGTCATCAGGCGGTTGAATTTGAAGATATTCCCGGCTCTATTCGGCAGATCACGCACGCGGAAATCCGGATCAATAAAATTCATATTTCCAATGCCATTGAACTTGTCGATCCATGGGAAAACGAAGCAGGTCGTATCCAACTCGCAGAGTACGCAGAGCCACGATATCTGCATCAAACTATTGGAACCCTGAGAACAGGTGACCTCTATCGAATTGTAGATCTGACCAAAAAGTTTTTGTTGGCCCCCGACCCCCGTGTTAAAGAAACAGAAAAGCTGCGGGTTCACTTTCATGTACCCATTGATGCGCAAACGCTGGGCCATTTAGGAACAACACACCTGGAATTGAAACAGGCATTAGCAACGGTAAAAGAGCTTGACTACGCACCACATCTGGAAGTCGAAACTTATACCTGGGAAGTCTTGCCGGGAGACCAGAAACCGGGACTGGTTGATGGATTGACGCGAGAACTTCAGGCAGCTCGTAGCCTGTTAAACACACTCTAGAAAACTGATCAAAGTAACCAACCATGCGAGATGTATTATCTGAACTGGAAAAAGCGGTGCAACAGAAAAGGCCCGTCTGTTACACCTGTCTGGTTGAAACACGGGGCTCGACTCCGCAAAAACCGGGAGCCGCCATGCTCATATTCCGCGATGGTTCTCAGATTGGAACTCTCGGAGGCGGCTGTGTGGAAGCGGAAGTCAAACGTCGCGCCTTGAGATTGATCGACGCTGCTGCTCCTGAAATCATGACCTTTCAACTCGACAACGACTATGGCTGGGATGATGGATTGATTTGCGGTGGTCGCATGAAAGTGCTCGTTGATCCGATTACCACGGAGGAAGATCTGACCTACTTCAAAAGTATGAGCCAACAGCTGTCAGGTGATCAGGGCTGCACGGAAGCAATTGTGATCAACCCTGAAACTGCCGAAGATGGTAATGAAACAGACCGTTTTCTGATCGATGCCAATTCCACAATTATTGCACACCGCGGTCGACAGAAACCGCCGGCTCAATTGTTGACAGGTTTGAAACCGATCAAAAATCGACCGCGACCTTACATGAACGCAGGCATTGCGTATCTCACATTTCATCAAACATGTCAACTTGTAATCGTTGGCTGTGGTCACATCGGGCAAAAAGTTGCAGAACTGGCCAGTGAGGTTGGCTTCGAAATTATTGCCGCCGATGATCGTCAGGAATATTGTAATGCCCAAAGATTTCCCGACGCAAAACAATTGATTGTCGGTAACTTCGATACTGTTCTTGCAGACCTTTCCGTCACCAGGGATACCTTTATCATCATTGTCACCCGGGGACATAATCATGATGAAGAAGCACTGGGACATCTGGCGGAATCTTCAGCCCGATATATCGGCATGATTGGCAGCAAAAGAAAAGTGAAACTGATCTTCGAAGACTTGCTGCGATCAGGAACGCCCCGCGAAGCACTCGCAAAAGTGCATGCACCACTCGGATTTGATATCGGGTCACAAACGGTTCCGGAAATTGCGTTGAGTATCGTCGCAGAGCTCGTCGCCTATCGAAATCTGGATGCACTCCCCACTGGGTACCAGCGCCCCAGTCTGATAGAAGAAATAAAAACGACAAAATAAAACAGGACGCGACATTAGTCGCCGTTTATTCTTCCCATTCGTCGGGGTCATCAGCGTCCATTTCTTCGGCTGATCGCACTTCGTCGATTCTCGATTCGCCGCGGCGAAAGACGGCGACGACATCCTCGATAGGGACCACGAACAGAACATTGTCTGGTTCGAAATCCACGGGAATCGCATCGCTGGGATTAAAAAGTACTTTATCGTATTTCTTGACCGGAAAATCTTCATCACGATCAATCTGGACACTGATTTCGACAACGCGACCTGTGATATTCGGAATTTCTGCCTTGTCGGGGAGAACGATTCCTCCGCGCGTTTTAAGTCGGTTTTCGTCTTTACGAATGAGAATCCGCATTCCCAGAGGTTCAACCCAATCAGTCACCTGAAACTCCCAGTTAACAACTCAAAATAAACACAATATGCAAGCCAACAAAATAACGAAATTTATCAGCTAAATGCAATCATACGCCATAACGGTCCTGAAAAGAACCCCGGAATATTCATCAATAGAACTTCCTATGTCGTATTCATCCATCATGGTCTGCGGCACGTTCACCAAATGGAATCACCTTTGAATCCGGAAGTGAATTCATCACCATCTATCTGGAAAATCAGATGCTCACCACAGAATTTAAGAATATTTTCAACCGCTTCCCATTCTTTGATAGTTGATTAAATGGAGCGTAGGTCTATAAAGTGAATAATGTTAGAGCAAATATTTGTGGTAAACTGATTGATTAATAATTTTGAACTTCATTCTATCTGGAGAGAAATATGGACAAACAAACGATGATTGCTCATCTGAACCAGGACCTGGCAAACGAGCTTTCCGCCATCATTCAATATACAACGTATGCTGCCAAAGCAACGGGCCCTTATCGACCACAGTTGACACAGTTTTTTCTCGCAGAAGTGCCCGACGAACAATTACATGCCCAATATCTGGCTAATAAAATCGTGGCATTAGGTGGTGAACCCACAACCGTTCCTACAAAAGTGGCTGAAGCACACACCAATCCGGAAATGCTTGAGGCTGTTTTGGCGGCAGAACAGGCGGCAACCGCCGGTTATACTCAGCGTGCGAAAGAAGCGGAAGAGTTTGGCGACAAAGGGCTGGCCGTCCAGCTGGAAGACATGGTTCGCGATGAAAGTGGTCATGCAGAAGAAGTCGAACGAATTCTCCGCGACTGGCCTTTATAAGAAATCCGCATTGCTATTCAAGCAATAAAAGCAACACCAGCAGGGTGGCTTCCCATTTGTTTCGGAGCCACCCTTCGTGTCTGGTATTTCAGGAGCAACTATTTCGTCAACGTTCCAAAAAAGAACGGCATAAGCTGGTGCCCTTTCGGAAGCAGCAAATTACTCACACCTGCAGTGACTTCGTCATAACAGGTTGCCTGATCGGGACGCACATGAGTACCACATATTCCAAACGGAACATAACCATGACTGTGAGTTTTGGTTCTTAGAAACGTGGGGTGGTCGGGGCAAACCAACATTCGATATTCACCCTGCTTCTTAAGATAGTCGTGCACTGGACCAACTATGTGCTGATCGATATTCTCTAACGCTTTGATTTTTTCCTGTACTTCGCCTTCATGCGACGCCTCGTCGGTTGCTTCGACATGTACGACCACAAAATCGGTATGCTTCAGATTCTCAATCGCCGCGCGACCTTTGGCAGCATAATCCGTGTCGGTATATCCCGTGGCTCCTTCTACTTCGATCACATGCCATCCCAGCAAACGCCCCAACCCCCGCAATAAATCAACGGCTGTGATCACCGCACCTGTTTTGCCAAACTGTTCGCGAAACGGCTTGAGAGCAGGTATACTGCCTTGGCCCCATAACCAGATTTGACTCGCTGCCGGCTGACCATCGCTCCTGGTTTGATTTTTTGTCGACTTCAAAAACAGTTTCTTACTTCGCTCCATCAGGTCGAGCAACATCTCACTTCCCTTACCCGATGGTAAATCATGTTGAATTGACTGGTCTGTCAAATCGTGTGGGGGTGTGGTCGATGTTCCAGAATCAAATGGCTGATCTTCTGCATTCTGTGCCCGGTAGATTAATAAGTTACGATAGCTGACCCCCTGATGAAACTCCCACTGTGGATCTTGCGCAGTCTGCTCCTGAAGTAAACCTATTAACTCTTCGCCAACATCATTGGGAAGTTGCGATGCAGTAAAGCTCGCCATATTTCCATCATCAATGGTGACAAAGTTACATCGAATGGCCCAATCATGAGGTCCCAGCTCAATTCCCTGGGCGGCCGCTTCGAGCGGAGCACGTCCGGTATGAAACACCAGGGGATCGTAACCAAACAGACTCATTGTCCCGACATCACTGCCCGAGGACATTGAAGCGGGTACTGTGTCAGTTCTGCCGAGAATTCCCTGTGTGATAATCGCATCCATCCGGGGAATCTGTGCCGCCTGCAACGGGGTCTGACCATCTAATGATTCCTGAGGTTCGTCGGCACAACCATCTGGAATGACAAGCACATATTTCATCTTTGGTACTAACTCTCAGACAGGATCAGGAAAAGTGGGATACCGCGTCAGTTTTTTCATCAAATATCCAGAGTTTTTGATCTCCCCGCAAGTAACCTGAGGAATGAATTTGCCATCCCACTCGTTTCGATGAAATGAAAACTCTGGTCTGGAAGCAGCAGACGACCTCTTATTTGGGCTCAGGATCCGCCTCCACAAAGTCGAGGGGTAGTGGCATATCTTTCGTGATAATGTCCCAGGAAGCACCCATTTCACGGAATTGATTGAAATTTTTTGGTTTGTATGAAAACTCCAGATGTGGTGTCTTCATCCTGGCCTGACCTTTTTCAAAATAAGAGTGCATGGCCGCATCCAATACTCCTGTCATCAACAATGTTCGTTCACAAGGATAAGGCTCCTGTTTCTGCACGAACAGATACTGAATCGCGTTTGAAAACGCCCGGAACAGGTTTCGGTTCCCCCAGGGACCAGGAAAAAATGTCGTCGCTTTGGGTTTGGTTTCACCTTTTACCTGACAGGCAAAATTCCAGCGGACACCATTCGCGCCTATCTTGAGCATCGTCGCGAAAGCCATCCTTGTATTCAAGCAGAATGCCATGCGGTTCAGACTTTTCCGCTTGATCGATCGGATCGAACAGACCCCGCTTTTTCCCAGTTCCGCCTGCATGGCTGCTTCTGCCAGCTTCATGGACCAGCGTCCCTGGCGGCCGGCTTTGATCAGCTCATCGCCTTTGAGAAATTGAACGGTAGAAACACCAGTTTCGCCCCCTTTGCGGAATTCGACCATCGACTGCAAAACTTCAAGACCGTGGATATCGTATTTCTCAATCGGTCCTCCATGAATCGAGACCGCGTCTTCCAGTTCCGTGCCAGAGGGAATCTCCAGCGGAATCGTGCGTTGTGCTAGCGGAACCGAACTGCCGACCATCATCGGGAATTCGTACTTCCGCGATGTATCATACATCTCCCGCGCCCAGTCCCAGCGATAAGAAAAATGTTTGTCGCTGAAAACCGGTACAAAGCGTTTGGATTTCTCCATAACCGCCACGATTTCATCAAAGAACCGCTTGCGGGGATATTTGGTCTGTCCGAATTTCGTATCAGGATAATCGCCATGCTCACCGATCGAAAGAACCGCGTCAACCGCCAGCTCATCCCCGCCGCGACGCAGGGCCCCGCCAATCGTTTTATAAAAGGGGATCTCATATTTTTTAGCGACCCCCCGCGAGAGATCGCCCTCCTTAAACTGATCACCATATAGTGAAACCACATCACATTGCGGCTGCAGCAGTTGACCATTAAACAGGTACGGCCCTAAAAAGGGATGCAGAATATGGTAGGCATGCGAACAGATAAAAGCACTGCGTATAGATGGCAGCCACTGTCGGACGTTTGTTTTCCTCGGCAGCATGCAGCAATATTCTCCCAGTTCAAACCAGGCGTACCTGCAAAAGCGGCAGCACTCATCTTTAACAATTGCGACGACGCGAGGAATTGAGGGGGCGACAGGGACTGGTGAGAAAAGGTGTCGGTCATGGAGGTTCACTCCAGTGGTGGGATTATTGAGGCAGGTATGATACTTCCATCGTATCAAATCTTGTTGATCTCTTCATCCGTTTTATTTATTGGGACCGCTCATTCTATCAAAGTTATGAAATGTAAATTTGTTTGCTTGCTTGGTTCACCGGTAAATACGAAAAAACTGCGATGCAAAGCACGTGACCCGAGCTTCGCGTCGCGATTTTGGATTTCATCAAACATATCGTAACTTACAGGAATTATCTGCATTTTTCGCACAGATGGCTTCTGCCATTTCCTGAGTTCCAACGGCGGTCGGATCGTTGCGATCATCTTTCAGATCGTAGGTCACGTCTTTACCTTCTTCAATCACGTCGGCAACTGCCTTGTCCAGTTTCGCAGCCGCTTCGTGTTCACCGAGATAATCCAGCATCATCTTACCGGACAGGATCAGGGCAACTGGATTCACTTTATTCTGCCCTTTGTATTTGGGAGCAGAACCGTGGGTGGCTTCGAAGATGGCTGCTTCGGGACCAATGTTGGAACCGGGGGCGACACCCAGGCCTCCTACCAGGCCGGCACACAAGTCGCTCAGAATATCGCCGTACAGATTGGAAGTGATAAGCACGTCATACAACTCTGGTTTTTGGACCAGCTGCATACACATGTTGTCAATCAGGCGTTCATTGTATTCAATGCTTCCACCACAATCGGTGGCGATACCTGCCAGCTTGGGATCTGCTTCCACACCTTCGGCCAGATCTTCCCATTCGAATTTCGCACCATAGGCTTTGGCAACAGCACGCGTTTCATCATACCACAAGCCGTCCGTGAACTTCATGATATTGGCTTTGCAGATGGACGTCACGCTCTTGCGTTTATTATCAACCGCATACTTAAAGCCATAGTTGCAGATGTCACGTGTTCCCTGATAGGACATCGGCTTGATACTGACGCCGGTTTCGTCGAGAGGCGTATTGATTTTTTTGCCGGTCGCATATTCGTTAATGACTTTGATTAACGACGCCGTATTTTCTTCTCCCGCTTGAAATTCCACACCCGCATAAAGGTCTTCTGTATTTTCGCGAACGACGACTAAATCGACATTGGAGTCTTCAAAGTAAGTCCGCACACCTTTATAAGTTTTGCAGGGACGAATGCAGGCATACAGGCCCAGTTCCTGACGCAGAAATACATTGACACTGCGAAACCCTTTTCCGATGGGAGTGGTAATAGGGGCTTTCAAGGCAATTTTGTTGGCGCGAATGGAATCCATCACCCGGTCGGGAACGCTACCTTCGGCTTCTATGACTTCGATTCCACATTCCTGAACATCCCAGTCGATTTTGACTCCAGTGGCATCAACACATTTTCTTGTAGCCTCAGCGATTTCCGGTCCAACTCCATCTCCCGGAATTAAAGTGACTTTATACATCGTTTCCTCAAATACTTCTGACAAAAAGGGAATGCGACCAGGTTCTCAAGCGTATGAATACCACGCTACGAGCCTGCCGGATCTTGAAACCAAAGGCCAAATTGGTTGATATTAAGCTAGATAGTTAACAGGCAAGCAGTGACGGTATCAAAACGGAAATCGCTTTTCAACTATACGAGCTGGCCCACCGTCGCTTTTTGAAAGGCTCAGTCAGGGAAAGCCCCTCCTGTAAAAAGAAAGGGGGCAGAAGCTTACAAAGATTGCCCGGTTCTGGCTGAATTAGGGTCGAATTTCGCTCAATCCCCAAAAAAGTCAAGGTATAACGATTAAACAGCCGATACCGAATGTAGTGATTCTACCAAATGTACGGATTGCTTTGCGCTCCCGGCAATACTGCCAGCGTGATGGCTTTCCACTTTTGCTGAATTCTCCCCAAAATACATTCGGCTGTGAACTTTAAGTATTTCTAAACAAGTACTTTACATTCATATCCGACGTTCATGTCTCTAAGGATGAATACATGAACTTTCGTCAGAAGTTAAACCAGTTTTTCTGTGGATGCCTGATTACCAGCCATTTGGTCGGTTGTCACGGTCTGGGAACCGATACGGACCTGCATTACCTTGGTGATAAAGACCTTCAGTATTATGAAGATGTCGCCACCAAGATCGATTACCCGGCCGTTTACGAAGAAACTCCGGAAGAAATTACGTTCTCAGGGAAACCACGCACGTTAGCTGATCGCTCGCAGGATGAAATCTGGGATTTACCGCTGATGGAAGCGATTCACATGGGACTGGCAAACAGCGAAGTCATTCGTGTTTCCGGTACTTTGGGGACCAATGGCAATGGGTTACTCAATAATCCAGATGGCACTGCTTCCATTTTCGATCCGTCGATCCAGGAAACAAACGTTCTTCTAGGTGGATCGCGGGGTGTGGAAGCTGCCCTTTCAGCATTTGATACTACTTTTACCGCAAATATGTTATGGGGCCGCTCTGAACAGGTCCAAAACAGTCCGTTTTTTGGTGGGATACCTGGAGGAACTCTGACTCAGGAAACAGGACAATTTCAATCAGGACTTTCCAAAACATTCGCAAACGGTGGTCAATTTGCTCTTTCGCATAACTGGAATTACACAGGTACAAATGCAACAGCCCAATTATTTCCTTCCAGCTACGCAGGGAATGTCGGCGCTTCCTATCGACAACCATTTCTGGCAGGAGCCGGTGTTGATTTCACCAGAATTGCCGGTCCGATTGGTTCGGGATTTACGGGCATTACCGGTGTGAGTCAAGGTGTCATTATTGCGCGAATCAACAACGATTTAGTACTTGCCGATTTCGAAAAGAATGTTCGTAATCTGGTTTCTGATATTGAAGAGAGCTATTGGCAACTCTATCTGGCATATCGACTGTATGATACACAGGTTGTTGCCCGCAATTCTGCTCTACGAAGTTGGCGTGAGGCACATGCCAAACTGGAAGCAGGGGGAACCAGAAATTTCAAGCCGGCCGACGAAGCCCAGGCTCAAGATCGTCTATTTGAAACTCAATCACTGGTCCAGTCCACTCGTAGTGACATCTATACTGCAGAAAGTCGTTTTCGACGTCTCGTCGGCCTACCTGTGAACGACGGTAAAGTGATCCGCCCAATTGATGACCCCATCTCTGCCAAGTTTACACCTGACTGGAGCATGAGCCTGACAGAGGCACTTGTTCATCGAGTCGAACTCCGAAAACAAAAATGGAATATCAAGAGTCTTGAATTTCAACGCCTGGCAGCAACCAGCTTAACAAAACCACGACTCGATTTTGTTTCAAGTTATCAGGTGAATGGTTTCGGTGACCGTCTATTAAGTCAGAAAAATACGGATGGTGTTACTTCGCAGGGGCTGCATAGTGCTTATGGATCCATTGCGAGTAATAATCAGGATAGCTGGACCCTCGGCTGGGAGTTCAGTGTACCCCTGGGTCAAAGATCAGCGCACGCTCAGGTCGAGAATCTGGAGTTTCGGTTGTCGAAAGCACGCGCTGTACTCCAGGCTCAGGAAATGGACGTGAGCCAGGAATTAGCAATTACTTTTCAGGATTTGACCAAAAACTATGCCACGGCACAATCCAACTTCAACCGATGGCGTGCTGCACGCAGGCGTGTGGAATTGTTTAACGCTGAGGTCCAGGCGGGAACCACGACTCTGGATACACTGCTGCGTGCCCAATCCAGTCTTGCTTCTGCCGAAACGGAATATTATCGCTCACTGGTTGCCTACAATGTTGACATTAAAAACCTTTACAAGTGGAAAGGAACTTTACTGGCACATAACAATATCCACTTAATGGAAGGGGAATGGTCACCTGTTGCTTATCAACAGGCAATCCGACGAGCCTGGGCTCGAACTCACGGGATCGAAGCTAAACGACTGCAAAGCAAGCCAGAACCATTCGTTGCAGCTGGTTATGTGGGTGAAGTCGGTTTACTTCCGACAGAGAACGCCGATTCGTCCTCAACGGAACAGGATGGCATCATACCAGATATTCAGCCTGTTCCTGAATTACCTCCCAATGTGGCACCGCCGGCTCCGGCAGCTGATTTTGACAAGGAAGGCCTGCTGGAAAATTCCGTCTCAAGCAGAAGTCTTCCATTTGGAACTGAAAAAACGTCTGATAAATTCCTGCTTATAGGAAATTCGGAAGAAGCACAGAACCCGATCGATATCAGGCAAGTTTTAGCAACAAAAGATCAGCCTCCACTGGTAGATGTTGAGAAAACAGAAGAACTGGAATTCTTACCAGCTTCTCATTTTGTTGAATAAAGAACATATCGAGTGATCCCTGTTATTCTGATAATAGAGCTTCCTCGGATTAGCAATTCGGGTATTCGACTTTTTTACCAGCGTATTGATTATTCAGATTCTTTTTCTGGAATTCTCATGTTAGATTTTGTCGAACTTCTGACGATTGTACAGCCTGCTGCTGACTTTCTTCAATTGTGACACGCACGTATCGATGTCCATCTCCATCGATTTTTGTATTCAAATGCTGAATTATTTCTACAGTTAACACGGATTGTTGATCTCCTGTAAAATTGAGAAATAATTCAACCTGAGTAATTGGGTCTGAAAACCCACCACTGACCAGGCTAGTGGAAAGCATACAAAAAGAAATTCAATGGCGGCTGGACGAATTCATCGTCTCCTGAAACTGATCGCGCTGTTACAGTCGGGACGGATTTACAATTCTGCACAAATTGCGCGCGAATGCGATGTCAGCCGCAGGACCGTTTTTCGGGACCTGAGCACTCTTCACGAGTCAGGGATCTATGTCCTGTATGATGAGGATACACAAGGATACAGGCTTCCCTGGCGAACGATCGTTCCCTTCAAAGATGTCACTTTTGAAGAAATGCTCGCATTATTTGTGTTGTGCCAGGATCTCGACACATCTGTTGTAGGTGTCCCGATTCACAAGTATGCAAGAGCTGCATCGGATAAAATTCTCAGCAGTATGCCAGACAAATTACGAGAACAGGTCATCGACGCTGCTCAATCCATTTCCGTCTGGTTTCCTGCAATCAACCCTTTCATGCGGATGGGAAACCAATACAAAAACCTGCTGAAGGCGGCGATTGAAAAAAAGAATATCAGAATTAAATATACTGACTCCAAACAGCAAAAAACCGTTTCTACCATGTTGAGTCCTTATCATATTTTATATTCGAATCGGCAATGGTATGTGATCGGAAGATCTTCTGTAGATCGTGCAGTGAAACTGCTGCCGGTTTTAAAAATTGTTCATTCAGAATTATTGGAAGAGACATTCAAAAAACCAACCCGTTTTAATCTGAAACGTTTCCTGAGTAACTCATGGGAACCAGCACGTAACTCCCGAAAAACGTCTCTCGTGAAAATACACTTCGAAAGCAGTGTTGCCGATCAGGTTTCATTGATTAGCTGGGACCCGTCTCAAGAACTTAAAATACTGAAGGGAGGCGTCATTGAATTTCGCGCTCACGTGGATAACCTGGAGAATATCACCAATTGGGTCTTGGGTTTTGGAGATCAGGCAGAAGTCATCTCGCCTAAGCCATTTCGTAAGTTGATGAAAGAGAAAATTCGAAACATGTCACAGATTTATCAACCATGATCGGCTCGTAAATCGGAATCACATCGAATCAACCTGATCCGAATCTGGCTCTCTTTTTCCTCAGAACCGTAATCAGTAAATCAATGACTTTGCATGATGCGTTACGCACGTACACCGGTTCTCCTGCGAATTCCAATTATTCTGCGAAACCTCTTAAAATCCCCTCTGAAACTGCTGACCTCGCACAGTATTAGGTTTAGTATTTTAAGTTAGTCAATCCGTACCACCAAACAGGAAATTTCTCGGTTTCCACTTGAACAACATCTTCGACCATGTGTCTGCCATCATACTTCGCTTATGATGTCATCCAGCATGTTGTTTTTTCCCGAATGGATCGATCCGATATCGGTCCCTGATCGGAAAATCAATACCCATAATTGAGTGACTTCAGTGGGGAAGTTTTCTCCGCAACCAGATAAATAGATTATTATGAAATGAGGTAAGTAAATCATGTCAGATGGAATTCAATTCTCTGAAAGAACTTCAGTCGAAGAGGTTGAGGAAGGAACCGTCCTGGCTCCCAAATTTGATCAGGATGGCTTAATTCCTGTGGTCACGACTGATTTTAGTTCCGGCGAATTGTTAATGCACGCCTATATGAACGAAGAAGCCCTGAAGAAAACCATCGAACTGGGTGAAGCCGTCTATTGGAGTCGCAGTCGTCAGGTATTGTGGCACAAAGGAGCTACAAGTGGTCTCGTCCAAAAAGTAAAAGCACTGTTGATCGATGATGATCAGGATACAGTCTGGTTACGTGTGGATGTTCAGGGGGGAGCGAGTTGCCACGTCGGATACCGCTCCTGCTTTTACCGTCGCGTTCCAGTTAGTGCGGAAATAAAAGAACAAGGCCTCGAATTGCAATTTACAGAAACAGAAAAAGTATTCGACCCCAAAGAAGTTTACGGGGATGCTCCGAACCCGACAAAACTTTAAAAGTTCTAACCACTATCAGAGGTACCTCATGAGCCATTTTAACCGACGCGATTTTCTTGCTGCTTCACTGACTGCCACTGGAAGTGCGCTCTCGATTAACGACTGGGCATTCGCGAACCGGGTGGATACAACAAAAAATCCGAATCTGCATATTGCTCCATTTCGCTTTGACGTATCTCCTCCCAAAGGTCACTCCCTCTGTGGTGGCTGGATCAAACCTGTTGTTGGCTACGATGATACACTCGAGGCGATTGGATATGTTCTGCTTGGTGCAGGCCAACCAATCGTCGTCTGTGCTGTCGACTGGACTGGCTTGCTGAACGATGCCCATATTGCCTGGCGAAAAGCGCTGGCAGAAGCTGCCGGCACGACCATTGACCGCGTTGCCGTCCAATGCGTTCATCAGCATAATGCACCATTCGCATGCCTGAATGCAGAACAAATTGTACTCGATCAAGGTGATCTGCCACATATTGTTGAACTCGACTTTTTCAATACCTGTCTGGATAAAGGCCGAAAGGCAATCACCGCAGCCCTTCCCAAAGCAGAGCCGGTAACCCATGTTGCACACAGTCAAGGCAAAGTCGACAAGGTTGCCTCAAACCGTCGCATTGACCGGGACAAGAATGGAAAAATCAAACGCATGCGAGGCAGTAGCTGTAGAGACGAAAGTCTCCGTGCTATGACCGAAGGAATCATAGATCCCTGGCTGAAAACGATTGCCTTTTACAACAAAGATAAAAAGTTGGTCTCAAGCCACTATTACTCGACGCATCCGATGAGTTATTACGGTGATGGTCGTGTCAGTAGTGACTTTACCGGGATCGCTCGTAAACAAAGACAACAGCAAGAACCAGGCTGCACTCATATCTATTTTACTGGCTGTGCGGGTAATGTGTCTGCCGGAAAGTATAACGACGGCTCACACGAAATGCGCAATATTCTGGCGAAGCGAATTTACGATGGCATGGTCGCTTCAGAAAAACAGTTGAAGCCGGAACCTGTCGGCACGGTCTCGTGGAAATCATATGATATCCTGCCACCAGCAAGAGGCATTTTTAATGAAGAAGATTTGAAGAAGAAGATTTCCAATAAAGCCAATAGCGTCGTGAATCGAAATCGTCCGTCGTATACATTAGCCTGGATACAACGACTCCAGAAAAAAATCCCCATCACACTCAGTTCATTACAAATGAACGACATCAAAACACTTCACCTGCCGGCAGAAAGTTTTATTGAATATCAGCTGCGTGCCCAAAGCATTCAGCCCGATCAGTTTATAGCAACTGCCGCATATGGAGACGGTGGGCCCTGGTACATTCCTATTGCGGAAGAATACCCGACAGGTGGATACGAAGTGAGTGTTGCCTTCTGTGATCCAAAGGTTGATGATGTTATGACACAGGGCATGAAATCGCTACTCGGTTAGCATGTGAAAACGTTTCCAGACAAAGTTTATGAAGAGGTTGAGTTCGTAACATGAGTATGACAATTATGCGTCGGGTCAAGTTTAATGCAGGACACCGATTATTTCGCCATGAAGGAAAATGTCAGTTTTTTCATGGTCATAATTACGTTGCAGACTTTTATGTAACCGGCCCGGAAACCGATGCCGTCGGACGTATCATTGACTTTGCGCATCTGAAATCCCTGCTGAAAGGCTGGATTGATGAAAACTGGGATCACGGTTTTCTGCTGAATATCGAAGACGAAAACGGCTTAAAAGCGATTCGGATCGTCGAGCCAACGAAATACTTCGTGCTCCCCTATAATCCAACCGCCGAAAATATGGCGAAGTATTTACTCGAGGAAGTCTGTCCTGAGCTATTAGGCCAATTAGGGGTCCAGGCAGTCAAAGTCGTAATCTGGGAAACCGAAGAATCCTGTGCAGAAGCGACTTTGGACCAAAAAGACAAACCAGAGTATGATTTGTTGGATTCGTTTCAAACCGACTCCTTCCCCACTGGTCTAAACTGGTAGACATAAATCGGCACTTCGCTCAGTGCAACTTCTCCTGTCAGGCATTGAAATAAAAAAGGCTCTGGACTGTACAATCCAGAGCCTTTTTGGATTTTATTTCGTCAGATTTTAGTCTTCGGGAACGTGAGACAATAAACCAATGAATCGTGCTCTTAAAACGGCGCGACGAACAGCTCGCTGATACAAAGCGGAAGTACCGGTTCGACGGCGGGGTAAAATGCGTCCTTCACGATCCAGGAGAGAACGCAAGGTTCTCAGATCCTTGTAATCGACATATACGGGACGTGGAATATTGCCGTCCGGGCAGAACCGGCATTTGAGCTTCTTTTTCAGACGTGCTCGCTTCTTACGTCGTTTGACAATCTCTTTTCGTGACAATCCAACTGACATTCTGATTTTCCTCTTTCATGCGTCGTGATAAGGGACACCCAATTTGGGGCGACGCTGATTTGTAAATTGCTGGCTCGGGCCGAAGAACATTCTTCAACCTTACTGAAGCTGCCAGCTTACCAGCTTGACTTCTTCATACCGGGAATCAAGCCATCTAAAGCCATGTCTCGTAATGCAATACGAGATATCTGGAACTTACGATAGTTACCACGGGGACGACCCGTCAATTGACATAATCGACGAAGACGCGTTTTACTGGAACTACGTGGCAGTTTTGCCAGACCAGCATAATCGCCTTTGGCAATCAGCTCTTCTCGTTTTGCAGCATATTTCGCAACGAGCTTTAAATTTCTCTTTTGTTTTTCAATCTTTGACTTGGAAGCCATGTATATACCTTCTCCGAAATTCCAAAAATGGGAACGACTGTTATACTGAGTTTGGCGCCACATCGTCAACTTGACGAGCTGCTTTCGAGACAAATTCAGCTAAAAAAGCGAAAGACTTCCTCGAAATTCGTTAAGAATCTGCAGCTGACTCTCAAGTGTCTTTTTGTGCTCTATTTTTCTTCTCTTTTGGGGCTTTGGACGGAAATATTTCATGGATTCCACGACCACCGTCCTCCGGGTCGCAATGCGAACCAAAAGCGACAAGAAATAATTTCCCCAACCCGAAACCGCATATTGTCTCTTTTTCTCGAGAGCTTTGAGGCCCGTTTTGACAACCTGCTCCACTGTCTGGAACCGATGCTTTTTCAACCAGCCTTCCACACCCGCTACATCGAAAAATTCGGTCTGAGTGGTACCAGGGCAGAGTGCAGTCACAGTAACCCCTTTGTCGCGCGCTTCAGCCCATAGCCCCTCACTGAAATGCAACACATAACTTTTACTGGCCGCGTAAGACGACATATAAGCGACTGGCTGGAACGCGGCCACGGAAGCAATATTGATGATCCCACCATGTTCCCGTTCCATCATTTCCGGAGATAACAATACGTCAATTCGGTCAGAGCGCCGACATTATGGCGTACCATCTGCATGACCCGTTCCCGGTCAGTGGAAGCAACATCCGAGACCACACTGAACCCGGCGTTATTAATCAAAAGCTCGACCTGTACACCACGCCGTTTCACTTCGTCATATAATTTCTGAGGCGCAGCCTGCCCTGAAAGATCCAGAACAATCACTTCCGTTTTGGTTCCATGTCGAGTTAACAACTCCGAAGCCAGTTTTTCCAGATGCTCCTGGCGTCGCGCGGTCAGTATCAGATGCATACCTCGAGCGGCCAGTCTGTGCGCAAATTCCAAGCCAATTCCGGATGAAGCACCCGTAATCAGAGCCCATCGATTTGAATATTCATCTATCACAGCTGACTCTCCAGAAGTATCCTGTTGGAGACTATATATTTCCTGTTTTAAATAGAGATCGGGAAGAGATGCCCGCATCATTTGAGATCGTAATTTAAATTTCGTCTCATGAAAACCCCGTAACCACTGTTTATGAAATTACTTTGAGCGATTTTTTACCGTTTTTAATACCATTCGGTTGTTTCCAGCCCCTACGCCAGAGCAATTAGCAGAGAATAAAATGACTGACATCGAACGACTGAGCCGGGAAGAGGTTCGAAGCGTGGACCAACGCACGATCGAGGAATTTGGACTTCCGGGAATCGCATTAATGGAAAATGCAGGTCGAGGTGTATTTGATTTGCTATTATCACTGGGAGTAACAGGTCCCGTTAAAATTGCCGCTGGCAAAGGCAATAATGGCGGAGACGGGTTTGTTATCGCCCGTCATCTGGATAACGCGGGTATTCCCGTTCAAATTTATCTCTTTGCTGATCCTGATCAGCTGAAAGGAGATGCCGCCATTAATTATCGCGTGGCCGAACAAATGGGATTGGAAATCCGAAGTGACCCCGGCTTAAATAACCCCAAAGAATTTCAGCGTTTTCTGGAAGATGCTGACTGGATTGTAGACGCATTACTGGGAACCGGACTGCAAGGAACCATTCGTTCTCCCTACACCACTGCAATTCAAATCATGAACCAGACGAACAAAAACATCTTGGCCGTTGATCTTCCGTCCGGCCTCGATTGTGATACCGGGCTCCCCCTGGGCGATTGCATCACCGCCACGCATACGGCCACCTTTGTTGCAGAAAAAAAGGGATTTGCTTTACCCGCGTCGAAGCAATATACGGGAACCATATCCGTCCTGGATATTGGGGCTCCCCGGAAAGTCGTTACGGATCTCCTGAAAAAATAGTCCTTTCTGACGAAAATATCTCGCTCTTTCGCAAATTCCTGATGCAACCGGGACTGGAAATAGGGGCGATTCACAAATTTGGGGGTTCTCAAATACCCTTCAATACCTGTATATTATTCTTATTCCACTTGTTACTATAATTTTCTGACGCTTTACCATTAACCGATTATTCCCGCCATCCCTTATTCCTCTTCGAATTGGAATCGGGAAAAGGTTCGTCTGTATGGACAAAAATTTCTGGTATTTGAAGAACTGCGATCTATTTGAGCGACTGAGCCAGGATCAAATCGCCTATGTTGAAGGACACTCTTCCGTCAAGCAATTTGGCAAGGGAAACCTGGTCTATCTACCCACCGAAAGCAGTGATTCTGTATTTCTGCTTCTCTCGGGAAGAATCAAGCTCTACCATATTACGAGTGATGGCAAACAGGCACTTCTGGCACTCATTGAACCGGGGGAACTCTTTGGCGAGTTGGCTATTTTAGACGGCGGCGATCGAGACGAATATGCAGAAGCGATGCTCAAAGCGACGATTCTTCGCATACCAGGACAGATCATACAGGAATTAATGCAGCACCACGCCGAAGTCTCGCTGGGTGTGACGAAACTGATGGGCCTGCGACGCCAGAGAGTCGAACAAAGACTAAAATCACTTCTCTTTCGCTCGAATCGGGATCGTTTGACGCACTTACTGCTTGAATTAGCAGAAAAGTACGGGCAATTCACACCAGAGGGCGTATTAAACAATATCAAGCTCTCGCATCAGGAACTGGCCAGCATTATCGGCAGTACGCGCGAAACAGTGACCGTTCTACTTGGTGAGATGCAGGAAGAACGCAGTATTGATATCCAAAAGCGGCAAATCATCTTAAGAAAAGCACAATACTTGGCAAACTCCATCAATTTTAAATTAACACCCGCCTTGCAGTCAAAACCTGACCAGTCCGGGGAACACCTGTTGAGAGGTGTAGAGGCATAAATCGTCGACCAACTGATCTAACACCATAATTGTAATTGAACTGTAAGCTATCTCACAGATTGTAAAACAGAAGAAAACGATAATGAAATGCAGGGGTCGCTTCCCAAAATTTGAAAGACAAGATTCCTACTTTTTTGGTAGGAGGTTTTAAAATGAATGAGAACAATTCAACAAAACATCAGTCAGACACAGAATGGAATGCCTGTCCACAGGGTGACTTAGAGCATTTTGTTTCTGTGATGAAAAAACGGAAGCAAATCAGTCATTGGATCACTGGTGCCGAAATTGTGACAGCATGTCTGGCTGTAGGGCTCATCGGCTTTTTTGGTATGAATCAGCTCTCGACACCATCGAATCCCTCTCCGGCAGAAATCGCTGAAAACTACTGCCCGGGCGGCTTATACTGTTCAGAAGTCCTCTCGCACGCCAAAGACTTTGTCGCACATCAGCTGGATCAGGAACTGAGTCAGAAAATCGAGCGGCATCTAGTGGATTGCCCCCATTGTCAAAAAAAGGTTGATCAACTTAAAGCAAACAGGCACAATGGCGCAGCAGACCAGAAAGCCGCTTTACAAAAACAGGCCAAATGGGAAGCGTTTTTGCTGGCGTTAAATCAATAACAACAGCAGATCCATATAAGATGCGCACCAGCGTATGCCACCTTCGATGTTTAGTTCCCTGAAAGGATTGAGGGAATGTCCCCGGAAGAAGAAACGCCTGATCCCAACGAAACCGTCTCCAACGAGGACGATTTTCTAGCCGCCTTTGCCCCGAGTGCGCAGGTCGATGAAAATCTGGAAGCCGATTACGAACGGACGATTGAAGCCATCGAAGCGGTCGAACGAGATCTGGAGCTTCCCGAAGTTCCCGCCGAAACGGATGACGACTCCGATCAATCACAGTCAACACCAGACAGGAAAACCAGTTCGCAAATACAACGCGAAGCGCGCATTCCTCCCCGACAGATCATCGAAGCAGCTCTGTTTGTAGGTGGAGAACCACTGACAACAAAGAAACTGTGCAGCCTGCTGAACAACGAATTTTCTTCTTCCTATGTCGACGATTTACTGGATGACCTGAACCGGCAATATATCGATGAAGCACGGCCTTACGAGATCCGGATGGAAGAAGGCGGCTACCGACTCGTCCTGCGACACGATTTCGAACGCATCAGAAACCGCGTATTTGGTTTCGGACCGAAAGAAGTCAAACTCTCACAAGATGCTTTAGAAGTGCTCGCACTCGTGGCATACCAGCAACCGATCAGCAAAGATCAAATCGTCGAAGCTGGTAAAGACAAAGCAGCCGGAATTTTGCGCCAACTCCTCAGACGCGAACTGATCGCCATCGAACGTGAAGTAGAAAAAAAAGCCGAAGTCAACTACATCACGACCCCCCGGTTCCTGCAGGTCTTCGGCCTGGGAAACATCGAAGAGCTCCCTCACAGCGAATCATTGAGCCATAAGTAATCTTTGCGATTCACGTTTGAATCTCTTCCAATACGATACTGCGCCAGGACATCATGCCGAACCGGGTTCAAATCATGATTCTTTGAACGAGATCGTTTAAATGCGTTTTTTCGGCTTACGCATTTGCCAACTCTTTGAATTCTCGCATTGGGAATTCATGTTCACACCAGAGCGCTTTATATTTTTCAGGACCTAAATTCTGGTGAATCTCATAAAGCACTTGAGTGATCTGCTGAACCATTCGAGTGGGAGTCGTAAAACCTTTTAGTACAACCTCGTAATCTGATTCGGGATGCATGCCCCAACTTGCCCAATCTTTAAACCACCGGGCTTCATATTGCGCTTGACCATCTTCGATGTCGACAACCAACTGTAATTCTCCCGGCTCATCCATAAAGACTGCCTTTGATTCACCGTGACCTGCCTTCATTGACAAAGCCATCTTTGCCAGATCAAGCAAGCTGTCACGCAGATAAGAAACGGGACTATCAACAGTAGCTTCACCATCGGATAGATAAACCATTGCCCATCCATGTCCCTCTACTTTGTAAGAGATTGTAAATTTCATGTTGACTCAACCAAAAAACTTGCCGATTTTGTCCGATGCGAACGATTGCGAGGTTTCGCAGCAACTTGCCAGCCGTCTTCATAAATGATAATGCCGGGATCTTTCGTTTTGACCATCTGGATATGAACGCCATATTCTTTCAGGATTATTGCGATCGCTCTTACTTTTTCGATCGGCGCTTTTGCACGGTAATGAAACCAGCAAATGGCTCGAAAATGAGCATCCTCATTAAGGCATCTGGGAGATTTTAAATGCGTATTCAACCACTTCAAATTTTCTTCCAGAACTTCTTCATCATAAAATCTTAACTCCCCGGAATCTTTCAATTCGAGCGCTGCCTGAAAGATACCAAGCCGGGAACGAGACGTTTCTATTTTTCGGAAAGATTCAAATCGGATATACATCATGACTGGAATGACACAAAAACAGGCAACAAGTTCATTCTGTCTTAAAGTTGCAAAACCGATTGAGTCAATAATTCAAATTGCCGCCCGCACATCAGATTGTTTTTACGCAGATCTTCCGACACAGATACAAGAGCCCTGCTATCACTGAAATCATGCTGATGATATTTTTTCATCTCGGCCTCTGACGGGAACGCTCCGTCCGAGTTGCTGTGCTCATGAAAAGTCTCTGCGCTAACACCGCCGCGTCCCCGGCAAGTACCCATTTTTTTAAATTGTGCGTGAAATCATTTTTTCGATACTGAATCGATCTGCCCCTGCTGATGTGAGTACTATAAAACCACCTCGTTTCAGCCAGATTTCCATCGGTAACACAAAAAATGATTCCCAATCTTCACTACTTTTTGTGCCATTTTTGACCAAGATCGAACCAAAATTGGCCACAAATTGCCACATTCCGCACAAAACTGCACACAAACAACAGATGCCCATCCCCCGCATTTTACAACGCTCACCAAACCACAAACAACAACCCCTCCACCAAGCCAAAAGCACGTGTAACAATGTGAAACCCAAACACCACATCAAAGAATTCCCTTTCCTGACAAACGAAACAAACCCCGCGCGAAAAAGATTCTATCCGATATCACCCAGCAACGCAGAGATGAAAATCCGGCAGTGGTGTTGAAAGAGCAGCAAGCGAAATGGCATGGAGACGTTACATCAAAAAAGCGAGGGTAAACTTTTTGTCTTAAGAGTCCAGACCCCGCGTACATCCTTGTGATCTGTAGGTTGTCTATCAAGTGATCCAACTGATTATGAGAGCGAGGCAACAGGCTGAATGTCAGCATCAGAGACCTTCGCACAAATCAATGATCATAATTCGAGGAGAATGATGCAAACCTGTCTATACAAATTATCTTGGAGTGATCGGTAAATCATCAAAGTTATGCCTCAGCGACTTCAAATGGACACCTCACGAACCCACTCTTCGCATCGGTTATTTCGCTGGCTGCCCGCTTTGCGTTCCTTGGAATCATCCATCATTTCCGGGTATTCAATAAAGACGGCTGCCAGTAAGCGTTCATGATTCGGAATACCCAGATAAGCAAACATCTCTGAGCCGCGAAACTTTCCTCCACTCGACCAGTACGTCCCCATTCCATGCGCCGTCAGCATCAGTAACAGATTCTGAACCATTGCAGAAGCAGCAGCTAAGTGTTCTTCGTCACGTTTGAGCTGATCTTCTCGGTCAAGTTTTGAAGCGCTCTGCGATTCCAGATCATAGAACTCGGGTAACCAGGTCACGAGTACTAATGCGCTGCATCCGGCCGCCAGCCTGGGTTCTTTCGTAGTAACGTTTAACTCGTCGCGAAGATAGGTCGCGGCCTTCTTGACATCGTCATGCCACAAAACATGCGCACGCCACGGCTCGGCAATCCCATCTACTTTCCGCGGAAAATGAAAAGGCGCCCAACCCGCGGTCTTGATCGACTGAAGCACGACCTCCTGATTACGTCTGGCAACCTCAGCAGGGATTAGATTGCATTCCTCAATGTCACACAGCACTTTCTCAGTCTTGCGACTGCGGATTATGTCTTCAATCGTCTCTGGTATCGTCGTGTCGTCCATATTTGATCCGTTAATCCTGATTACGATTCAAAGCAAGCGCTGATAACTTCATTTATGATTTCCCGATCCAGGGGGAGTCAAAATATTATCGCCGGGAGCGGTTAAAAAGAAAGACCAACGTACGCACAAACTGGAAGATGACAATGCCATTCCTTCCGGGGACCTTTGTTTGTTCGATCCTGATAGAGAGGAGAGAATCAACATCGGCTGCCATGTCGGTCTTCCCCGAACAATTCCGCGGCGAATGCACAGTCTATATAGTATCAATTGATCATAGACAGAAATCTTGATAGATTGTTAGACAGAATCAAATTCTGTCTAACAATAGTTCGGTGCCTAAAGCCATCGAGATGTGTGGTGAGCAATGCTGAAATACATCATCCCACGAATTGCTTTGGCCGACCTGCCACGCATGCTTTTCATTGCGCTCGTTGGTGGCGTCATCGCGGGCGTCTACGGTATTTTCCACGACCAGATCACGTATTCGATATCCCCAGAATACTTCACCAAACTGAAGTTCGATCAGTTTCGCCACGCCGACTTTGGGCTGGGTGACCGTGTCTTCGCGTCTACGATTGGATTCCTTGCAACCTGGTGGGTTGGTTTCATCGCTGGATGGTTTCTCGCTCGACGACTGATTCCACGCCAACCTCGTGATCAAGCGTATCGACAGATTCGAAAAGGGATTATCTGCATCATGGCATTCGGTTTGTCCTTCGGCATCGTGGCATATGCATACGGACTATGGCGTGGTCCTGACGCTGACTACTCGTCGTGGACATGGGCGTTCCGCGAACTTAAGATTACGGATACGTGGTCGTTCGTTCGAGTTGCTTACATCCACAATGCGGGCTATCTCGGCGGACTGATCGGCCTTGTGATTGCTTTGGTGACGATTCGACCAAACCGGGGATAAAAAGGATTCCAGACAGGTGAGAAAAAGACGGTAAAGGGGTCAGACCCGAATGGCACTGTCATCTTCCCGTTTGTGCGTACGTTGGTCTATGACAGAAATGTTTTTTTTTGTAAAATCATTTCTGTCTGGAGTTGGTCTATTATTTTAACCGCTCCCGGCGATAATATTTTGAACCCTCCCTGAAACTTCGTGCATGAAATTACCAGGGAGGGTTTTTCATGGCTACTAATTTATCTGATTCGTCATCTCAAGGCAGTAGCAGTTTTCAGCAGATCCTCAACTCCTTTCTCTTGCCAGTGGGACTGCCGTTCTCGAAAGATCTAAATGGACCAGGACTCTTTTTGTCTTTGCAATGGACTCTGAACAGCCCACACACAGCACCCAGATCAAAACTCACCGATGGTCTCGCCGTCGGATCGGGCACTGAGGTTTTTCCAGACGGTTGCATCAATGGAATCGCTGACGCTACGACTTGATCCGTCAAGCAGTAACACATGCACAACGCCCGAGTGATAGCTTCGCGAGGTGACTGCTGCGTAGGTTGGTCCCGTGCAGGTTGAAGCCGGTTTATCCTCACGACACGATGTATAGTCGATGTCAAAAGTTGTTCCGCTGTCGGTGTGAGCCACCATCGTGTTCGGCGTAAACGTTGTTGTGAATCCGGTCTGATGAACGCGACCATCCACCCACTCTGTATGACCGGTGGGTTGGAGTTGACCTCCCAGCGCGCTGATGCCCGATGGTGCCGGGGGAGCAGGACCGCCACCGCTGCCATCTCGCAGATAATGCGTGAATGCTTTGACTTCGGATGCAGCGAGAGTATTGCTAAGTCCATCGGTAATTTTGGCTGGCGCGAACGCCGAATTCGGAGTGAATGCCCCGTCGCCGGCTTGTTGGGTTGCGTTGTCCCAAACCTGCCACGTTCCGAAGTTGAAGCCGTAGTTGACTGGATAGTCAGTGGGGTTTCCGCCGCCGTCGGTTCGAACACGGTCCTGAATCTCGCTCGGACACAGGTAAGGTGCCACACGAGTTTTCCTAACGGCGACAGTAGCACTGTCACCGCTTCCGTGCTTGTCTGCAAAGTCGATCAGAGTTTCGAGATTCGCCTGCTCAAGATGAGGCAGCAGACGTGCGTGAACCGACCATTCGCCACCATCGGTCGCTAGGTCCGCACAGAATCCTGGTGGAAACCGTGAATGAGTGGACTGATAATTATGCAATGCCAGTCCGATTTGTTTCAGATTATTTTTACACTGCGCTTGCCGAGCCGCCTCGCGCGCATTCTGCACGGCTGGCAGAATCAATGCGATCAGAATGGCGATGATCGCCATGACGACCAGAAATTCGACCAGTGTAAATCCGCGATTTCGATTACCAATAATCATCCTGTTTGCTCCTCAAACCCAAAAATTGTAGAGACATGAGGATCTCTGAGCAATAGAACGCTCGTCGGTATGAATTTGAGCCTCTCGACGTTTTGAGTTTTGTCTGGTTATGCTACGATGCACATCAGCAACAACGAATGGACCTGACACCTTTTTACTTTCTTATTCTTACTCTACTGCAAACAGGGAGGATCTCTCTTGAATACATTGGAAGCCATTCGCAATCGGCGCGCGATCAAGCATTTTGACTCTGAACACTCTCTTTCCGAAGCTGAGGAACGTAGCTTGTTCGAGGCGACAATACTTGCCCCGACAAGTTTTAATATTCAGCACTGGCGTTTCGTCGTTCTGCGCGATCCGGAGCTCCGAGCGCGGATTCGCACGGAATTCGGAAATGACCAGTCTCAGATGAGCGATGCATCGTTGCTTGTGCTTTTCACAGCAGACATGAAAGCATGGCAAAAACAACCGGAACGATATTGGGTCAATGCGCCGAAAGAGGTTGCTGAACTGCTTGTGGGTTGGATGGGCCCATTTCACGAAGGACGAGAATGGCTGCAACGGGATGAAGCCCAACGGTCAATCGGTATGGCAATGCAAACGATGATGCTTGCAGCGCAGGAACTTGGTTATCAGTCTTGTCCCATGATTGGTTTTGACATCGAAAAAGTGGCAGAGCTCATCAATCTACCGGACGACCATGTCATGGGACCGATGGTTGCCATTGGCAAAGGTCTCAAAGATGCGTGGCCGAAACCGGGACAGTTACCTCTGGAAGAGATCCTCGTGGAAAACAGCTTTTAGCACCAGATTCGAACCATCAAATCTAACTTCCTTGTACATTGCATCGGCTTCAATTTCTCTTGGGGAGTTCAAAGTATTCTTGACTATCTTCTGGATATATCCAATCAGAGCAAAAAAACATGTAGTCATAAAGTAGATCTTCAATGAATAGATTCTTTTTTGCAACCCATTTTAAGGGGGCATAAAAAGCATCAAAATTCTCTGAAGAGAAGACTGGGTCAACTTTACCGGAATCTAGTGCATCTCTTGTTAAGTGCATCACTTTTGCAAAAACAGGTCCAATACTTAAAATATAAACAATGGCCAGGAAGAGAAATAAACAGGTCATATTACAGACGAATCTGAACCGTTTCTTTTCAGACATACAAATTGCCTCCATGCAAAAGGAACCAAACAAACATAGTTTAATCGATTGAAGGCGAAAAGTAATTAAAAATCTTGATGATGAGTGACTAAAGCCTTATCCAATGTAAGGTGGCGATGACAATTTCTCTCTGTCTCAGAAGTTTCAGTTTGGAAATCCTAATCACCAAGAAGCGATACTTTGAAATGCTTTTAGCGGCTGGAATTATATAAAGTAGTTAGATCCATAACCAACATCGATGCGTGATATGAAGGCGCCACCGAATTATGCGTACTCTCATAATCAATACTGTAATGCTAATGACAGGGTTGGGGTGCACACCGACGGTTCAGGATACACCGACCGGAACCGCCCCCGATTTGACCAAGAGTACAAAGCCGAAGTTCACTTCTGCCGATGAAGTCACAGCAGCACTTGAAGGTCGTTGGCCGTTGGACGCCGTCAAGACATATTGCATTCCAGAACGACGCCACAATCCGATGTACCAAAACCTGGTTACAGATATCGGCGTGACGTGGGAAGGAGAGCTCTATAAAGATAAACCGACTGGCTTTGACTCTATTAGTTGGTACGGCACAGCAGTTGATGGCAAGCTTTATGAGTATTCGTTAAACGTGAGCCGAGGCGATGACTGGTGGTTGCTGGAAATTGGGAACGTGGAATCATTTGCTACGCCGCCTGACGTGTCGCCCGATCCATCGAAACCACACTTTATTGACGACGAGTGAATGCAAACAAACAAAGGTTCCAGAAACCTTAAAGAGCACTCGGCAGTCCTGCCAGTGACAGAAAGGAGTTGAGGATCTGCTGAAAACTGCTGCTAAGGCGGGTCAGACTCCGAAGACTTCTTCCAGCGCAGCGCGCATGACACTTGGATCAGGATCGACGCCGGTCCAGAGTTGGAAGCCGATCACGCCCTGGTTCACGAGCATGCCCAGGCCATCCAGGGTAGGGCAGCCTGCTTTGGCGGCTTCGCGGAGCAGGCAGGTTTGCGGTGGATTGGGAATCACGTCCGCTACCACCATGCTTGGTTTTAAGGAAGAAAAAATCCAGTGGGAAGACGGCGTCCACATCAGGGAACAGGCCGATGGAGGTAGCGTTGATCACCACATCGACATCGTCGGCTAGAGTATATTCGCCATCCCATAAAGCAAAGGAAACAGAGACGTCTGTTTTTTCTTTCAACAGCCTGGCGAGTTCTTCGCCGCGTTCGGCACTGCGGTTCACGATGGTGATTTCCGCAGCTCCCTCCAATGCTGTTTCGACGCCAATCGCACGGGCTGCGCCACCAGCGCCAAACATCACGATTTTTTTGCCTTGAGGGTCAGCGACCTCTTTTAAAGATTGGACAAAGCCTTTGCCATCTGTATTGTCTCCGATCAGTTGATCGCCTTTTCGCACAATCGTATTCACGGCTCCCATCATGGCAGCTTCATCACTGATCCCATCGAGGTGTTGGATCACGGCGACCTTATGTGTGTGTGTGTGTGTGTGTGTGTGTGTGTGTGTGTGTGTGTGTGTGTGTGTGTGTGTGTGTGTGTGTGTGTGTGTGTGTGTGTGTGTGTGTGTGTGTGTGTGTGTGTGTGTGTGTGTGTGTGTGTGTGTGTGTGTGTGTGTGTGTGTGTGTGTGTGTGTGTGTGTGTGTGTGTGTGTGTGTGTGTGTGTGTGTGTGTGTGTGTGTGTGTGTGTGTGTGTGTGTGTGTGTGTGTGTGTGTGTGTGTGTGTGTGTGTGTGTGTGTGTGTGTGTGTGTGTGTGTGTGTGTGTGTGTGTGTGTGTGTGTGTGTGTGTGTGTGTGTGTGTGTGTGTGTGTGTGTGTGTGTGTGTGTGTGTGTGTGTGTGTGTGTGTGTGTGTGTGTGTGTGTGTGTGTGTGTGTGTGTGTGTGTGTGTGTGTGTGTGTGTGTGTGTGTGTGTGTGTGTGTGTGTGTGTGTGTGTGTGTGTGTGTGTGTGTGTGTGTGTGTGTGTGTGTGTGTGTGTGTGTGTGTGTGTGTGTGTGTGTGTGTGTGTGTGTGTGTGTGTGTGTGTGTGTGTGTGTGTGTGTGTGTGTGTGTGTGTGTGTGTGTGTGTGTGTGTGTGTGTGTGTGTGTGTGTGTGTGTGTGTGTGTATGTGGAATCGTGAGATTGGCGCGCGGAACCCCATCGCCCGCAAACCTTCGACCGCAGGCTTCAGATTTTCAGGAGTCACTTCAATCGATTGATAACGCCATGGGAGGCCACAGTCTTTGAAGGCCGCTTCCATCATGCATTGCGACGGATTTTCTGAGATCGGCTGTCCGAAGACACACGTCAACTCCTGTTTGAAATTGAGCGGCTGATTCATGTGACTGCCTGTTCCTTTTGTTGAGATTGAGGTATCCACATTACGCTTTTTGAAAACCGAGCGCATCGAAAATCCGCTTGCAGGCCTGCGAACGATTCAACACGTAGAAGTGAATTCCCGGAACTCCTTCAGCGATTAATTCCTGACATTGCGTGATTGCATATTCCACGCCGATTTCGAACTGCCCTTCAAGTCATCCTGAACCGATTCCAGTCGACTCGAAAGTTCTGCGGGAAACTCCGCTTTGCACATCTTTGTGATGCGTTGAATCCGTTTGAACTCGGTAATCGGCATGATCCCCGGAATAATCGGGCGGTCAATCCCGGCGCGAACACAGCGTTCACGAAAATCATAAAAATGCTGGTTATTAAAAAAGAGTTGCGTATAAATCGCATTCGCACCCGCATCGACTTTGCGTTTCAGATTTTCCAGATCGGTTTCCGGATCTGTTGATTCGGGGTGCACTTCGGGATAGCCGGCGACACCAATCCCCATCTCGGGGAAGTTCTCACGGATTAGATCGACCAGTTCATTCGCATAGTTCAAGACCGCCATCCGCGGGAATGAAACGTTTCTTCCCCTTTGGGTGGATCGCCACGAGCGCCATGATGTTTCCGATGCCTGACATCAGCGGCTTGCTGTAACCAGTCAACCAATTCTTCCCGCGTCGAGCCGACACAGGTGAAGTGGGCCGTCGCCGTCCTGTGGAAGTCTTTCTGAATGATTTCACAGAATTCAATGGTTCGCTTGCTGGTAGATCCACCCGCGCCCATAAGTACAGGAGACAAACGCTGGTTTGTCGAACCAGTTCCTCCAGTGTCCTAAGCAACTCTGTATCACCTTTTTCTGTTTTTGGGTGGAAATATCTCCACAGAAAGATCAAATGTTCCTGGTTGATATAATTCGCTGATTCGCATTATCTTTTCTTGTCTCGAAGGGGTGAGGCGAACTCGGTACGAGTTTATACCACGAAGTTACGACTCGCGTAGTGTATAAATTATGGGTTTTGCCGGTCAACAAATCTGCATTTTCTATTGCCAGTCCGGCTGGATTTACCTATCTTGCAATCAACGCAGAGACCATTCTACCTGACTATTTGCCAACTCCTGAAACAGCGGCCTGAAAGGCAGACTGTGATCGCAATCTGAGATGGGAGCGAGAGGCACTCAACCAGAGGTGGCCCGCTTCTGAGCAGGGTCGCGTCTCTGGCCGAAATCGATGAAACCCGCTGAGATTCATCGTCAATTAATTGGTCTGCTTAAGTAAAGCAACTATAATAACATGATTCAAGTCGGTTTCCGCTTGAAGATGAATCAAATTTCCCCTTTTCCAACTGAATCAACAAGGATTGAGAATGTCCACCGAAACCAACTCATTGCCGTATAAAGTCAAAGATTACAGCGAAGAGGAATTTCAGAATCTCGCTGCCTGGGGTCGTAAGGAAATTGAACTGGCAGAAACCGAAATGCCAGGCTTGATGGCTCTGCGGGAAAAGTATGGTAAAGACACAGCCACTGAAAGGGGCCCGCATCGCCGGCTGTCTGCACATGACCATTCAGACCGCTGTGCTGATCGAAACTCTGACCGCCCTGGGCGCCGAAGTGCGCTGGTCCTCCTGTAACATTTTCTCCACCCAGGATCATGCTGCTGCTGCAATTGCTAAAGCTGGAATTCCTGTCTTCGCCTGGAAAGGCATGAGTGATGAAGAATTTGACTGGTGTATCGAGCAGACTCTGTTCTGGCCTGACGGCGAACCACTGAACATGATCCTCGACGATGGTGGCGACCTGACCGTCATGGTCCATGACAAGTATCCCGAACTGCTGAAAGAAATCAAAGGTCTGACCGAAGAAACCACAACCGGCGTGCACCGCCTGCATCAGATGCTCGAGCAGGGCAAACTGGGTGTTCCCGCCATCAACGTCAATGACTCTGTCACCAAGAGCAAGTTCGACAACCTCTACGGTTGCCGCGAATCGCTGGCCGATGGCATCAAACGGGCTACCGACATCATGATCGCCGGCAAGGTCGTTGTTGTCTGTGGTTACGGTGATGTGGGTAAAGGCTGTGCCGACGCGATGAAAGGCCTCGGCGCCCGCGTGCTGATCACCGAAATCGATCCGATCTGTGCTCTGCAGGCTGCTATGGAAGGTTACGAAGTTACCACCATGGAAGATGCTGCCAGCCGTGGCGACATCTTTGTGACCTCCACCGGCTGCTGCGACGTCATTCGTGGCGATCACATGGACCAGATGAAGAACGAAGCCATCGTCTGCAACATCGGTCACTTCGACTCTGAAATTCAGGTCGCCTACCTGAAGAACCGCAGCGATATCGAAAAGATCGAAATAAAGCCACAGGTCGACAAGTTCGTCTACCCCGACGGCAAAGCGATCATCGTGCTGGCCGAAGGTCGTCTGGTCAACCTGGGTTGTGCCACCGGCCATCCGTCGTTCGTGATGTCCAACAGCTTCACCAACCAGGTAATCGGCCAGATTGAACTCTGGAACGAATCTGATAAATATGAAATCGGCGTGTACATGCTTCCTAAAGAGCTGGATGAAGAAGTCGCCCGTCTGCACCTTGATAAACTGGGTGTGAAACTGTCGAAACTCTCTGACGCACAGGCAGAATATCTGGGTATTCCAGTTGAGGGACCTTACAAACCGGAATACTACCGCTACTAAGAGCGGTTACCCCTGCGAATTCTTGATTGAATCAGGACCTCCGAATCGATTCTTCTGTGATTCGGAGGTTTTTTGATAGCGTCGAAAGTCTAATTGTCTCCAGCTGAAGCCAGTTTTCTATAATCCGGGAACGTTCCGGCGTTGAGGGATCACTGCCGGACCGTTCGACGCAATCCTGAAACGAAAACTCTGCTTGCATGCTGTTTTGCATTACTTACGAACAGAGAAAGATGCCACCATGACACCATTCTCTTCACGCCGTGACTTTCTGAAACAACCGCTGCCTTTTCGCCGGACTCGCCGTCTCCGGCTGAAGCCGGTTCCCTACTGGCCAGCACCGCTTGAACCAGCCTCTGTATTCGAAGATCTCCCTGGCTCAATGGTCTCTGCATCGGGCACTGCGCGGCGGGAAAACTGGACAACCTCGATTTTGCCAGAGTCACCAAGGAAGAGTTCGGCATCAATGCGGTCGAGTATGTGAACCAGTTCTTCAAAGATAAAGCTGAAGGACAAGAAATACCTGGCGGAAATGAATCAGCGGGCCGCGGATGTGGGCGTCAAAAACGTGCTGATCATGATCGACGGCGAAGGGGCTCTGGGTGATCCGGATGCCAAAAACGGACCCAGGCCATTGAGAATCATCACAAGTGGGTGACCGCTGCCAAAACACTCGGCTGTCACTCCATCCGTGTGAATGCCCGCAGTAATGGTAGCTACGAAGAACAGCAGAAGCTGGCCGCCGATGGTCTGCGTCGTCTGACCGAATTCGCCAAAAAGTACGGCATCAACGTGCTGGTGGAAAACCATGGCGGACTCTCTTCCAATGGTGCCTGGCTGGCGGGCGTGATGAAAATGGTCAATTTGCCTGGATGTGGAACATTACCCGACTTCGGTAATTTTATTCTCGACCGTAAAACAGGTGAAGAGTATGATCGCTACAAAGGCGTCAAAGAACTGATGCCTTATGCCAAAGCCGTCAGTGCCAAAACGCACGACTTTGACAAAGATGGCAACGAGATCAACACCGACTATGTGAAGATGATGCAGATCGTTCTGGACGCCGGCTATCACGGATACGTGGGCATCGAGTATGAAGGCAAGAAACTCGATGAGTACGCGGGCATCAAAGCCAGCAAGAAGCTGCTGCTCAAAGTTCGCGAAGAGCTGACTCCCGAGGAAACTGCTGATCCCTGCTGTGGGCAGGAAGGGTACTATGTACCGCAGCGTCGTCGCATGTTCCGTCGGCGTCTGTTCCGCAGATAAGCGAAATCCGGACAGTCTGTCTACATAAAAAAACGCCCCAGTGTCCTGATGACAGCTGGGGCGTTTTTCTTTTTCGTGATTTACTACGATGCGCGGTGGACTTTGGAGACATCGCGGTCTGAGAGAATCTCGCGTGCGACATCGGTTACAAAATTATCTGCGCCCAGCCATTTTTCTTTCTTCGGTGCGGGGGCACCCACATTCATACCCACGCCCGGATTCCAGAGGGCGGGCAGGGTATGTTTGATGGCTGACATGTAGGTCGTAAATACCGGATACTTCGTATCGGGATTGTCCTGCTGATAATTGTCCATTTTTTCGACCAGCTTGTTGTGGGCAATCTTGGGATGCCGGTGGTGCGGCCCGTGAACGAAGATATCAAAGTTAATGTAAGTGCAGATCCGGGTGATCAGACCATTGCCAATCACGGTCCGGGTGCCGAGCAGCGGATCGTAACTCTTCATTCCCAGGTGCTCGGTGAATTTGCGGAAGGTCTGAATCACACTGGCCACCCAGTGAGGAATGACCCAGGCAACAAGGAAAGGAATCCAGAGCGAGAACCAGGCAACGGTTCCCAGGACGGACAGCCCAGAACACAGCCATCACCGCGTATTCAATCCGCATGGTTCGCATAACATCCGGGTTTTTCACCGGAGTGTTTTTGCTGAAACAGAGCCGACTGTAAACGAAAGGTGACGTGAAGAATCCCAAAGGGAACTCCAGCCAGCAGAAAATGCGTCGAAATGTCAGAGACGTTGTGGGATCGGAATACGGCCACAATTCCCAGTCACCGGGCTTATTCAGATAAGCGTGATGACGGATATGGGCTTCCCGATAAGCGGTATAAGAGACCAACAGTCCGGTGCCGATCGCGCGGCCCAGCCAGACGCTGACCCAGGTCTTACCACAGATTCCCTGATGAGATGTTTCATGAAAACAACTCGACCAGCAGAACATGCTGTAGGCAGCAATGATCGTCCAGCCGACCTGGAAATACCAGGCAGGGGAGGGCCATTGAAATGCCAGAGCCATGATGGCGATGGATCCAAACAGTGAGTGTGAAAAACGGGGAGTTGTCGACTTTGTTTCGAGATCTTCGATCTCTTTAGCAGTGAAAAGGGTCACTGACATCGCACGTACCTCCTGGTTGTGCTCAGACTTTCAAAACGGTTCGTTTAAATACGTATCGGAAAGTTGAGCTTGTGCCACATCAGGTGAGTTGCAACTTTTAGACCAGATAATCAGGAGCTGCAGCAGTTTTTACCCAGCCTGCTTATCTTTCCGACACATTAAGGATATGTCGCGAAAGAACGCGTTGCATAAAAGAATCACCAGACAAATGGCAGATAAATCTAAGATCCATAAATAATAAATGCGGATAATGCGGATTTTAACGATTATAACGACGCAATTTCACCGTGAATTCATTCGGACATGAATGATTGACGATGCATCAATCACTATTTTTTGGGTGGAAAATATTGCTCTGATTTGGGGAACGCTTTTTTATTTAACAGTCCCGATTTTGATTGCCCACCGTTCCAGAGATCCCATTTCGGATCAGCGTACTTCGTAAAGAATTGATCCATTCTCTGTTTGAGTTCTTTGCGAGTTTCAGTCAGCTTCGCATCATCGATCCGGTTTTTCCTTTCACCAGGATCCTGAGTGAGTTGATAAAGTTCATTGGGAGTTTCATGGATCCGCTCAATGTACTTCCAGTCTTTGGTCCGGATGGCGCGTACATTCTCAAATTCATAAAAGACCTCTTCCGTCCAGGGAATGGATTTCCCTTTCAGAACAGGTGCAAAGTTTCGACCTGGTGATACCGGTTGCGCAGGTATTTTATCCTGCATTCCCAGAAAGCTGAGCAAAGTCGGGTAAACATCATAATTGGCAACCATCATGTCCTGTCGAACTCCGGACACAATTTTTCCCGGTTGAGAAAAAATGAGGGGAATCGTCATTGTCCAGTCAAAAGCAGTCAGAGGCCGTGTATGATCGCCCATGCCCCAGTAGCCACTATGACCGCCTGCCAGTCCCTGGTCGGCAGTAAATATCACTAATGTCTCTTCACGAATCCCCAAGTCTTTTAGTGTTTGCATAATCTCGCCAACGCCATCATCCACGGCCGAGACTTCTGCTGCATATTTACGAATGATTCCCAGGTCTCCAATCCATTCTCCATAATTGAAGTTCCAGGGTTCTGCTTTCTCGCGAGGAAAGGAAGGGAATGTCTTTTTTTCATACGCTGTCTTGAAACGGTTTTTTATCGGCTCCTGCATGGCGGGGGCCAAACCATAAGGACCATTATAAGTCACAAACAGAAAGAACGGTTTTTCATGATTTTGTTTGATGAATTCAACGCCACGCTGTGTCCATAAGTCAGTGAGATAAGTCGGCTCTTTCCGCATCTTCCCGTTCTCAATAACGTTCTGATCGTAGAAACCCCGACTGCCTCCATGTGGTTTGGTGATCCAGGACGTAAACCCTTCCTGAGGATAAAGGTTGTCGCCTAAGTGCCATTTCCCGGACAACCCGCAAACATAGCCGGCATCATGCAGCACCTGCGGAATGGATTGAAATTCTTCCAGTGTATTATAGGCTTTCGGACCAATTTGAGTGTACGTTCGGAGGAAGCAGTGCACCCCATGCTGGCAAGGCATTAACCCCGTCAGAAAGGAAGCTCTGGTAGGCGAACAGACTGCATTATTCGCAAACGCGCGCGTAAACAGCGTTCCCTCTTTTGCCAGTTGATCGATGTGCGGAGTTTGAATGTCCGGGTTTCCATAACAACCAAGAGTCCATTCGCCATGATTATCGGTCATGATAATCACCACGTTCGGCTGTTTCTGCTCTGCGGCAGTCAGCAGTGTGGCATTTGTGATTCCCAGCAAGAGTACCAGGGAACAATGTAATAGAACTGACACCAATTGATGCATGATCAAAACTCTCTAGATATCAAACAGAAAACAGGACAAATTTATATTCAATCTAGCAGCATCAAAGCAGTATTTTCAAGTGATTCATTTATTCGAGTGCTCGAATTTTCAAATTACACTTGAATTAAAAACATGAACACTTCAAGTCCGTTTTCAAAAAATGCAGATGCTAAAGATATCAATAGTGTGGTGGTTTTTCGTCGTATGAGTCTTGGGTGTCGTCGTCTATTTCCAGGTTTCCAATTCGTGAATCCAGTTGTTTCATGGATTTAGAGAGCGTTTCTACGATTTTATTTTGGTGCAGGATCGCCTCATTTAACTGTTCGACATCATGCTGAATATGCATCAAAACAGATTCTAATTCACTGAAACGAGACAACAGTTCTTCCAGTTTCGCTGGATTCTCATTCATCGGGGGAAAGTGCCTTTCACGGAAACTGCTTTTCTTATTGTGCTTATCAGTTATGATTCATACTCTATTTTAATTTGCCTGCGTTCTACTTGAAAACAACCAGAGGCCAGATTTGATATGATTCACCGATTTCGCGCTTGCATGCTTACTGTTTTTTCGACGTTGACATTCACTCTCCCTGTCTTAGCGGAATCGCGGGCTGCTGAAAATGTGTTTCAGGTCCGATTTACTGAATCCGTTCATAATCAGCCCTTCACAGGCCGCGTTTACCTGATTTTTTCACAATCTCGTCGAGAACCTCGGATGGGGCCTTCCTGGTTTAAGCCGGAATCGTTCATTGCCCGGGATGTTGTGAACTGGAAACCGGGAGTCATCCTGGAGTTTACACCTGAATCGAAAAATTTACTCGCGTTTCCAAAGCCACTTTCCGAGATGAATCTGGACAACTATCACGTGCAGGCCGTGGCACGATTCAATCCAGACTCACCCAAAACTGGTACTGGTGTCGGCAATGGATTTAGCCAGGTTTTAACGCTTTCCGCGAATCCAATTGGAACAATACCACTGTTAACGATCGACAAGCTGGTCTCTGATAAACCGTTCATCGATACACATTGGAGTAAACTGCTGAAAGTTCGCTCTCCACTCTTATCAAAATTTCATGGCAAAGAAACCAGTCTGGAAGCCACTGTTCTATTACCGCAAAGTTACTATAACGAAAACCAGCGTCAGTACCCGGTCATTTTTTCAATTCCCGGTTTTGGCGGTAACCATTTTCGAGGTCGTAGAAAGTCGCCTGTTCAGGAACAAAACGCAGGTCATGTAGAATTCATCCGCGTGTTTCTGAACCCGCAATGTCGTTGGGGGCATCATGTTTTCGCCGATTCAGCCAATAATGGGCCGGTGGGGAAAGCATTCACCACAGAATTCATACCAGAACTGGAAAGAGCCTATCGTGCGATTCCACATCAACGTGCCCGGTTCTTAACTGGGCATTCGTCGGGAGGCTGGTCTTCACTCTGGTTACAGATTACCTACCCGAACGTTTTTGGTGGTACCTGGAGTACGGCTCCGGATCCTGTTGATTTTCGAGATTTTCAGCAAATTAACATCTATGATCGCACAAGTAACATGTATCGCGATGCGATGAATCGAGCCAGGCCCATAGCACGAAGGGGACGAAAACCGATTTTATGGTACGAGCCCTTTTCCAAAATGGAACATGTATTGGGACACGGCGGACAATTACGCAGTTTTGAAGCCGTGTTTAGCCCGCGCGGAGAAGATGGCACGCCCATGAAACTTTACGATCGAGAAACCGGGGCCATCAATCCAGAGGTGGCTGAAACCTGGAAGGCTTACGATATCCGATTCATACTTGAAGAAAACTGGGACGATCTGTCGCCGCAGCTCAAAGGAAAAATTCACGTTTTTATGGGGGAACTGGACACTTTTTATCTGGAAGGTGCAACCATTTTACTCAAACAATCTTTGTTTCAATTGGGTAGTCAATCGGCCGTCGAAATCCACCCCGATAAAGATCACTCCACACTCTTAACCCGGGAGTTGCTGCTCAGAATTCGCAAAGAAATGGTGCAAGCATTCCTGGCATATCAACATGAAATCAAATGACACTACAGAAAAATTGACTCCGGAAATCAGCGCGTTCCCCGTTAACTGCCGATATATCTGGCATAGATCGTCTTGGCCTGCGAGGGATCGTCGGTCCCTTTGATGATGGCCCGCCCATCGCGAAACAGGCTGATTTCATAATCAGGATCTTTTAGATTCAACCTCAAAAGATAGGCGTTAAATTCGACGACTCCCGATTGCTTGAGCTTCTCCGCCAGATCTTCAAATGAGATGCGACCTTTATCAGCGGGAGAAACTTGAACGGCGTTTCTACCACATAATTGTGTGGTACGTGATCCTTGTTCTCCCTTCAACCAAATTCGTTCGCCCTGATGACAGGCCTTGCAACCCGCTTTATCTCGGAGGTCGGCAATGCTCATTTGTCGAAACGAACCATCCCAGACATCGACAACAGTTAACTCTGGTTTGATCAGATCCACACGACCCGAAAGAATTTTGATCGCACTGACAGCCTCTAACGAAGCAATCACATTGACCGTGGGTCCCAGGATGCCAGCCGTATCACAGGTTTCAGTGCTACCGGGTTCCGGTGCCGAGTCGATTAAACAGCGCAGACACGCAGACTGACCCGGAAGGATTGTCATCGTCTGGCCCGTGCTGCCAATGCAGCCACAATAGATCCAGGGAATTCCTGTTTCGAGAGAAACATCGTTTATCAAATAACGTACTTCAAAATTATCTGTTCCATCCAAAATCAGGTCGACGCCCTCTGCCAATGCTAAAATATTCGTATGATCAATATCTTCGACAATGGGTTCAATCTGGACTTCACTGTTAATTTTTCGCAACTTTTCAGCAGCGGCAATCGCCTTTGGAAGCCTGGCTGCCACATCGGTTTCATCAAACAGCACCTGTCTTTGTAGATTACTCATCTCGACAAAATCGCGATCAACGACTTTCAAATGACCGACACCTGCCCTGACAAGAGTATCAGCCAGAACCGTTCCCAGAGCGCCACAGCCACACAGTAAAACGCGGCTTCGCATTAAGTTTGCCTGACCTGTTTCGCCGAGTTCTGAAAAGAGAACCTGCCGACTGTAACGTTCCAGTTCCGGTTTCATTTTTTTCATAGCCTGTATTAATAGAAAGAAGATGCCGCTATGAATATTCTAGCATTCAAGGACAGCGATAACAGTGTCCACAACTCAGAACAACAGAACAGAAAACATTTCCCTGTGCATTCAAGTAAATCCAATGATAAATTAAGGCCTCTCTGTTAATACAGAGAGGCCTTAGATAAACAGGAACGCGTTTCTTTTTGAAGTTAGTCGACACTGATCTCCTGTAATACAGAGACAAACTGAGGTTTAATCAACCGCACCTTCGTATCGGTCCAACCCTTCGAAGCCACCTTGAGTGTGAACTTTGGTTTCAACCAGGTTGCTGTCTGCCTGGTTTTCACGAATGGTTTTGTCTGTTTGAAACGTGGCAACCGGTCTTGCCATTCTTTCAGGATTTCTGCTGGAATATCGCTGGCATTAATCGAACCTGCATAGACTAATTTTTTGTTATAGGACGAGGCAATCTGCACCGAACTGATTTTACCATTGGGCAACGTGGTATAACCAACCAGCAAACAATCGAATTCAGGGAGTTTGGGTGCCAATACTTCTGCTGGCTCTGTCTTTTCTTTTTCGTCTTCGGTTCCACCAGCAAAATCATTCAATGCGTCTTCCATATTATCCGCGCCTCCCTCAGCTTCTTTAGCCTGATCGACAACAGAAGCCAGGAGATTGACATTAGCTGCTTTACGCACACCCCAATCTTTGAACAGGGAATTGAAGTCAAATCCGCCTACAATCGCGAAAGCGCTGACCAATAATGTCAGACCCCATACAGCCAGATTCAATTTCCAGACACCTGTTGGAAGTCGGTGAATTGTCGGTCGCCAGATTTTGAGTGGTGTCAGAAAAATGCTCATCATTCCAAATTCAATCGATTTTGAAACAGCATTAAGATAGACGGCAATGTGCCCGGTCATAAACAGAACCAAACCCACGCCCGCCTGCGTTAAAGTCCATAAACACAATTCTGTTGGACTCTTACAAACAAATAGTGCCCCAACACTGAGGCCAATGGCAGCAATCGCACCAAGTCCCAGAACCCAACCCCACTCCGGTATGAGTTCCCAGATCGTTTGAGGCTGGGGTTTCGTCACCTCTTGTTCCTGAGTCACTGGCTGCCCGACACATTTTCCCAAAGCCGGATAATAACCACAATCGGGACACCATGATGAAAGTCCCTGAGGTTGAGGCGAACCACATTCAGGGCATGTCGGTCTGGCTTGTGTTTCGCTCGAATATTCATGACCGTTGATTGAAGACGAGTCATTCATTTCCTGCAACATCTGGCTGTGATTCTGGTCAATACCTGGCATATCTCAGTTACTTTGTGCTAATTGATCTAGAAAATAGAGGGATACAATTTACAGGGTTGTTCGTGAACTTTAGCTTACAAAATGAAACATCCGTGCGGATTGATTTCCAGAAATGCCTAAAATGGATTGAAAAACCTCCAGACCCATTCCTTATAACCTGTACAATCCACACAGGAAGTCGTTCATGACATTCTCAACCAGGAATCAGTCACAGCGGCAACAAAGTCTGTTCAGAGGAGGCACTCAAAAAATCGAACGAAAAAAGGCCGACACTCTCAGTAGAGCATCGGCCTTGGATTTTTTTCCACTCAGTTTACATCAGGAAATTAATTGACCTTGAGTAACTCGATATCAAAGATCAGAACTTCATTCGGTCCGATATCAGGACCTGAGCCTCTCTGACCATATGCCAGATCACTGGGAATAAATAATTGCCACTTATCGCCTTCTTTCATCAATTGCAATGCTTCGGTCCAACCACGAATCACACCATTGACAGGGAAAGTCGCTGGTTGATTTCGTTTATACGAACTGTCAAACTCTTTTCCATTAATGAGCGTTCCGCGATAATGAGTAGTAACACTGTCTTTTAAACCAGGAGTTTTTCCTTTTCCTTGTTTGACAACCTTATACTGCAAGCCACTCTTTGTAGTCTTCACTCCCTCTTTTTTAGCATTCGTTGCCAGGAATTGTTTCCCTTTCGCCACGTTTGCCTGCGATGCTTCTTTCATCTTGGCTTCTTGTTTCGCTCGTAACTCCTTTTGAAAAGCAACCAGGGTTGATTGAATTTCCTCATCGCTCATCAACGGCTTTTTCTTGGTCATTGCGTCAACAATACCTTTGACCAGAACCTGTGGATCAAGATCCAGTTGATCTCGCATCAGATTTTTTCCCAGATTATATCCAATCCCGTAACTGACCTTTTGTTTTTGGTCTTTAAGAGGTGATTTATCAGAAGCAGCTTTTTCAGATTGAGCTGATGCCAGTTGAGAAAATCCAAAAAATGCAATACAGAAACAGGCAGTCAAGTGCCATTTTGACATGGGAATAACCTTTCGGTAAACTACAAAAACAAATGTGAGAAGGTGTGACCATACGGGTCGGCGAGACTCAGTTGGCAGCTTATGCCTTCCGAATTAGCAGATGGTGTATTGCATGGTGTCCTCTTTCACAGAGGAACTTTGACAGAACAAGGAGCTAATTATAAGAGAGTTTCCCGGGGAGTGTCCATATAAAGCAGGCCTGATATAGAATGATTCACCCTGAAATTAGAGCCTCTAATTCCGTCTTCTCACGAGAATGGATCCACCTGATCAGCTGACAACATTCTGGAATCGGGTCACCGCTTCGTTGATATTATCTCTGTTATTGAAAGCACTTAAGCGAAAATAGCCCTCTCCTGAAGCACCAAATCCACTGCCAGGTGTCCCCACCAGGTGTGCTTTCTGCAATAATTCATCAAAGAACTCCCAACTGGAAACATCACCGGGCGCCTTGAGCCATACGTAAGGGGCATTGACGCCCCCATAAACGGATATTCCGACCGATTCCAGGCCCTCACGTAGTAAGCGGGCGTTTTCAAGGTAAAATGCGATCAAGGTTTGGATCTGCTGTTTTCCCTGCTCGGAATAGGCGGCTTCCGCCCCTTTCTGGATGATGTAGGAAACACCGTTAAATTTTGTGCAATGACGTCGATTCCAAAGCGGATGAATCTCCGTTGTTTCGCCGGATGCTGTTTTCCCCGTCAACTGCCTGGGAACCACAGTAAATGCACAACGTGTTCCTGTAAATCCGGCATTCTTGCTAAAACTACGAAATTCGATTGCCACGTCTTTGGCGCCTTCAATTTCATAAATGGAATGAGGAATTTCCGGATCAGTAATGAAGGCCTCGTAAGCCGCGTCAAACAGAATGATCGACCCGTTTGCTTTGGCGTAATCGACCCATCGCTGCAAGGTCTCTTTTGTTGCAACAGTCCCGGTCGGATTATTTGGATAACAAAGATAAATCAAATCAACGGGTGATTCCGGTAAAGCAGGAACGAAATCATTCGCTGCAGTAACAGGTAAATAGGTTAAACCTGCATAGCGACCGCTTTCATCAGCGGGGCCTGTGCGCCCCGTCATGACATTTGTGTCGACATAGACCGGATAAACGGGATCAGTCACTGCCACCTTATTGTCCGAACCAAAAATATCCAGAATGTTTCCCGTATCGCATTTTGAACCATCCGAAACAAAAATTTCGTCGGCTGAAATTTCGACACCCCGCGATTGAAAATCATGTTTGGCAATGGCATCGCGCAGAAATGAATATCCCTGCTCAGGGCCGTAACCACGAAATGTTTCATGCGTGCCCATCTCATCGATGGCAGAATGCATGGCTTCTCGAATCGCCGCCGGCAGTGGTTCCGTCACATCACCTATGCCCAGTTTAATGACAGCCGCGCTGGGGTTGCTCTCACAAAACTGATTCACGCGACGCGCAATTTCCGGGAACAGGTAACCCGCCGTCAGCTTCAGAAAGTGATCATTAATTAAAGCCATTTGACGCCTCATATCCTATAAAATGCAAAACTTGCGTTGGAGGATTCCAGTGATATTTTTTATCCGTACAGAAAAGCCGTTGTATTTTGAATGTAGAGAAAATGCAACCGACGCACACAGGAGAGACTGCTTTTAATAGAAAAGGTTCGAATTTTCAGCCTCTTGAACAGGACGAGGCAGCGCATTAAACCTGAAGTGCTCTGCGAATTGCTCGATTTGTTTTAAGCCACTATATTCATTCATTTTACGCTTGCCTGTAAATCGATTGGCGGCTCCCTCATACAGCAGCTTGACTTGTGGCTGCTGCTGCTTTTTTTCCCTCATGCCATGTTCCAGAACTCTGCCTACTGCTAACGCGACTCCACACTGAAAACGAGCTTGCGGATAAATGGGCACACCCAGCTCCGCCAGTGACCAGCGATCGAGGCGCACGCGGCTCCATCGACTCAAGGGTTGAGGCGAATCGACGAATGGCTGCAGTGAAGGGGGGAGAGAAGATTTATCGCGCGCATCGACCAGAAGGGTCACGCGATCATGATGGCTCGAATACAAACCCCAGGCTGGCCAGTGGTCAAAATAGCCCATCGGTTCAAGAAAAGGAGCTGACATCGCAAACCAGGCAACGAGCAATACACCTCGTTCTGAACCGGAGACTGCTGTCAATGATAAACTCCAGCCAGTATCACTGGTGGACGATTCTTGAAAACGTGTTCTCTCAAACCAGGGACCAAAGATCATCAGATCCTGGACGATGAAATAAATATTCCAGATAATCACACCCTGATGATGATTCAAACCCCAGGGACCGACGGCAATGATCAGGCAGACATGCATCAATACCGCTGCCCAGAGAGCCCATCGTCGGGTGCGCGGAATGAATAAGCCAAGCGCAACCAATAATTCCGCTACTGGGAAAGAAGCGGCAATCCAGGTCAGACTTTGTTCTGACCAGTATGCGGTTGAAAGTCCCATCCCTGTAAAAAGCCCATCCACGAGATGGCGGCCCAGAGTCTGTACAAAACTGGCATCACACTTGGAGAGTGCAGAGAAAAAATAAATACTGATCACAAAGAGACGAAACACACTAATTGCGCGCTGCGGTTTCAGAAACAGCAGCAACAGAAAACTAATCGCAAATTGATATGCCCAGGGTTGAATTCGATGCTGGTCAAACAAGATCGAAATCAGAAACGCCGTGAAAAACAGACCACCACAAACTTGTTGAAAAATGTACCAGAGCTCCCGGCCTCGAATCTGAAGCAGGATAGAGAAAATGACAATCCCCAGAATACAAACGGCAGAAACCACCATGGTCAAAAACGTCAGCCAGTCCAGCCAGGCAGGTAGAATCAGTATCCAGGAAAATAAAGGCACTTGCGGAAATAGCGTTTGCGGGACCCAGAGCTGCCAGGTGGTTATCAATAGCACCAGAGAAAAGAGCGCTAGAACGATTTTTAAAAATCGCAACGGTAATTGAAGACTGTGACAGGAGCGGGATGGACTGGACATAGGCGCGGCGCTTTTTCATCCATTGTAATGCGCGGCACTCAATTTCACCGCTCTCCGCTGGAAAGACATTAAAAAAAACGTTCGAATCTGCCTGTTTAATCCAGGCTGGTAAATACGGTTCCCATGCCCTGGAGATCTTCTGAAATCAAACGAACTGTTGTACCAGGCTCATTCGATCCACGCCGAAGCAGTGCCATTGCGACGGCAGGATACTTCCCGAATGAGAGAGCGGATGATGTAATGGTACCCACTTCTTGAAGTTCGTTTTCGTCTCCCGCCATCACTTTCGTCCCCAGAGGGGGAGCCCATGCTTGCGCCACTCCGATTGCGCGCAATTCCCGGTTCACATGCCCCAGTGCATCGATCCGCGCGATCGGTTCCTGCCCCAGATAACAGCCTTTTTTAAATGAAATGGCTTGATCAGTCCGATTCGCCTCTTGCGCCAAATTTTCTTCTGAAAGGTCGACCCCGTAGATCGGAAACAACGCTTCAATTCGTAAGGCATCAAATACATTCTGGCCTGCTGGAGAGGCACCAGCGTCTTTCAATCGCGTCCAGAAATCAGCTGTTTTTCCATACGGCAGACAACAGAGATACCCAGGCTGGTGTAACCAGTCAACGCGGCGTACTGTGAGTTGGGTGTCCGCGTCGTTGATACGTATACGCAATTGCTGGTTCACAACCATGGACTCGACATCAATGCTCAACCGGCTGAGAATTTCTGTTGATTGTGGGCCTGTCAGATACAAACTGCCAAATTCCAGATTATGCTGTTTTATATTGACATCTTCCAAAATCATGTAGCGATCCAAATGGTTTATGATGGATTCGCTGGCACCAGGAGCCGTATCAATCCAAAGCGATTCTTCATGGCTGAAGGCGAAAACATGACCAAGCATACGACTTTGCACATTCGTAATAAATGCTTCGCAACCGTGATCTGGTTTTAAATTTTTTATGTCGTTCGTACAAAAGTTATGCAGAAATTTTTCCCGGTCTTTGCCTCGTAATTCGAATTGATCACGATGGCTCATGTCGAAAACGACTGCTGTCTTTTGTGCGCTCTGATACTCTTTCTCGGGGCTCCCAAAGTGAGACACAACAGGGTAATTTTGTTCGAGATCCGGGAAAATAGCACCGCAGGACTGTTGGATAGATTGAAATTGACGTAATGGCATTCGTTTTCCAGTGATCGAACCAGCGCCGCATAATAATGATGATAATTATTGAATGCGATTATACCGGACAATCATTCTGCTTAAGAGAATTTTGATTTTGTGGATGAATCGTTACCTTACTTCATTCTTGTGGAAGTAGGAATAAACCGGTTTGGATTTATGAATAAAAATGAATGAAGTGTTGATAATTTTATTACTAAAACAACGGGAGTACTGTTAACCCGTTAGAACTTTGAGCTCCGTCTCCGTAATTCCGAATTTAATCAACACGATCAATTTTGAGGTCATCCACTTTCAAAACACCAGTTCCGCCGTTTAATCCTAACTGAATAATTGCTTCACGGGTCTGAGACGGTACGGAAATTTTTTTCCGATCCTGATGCCAGTCTCGACTTCCGACCCAGGGACCAATATAGGCCTGTCCGATATTTCGGCGAACTTTATCATAAAAATGAATGATCAATCCTGGTTTTTGAAAGACTTTTTCACCTTGAGCCGTATTGAGGTAACTTACCTGCAGACTGATTTCCAGTGCATCCACCTTTGATCCATCAATGGCCATGCCTTGCAATATTTGAGACATGCCTCCCGCTGAATCATTTTCGAATTCCAAATACGAATTACCTTCTCTTGCACCGTTATTGAGTCGAGTTACCTTGCGTTGATAGTGCCAGTTATCAACTTTTTTGTCGCCATTTGCATCAACTTCGAATCCACCATTGATAATTTTCGGCTTGAGCGGATCGGGCTTGATTTCACGCTTCTCTTCAGATCGCCCTGTCATCGGAACGAATAATGTCGGAATGAGTCGTTTATGTTTTAGTTGCCCCTGTTCTTTTTGGAACAAATGAAAGACCTGCTGATAACGCTCTCCGAGTGGGATGAGCAACATACCTCCTTCTTTTAACTGGTCGATCAGAGGTTGAGGAACCTTTTCGGGTGAACAGGTTACAATGATCTTGTCGAACGGCGCTTCTTCGGGCCAGCCAAGGTAACCATCGCCAATTCGAGTATGTATATTACGGTATTTGAGACGTTTTAATCGGTTAGCCGCTTTTTTCCCTAACCCTTCCACGATCTCAATAGTATACACGTCTTTCACTAAAGCAGAAAGCACCGCTGCCTGATAACCACTGCCAGTCCCGATTTCCAGAACTTTATCACCCGGTTGTGGATTAATGGTTTCTGTCATGTATGCCACGACAAACGGGGGGGAGATCGTTTGTTTGTAACCTATGGGTAATGCCACATCCAGGTAAGCACGATTTTTCAAATTTGAACTCACAAATTCATGACGGGGTACCTGCTTCATGGAAGAAAGTACCCTTTGATTCTTTATGCCTTCTCCTTCGATATACCGGCTCACCATCTCATTTCGCAGGTTACGAAAGTAGGAGCTGCTTTGTGAAAACGCAGGTGTGATCTCACTCAATAATGAAATGCACGGTATAAGACATAAAATAATACGCTTCATGTGAAACCCTCGGTGCAGATTTTGCTGTTAGTTGACCTGTTTTCCAGCTGGATTCAGACTGGATTATAGCATTAGAGGCCTGTCCCCGTTAATGTTGATATTTCAATAAAATAGAGCGAATACAGAGATTGAGCGCCAATTTAAGAAGTTCTCTCTACACCAAAATGAGAATCGGCTATAATTCGGCCAGGTTACCTTATTATAGAGGAATTTTTGAGCGAATGGATTCCCGTAGCATGCCACGTTTTCCAGCTGCAAACGTCTTTTGTGCGATTTTTTTTATTCTGACGATTCACGGATGCGAGTCTTCAAACTCTTCATATGAGAATCATGCAGATACAGCCACTGTTGACAAAACCAGCCCTGATCAGACTGATTCCAGGCAGGTCGCTGAAATCTCACAAACCGAAAATGCACCATCAGTTGAACCCGTTGATCCACAAATCGAGGTCAAAACCGTTTTCCAGAAGTTAATGGAAATCCGAGATGAGCCTGACCCTGATGAATGGACAAAAGCAGATCAACAACTGAGTGCGTTTGGAAAAACAGCGGTGCCTACATTGATAGCAGAATTATCCAATCCTGAAATACCTGCGCGCGAATTAGCAAGCATGTATCTGGCAGGCTTGGGACCGGAAGCAAAAGAAGCAGCGCCTGCGCTGGAAAACGCCCTGGAGGATGAATCGCCATTTATTCAAGTCAATGCAGCCTCCACACTCACCCACTTTTCGGATTATCGAGACAAGGCGATTCCCGTTTTGATCACACTGACAAAGCATCAAGATCCCAATACCCGTCTCACTGCCATTTATGCATTAGGAAACCTGGACTCGCATTCGGAAGATCAACTTATTGCCCTCAAAACGGCTCTCAATGACCCTGACGAAAGTGTACAATTAGCTACAGTTAAAATCCTGGGCCAAATTGGACAACCAGCAAAAGCAGTATTGGAAACGCTGCAAACGCTGATTGAAGACACGAAATCAGACAAAACGCTGCGCGAGGCGGCACTCACTTCCAAATTACAAATTGAACAGGCAAAGCAGTAATTCACGGTGCCATCCTGTTTGTTCCAGTCGATTATTGCTCTCGCAATCGTATCAATTACAGGGATCTTAGTGATTAATCTGCCCTGTAAGATCGTGAACCTTCCGAAATATATCGGAGAATTTCTTATTTCGCGATATCTTCACCAATTCATTTGACTAACGGTGAACGTGACCTACTTTTGTTGACAGAGAGGGACTGATAAACCTCTCAACACATCAATCTACAATTTTCCTCCGCTTCTTTTTGAAGCGAGGATCTACAGCGCGGCAAGGAAAGCTGGGAGCTTTGAGGGGACCTTGCCGCGCTTTTTTCTTGGAACCATCCGACTTGAATGGTGCTTGAAATAATCATCACGCGCTCTGCAACTGGAACGCATTTCTGTGTGATACAGATTAGCACCCTCGGGCGGAATTGAATTGGAAAAGCGAATGGCAACCAGCAAAATGTGGTTGCAGCGAACCCGCCGCAACGGATTAACTCTGATTGAATCGCTGATCTCTGTGACCATCACAGCGACTGCGGGTGCTGCGCTGTTCGCAGCGATCGGATCTTCTTTGGGTACCAGCTATTCCGCATTGAATCAAACCATTGGCATTGGATTGGCTGACCAGATGTTCGATGAGCTCGCATCTGTAAGGTTTCCCACATCCACTGACACACGCCCTGCCAGTAATCGTACGCGAGTCAATTTTGATGATCTGGATGACTACCACAACTGGTCGGCTTCTCCACTCACAAGAAAAGATGGACTCCCATTGGGATGGGAACCGGTCACCTTTATGCAATACTACGAAGTCCCGCGTCCTGGTCTTCTCGTGCCAGATACCAGTTTTTTAGCGAGTCTGACACGCGAAGTCACTGTAGAAAAAATAGAGCCTGATAACGATTCAGGCTGGACAGTCACAAATGATAATTCTGACTTTCGTCGAGTCACTGTAACAATCAAATTAGCAATGAATGAAAACTCACCAGACCAGGTGATCGCAGAAGTAACACGAATTTTTAGTTATGTACCACTCGCACCCTGATCATTCCCGTTCCGCATCGAATGCGTATTGCAATCGCCCTCTCCTAAAAGAGACGGGTCGCTTGTGTTCCTGCGCAAATCAAAGCCGACGTTCATTTAGCGGTCTCACACTGATTGAGTTGATCATGGCAATGTCGATCTCTTCTATGCTGATTGTAGCACTGGGCGGCATTGTGACGGCCACCCAGTCTGCCTGGGAACATACTCAGGGTATCGAAGATTCTCAAGCGCAGACCACAGCGACTTTTGATCGCATAAAAATGATGGTCTCTCAAGCAGGCGTCTATCAGGTTAATGGTCAACCACCTCAGGTCGGATTGGCAGTCGTAACCCATTCCTGGACCTACTTTGATCTCCCTGACACACTCGTAGTCTGGACTGGCGGCCGTAATGGAGGTATCAGTGATCAAGGAGTATTAACGCGGCTCCCCAATATTAACGAATTGTTGGTCTATACGATTGATCCCAACGATTCACACAATATTGTGGAACTCGCTTTTCCGGACGTAGATCTGTCAATTGACTTCAACGACTTTTTTTTTGACTACTCGATTCGTTACTTGATCGACTCAAATTATGCTGAATCTGTCTTATTGAGTAATCGCGTCAAGAGCAGTCAGTATGTTTTGTCAGGACGTCCCTTGCGCCAATCTACAGGAAACCTGAGGTTTGAAATCGTCAAAACTCCTTCTGACGCCAGCTTGAGTGGAGTCAGCTCAGGAACCAGTGCCTGGATGAGTCTGCCATGGCCACAAGGAACAGCAAGTTCCAGCACAGGTTTACGCCAGATTACCGTTTATTTTGAAACTCAGTTTGAGACCATGGAGCGTTCGGCATTGAATGACATCAACTCGTCGACCGCACTCCCGTTTTTTGGATCCAGTTCAAGGTATTATGCATACACTCCATAAAAAAAATGCATTGAAGACTGTTTTGAACGATCGTGTTGAAGAACACCGATCATCGCAGAACGGATACGCGCCTCGATCGGGTATATCGCTGATTCTTGTGATGTTTGCTTTAAGTCTGTCTCTGGTTTTGACCTATTCTTTTATTCAATCTCAAAGCATTTTCGTACAAATTTCTGAAAATGGTTCACGCCGTGAGCTGGCCAGGAATGCTGCTCGTGCCGGAATCTCGGATGCACTCAACCGAATCAACTCACTCAACTGGGCTGGACTGAGTGATGAGTACGAACGAACTTTTCACACCGATTCAGATGGAACCAGCACCTATACCATTTCATTTGCGGCATCCCATAATTCTCTCGGCTCCATTCTGGAGCTTGATGTGCTATCTCTGGGAGCATGGACATCTGCTGAAAACATTGATATGCGGACCGAATATCAAATCACTGCCAAAGTCCGGTTAGTTCCCCGATTAGCGGGAAGAACAATCCTGACCGGCGACTCGGCGGTTGCGACAGATTCGGTAGCCAATACGGGTCAGTACGATCTTATCAAACAATATGCCTTGTTTGCAGAGGAAGGTACATATTCACTCGTACTCGATCCCTGTGACCGGATTGACGGAAATATCTGGTTAAATGATCGTCTACAAATTTTTAAGGATCCTTATTGGGATTCCTCTGTCCGAAGGTTGTTCATGCAGGATCTGGGAACCCGATTTGTGAACTTCCCTGTCGGTTCAATAAGTTTAGCTGAGGCAACAGTTCAATATCCGCATCCGATAGCAGGGCATATTACTTTTTATAATTCACCCAATTCTACAATTCAACAAGATCTGTCCGACCTGAAAGTGAGCTGGTCAACAACAACGGAACGCTTATCCATACCAAGTCCGAATTATTCTCAATTTGCCACTTACCGACTCTATGCAGGTGGCCCGGAATATCACGCGGTCTCGCTGAACTCCTCATTATACAACGTGACTTTGAAACCTTCTCCCGACAATCCACTGGGAATTTTTTACCGCAGCGGAAACCTTACTGTTTACGACAATGTTGTCATTCAGGGAACGTTAGTCGCATCTTCCAGAATCAGTTTTCAGGGGAAAGGGATCTATGTTACCGCGTTTAACTGGAAAGATTCAGCAGGCGAACCGCTGATTCCAAACGCCGATCTCTGGCCAAGACTGCCTACACTGGTCGCTGAAGATATTTATTTTGACCGATCAACGCAAACATCGATTGAAGGAGCCGTTGTCTGTCATGATAAAATTGATGGCGGCGGAGGTGCGGTGAGTTACCCCAATGCGACTGAAATCCAATTGACTGGTACAGCGACCGCCGTTTCTATCGAACAACCTAACAGCATTGTGACGCTCCGTGAAAACCGAGTACTCAATACTTTATCATCTGATGGAACCTATGCCATCTGGTTAAATACAACAGGATCGGGCAAGGTGGGATCAACGGGTACATGGTACCCGATCGTCGGTGTGGACAGTCAGAACCAGCAATTGACGATTCGAGGAGAAATTGATCATGCAACGCCTGTCAGTTACCAGATCAAGCTGCATAAACAGGCTTTGACACAAATTCGCGGCCCCGTCTGTGCAGAGAAAATTGACTTCCGACGTTTAAATGAATGGGTACTTTCAACTTCTCTCTGGGATAATCGGATCATTAACTGGGAAACCGATCTCCAGGGACAAATTATTGCAGGAACTCCTCAACAGGGATTCTCTGAGTGGCTTGAAGACCCGCTGAACTTCGCCGATTGGGACACTTATTATCAAACGTTCGGTCTGAATCTGGAACCGACACTGCATATTCAACATCTAACTGATCGCGAATATCGTTGGGAACCACCATTGTTTGAACCTTATAACGGCGGGGAACTCGATCCGGAATATTCGGGATATCGCTGGTCTTTGATTGACTGGAAAGAATCTCCCTGACTCAAAATTGGAATCTGATGCAGAAGCAATATCAACAACAAGATTACTGGAAAACCTGTGAGTGTTCTTCATCTCGAAGTACGCCAGTGGCATTTCTGCGCATCAAGATCAGGAATCCGAAAAACAGATCTGCCTTCACACTGGTTGAAATGCTGATTGTTATCACGTTGATCTCGATTCTCGTATCCGTTTCACTGATCTCTACAGATACCAGTAGTGCCGTCTCTCTGGAAACAACTGCGCGAACGATAGTCACTGACCTGCGTCTGGCCCGTAGCCATGCTATTAAATTTAATACGAAATATACCGTCAATTTTGACTTCGTTTCACAATCGTATGAGATCCTGCACACAGGATCCGGCAACCTGCCTGTACCGAAAAACTACCTGGCTGGTACTGCCGCTGTCTCTGATAAATATATCAGACCGGTTCAGATTCCATCTCTTAATCTGCCGGATCAGGTTGCCATTACAAAACTCAAACTGAAAACGTCTGAAAGAGAAGTCAGCGACCTGGAATTTGGTCCGATGGGAGGCACGGGTCCGGATAGAAACGAGGATACCATTCTCATCTTGTCAGCAGAAAGAAATGGATCAACCTTTTATATTCCGATTACCGTTTCCTGGGTGACCGGTCAGGCATGGCTTGAAGACATACAAACATTAACAAACTGATTTTCGTAGTATCTACATTTAGAAATAAAGACATGATATCCTTACAACGTTCTCAATATAGTCCGATTGGCCTGCAACTCGGGCCAAGCACTGCCACTTTGGTCCAGTTCGCGGGACCAGTCAAGAACCGCACCGTCCATGCCATTGCACAAGAACAAATAGACGTGGATGAAAAAAGCTCGCTCGATGAACGAGACGCAAAAGTGGCTGCTCAGATTCGTCAAATTCTGTCTGACCACCATTTCAAAGGACGACGCGTCATCAGCTGCCTTGGTTCTCAGGAATTATTTATTCAGAATGTCAGGCTGCCGCAGCTCCCCCCAGAAGAAATTGCGAAAGTCGTCGCATGGGAAGCGGAAGAAAGGCTCCCCTATCCGGTCGATGAAGCAGAAATCCGTCATTTACCTGCCGGTCAGGTTCGTCAGGAATCGAATACCAAACAGGAAGTGATCCTTCTGGCATGCCATAATGGAATTTTGAAACGACATCTGAACCTTCTGGAACAAGCAGGATTAACGGCCGTTGCCATCGACGTGGAACCATCGGCAACATTGCGATGTTTTCACAACATGCCTGACGCTGTGCAAACAAATTCTACCAGCTGCTATTTAAATTTCGGGGATGCGGCTACCACAGTGATTTTCGCAGATCAGAAAAATTTGCTGTTTTTGAAATACATCATGCAAGGCAGCGACCATCTTGATCGTGCCGTTGCTGAAAATCTGGATCTGCCACTGTCGGAAGCGATTCGTCTTCGAAAAATTGTTACGAATTCCCCGACATTAAATGCCAGCGATGAACTTCACCGCTCGGTGATTGATTCGATTCGTTCGATTCTGGAAAATATCAGCTCGGAAATTGAGAACTGCCTCCGGTACTATAAGGTCACTTTCCGCGGAAAAAAACTAGACGAGTTCGTCGTCACCGGAAATGAATCCAGCCCCTGGCTGATCGACTTTCTGTCAGATCGCTTAAACTCTGATTGCAGAATGGGTAATCCATTTGAATGTTTAAAACGCTGGCCAACAACCACTTCCATTCTGGAACGCCCTGGCAGATGGTCCACTGCTATGGGACTGGCGATGAAAGACAATTCTGAATAATGAGTTCCTGTTTTGGACCAAATACTTTTTCAACTTAACACCGGATCTGATCTTTGATTGATCCGAAAAGACCCCGCTAAGGGTGAAACCATGATACCTGAAATCAATTTTTTACCAGCAAGCTACCGTGAAGTCCGCAGGCGGCATCGTAACCGTATCTGGCGTCGTACAATCGTTGTCATCTTTCTCACCCTGGTTACGTTAGGCACTGTACGACAAAGAGAAATTCAACATCACCTCCAGACACAAAAGAAAAATCTGGAAGAACGGTTTCAATTAATGAATGCACAACTGGAAAAACCAGATCAACTGAGTAAGAAAATCAAACATTCAGAGACTCAAGCGAACCTGTTAGCGACGATTCAACTCGATGAGTCACCCGCGCAATTACTCACAATGATCAGTCATTCGTTACCAGAATTTGTTTCGTTAAACGAATTCCAGTTCTCATTTGAAAAAGTCATTGTAAAAAAACAGTTGGCCGGTAAGAAAATTCCACCTAAGCAGCCTGCAGATCTCATACCTGAACTTGTTGATCTAAAGCATTTGCAGGCACAACACGCTCAGGAACATCTTGTGCTTAACTTACAGGGAATGTCCCCTGATCATCTTTCCATTTCCAACTATATGTCCAATCTGGATCAAGTCGGCATATTCAAAGAAATCGATTTGGTTCAGTCGAATGAAACGATTTTCGAAGGTCAGCCTATGCGATCGTTCCGGCTCAGAATGGTTGTGAATGCGCCGGGTATGTATGTTCCCAAAATCGATCACCAGTGCACGGCAAAATTAGACACTTCCATTTTCGGAGGATTCAGCAATGAATGAAAAATCACGCCGTGACAGTTTAATCACCATCATCAGCCTTTCAGTCGTCGTCGCTGTGTTTACCTTCGTCGTGTATCTGCCTGGATTAAAACAGAAACAGCAGTTACAGAAAGAAATCACAGCCATTCAGCAGTCGATTAGTGAAGTTCCAAAGAAGGTCAAATATCTCGAGCAGCTGCACCAGGAACTGGATCAGCGACTGGCATTCATCAGCCGACTCAGCAAACGAATTCCAACCGACAAAGATACGCACCAGGTCTTACAACGAGTCGCACTGCTGGCAAAAAATTCTTCCCTCACTGTTTCGGAATTAAATCCCGGTGAATCGGAAGTCCATAAAACTTATCTTCGGCAACCATTTTTACTGAATGTGTCAGGATCGTACTCCGGATTGATTCACTTTTTGAACGGGCTCGACCAGGAACAACGCCTGTTTACCATCTCAAATCTCTCCATTTCAAAACAAGATGGGAAAAACACGGGCTTTGTTAAAGGGACGATAGCGCTGTCAGTTTACGTATTACACGAAAATCAGAGTGATTTTTCGGATTTTGACGAAAATAGGATTAGAAATACGTTTCTTTCAGCCGATAACAGATAAAGGTGCATTCGGGATCAAGTTCTTGAAACCAACACTGCCTGCGGGAAAAACGGGTCTCTTTTGAGAAGAAAGAGCCCTTTTTAAGTCCGATCCATTTATTTGAAGTAGTAAACTGCCTGTGAAATCTTTTAACGAACAGTTATTACATGATTTAAGAGCGAGTTGGCATAAGACGCTGCTGTTGGGCCTCTTATTGCTGGTGGGGTTCTATTTCTGGATACCACCACTGTATCGCGCTGTTCGAGGAACTTCTCCCGCAGCTGTTGTTCCTGAAAAAACCCAGTCAATAGCGACTCCAACCCGTCCCCCAGTTAAGACAGAAATGGTATTTGCGCAAAACGAACCAGTGGACGAAACCAATCGTTCATGGGAGCAGTTTGATTCATTGATGCAGTCTGATCCGCTGGTGCAATCTGTTCAAATGGGAGCCGTTCAAAAAAACCCCTTTACTGTCAATCGAGATCAGTTTTCTCCTCCAATCTTATTTGCGGGTGAACCCGAACGACCGGAATCAGATCTCAAAAAAGCACCTGAAAAAAAGGTTCTGGAACTGCCAGCAGGAATTGTGCTGAAAACAACCATCATTGGTAAATTTCGCAAAGCGGCCATTATCAATGAAAAAATGTATTATGAAGGTAAAACATTCGAGCACGAGAATGTTACTTATACCTTAGAACATGTAGCAGCCCGCAATGTCATATTAAAACAAGGCGAACAAAAATTTGAGTTAAAAATTCAAAACGATACCTCAGCATTTATCAAGTTCGCTCAATAACAGTTCGTATCACAGAAAACCCTGGTTTGATTCGGACGATCACGGATGATGGTCGAAACATGAAAAGACAATATTTTATACCAGCATTCTGGGCCACTTTAACGGGGCTGTCATTGCTGTTAATTGCCGCGATGACTGATGTTAAAACACCGCAAGCTCTGTTCATTTCATCGAATCCTCCTCTAAGAGTCCACGATTCCAGGCCTGTCGCATCGCGCTCACAAAGTAGCCTGCCTGTTCGCACTGCTGAAAGAAATTTGCCGGAATCAGATTCACACATTTCTGCTTTAAAAGAATCCCCTGCTGCTAATTCCGGACAAAAACAGTCTGTTTCCAAGCCAGCAGTCCTGACTGCAAACGCCGCATCGGCTTCGCCTCAAAAGAAAATGCGGCGTTCACGTATCTTGATCGAACCGGGACTCGAACTCCCGAATGCCCGGGCGCGTGCTGTTCAATTTAACCTGGCCTCCGATCCAAAAGTGATCGTCAAGGATCCAGAAACATCCAAAATGGAATTACGTCTGGTCAGTCTGACCAAACAGGTCGACCGATTGACAAATCTGCAAATCCAGTCACAACAACAATCGAAGCTGGAACTGGCACAGAATACAGATCGCCTCGAACAGGCAACCAAACTGTTACAACAGATGCAACAGATGAATCAGATTCGCGAACTCGAACGGAAACTGGACGGGTTACAACAAAAACCTGCAACCAGTCGAACGACGACGGAGAAAAAAACAGAGGCACAGAACACAGAAACACCGCAGAAAAAATCAACGAAAGAGACGGTACAAAAAAAGAAATCACCTTTACTTAAGGTGAGCCCGAACCATGACTCTGCAGAAACATTCTCATTGCAAATTCAGGATGCAGAAATTCTTCAAGTACTTGATATGTTAGGCGAACTCTCAGGGAAAAATATCCTGTCGGGGCAGGGAGTCATAGGAACGGTGACAGCAAATTTAAAAAATGTGACTGCCGAACAAGCTCTGGAAGCCATTTTACGTTCCCATAATTTAGCGTCGGAAAAAGAGGGAGACTTCATCTATGTGATGACCCCTGCCGAGTGGGAACAGAAAAAGAAATCCAATCGTAAAGTCATCACAAAACTATACAGTCCGTTCTATATCAGTGCCAAAGAGTTACAGAACTTGATTACTCCGCTGCTAACCGAGAATATCGGTCTCGTTTCTTTAACGACTCCCAGTGAAATTGGGATCACACCAGACCCAACGAGTGCAGGAGGTGACACGCTGGCCCAGAATGACTCCATCCTGGTTCGGGATTACCCCGAAATCCTCGAAGAGGTGGATAAATTACTCGAAAAAATAGATGTGCCCCCCATGCAGGTTGTCATTGAAGCAATGATCATCAGTGTGCTGCTGAATGACGATATGCGCTTTGGTGTAAACTTCGCTGTGTTAGGTGGAAATAACAAAAATCTGCTCGTCGATGGTAATGGCCAGCTTTTGAACAATTCCAGCGGTTTCCCGGGACCAGGTTCTGGTGACATTGTGCCACCGACCGGACAGTTTATTGCTGATCTCGCAGGTCTGAAATATGGCTTTTTACGCGGAGACATCAGCGGATTCATCGAAGCACTCGAAGACATTACGGAAACGAACCTGATTGCGTCGCCTCAGTTACGGGCTTTAAACAAACAGAAAGCAGAATTGATCATCGGCGATCGAATCAGTTATTCCACCGTTACACAAAACGGAAATACATCGATTCAGAATGTCAACTTTTTGGATTCGGGTATTGTTTTAAATTTAAGACCTTTCATCACTCCTGATGGACAGATTCGGATGGAAATACATCCGGAACGCAGTTCGGCGACCATTAATACAGCTACAAACCTTCCTGACTTACAGACAACAGAAGTCACGACAAATGTAATGGTTCGCGATGGCAGTACTGTTGTGATTGGCGGACTGATTGAAGAACGGGCCTCTGATACTAAAAATCAAGTCCCGTTTTTAGGAGCGATTCCTGTGATCGGGAATGCCTTTCGGCTGCAACGTGAGACTATGAGACGCACGGAACTCATCATTTTGATTACACCCCGAATTGTGCAGGCACAGCAAGCAGAAGCAGAGGGTGCGACAGAGAAATATGACGGAGAAGAACGTTTAGATACATTTAAAGAAAATTTCCTGCCAATCAACCAGATACGCATTGTTCAAATGCATATTAAAAAGGCGAAAAAATATCTGAAAATCGGTAATTTGCCCAAAGCGAAAGAACACATTAAAATTGCAGTCCGGTTAGATAAAAACAATCTCGAAGCAATTCAGTTACAAAACTACATTCAGGAAGCTTTGAAAAATCGTAACCGACGACTCATTGGATTACCTCCTGCTCAATCTTCAGATGAATATGTTCCTTCTCTGGAGGGAGATCCATAAACATGGTTCGAAACCCTGCTTTCCTTCGAAGTCATTTACTACTACAAATATCTATATCCATGGTTGTCTGCAGCGGTTGTCAGTCGCTTCCTTTTGCCGCTTCCTCGTTCGTTTTGAAACAGACAACAGAATCAAAACCTGCTCAGCCTACAGCTCCGGTTGCGGGAGAGAAGCAGCGTTCGCCTTACAATGCACAAGCCAATGATCTTGTGGAACAGGCTCTCGCCCATTATTCGAACGGTGAATTGAAACAGGCGAAAGCTTCGCTGGCAGCGGCTCGTGAAATAGACCCCGCCCATATTGGTACATTCGAGATCGATGCACAGCTTTCTTATGATATGGGGAATCGCAACCAGTTCCTGAAATCCTTGCGCGCTATTCGTGCTGCGAGTCCACACGATTCAGAAAAACAAAGTGCCATTGGAACGCTTTTTTTCCAGGCAGGGCAGACTCAGGAAGGAATCGCCTGCCTGCAACGAGCCGTTGAACTGAAGCCAGGCAATGAAGATTATTCACTCAAATTAGCGGCCTTCTATGAACAATCCGGAATGACAAACGAGTCACAGAAAATTCTATTGCGCGCGCTGCATACTTCTCCGGGAAGCAAAAGGCTCCCCATAGCATTAGGCCGTGTCTGTGAAGCAAATCAACAATGGAAAGAGGCAAGTGTCTATTATGCCATGGTTGTAAATCATTTCCCTGAGAATCATGTCTGGCGAAAACAACAAGCCCGCTGCCTTTATTATTCGGGGAACTATTCTTCCGCTTTTGAACAATTTGAGATCTGTCAACAGAAACATCCGGAATCACTTTCTCTCACTGAAATGGTCGCTTTCGGAGATACCGCTCTACGACTGGGTAAGCTTGAAAAAGCGGAATTATTATTTGATGAAATCTCAAATGCACATGAACATGAATTACTCCACGTAGAGATATTAAGAGGATTATGCGCAATAAACCGCGGCCAGAAAGACAGCGCAAAAACAATAATCGATACAGCCCGCAAAAAATGGCCCGCTGATCCAACTCTGACTCAGGTTGCAGCACTTCTCCCTGATGAAAAGTAATGCCATACATTTACCGAATCGGTGAACGTATGAGAACTTTTCTATTTGTCGACCTCTTTCTCCATCACAGAATTGGACAAGTTACATTTTGTAACCTAGATTTAAAGTGCTGGATACCTTTTCCATCGTTCCCGATTCTGAAGGTATTGGTTCTGTCTGTGAAGCGTTACATATTCTTTGTTTTTTCAGTGGTTCTCAAGGACTTCTGAGAAAGTTACATGCTATGAATAGTTTTTATAAATACTGGTTTCTGGTGGTATTACTGCTCGCCATAGGTTGCGCAGATAATATTCTGGTAAATAATCATTTGGCGAGCCCGATCACAACATTCATAATCTCACTGGTTGCATCGTTAGCTGGCTGGGCCTGGATGGTGAAAACCGTCCAAAATGACCGTGAGGAAATTGCATCCTATTTAAGAAATCCCGATTTAAAACGTGATGGCTTCCAACATAATAACCTGTTCGGAAATATTTTTGCTGAAGCAATTCAGAAAATTGAACATTCCGATTCTGAACTGTTCTCCATAAAACAACTTCAGACCAGACTCAAAACACAGCTGAATAGTTCACACAAAAAATCGACTTTAATGAAGTCTGTGCTTGAGAAGCTGGACAGTGGAATCCTGGTATTCGATGCACAACATGAATTGGAATTTTCTAATTCTGCTGCAGAAGAATTTCTTATTCCTCAAACGGAAGCAGATGGGAATCTGTCTGATTCAAGTCTCTCGCTGGGAAAAACATTAGCAAAAAATAGCGTCATACCTGAGCTGGCACCATTACTGACGAAGACGATTGAACGCAGAGACGCGACTCTTCGCAGGCGGACAGAATTTGAATTTACGTCCCATGGTTCCACAACCCATTTTGAGGCCGTTGCAACCAATCTCCGGGACGAAAACCTTGCATTTCTGGGCACAATGGTTGTGATCGAGAATATTGGTGAAGCGCACAATGCCAATACGCGCCATGCGGAATTCGTTTCTTCCGTTGCACATGAGCTAAAAACACCCATGTCGGGAATCAAAGCCTATGTGGAAATGTTGATGGATGGGGAATGTGACGAAGAGGAAACGCCTGAACTCTACGGCTTTATCAATGAACAGATTGATCGACTCACTCGACTTGTTAACAGCATGCTCAATTTAGCCCGGATTGAAAGTGGTGTTGTCGAAATCAAAAGACACGATTATGAATTAAACGATATTCTGAAAAGGGCAGCAGATGTCATCTCACCTACTGCAATAGAAAAGCAGATTACCTTTTCGACGGAATTGAGTGACCTCTATTTACCGGTGTTTGTAGACAAAGACATGTTGGGACAGGCCATCATCAATCTTTTATCTAACGCTGTTAAATACACTCCAAACGGCCATGAAGTACGGCTGCGAAGTCGCATGGAGGATTCATCTGCTGTGATTGAAGTTCGCGATACAGGCCTGGGAATTCCGGAAAGTTCATTACCACATATTTTTGACCGGTTTTATCGAGTTCCTGAAAACAATCGTTCTGCTGCCGGTACGGGTCTCGGACTCGCGCTCGTCCATTTTATAGTTACTAATGTAATAATGGTTCTATTTGTTCAATCCAAAGTGAATGAAGGAATCTTTTGTATCAAAAATTACGATTCCAATCACATCAAGAAAAAGAAAAAGTGCTCTTCAGACAGCTTCACCGCGCAAGTGTTTAACGAATGAGGATTTTAAAGTTCAGATAAAAACATTCTTTGTTAAGGAAAAATAATATGGTTCAACTCATTTACGTTTGTGATGATGATTCACATATTGTACGAGCCATCAGCATGAAACTAAAAAAAGCAGGATTTAGCAATACGTAACTGAACGGGGCAAGGCGGATGT
>CALOEF010000028.1:0-15066 GCA_942492165.1 uncultured Planctomycetaceae bacterium
AGTTCGGTTTTGCCGGTGGCGAGATGCTTCTCGCGGTCGCCGTTGTAGAGGATGAGTTTGCCGCCGGGAATTCTGTGAGGGCCTTACCGCCTAGCCCAAGGTGATCGCCGTGGGCCTTGTTCTTGTCACCGATGGAGAAGAAGTAGCCGGTGACGTTGCGGGCGTCGGCGGGCATGGCGTTCCAGAACCAGAGGCTGGCGCTGTAGTCGCCGGCGGGGGCGGCTTCTTTGGCGACGAGGCGGCCGCCGGCGAAGTGAACGGCGCGGTTGCCGCGTTCGGTGGAGGTGAGATGGTCGCCCTGGGGGCCGGGGAGGAAGAGGGCGTAGCCGGGTTCGAGGCGGCCGTGGTTCTTCGAGCCGCTGCTGTCGGTGATGCGGTTGCCGGAATGGGCGCTCATGCGCCACCAGGCGGAGGGTTCGAGGTCGAGGAGGGCCTGGCCGTGGGCGCCGATGCGATCGGCGGGCTGGCGGCGGGGCTGATCGGAGACTTTTTCGAGGAGGCCTAACAGAGTGTTTCCGTGATCCTGGGCTCGGCCTGGACTTCGAGGCCGGCGGTGCGGGCGGGCCAGGTGGTGTAGCCGCCGAGGTGGTGTTGCTCGGGAGGGGGGATGTAGCCGACGGCGCCATTGGCGAGCTCGATGTTCATGGTGGGGCGCAGGGGGCTCTGCATCTTGAGCTTGAGGCCGGTGATTCCATAGACCTCGTTGGGAAGAGTCGTGATGCCGAAGTCGCCGATGCGGAGGGCCTGGAGGACGAGTTCTTCGGAGGGGTTTTCCTGGATCCAGAAGACTTCCTTGGCGAGGACGTTGGGGGCGGTCGCGGGGAAGTTCGTCGCCGAGGGCTTCGACGATGGGTTTGGCCCAGGCGATGCGTTCTGGCTTCGGGCATGCGGCGGCCGAGGGGGAGTTTGGCCTCGGCCATGGCGAGGTCGCAGTCGGGACGGTGTTCGACGTTCTCGAGGGCCTCGAGGGCGAGGTCGGCGAGGTCGCGGCAGTAGCGATTGTAGCCGTCGTTGCGTTTTCCGTAGAGCTGGTCGGTGGCGGGGACGGAGTAGTCCATGTGCTGGAGGTCGCCGCTGGTGCCCTGGGACATGAGGCCGACGAAGTCGTCGCCGTATTCTTCCTCGAGCATCGTGCAGAAGGCGCCGGTGTAGCCGGAGGAGAGGGTGCCATTGCGAAGTAGTGCTGGGAGAGGTTGCCGAGGACGGCGAGGGGTTTGCCGTTGCGGTCGCGAATGGAGAGGAGGCGTGAGGTCGGGATCTTCGGGGCCGGAGGGGCCGGCGGTGTCCGGGTTGGCGTAGCCGGGGTGCATCATGGCGCGGATGGTCGGCTCGCCGTAGGGGTCGATGCGGATTTTGTGGGGGAGGTAAATCCAGCGGCGGGTGTTGGTGAAGCGATCCGCGTCGGCGACGGTCCAGCCGGCTTCGGCGGGGCGGAGGTTGGCATGGGCCGCGGCGATGCTCTCGGCGATCTTGGGAGCGAGGAAATCGGGGTAGTCGGGATCGGCGGGGCAGCCGAGGCAGCGCATGACGGAGGGAGCGGTGTGAGTGTGGGTCGCGGAGAGGAGGATGCGGTCGGCGGGAATGCCGGTCTGCTCGGTGGCGAGTGCCTTGGCGAGGTCGCAGAACTCGCGGTCCATCATGCAGGTGTCGACGACGCAGATGGCGACGGTCTCGTTGCCGTTGCGGAGAACGAGGCTGCGGGCGTGGAGGGATTGTTGGACGGAGTTGGCGAGGCGTTGGGCGAAGCCGCCGTTCTGGACGACGGGGAACTTCAGGGGATCGATGTTGACGGCGGCGGCGCCGGCGTGGAGGCCGGAATCGGGGGCGGGTTGGGCGGATAGGCAGGCGGCAGCGGTGAGGATGATGCTGCGACCGCGAGCAGGGTGCGGTGGGCGTTCATTGGGTGAGGGCCTCCTGGATGGAGGCGGCGACTTGTTTGCCGAGCAGGGTGTAGCCGTCGGAGTTGAAGTGGACGTCGTTGGGGTTCTGGGCGGTCGCGAGGTGGGGGGTGATGGCGGTGAACAGGTCGTCGGTGGCGACGCCGTGCTTTTTCATGAGGGCGGCGGCGGCCTGGTTGCGTTCGACAATGGAGGCGGCGGTGAATTTCTTTTTGGGGTCGTCGGGGATGGGGGTCGTCGTGGCCCAGATGAGGGTGGCGCCGGTCTTCTTGCATGCGCTCGACGAGTTGTTCCAGCCGCTGGGTGTAATCGGGCAGCGGCGTGTTGCGGTCGTGGATGCCGAAGTTGAAGTGAATCACGTCCCAGTTGCCGTCGCCGAGCCAGACGTCGATTTTCTTCAGGCCGGTCGCGGTGGGGCCGCAGTTGGCCGGGGGCGCGGTGGACGTTGGCTTTGCCGGCGAGGGCCTTGCGCACGGCGGCGGTGTAGCCGCGCGACACGGAGTCGCCGATCAGCAGGACGCGGGGCAGGTCGGGATCGTCCTGGACGAAGTCCCAGGCGTTGGACTGGCCGGCGACTTTCTGGCGCTTGTGGATGGGCAGGTAGAAGCTGCCGAGGTTTTCCTGCAGGGCACGTTCCCAGGCTTGTTGATCAGCGGGGAGCTTGGCGACGAGGGATTGGTAGGCGTCGTTGGTGGCCTCGTCCTGCGCGGCTTTTTGAGCGGCGGCCTCCTTGGCGTTGGTGGGCTCAGCGGCGAGGGCGGGAGTGGCGATGAGCAGGATCGCGAGGATGAGGCGGTAAGAAGAATGAAGAGGCTTGGGCTCCTGGATGACAGGCGGAGCGCCTCGGGTCGTCCGCTGAGCGCCGGTTGTTATGCAAGTTTCCGCCTTGGGCGGGTTCTTCATTGTGAAGCGGTGGTCTTCGACGAGCTTGAGGAGGTCGAAGGAACTGACGATGCCGACGACTTTTTTCTCGTGGGTCGCGATGACGGCGGTGAATGTGATGGTTGCGCATGATGCGCGCGGCGATGGAGACATCGTCGTACTGGGGGATGGTGTAGACCTTCTCGCACATGATGGTCGAGATGGGCGAGGCGGGGATTGACGTCGTTGACGAGGTCCATTGGTGGTGATCACGCCGATGGGCTCGCCGCTGTCGTTGACGATGAAGCCAGTGCTTGCATGTTGTTGACAGCCTTTCGCCGCATCCGCCGCCACTACGGTCACGAAAAGCATTTATGATTGCCTGTCCTTTGTTGGGATTCCTTTGATGATGGTGCTGGGGATGCAGTTGTCCAACATGGCTCATGCAAGACGCTACTGCTCATTCCCGGTGGGCTGACTTTGTGGGGGTACCAGTCCTGCGATGGTTTCCTATTCGCACTGTAATCCTTTCCGAAAGGGGGAGGAGCTATTTCGGCAATTATGATGGGGATGGCCTGGGAGGGGGTGGAATGATACAGGCTAAAATTACTAGTCATTTTGTGGCGTTGGGCATGTTCACACAAAGCCTTTCACGCCATTATACCTTGTCTGATTCTGGCAACATTGAAGCGCGTTGCTGTTGCCATCTCTTCCCACTAAAACCAAAGTCAGCGATACCGACTGATCCGCATTTCACTCCGAAACTCGGATGACTTTCCAGTAAAAACTCAACCCACTGATCAAGGAATGTCTTGCCATGCTCGTTATGGTATCAGACTGTTTTGAAGCGCCTCACAGGACTCAATGCATCGTTTTGGCGTATCAATTCGATTTCGTATTCTGACAGATTGGTCCTGTTGTCGATCTGAAATGACAGATATTTGATTTCAGAGTCAAATTTGAATGGAATGCCGATCGGGGCGAGGCATGGAAGATATGTAGCTTAAAGTGAATATATAAAAATATTCGCTCAAAAATAATCGATTCGCTGGACAGTCTGAATTCAACTTACTAAGATCCGCTCACTCAAATGATTTGAAACATTTCAAACAACAAAACATTTGAGGTTACTGGAAAGATTCAGTAGCAATCGGACCGAAGGACCGAACGCTAGAAGAGAATGGATTCTATTTTCTATTCGTTCGATCAGGGGGGATTTCCATCCACTCGAACGCACTTCTATCGAGTTTCATCTATACTCTTTCTCACGTCTGTTGGTTGGGGACTTCCGAAGTTCCCCCTATGCATATGTCAGCCGCACAGGATGTACTCAAGATTTGAAGAGATGGAACGAGATGTCCAAGGAAAACCATTAATCGGAATCACTGGAGATTTTCGACCCGAACAAAAAGAGTCACAGGCAATTAGCTGGTTTTATACCGGCTATTATGACTCAATTACAGCCGCTGGTGGAATTCCTGTCATGATTCCTCCATTATCTGATGACGATGATTTAAAACAATTCATGAATCAGCTGGATGGAATGGTGCTCTCCGGTTGTGCTCTGGATCTTGATCCCATTCGCCTCGGATTTGAAAAACACCCCGCGTCCCGTGCTATGCCACTTCGTCGTGAAGACTTTGATCGTCGTGTTTGCACAATGGCAATGGAAATGAAATTGCCACTGCTGGCAATCGGTTCCGGAATGCAGTTACTGAATGTCATTAGTGGTGGTACGTTACATCAGCACGTCACTGAAGATGTTCCCGGTGCCATGTATCATCGCGATGGAGTTGAATCAAACTTAAGGCATATTATCGAAATTGTTCCGGGGACTCGAATCGACAAAATGTATGGACCAGGCGAAATTCGGGTTAACAGTCAACATCATATGGCTGTGAATTACATATCAAAAATGTTCGTCGTTTCCGCAACTGCTCCCGATGGCGTGATTGAAGCAATCGAAGTACCTGATGAAGACTGGTTTTGTGTTGGCGTGCAATGGCATCCACAAAATCATTCGTCTTCTGCCCTGGATATGCAGGTTTTCGAAAACTTCCTGGCTGCCTGTGAAGAGCCGGAACCACAAATTCTGCAAATGCCTGTCCGCAAAGCCGCATAGCTTTGTGTTATCCAGAAATGGATGAGTCTGAAATCGGCAAGTCGAGTTGACTTGCCGATTTTTTATTTATGCTCACCACTCTGGGAAAATTTGAATTTGTAGCGGTTGATCTGACGATAACGATCATATCGGATTGAATATGATGATATCTGACGATTCATCGTAGCGTGTTCAAAATCGATGTAACTGAATATTTGAAAACGGTTTAACGAAAACCGTGCAATCTGCGTCAGCTAACAGAGCCTGAAATACCGCTATGACGACAGCGCAATATCGAGTCGATCTCAATATGTACAGCGGTCCATTGGACTTGCTGTTGTATTTAATTCGACGCAATGAACTGGATATTCTCGACTTTCCGATCGCTTCAATTACGGCATCGTTTAATGAGTTTCTCGATGTATTGGAATTGATTGATCTGGATCTCGTTGGTGATTTTATCGTGATGGCCAGTACGTTGACAGAAATCAAAAGTCGAATGGTATTGCCGCGCGCGGAAGAAGAAGAAATTGCCGAAGTCATTGATGATCCTCGAAGCGATTTAATTCAACAGCTGATTGAATATAAAAAATTCAAAGATGCTGCGACAGCGCTTGAAGAATACGCCGCCGACTGGCAGGAACATTACCCGCGTTTAACTGACGAACGTCCCAAGTCTGGTAAAGATCCCTCGGAAGACTTGATTAAGGAAGTCGAACTGTGGGATCTTGTGAGTGCGTTGGCGCGCGTTGTCAAACGCAAGGAAGTGGAAGAACACTCCAGTATCACCTATGATGATACACCAATTTCCACTTACGTCGAGCAGATCGGTGAGCGCGTACGTACAGAAGGTCGAATTCAATTCAGTTCATTCTTTGAGGGTGAAAAGCTTCGCAGTCGGATTACCGGCATCTTTTTGGCGATTTTAGAATTAATGCGACATCATCAATTTCGGGCAGAGCAACCTGTCGAACATGGTGAAATCTGGATCATGCCGCCGCTGCCAGAAGACAATGAGCTAGAAGAAAATCAGAATGCTTCGGGAATCGAGGCCGCTTCTGCCAGTACGAGCGAGCCAATCGAGGCTGAACCAACTCGGGAACCCCCCCAAGATGAACCTGGGGCTGCTGAGTGAGTCATTTTCCGCATTCCATGTTCGAAAGTGAACCACTCTGATATCAACCGATTCTGATGTCAGCATTGCGACAGCGGACAAGACGCTTGAGCTGCTTTTCCGGTTCCTTTCCCGCTTCCTTTCCCAGAGAGAAGAATTTTCTCTACAATAGCAGAGAAGCCCTGTGTTACTTTCAGGTACGAGAAGTATTTTATCGGGGAATAATAGAACCAGAGGACTTAGAGTATATGTCTGTCTTTCAATTACAGAGCGACTTTCAACCTTCAGGTGATCAACCTGCGGCCATCGCTGGTCTGGTGAAAGGGATCAAGCAGGGGCAGGCGGAACAGGTTTTATTGGGAGTGACAGGGTCAGGTAAAACTTTCACGATGGCCAATGTGATTGCGGAATTGGGGCGACCTGCTCTGATCCTCTCACATAATAAAACTCTGGCTGCGCAATTATACTCTGAGTTTAAAGAATTTTTCCCGAATAATGCCGTCACGTATTTTGTCAGTTATTATGACTATTATCAGCCGGAAGCTTATATTCCACAACGAGATATTTATATCGAAAAAGATGCGTCCATTAATGACGAAATTGATCGATTGCGATTATTGGCGACAAGTGCACTCGTCAGTCGGAGAGATGTGATCGTTGTAGCGAGTGTGAGTTGCATTTACGGTCTGGGATCTCCCAAAGATTATCTGGAGATGATGATCCCACTCAGAGTCGGCGTTGAAATCGATCGCGATGAAATGTTGCGCAAGTTAATTGATATTCAGTATGACCGCAACAACGTCGAATTGTCACGTGCAAAATTTCGCGTTCGTGGAGATGTGGTTGAATGCTGGCCTGCTTATGAAGAATTTGCATATCGTATCGAGTTTTGGGGCGATGAAATTGAAAATCTGGCTGTCATCAATCCATTAACGAGTGAAGTCCTCAGAACTGTTGATGAAGCATATATTTATCCAGCAAAACATTTTGTGTTACCACAGGAGCGGATTGAGTCAGCAATCAAAGAAATTCAGGACGAACTGGATGAACGGATCCAGGTCTTGCAAAGTGAAGGCAAGCTTCTGGAATCACAACGGCTCAGTGCAAGGACTCGTTACGACATTGAGTTATTGGAAGAGGTCGGGTTTTGTCCCGGGATCGAAAATTACAGCCGTGCTTTGGCACAAAGAAAACCGGGAACGCCTCCCGATACCCTGCTGGACTTTTTTCCGGACGATTTTCTGATGTTTGTGGATGAATCACATGTGACAGTTTCACAGGTGCGTGCGATGTTCGCAGGAGACCGTTCGCGAAAAACGAATCTCGTCGATCATGGTTTTCGTCTGCCAATGGCGCTGGATAACCGGCCGCTGACTTTTGATGAATGGAATGCCCGTCGAAAACAGACTGTCTTTGTTTCAGCCACTCCCGGCGATTGGGAGTTAGAACGTGTTGAAGGAGAAGTCGTACAACAGGTGATTCGCCCCACAGGTCTGATCGATCCGGTGATACGCATTGTTCCTGCGCGCGGACAAGTTCCTCATTTAAAAGAGGAAATTCTCAAACGCGTTGCAGTCAATGAACGCGTGCTGGTGACAACACTCACGAAACGACTCGCAGAAGATCTTGCGGCTTATCTTCAGGAAGAAGGCATTCGGTGTGCCTGGTTGCATTCTGAGCTGGATGCATTTGAACGTGTCGAGATTTTGAGAGGCTTGAGAGAAAAGAAATACGATGTCGTCGTAGGGATCAATTTGTTGCGCGAAGGTCTGGATATTCCCGAAGTCTCTCTGGTTGCCATACTTGATGCTGATAAGGAAGGTTTTTTACGCAGTGAAACCAGTTTGGTTCAAACAATCGGCCGTTCAGCAAGACACGTGAATGCAGAAGTGATCTTATATGCAGACAAAATGACAAATAGCATGCAGAATGCCATTAATGAAACAGAGCGTCGTCGAGCGATACAGGAAGAGTATAACCGTGAGCATGGAATTACGCCGGCGTCAATCAAAAAAGCAATCAAGCGCGGGATCGAAGAGGAAGTGGAAGCGCGGCAGTTTGTCCGGGAATCAGTAGGGTTTACTGATGAGTCAGAGTATATTACTCAGGAGTTTCTGGGTGAACTGGAAAAGGAAATGTTGGAGGCAGCAGAACAGTTGGAATTTGAACGTGCTGCGATATTAAGGGATCGAATTGATGATCTCAAAAATCAAAAGGATGGTTCCGGCAAATCAAAAAATATCAAATCAGCTCGAACCGGTAAGAAAGGGAAAAGACAACGACGCAAAAAGTAGCCTGGAATGGGCACGGTCAGGCACGCTTCTGTTTTTTGAGAGCAGCTCCCGTATAAGAGGTGGGGTGTTGTGCTATCTCCGCCGGTGTGCCCACAGCGACTATAGAGCCTCCCTGCTCTCCCGCATCAGGACCAAGATCGATAATATGGTCTGCGACACGGATCATATCTAAATTATGCTCAATCATAATAATGGAATGTCCTGCTGTCAGCAGGTGTTCAAAACAGTTCAATACATGTCGAATATCAAGTGAATGTAAACCAGATGACGGTTCATTCATTAAAAAGAGAGTTCGATTACGACTGCTCGTGGTCAGATAAGCAGCCAGTTTTAAACGCTGGCATTCACCACCGGACAGTGAAGAAACCGATTGACCCAGTGGTAAATAGCCGAGACCGACATCTTTGAGCTGTTTCAATTTCTTCTGGAGCACCGGTTGACCTCGGAAAAAGAGAAAGGCTTCATCAACTGTCAGCTCCAGGACTTCGGCAACATTGAGCTTACGATATTTAATTTCAAGTATTTCGCGCTGATAACGTTTGCCATGACATTCCGGACAAGTCATGGTCAATTCTGCCAGAAATTGTAAATCGATTTCGATAACGCCGGTGCCTTTACATTCAGCACAACGCCCGCCATTTTTACTGTTAAAGCTGAAATCTCTGGAAGTGAAGTTTCGTAGTTTCGCGTCGGCTGTCTGTGCAAAAACTGCTCTGATGTCATCAAACAGGTTGAGATATGTTGCAGGAACACTGCGCGAACTCTGCCCGACAAGAGATTGGTCCAGCAGTATGACTTCATCAATTTGCTCAGTTCCAGTAATCGACTGACAGGGCAAGTCGGAAATGTCGAGTGTGGGATCGGTCAGGGCCTGTGCGAGAGTGGGAAACAGGGTTTGTTCAATCAGGCTGCTTTTTCCACTCCCACTGATGCCCGTCACAATGCATAACTGGCCTAGTGGAAATGATACCGTAATATCCTTCAGGTTATTACAGTTCACTCCTGTAAGAATCAATAACTCGGGTTTACTGCTTCGGGATATGGATTTCAGTGTTTCCGTTGCAGGTGAGTTTAAAATTTGACTCGTGGGAGAAGTCTCCGATACCATCAGTTTTTGATACGAGCCTTCAAAAACAACTTCTCCACCTGCACTGCCCGCAGCAGGGCCTAATTCGATGATATGATCAGCTGCTTTAATAAAGTCTGCAGCATGTTCGACAATAACCAGCGTATTCTTTAACTCACGTATCTTTTGAATTGCAGATATCACTCGACTGTTATCAGCAGGATGCAGGCCGGAAGAAGGCTCATCAAGGATATATAGTGTATTGACCAGATTGGAAGACAGGATTGATGTCATCGCAATGCGTTGACGTTCTCCACCCGAAAGCGTGTGGATTGCCCGGTTTAAAGTAAGATAGTGAACTCCAAGTTGATTTAAAAAAGTGAGTCGATCATTGATTTCACGAAAAAGTGGTGACAGTTTTTGCTGAGTCAAACTGTTGAGGTCCTGATTTAATTTTTCCATCCAGTCAGTGAGCTCCAGTACCGAAAGTCGACAGAGCTGGTCGATGTTGAATTGTTGAATATGCACTGCCAGTGCAGCTCGATTCAGACGACTTCCGAAACAGTCAGGACAGATCTCCAAAGTTCGAGATTGAGAAATGGATCCCGATCCCTGGCAATTCGGGCAGGCGCCTCTCGGGCTGTAGAAGTTGAAGAGTTGAGGCTCAGGAAAAATGAATTCGTTACTGCATTGAGGGCAGATGAGCTCTGTTGAGAAATTGAACCGAAACCATTTCTTGTGGTTTATCTCAAATGGAACAGCTGTGTGCTGCTCGACATACTGTTGTTCGATCAGAATGGCTGCCTGGCCTGACGATTCCTGAAATGCAATTTCCAGGCTATCCAAAACGCGTTGTTCATTAATCGTTTTGGTATTCAAGCGATCGAGAATGACCAGTATGCAGTCCCATTCGGAATTGACTTGAGTGGAATTTTCAGCCAGATGCACCAGTTCATGATTAATGACGGCACGTGTCATTCCTTGGCTTAATAAGTCCTTAATGATCTCTGACTGAGCGTATTCGCTGGTCTTTTGAATCGGGTAACAGATCTGGTACCGAATATTGTCAGGTAGAGACTGCAGGAATGCAAGAACAGATTCGGGTGACTGGGAAGTCACAGATAGACGGCAGCCAGGACAGATGACCTGGCCTTGAGATGCAAATAGAAGTTGTAAATAGTGGTAAATACCTGACTCAGTTGCAACAGATGATCCCGTTCCCTTGCCTGCTGAAGTTTTTCTGATGTTTTGTTTGAGTGCTATTGCAGGTGGGACATTGCTGACATGGTCGGCATCTGGTTTAGGGAGCTGTTTGAGGTGCTGACGTGCTGCTGTGGAAAGAGTCTCGATATAGCGTCTTTGCCCTTCGGCATAGAGTGTGTCAAACGCGAGACTCGTTTTTCCGGATCCACTGACGCCACATAAGATATTCAGCTGATTTAATGGAATATCCAGGTCAATATTTTTCAGGTTGTGAACCCGAATACCACGCAATTGAATTGTTGAGGGGCGATTTCTGGAGCCTGGTGGCTGATTTGTCATTAGCCCGAATTCGGGATTGTGGTAATGTTGCGCTGTCAAATTCAAGCAGCGTCAGAAGCGTCGAGATAGTTACTGATTCGATTTTTGGGCGAAAGACCGGGAGCAAAATCCTGTTCTGCGCGTTCGAGACGATATTGCAGTACGTACGCATCTTCTCCCGCATCTTCAAAGTAATTTCGCAAAACCGAGACTGCACGAAAATCCATTTTACGGAAGAATAATTGTGCTTCCAGGTTGGTTTCACGAACTTCGAGTACGATCTCGCGTCGGCGTTGCTGGGAAAGCTTATCTATAACACGTTGGACCATTTGTCGTCCAATTCCCTGTTGCCTGTATTCAGGGGCCACTGCAAAATTCAAGACCTGGATCATGGATTTGTGAAGCTCATAAATCATGAAGCCCACAATCTGATGATTGTGCTCGGCTACCATGCCGATGCAGTTTCGCTGCCTGAGACAGCTGAGAAAATATTCTTCATTCCAGGTATACTCAAAGCTTTCCTGTTCAATTTGAAGAACTTCTGGCATATCTCTCCGAATAAGCCAGCGAATTTGAACCATCAGATCCTGATTGGAATGTTGGTTGAGACTCATAGTGGCCTTCCTGCTACTGATAAGTGCTTCAATTAGCGCCTTTGATTGCTGCTCTATTCTTCCTGAATGTTGCAACGATCAGGGTTAATGTTAATGATTAAAGGATTTGCTTGGTCGTCGAAATAGGACTATCATGATTGAGGATGTGCTTCAAAATAGAGGTCCGCCTAAATCAGCGAATTTGATTCGCGGAAGTTATCAGAACTAAGAATCGGCGCACAGACGAATTTTTATTTTTTTGTCAAAAATAAGAAATTGTATTTTTTGCAATGCAACGATGCGTTCCGTCAGATGGAATCTGAGCGTGTTCTTAACTGGTGAGACCCACAATTCAGTAAGTTACCCTTTGGGAGGAATCGGCATCCGTTTTTTTATCAACAGATGATTGATGACCTCTTCAACACCTGTCAGAGCCTGGATTCGTTTGCAAATGTCGGGGCATTCTTCGCCATCAAATTCTAAAACTCCTTCAACGCAGACACCATTTTTAGTACGGTGAACGACAAAGGAGTTCAAACAGACGTCAGAATCAATTGCAAGCGCATGCTGAATTTCACATTCCAGTGAATGTGGGTCAGATGACTGAAGTGAGGTCGTTCGTGTTGAGGTTGCTACTGGCATGGTCTTCGAGGATTGGACGAGAGATTTCTTTTTCATGTGGCTGTTCCTTTCACCACTAAAAACACGTTCCATCAATTAAATATCTCGGGGGGGATAGTTCCCTGTTACGGTATTTTAACATGCAAAAAACAAACCGATAGATGGAAAAATGAAATCTTCTATGAATTATATTAAAAAGAAATTCCTTGAGTAAGAATTGAAGAACAGAGGGAGAATAGGTTATTTAGTAGTAATAATAGTGCACAATGAGAAGGGAATTTGATTGTTGGCATAAACAGCTTCCATGTAATACGCGACGTGTCCTTTTTCTGGTTTGTTTATTTTTTCCAGATATGTTTTTTTGTCTGGATTAACATCGCGGGAAGTCCATTTCGAATTACGAAAATCTTTGTTTACTGAATAAGCACTCCAGATACGTACCTGGGATGGTGCCGTCCGACAACTCAGTTTTAACTCGTAATCTCGGGAATTGTCCCAGTGGATGACTGGAAGTTCTTTGCCAGTAGCGACATGTACAAAGAAGGCTCCCAGGTTTTGAAGAGCGTAATTGACTCCCTTTCCCAAATTATGACCCGCATTCGGGACTTGAAGTATATATTTAGGACCAACCAGATCAGACCAGTAGAATTGCATGGCATCGGCCACCCAGTAAGGGTCGTTTGTGCCATTGATGAGTAGTTTGGGAATTTTCAATTGTTGGCGATACGTATAAGGGTCCATCATGAGTCGCAGTTGTTTTTCTCTCGGTTTTTCATCACCTTCAACAATCAGTCCTTTGCTTGAATAGTCAATGATCTGTTCGCTGTATTTTCCCCAGGTTGATATCTGGTGCTTCATTTGTGAACGAAAATTGAGTGTATCGATGACAATGGGGGCGGTCGCAATAATTCGTTGATCCACGACGGGAGTCAACCAGCTGGTCCAGCCTCTTTTTGAGGCACCGGTTATGACAAAGCCATTAATCACCAGATTTTGTTTTTCGAGTGCAATTTCCTGAATGGCGTCCATTGCTTTGACGGCACTTTTCGCCATGGGAAACAGCAACGGCCAGCTTTCGTCCCCCGTTTTAAGATACTTTAACCAGGTTTCTGTAATCAGATCATCTTCAGTTTTACCGTCAAATAAAGGTTGATTCGGAACTTGTGATAATAAAGCAATTCGAGCTCCAGTTGCTTTTGCCAGTTGAAACGCTGGTTGAAGTCGTTTCAAATCGGGGCGTTTGCCATTACTGCCCCCCGTCACAAAGAGCAATACTTTACTGTTGATTTTAACATTGTCGGGTTCGAGCAGGTATAGCCAATGTTTCCAGGTGATTCCCTGCCAGGTTTGAGAGGTTAATTCAACCGGATAAGCGGTGACTCCTTCATGCGAGAATGCGTCATGAATCTCCCACTTATATTCTGGCTCTTCACGTTTGATGTAGTTTAAAAAGGCTGGCGGAATCGCTTTTGCATTTCGGAGTGCGGTTGGGATGTTCGAGTTCTCCGCAGCAGGAAGTGTTGTGGAAAACAGTAACGCAAGCAGAATGGTAACCGTTCTTGTATGCATGCAAGGATCTCTTTTAAAATTTAAGGAAGTGGTCGTTGTATCGAGAGATTCAATCCGGATTTCAGGTCGACTCTTTCAGGTTGAATGCGAGGGAATCATCGAAGTTTTATTTTGTTGTCAACTTAATTTCATCGAATTCAGCTGGTTCCCCTTTGATTGCATTGATTTTGAACTTGGATTTTTCTGGACTGGCGTAACGGCCTTTGAATATGTCTTTTGCCTTGCCGAGCCCTTTTCCCTTTTTTAACCATTTAAAAGTCAGGTTGTAGTTTCCGGGAGGGACCCCATCTCCAGATATATAAGTACTGATAATGACTTTACCAGTTTCATCCGTGGAGCCCGAAAGAACTCGATTGACAGATCCTTCTTCCTGGGGGTGGCAGTAAACAGTGATGCCTTTCTCTGGTTTTCCATCTACAGAAACAGTTCCAGAAAGAGGGACGGTTTCCTGTCTTGGTCCCCCCTTTGGCTCTTGCTTGGCACATCCTGCTAAAACCAGAGCAGCAAGAAAGCAAAAAAGGGATGTTGTTTTTGTTGAAGTAGACATATCTAATTCCGATTCTCTCGTGGACTGTATTCGTTCCTGAAGAGTCAGCTCAGGTGACCATTTAGTGGGAGCCCGTACCGGGTCACGCTGCCATCAGTGCCTCTTGAGGTAAGGCGGTAGTGATGTTCAGCACGGTCCAGATTTGACAGACACAGTTGACGGATACGAGTTAGAATTCCCCGATTACTTCACCCCCGTCACGACTCACCAGCGATACAAATACGGCTCCTGATAGATTTTCGCTGATAAAACGGACTGATCCATCGGCGAGTAAAATGTGAACTCCACCAACATGGTATGAGAATAAACCAGCAGCATAACGATTAGGGTCAGCGTGGCTGACTTCAGTTCGTGCATTCGAGCAATTGATGGCGCAGGGGCCTTGATCTGATGTACCATCATAAAGCCTTCCTGAGAGTTGCCAGGTTCCGTTCGAGGGATCTGCCCAGGCACCGGCACCAAATTTTTCTTGATATATGGCTGCTGGATCTGTTGAGGCTACTTGTGAACCATTTCGGATTAACTTGTTCCTGTCAGCCAATTCACCTGTCAAGATTGTATTGGATGCCCCGTCAGTCATATCACGCAATTTCCCGCCGCCACCACCCTGGCTCAGAGAAGGCGCATCAAGGATCGCAATGATTCCTTCAGCCCAGCCATCGCGATCACTCCCTGTCAGTCCAATTGCTACCAGATACTCATCTTGGACGACTGTAGTGGAAATATAGTCAATGGGGCCAGCGTTTGTTAATACCAGCGCTGAGGCATTGATGATACCTTCGCCCGGTCCGACAGTATAATTAATCCGACGTTCACTTTGTGGTGTCGAAGGGCAGGCATAACCAGGTACAAATGTTTGTAGCGGCTGCTGCATTAGCTGC
>CALOEF010000029.1:0-15000 GCA_942492165.1 uncultured Planctomycetaceae bacterium
TGACTGGTGGATTCGTGCTTTATCAGGGCGGCGCGTTTCCGGAACGCTTTAACAACCACTGTATCGCCCCCAATATTCGTCACAGTGCCATGCGCTGGAGCACCGTTGAAAACCGCGGTTCCACATTTGCCACGCGTGCTGCCGGCGACTTCATCACTACCGAAGATATCTGGTTTCGACCCGTTGATTCTACGGTAGGTCCCGATGGTGCCCTCTATATTGCCGACTGGTATGATAATTTTATCGCCCACTGGACGAAGGAAGGTGACGGCAAGAAGTGGTATATTCCACATCGGGAAGACGGCCGCATTTGGCGTGTTGCTCCGGCAGCAGTCAAACCGATTCGCGCCGATTCTTTTAATCTGAGCAAGTTGTCGAGTGACAAGCTGGTCGACATGATGGTTCAACATGCTGCAGAACCAAAGGGAAATATCTGGTACGCACGACAGGCCCGTCGCATTCTGGCAGAGCGTCGGGATAAATCGATTTTACCGCGCTTGGAAAAAATAGCGCAAACAAGTGACAACCAGTACATCGCATTGCAGGCTCTGTGGGCCCTGTATGTCAGTGGTGGCTGGAACGACGCTATCGCGGGCAAACTGTTAGACAGCCCGCATGAATATGTTCGCGCATGGACCATTCGTTTGCTGGGAGATGGAATTGGCGAAACGAAATTCATTGCGCAAGACACGGCTAAAGAAGAAAGTCTTCTAAGCTCTGCATTCCAGAAACTTGCCAGCACGGATGACAGCAGCGTTGTTCGCAGTCAACTTGCCTGCACCGCAAAACGTTTGCCGGGCAAGCAGGCGATCAGTATTGCGCGTGAATTATTACAGCATGACGCCGATCTGACCGATCCTTTTATCCCGTTGCTGATCTGGTGGGCCATTGAAGATAAAGCCATTTCGCATCAGGATCAGGTTTTAGAGTTGGTCAAAGACTCTGCTGCCTGGCAACAACCTTTCGTCAAACAACAGATCATCGAACGTCTTGCCCGACGTTATGCGGCTGAAGAAAGTGAGCAGAGTTTCGCTGCTTGTGCCCAACTGCTGCAAGTAGCTCCTTCGTCAGCAGATGTCGATCTCATTATCTCAGGCATGAATCAGGCGTTTGCAGGCCGACGACTGAAAACCGTTCCGTCCTCGCTGGCAAAGCCACTGTCGGCACTGGTAAAACAACGGGGCACCGAGCCTGCCATTATCAAGTTTGCCGTACGCATGGGAAGTCGTGAAGCCTTGAAAACTGCGTTGGCGATGATTAGCAAAAGTAATTCATCCGTTGATTCAAAAGAAACTGCGGTCAATCGTATTGCACTCATCGAAACCGTAGGACAGTCCGGCAGCAGCGAATGCGTTCCCGTGTTCTTGAACCTGTTAAAGCAAAAGGAACCCGCGACTGTTCAAACTGCCACACTCTCTGTCCTGCAGCGCTTCGATCAACCGGAAATTGCAAACGAAGTCCTCAAAACCTATGCGAACCTGCAGCCCACATTGAAACCCGCGGCCATCGATATGCTGGCGAGTCGCGCACAATGGTCGGTTGCACTGCTGAAGTCGGTAGACAGGAAATCAATCGCACCAACGGCGATCACAGTCGATCAACTGCGGCAAATCCTGTTACACAAAGACAAACAGGCCACCGCGCTCATCACAAAACATTGGGGCAAAATCGCTCCTGCAACAGCGGCAGAAAAACGAAAACGCATTGCCGCAATGTTGAAGTTACTCGCAAAAAGCGGCGGAGACAGTGCACGTGGAAAGCCGCTCTTCGAGAAACATTGTGCCACTTGCCACAAACTGCATGGCAAAGGAAAACAGATTGGCCCTGACCTGACGGGAGCCGACCGCAAAAACCTGACCGTCCTGATGGCCAACATCATAGACCCCTCCGCGATGATTCGTCAGCAGTATATCACACACATCATCGTGACCGGCAAAGGCCGTGTACTGACCGGCTTGCTGGCTGACTCTAATGCAAAAACGATCACACTGCTCGACGCCAAGAACAATCGCATCATACTGGAACGTGACGATATCGAATTACTCAAAGAAGCCCCTACCTCCCTGATGCCCGAAAAAATTCTGAAAGATCTGAATGAACAGCAGATACGGGACCTGGTGCAATATATTCAGAGTGATAAGGCAGGTTGATCTATTACTTAATAACCAGGTCCGCAACAACCGCCCGGTGGTCGGTATCGCTGACTGTTTCTGAAACGACTCGATTGGGTTGAAATGAGCCGTTGATCCAGATCTGATCGATTCGTAAAAACGGGACATCGTTGGTAATCGTGTTTCCCCAGCCGCTGCCTGCGATGGAAAATGCATCATGCAGAGTTGCCGGGAATTCAGCGAAAATTGCATCGCGAGGGTTGGCATTAAAGTCACCACCCACAATGAGAGGCATATCAGCGGGAAGCCCCGTTAATGCTTTCTTAAGCGCAACGATCTCCGCTCGCTGTTTGATTCGATGCTTGTGATAAGCGCGCCAACAGTCCGGATTCCACAAATCAAAACGAAAGGGGGGCGGCGATAGACGTAGTGAAACGACGGCGATTTCCTGGCCTGTAGGGAGCGTGATTTTTCCAATCGTATAGTTTCCCGTGGCAGCAAACCGCTCAACCTTGCCTCGGGCGATCATCGATGCATCCACGCCGGCAAGGACGTCTCCTTCCGCACCGAACAGTTCGCCCGCGATCGTTTTCAGGTTCTCGATTCCCGGTGACTCCTGAACCAGAATCAGATCCGGATTCCACTCTTTTAATGCAAGGATCGATTTTGTGCTGCCGCTGCAATTGAGCGAGATGACGCGTAGCGCAGTCTGTTCTTCTCCCGCATTGATCTTGTCTCGTTCTGCTTGCCCACCGAATCCGCGTACCAGACTCAAAGGCGTATCGGCAAAGACAATCAGAAACAGCAACCACAGCCCCAACGTCAGCATGGCAACCCGCTTACTCGAAGTCTGTAGCATCACCAGCGCCAGAAAGATCCCATACAGAAACCAGCACCAACCCGGATAAACGGTAACAGCAGCACACGCATCATATTGTTTGGCATAACAGAGAGTGAGAAAAATAAACAAAAGCAGAGAGAGCCCCGTCACCAATCGAGAAACAACACGAGCTGTGCGGTTTTGGGTTTCTGGTGGAGAGCTAGTTTGATTATCAGGCATGAGTCGCAAACGCTTTGATCTGATGCAAATTGATATTTCCTATTTGAAGTCTTATCTATCTCACTTATGATAAGCAATACCTTTTTAATCACTCGCATCATAGTAATTAAGTCCAGTCGTTGTCAGGTTAGTGAGGCAAGTCATGTTTACGAAAACGATTTACGACTATATCTATTTAAGTATTGTGAGCAAATTCTTAGTCATGTTGTGTTTGCTTTATATCACAAATCCTGCGATTGCAGTCGAAGCGAGGAAACCGGAGCTCAGTCTTGCAGAACGTATCCTCCAGCAGAAGAATCCACAAAGAGAACAGTTCTATGGCGATGTCAAATTGCTACACAGCCCGAACCCGATGGACGTCCAATTTTCGGAAGATGGTTCGGTCCTGTTTTCCCAGGCGGAGACAGTGCGGATGTGGCGGAGCGACAATGGTGCGTATTTAGGTAGTATCTCAGGACCTGTCCGATTCAGGAAATTTGCAAAACTCAACAATTCTCGTTGGATTGTCACATTGGATGATATTGAGGAAGTCTATCAGAGAGATGGTCGTTTTATCATTCCTCAAGTCATTCCTCAATTAAGAATTTGGGATGTGATTACAGGATCCTGCCTGGGTGTCCGTAGTTTAACTATTCCTGTAAATACTACAAAAATCTGGTTTCCTGCAATAGAAACCGCTGAGCAGTTTCAAATGACCTATGTCATAGTTCGCATTGACGATGATAATCCAGATACTCAAAGAAAATTACTGGGCTATCATGGCCAAAATCTGATCCCCACATTCCAACTCACATTAGAAGACGAATTCGATTCATTAACCTGGGACCCTCAAACTAGACACCTCTATCTCTATGGTAATTACAAAGTTTCCTGTTTTGATCCTGCATCCCAAAAAGTAGTTTGGACGACAGCCAGGAATTTCTTTGATTTTACAAATGTAACGATTGACCAATTAATGGTAATCGATCAGCCACTGCACCTCAAAACAGGAGAGCTTGCTCATAAAGAACATTCCAGTTCAATACTTCTCACATTTCAACTCAATACTAATCTAAGACCAGAAAAACATGTTTTGCTACGATGGGGATTAATGGACCCTCTTTCTGGTAAACCCATCAAAAGTGGAGTTGTTACCCGAGATTTGAAACCGATCGACAAACTATCGAATAAAAAGAAAGAAGACACTCTCATTTATTGGCTTTTTGATGGCTCTATTAAAGCGGTTAATATTCTCGAAAATCAATTACTACTGACGGGTTCCGAGGACCATGAAGAAGGAGTCGCCTTTTCACATTCACGAAATGAAGCGGGAGATGAGAATTGGTATTTATATCGTAGTGATTATAGAGACGAAGTATACAAGATCGTATGGAGTCAGGCGGCCAACCGCGTTTGTTCTATTGGTGGAGATTCAGAAGAGATTGAACTTTTTGATTCAAGAACAGCGAAGCCTGTGGCTTCTGCATCAGGAACGGTCAATGCACTGTCGAAATTCTCAGCTCAAAACATAGCTGCTTCAATGGACTGGAATGAAGCCGCTGTATTTGAATTCAAGTCAGGTGGGAAGTTCATACGCACTTTTAACACAAAAATACTTCAAAGCTCCTGTGTTGCACTCTCTGCAGATACCTCGAATCTGCTGGTGGGAGAAACTTCGGGAAATGCTTCTGTATGGGGTCTTTCTAATCATAAAAAAAAATCGCTACATTAACAGGTGGGACCAATAAACTGCTCTGTCTGGCAGGAAACGTGGATCACAAAATAATAGTAGCCTGTGATATTGGAGGGGTTTTCTGGAGGTGGAAATTCCCAAGTCAATCAGCACCGATTCTTAATGAACCCCAAGTACTGAGAGCCGAACAATATAACAATTTAAAAGCATCATCTTTTTTTTATAAATTTAAATCATCATACCATCTCACTCGGTCGCTGTGTTGCATTTCTACGGATGCGTTGCATACCTTATCCTTTAAACCATTTTTTCCTTTTACAATGACAGGGGGATGGGGAATTTTTGTTGGAGCCTGTGCCTGGTCACAGTTTTATCGCAAAAATAATAGAGGCTCCATCAGTGTACTCTTTTTACCCCAGTCTTGGTGTCGTGTTTGCAACCGAAGACGGTCAAATGCCTAGAAGACTCACCCCGGCAGTCTACGAAGAAACTATTTTATTACAGATTAAAATCTCTGCGGACGGGCGTTTCGCGCTGTTTGTGTTTGATACCGGCCAGGTGACGATCGTCGATCAAAAGGAGGGGGTTATACAATCGATCATTCAAACCAGCAATCGGGAAATTGTCGATGTTAACTATCACCCCGACCAGAAAACACTACTGGTCGCCTCTTTTCGTGGAACGGTCACGGCTTGGAATTCAGAAACATTTCTGAAAACAGGGGCAATTCACCTTCGGGATGCGAGGATCAATCTCTTAAGTTCGCGTGCTGCCAAGCAGGGTTTTGATATCGTCTTAGGAACGTGGGACACAGGCCTGATCGTCAAAACCGGTGTCTTTCCAAAATCGGAACAAAAGCCACAGCGACCGGCGGCACTTACGTTTCCCTTTGAATAGTATTCACAAAAATCATCATCGGCTTCAGAGTACGAAGAAGCCAAGTGTGTGATCTCTATACAATCAGTGATAAACGCCATCACTCCGTTTTCCGCGGCCAGTCCAAATGCTTGTGCAGAAAGTCAAACGAGCCCTGGCCGTGGATTACGTGGCCGCCGGTGAAGAATTCGATTTCGGTTTGTTCGGGAATGCCTAGAGCGGCGTAGTGGCGTCTGACTTTCGCGTATTCATAAGCCACCCATTCATCGGGGGCAACGCCATCCTGGTGTCCGCGTTCGACCATGAAGGGCCGCGGCGAGATCAGTGATGCCATTTCTGCATGATTGAACGTGCTGCCCAGATTGAATTGAAAGTGATCGTACTCGTTCGTAAACATATACGCTGCACGATAATCGAGGGCTGTAATTTTGCGCGTCCAGTCATTAAAGCAGGCGCTACAGATCGAGAGCGCGTAACCATCCAGCAAAGACGGAATGCGCACTGCAGACAGCCCGCCATAGGAGAGTCCGTAAAATCCGATTCGTTGTGCGTCAACATTCGGCAAGCCGCCCAGCCACTCAAGCATGCGTTGGTGTTGTCCCAGAATGAAGGAGTACAGAGTCAGACCCAGCGGACTGGCTTTACGCTGATTTTGTCGAAAGAGGGTTTTCCCACGATACGGATTGTGGGGTGCATAGGTGATAAAGCCGCGTTCGGCCAAGTGCGTCGCGTAGCCACGATAGCTGCGATAGCCTGGACTTTTTGGCTTATCGTTCACAACGAAATCGGGTAAGCCCTCCAATCCGTGCTGACAGACGACCACAGGCCGTTTTTCTCCCTCTGCGATTCCCTTGGGAATCAGCAGATAGCCCCAGGCAAACACATCCGGCCAGACATCAAACTTGATTTCATACGTCGTATATTTATCTGTCTCATTGATCTTTCTTGATTTCACAGACGGCGGCATCTCGGGGTCGGGCAGTTTACCAGTGATGTCCTCCCACAGCCGTTTTTTGTAGACTTTCGTCTTCTGAGTCCAATCTTGGGGAGTTCCCGCAGGCAGCGCCTGTTTCCAGTATTGTTTGCGAATCTGTTCAGCGCGGCGGACTGTGCTTTGGCAATGATTTACCAGCTCCTTGACCTGTCGCTCTTGTCTCTGAGCCGGATCAAAGTTCGCGCGGGCGTCTTTGAGAGTTTCGCCTTTTGCTGGTGAGAGTTTCACTGTCGAATCAAGTGCTTTCAGCCATTTTGAATAGGCTTGTAGAGAACCCGGTTTCACAGGACTGCCTTCATCGCCGTGAACAAATTCAATCGTGCCCAGCGGACCCGATTTTCCCTGAATCAAGGATCGGGCGTGTTCGACTTCTTTTTTGACTGATACATAAGCATGTTGCGTCAGAGCGCCCGGTGCAGCAGAGGGACGGCGATTCGCTGGTTTGGTGGGAGGACCGGCAACTTCAGGAGCCTGACTGTGTTCAATGACCAAAGTTCGCGGCGCGATCAGGCTGGCAATCTCCGCATCGCCGAACTCACGCAGCAAACCAAAGACGTTGCGGTACATGGGTTCTGTCCAGAGTCGATTACGTTGATTAAAATAACCGCTTACCAAAGTCGAGCCAATCCTCTGATCCAGAGCAGACGTGTATAACGCAATCAGGGCCCCTTCACCATAACCGGCAATGCCCACAGGAATGGTATCCGACTCCGTTAACAGATCGACGGCCGATCTCATCTTCAGGACTTCGAGCCCGATGATGTGCCGCCCCATTTCATAAGCCTGCCGATAGATCCATTCGCGGTGTGAAATATTGGTCATGGAAATGTCCGGGTTACCAGACCACGTGCATTCGCGATTGATCAATTGTGGAATCAAAATTCGGCAGCCTGAATTCGCAAATGGCAGCATATTGAATTGAGGGTTCTGTGAATCGGTTAAGCCAACCAGCATTTCGGGCGTTTGTTCGGCGTCGGGAATAATAATCAAATTCGCCACAGGTTTACCGCGGGGTTCAATCAATAAACCTTCACCAGAAACGCCAGGGAGGACAGGCCAACGGACGGCGCGGATTTGAATCGTTTTCGTCTCAGCCACAACGGCGGGCGAATCGGGACCCGAAAGATATTCCCACTCGGGAGACGGAATTCGCGCATCAACGGCACCAATCATCTTTTGAAACCGCCGCCGATTCGGTTCGACTGACTTCGCATAGTTTTCTGGCGACAAAAAATTCCGCTGCCAATACTGTTCCCGGCTTGCAACCGAGTCATCGGTCGCCCGCAGCAGATACCGACTGATCCCCTCCGCCATCTTGACCGAGAAGTCCCCGGTTTCGGTGAGCGCGGAAGTTCCCGGGAGCACATCTGGCTCAGCACTTAAGGTTATTGTTGATGTGATGCAGGAGAACGAAATCAAAAACAGAAAATACAATCGGTGAGACTTAAAACTGTATTGCATGGTCGATCCTCAATAATCCGACAGGAGATTATGTTCGATAATGGTATTTTCATGGTATTTTCAATGTAACAGGCTTCCGCAGCAATCACTAGCGAAAGTAATACAGAAAAATTCATCTGTCCATGATGCTTAAACAGGTTTATGATAAGGCCTCATGAGTCATTGAATTCAGGGAAAGGATGTCAGGTCATGCACTATTTCAGGATGTGCTACATAATCAGTTCTGTGATTCTAGCGTTCTATCTGACCGGCTGTGTCCAGGTTGAGCCTCTTGTTAATTATTACTATTACGATCCTTTTAGTGACTTCCACCGACTCCCTGAAGAATCAGACGTGTATCAGTCACAACTAGCGGAATGGAATGAGGCTTTGAGCAAAAATGAGAACGATATGACAGCTCTCTATTACCGCGGAATTCTCTATGCTGAAGCAAGTCGATTTGATGATGCAATCGATGATCTGACGAAAGTTAGTACCCTGTCTAAAACAGGAAGGGAATCGAGTAAAATTCGTCTAGCCCAGGTTTATCTGAAACGAGGACTTATCCACTGGGAAAACAAAGACGTTGAGTTGGCCATTGCTGATTTATCATTGTCACTGGAACTTGAACCTGATTACTGGGAAGCCCGCTTTCATCGCTGGCAGGCTTATTTGTATATCGGAGATAAAGAGAAAGCCAGATTTGATCGCTTACGGGGAATGCATCTCAAACCGGATGTGTTTGAACAGGATTACGGATTTAGAGCGGGCGTGATTTGAACGAATCGTCAATATAAAAATTCACTCATCAAAGTGCGATTTATTTCGCAACAAATGATGATAGTGCTGGGCAAAGCGGTGAGATTCATCGCGCACGTATTGCAGGAGCCGTAAGCCGTATGAGTGGCGGCTGAGGCGGCGGGGTTCGGTTTCGCCGGGGACGAAGACTTCTTCTTCGCGTTTGGCGAGTGAGATCGTAAATGGCGGTTCTACTCCTAGTTCCTGCATTGCTGACATCGCCGCACTCAGTTGGCCTTTACCGCCGTCGATGAGCAGAATGTCGGGGAATGTTTCCCCTTCCTGATGCAGACGTCTGATGCGGCGGCTGACAACTTCTCGAATCGATGCAAAATCGTCGATGCCTTTGACAGTCCGGATTTTATATCGCTTATAACCATGCTTGAAAGGCAGTCCGTCGATAAACTGCACCAGACTGGCGACTGTTTCACCTCCCTGCAAATGAGCGATGTCGACCCCTTCGATCCGGCGGGGCAATTCGGGGAGCTGGAAGACTTTTTTCAGACCCTGCATCCCCTTTTTCGGATCAATATAAAAGACTTCGGGTTGGGCATGATCTTCGAGATTGCCTCGCAGGTTGATGCTGTCAAGCAATTGAATTTCATCCCGCAGGCGCGCTGCTTTTTCATAGAGCTTTCCTTCCGAGGCAGCCTGCATCTCTTTTTTCATTTCATTCAGTAAACGATCTTTTTTGCCGTCAAGGAACAGTTTCAGCTTGTTGATATCTTTGCGATAGTCCTCTTTGCTGATCTGCAGATTACAGGGAGCCGTGCACTGGTTGATGCTGTGCAGCAGGCAGGGTCGGAACCAGCGCCACTTTTCGTCTCCTTCTTCGATGTCCAGCGAACAGTTGCGGAAGCGGAAGATCTTCTGCAGCACGGTAATCGTGCCACGCAGTTGTTTGGCGTTGGTGAAGGGGCCGTAGAGCTTAGTCCCTTTGCTTTGTGGCGTACGCGTGAATTCGACACGAGGAAAATCTTCGCGGGTCGTGATTTCAAGGTAAGGAAACGTTTTGTCGTCTTTGAGTTCGGAATTGAATCGAGGACGTGTATCTTTAATCAGCCGCGCTTCCAGCAGCAGGGCATCGACTTCGGTTTCCGTTTCCAGAAAATCGATATCGGCGATTTCCGTAACCAGTTCTGCAGTACGTCGATCAACGGCGGCAGCTTGCGTGAAATAACTTGAGGCGCGGCTTTTCAGGTTAACCGCTTTGCCAATATAAATCACGCGCCCCTGTGCATCTTTCATCAGATAGACGCCGGGTGTTGTCGGGAAAGAGCGAACTTTTTCGTGAGGCGTCTGCGCAGCGTTCTCCGTCGATTCAGAAGGCGGCTCTGACTGTGGAGATTCATTGCTGGGAAGATTGTCGGTATCAGACACCGCATCGGATTCCTGAAAAACGTCAAACGGCTGTTTTGATTTCGTCGGTCTTTTGAATTATAGAAGATTCAATACGAAATCAGAAGCTGCTATTTTCTTCAATCATCTGTTTGACGACTTCGCGTCGGTCCCCTGTCTGCTCCATGATTTCCAGTTGTCGTTTGGCTCCGGATTTATGAATCAAATCATAGATGCCGTTTAATTCGTCTGTACATTTCAGTCGTTCCGACATCGGAGAAACCAGATCAACCAGATGTGTGGTTGAATCCTTGACGGAATAAAGTTGATAACTGTCGCTGTTGACGAGGCTGGCGTCGATTCCGTAGCGGGTCGCCCGCCATTTGTTCTGCTGAACCATCATCGGGTGATGCTGCAACTGGTAGGCACCTTCGTCGATTTCATCGGAAATGCATTTCACCAGGCACTGCACGAACGCGGTGAGGGAGAGCACCTGCTCCAGGTTGGCCGGCATATCGCACACGCGGATTTCCACGGTGCCGAAGTTGTGATGCGGGCGGATGTCCCACCAGATTTCGCGAATCGTATTGATGAAACCGGTGCTGATCAGGTGATTGATGAGCCACGTGTATTCGCTCCAGTTCCGCATGGACGGGCGGCAGCCCGGCGGTCGGCAGGCCTTCCATGATTTTGGAGCGATTCGAATGCAGGCCGGTGTTGCGACCTTCCCAGAACGGAGAATTCGACGACAGCGCCAGCAGCAGCGGCAGGTATCGCAGCATGCGGTCGCAGACCATGACCGCTTTGTCGCCCGAATCGACGCCGACGTGGACATGCAGTCCGAAGGTGACGAGTCGGCGGGCCACGTCCTGCATCAGATCGACGAGTTCGTAATAGCGATCGTTGACGGTGATTTTCTGATCCCGCCACGAAGAGAACGGGTGCGTGGCCGCCCAGAACAGTTTCAGTCCCAGCTTGTCGGCGGCGGTGGTCAAGTCCTGCAGTTTGCCCGTCAGATCCTTGCGCACGTCTCCGACCGTGCGACAGACGTCGGTGTTGATTTCGAGGTAACTCTGCATCAATTCCGGTTTGACCGATTTCGCCGTTTCCTCAGGGAGCTCAGCTAATAATTCCATGATGGAACTTGAGAGGGCAAATGTTTTGGCATCGACCATCTGCAGTTCCAGTTCCACACCCAGGGTCGGATAATCGTTTCTGGCAAAAGAGATGGTCCCATCGTGATTAATTCCCTTTTTGGATGATTTGCGGGTTCAGTGAAAGTAGCAATGCTGTCTGCAACATGATGCGACTGCCTGGTGCAAGGCTTCGTTCGTCGATGTCGAAATAGGGAGAGTGCAGAAAGATGGGTTCCTGATTGGGCCGTGCACAACCCAATCGTAACATCGAACCCGGAGCAGACTGCAGATAAATCGAAAAATCTTCGCCGCCCATGCTGGGCATGTCAATCAGGCCCACTTGCATAATACCTAAAACATCTTTTGCCGCCTGTTCGAAGGCAGCAGAAATATTCGAATCGTTAACGACAGCGGGCAGGGGGGATTTAAACTGGACGTCGATTTTCGTACCTGTGCTGAGCGCGATACCTTGTGAGATTTCTTCGATGGTTTTGTGTAGTACGGCGCGGGCCTGGTCATTGGTGGAACGCAGGGAGCCTCTTCAGTTCTGCAATTTCAGGAATCGACATTGGGTGCCTGCCCTGACGCAATCTGACCGATCGTAAAGACTGCCGGTGTCCGCGAGTCAATCGAGCGGGGCAGATTCTGATACAGGCTCGAGATGAGCTGTGCAGCTGTGGTGATCGGATCATCACCATGATGCGGGTCGTGCTGCGTGTCCGCCCGTGCCATGAATTTCAAAATGCACTTCATCACAGAAGGCAGTCATCACGCCATAGCGGATGTTCGCGGTACCAGCGGGAATTTCCGGATCCATATGCAGGCCGATAATCGCACTCACATCATCGACGGCCCCCTGTTCGACCATCCAGCGGGCACCCAGACAGATTTCTTCCGCCGGTTGAAAAATGAACCGTAGTCCGATCCCAAATCCCTTCCATTGGGTGTTGAAGTATTCGGAGAGCCGACTGACGCCGAGCGCGACTCCCAATGCAATGGCGGTATGAGCATCGTGTCCACACAGGTGCCCGATCCCCTGGTTTTTTTGAGCAGTAACCGACTTTTTTCAGATCGGTAATACGCAGTGCATCGATGTCGGCACGAATGGCGATTAGTGGTGTATTCGCGGAAATCGGGTTCCCAGCGTCATGTCGGCGACCACACCCACATCGTTCTTCATCAGCCGTGGTTGCAGGCCGATCGCACTCAGAGTGTTGCAGATCAGTTGAGACGTCTGTTTTTCTTCGCCGCTGATTTCGGGATTTTTGATGCAGTGTGCGCCGTGTTTGTATGAGTGTCGGTTCGAGTTCGTCCAGTTCCTCTTCCAGTTGTTTTGAAAAGTGCCTGATAGAAGGTTCTGATTTCTGTCTGATCAAGTGAGAATGATGCCACTAATTGCTCCGGTGGTGTGCCATGATCCAACAGGACCTACCGCCGAATATTGTCTATGAATCATCAGACTGATATCAAAAAGTATTTATGATTGTACTTCTTATTCTAATGATGTTAAGGTTATCATAAAGTCAGAATTGACAAACAATGATATTCAGTCCTAAAAAAATAATGGACAGATCAGCTACACTGAATTTCTTCGACGAATCGACCAGCCAGCGAATTTGGAACCCGATACATGAAAGAGATGAGACTCAGATCGTCGGAATCTTTTCAAAGGGGCCGTCGCAACCTCTCTGGCGTCACTGGCAGGGAAATTTTTCTCTCAACAGTGCCCTGATGCCAAAAGCTGACCCCGATTTAATTCATCGTGAAAACCTGAAAGAGGGATCCCCCGATTGGCAACTCTCGCGAGTGCAGTTGGATAAACGAAACGGTTTTCGCTCTCCCAAGATCGAAGGCTATTGTTCAAAACAAAGCATTCTCGCCGGTGAAGTGCTGGACATTAAGGTTTCCACGCGACCGGCGCAGGAATTCAAAATCGAAATCTTTCGTACCGGCTATTATGGCGGACGTGGTGCCCGCTTGATGCAGACGGTAGGGCCCTTGCAAGGGAAACCCCAGCCCGTTCCAAAACCGGGTAAAAAGAATTTGCACGAATGTCAGTGGGACTCCGCTGTATCGATTACCATTCCGGATGACTGGCCCAGTGGTGTTTACCTCGGTCGCCTTTCAACGCTCAAGGACAAAACCGGATTCGGATACTGGCAGAGTTATGTTGTCTTTATTGTGAAGGATAATCGTCCCGCTGATATATTGTTTCAATGTTCTGATAACACATGGCAGGCGTATAACAGATGGCCGAACAACTATTCGGTTTACACCGATCCCAAAGGCAATCAGGGGCCCTGGGCCGATGTCAGTTTTGATCGTCCTTATGCCAAGTACGCACAGATTTACGAGAACCCGCAGTCGGTTGGCTCTGGAGAATGGCTTTGCTTTGAATTTCCGTTCGCGTACTGGCTGGAAAAGCACGGCTATGATGTTACTTATTGCTCTAACAGTGATATGGTCACTCCCGATCATGGATTGAATTGCAAATCGTTTTTATCGGTGGGTCACGATGAGTATTGGGATATCCGACAGTATGAATCGGTCGTCAAAATGCGCGACGCAGGCGTGAATCTGTTGTTCTTCTCCGGCAACTCGGTCTGCTGGGTCACACCCCTGCTGAGACAGTACCGACGGGCGGCCCAACCGGATCATGTTTCGCGGCGGTCCTTATGGCGGCAAGTACAAATATGCGGAAGACCGCGTGAACGAGATAACGGACCGTTTCCACACCGCGGACCCGACGAAGGTTACCTGATGGGTTCGCCCGCAATGTCGATCCCGTCAACGGCGGCGGCGACTGGGTCTGTGAAATGCCCGACCATTGGATCTTTGAAAAGACCGGCATGAAAAAAGGAGACTCGATTCCCGGTTTGATCGGCTGGGAATATCATGGCGACCCGCCGACAGATATTCCCGGACTGGAAATTGTCGCACGCGGAACCGCACTCCAGGGAGGTGTGAATCCACAGCAGTGGACCGCAACAATCTATCCCGGACCCAAAAAGAATTTTGTGTTCAATGCGTCGACGATCTTCTGGTGCCAGGATCTTTCCAGCCCGCCGGGGCATATGCTTCCCTGGTCTCACTGGTCACGGCCGCATGGCCCTGATGATCGGGTTCAGCAGATCACTCACAACCTGATCCGACGCGCCATTTCCTGATTTTGCTTTTCAATTGGCTTAGCAAGTCAGGAAAGCTTGTCTGAAAATACGTTTCGCTGCGGTTACTGATCCAGCTTTTCAATCCGTCTGGCATGTCGCCCTCCCTCAAAGGGCGTGTTCAACCAGATATCGATAATTTCATAGACATCGTCAATCGAAATCATACGCTCGCCGAGTGAAATCATATTCGCGTTGTTATGCAGACTGGCCAGGCGGGCAGATTTTTCATTCCAGCAGACGGCACAGCGAATACCTTTGATTCGATTGGCGGCCATCGCTTCACCATTGCCCGAACCGCCCAGAACGATCCCGCGTTCGAACTTTCCTTCAGCGACTGCCTTTGCTGCCGGAAATATAAAGTCCGGATAATCGACTGACTCGGTGGAATTCGTGCCGAGATCCTCAACC
>CALOEF010000029.1:20000-89560 GCA_942492165.1 uncultured Planctomycetaceae bacterium
TCGATTGAATTTGTCGTCATTAGCAAATGTCAGAGAAATTTTGCGCAATGCATCTGCTTTTGCAATGGTGGATTCCATTTTTTGAGTGATTTTGAGTGCGGATTCGATTTTCTCGTCATCGATCAAAGCCAGGGAAATTATTTTCAGTGCAGCAGATTTGTATTTGGGATCATTAATTTCTTGCGTGAGTTCCAAAGCGCGTTTGATCTTTCCTGCTTTAACTCGATTTGAAACAAGATTGGAGAGAATGATGTTACTCTCAGAGTGGTTTTTAAATGTTTGAGCCACTTTCAAGGCGTTTTCGGTCCCTTCAGTTTTAATGAGGGTCGTTGCAACTCGATGTAGGACGCGCGCTTTAATTTCCGCATTCTCAATCTGCTGAGCAATCTCACGAGCTTGCTTGAGATCCTTGTCCTTAATCAGAGCAATACTAATTTGGCGGAGTGAGTCGTCTTCAATCTCCTTGTCACTGATCATGCTAGCGACGTTGAGGGCTTGTGCCGTTTTGCCTTGATCAATCAAAGTCGCTGCGAGAGCATTCAGTTTGTAATTCCTACTCTGTTCTTTTTCTATTTTCTGAATGACCTTCAGGGCTTGTTCTATCTCGCCCGATTGAACGAGATGATCTACAATTTCTTTCAACGCGTCTGCCTGTTTGTCAACAGGTTTTACTCTTTGTGCAACATACAACACCAGACTATCAGGTGTGTCCCAAGGTTGTGGTTCCTGATGGGTAGAAAGATTCTCAGTTATGTTTTCTTTCGTACTCTTGTCAGTCGGCTGCGGATTGATCCCTTCTACTTGCCCTTCACATCCTGGCAACAAGATCACTCCCGCGAACAGGGCTATAACGGAGTTTTTAATATTCATCCGATTGTTACGCATCGTAAAAAAGTGCGACTGAGCTGATCCAAGAGAAAGCGACTCTTTACTTAGTTTGTTTACGTTCTCTCTGCAAAGCAAGAAATGATTCGAAAATTATCAATTTTCTTACGTTTTTCCAAGTGATTTTTTGCCGCAAGTATGTATCTATCTGGGAAGCTCTAAATTGACCAGGTCTCTTAAATCACTACAGACAAAAATAGTGTTCGGGTTCTCATTTCAACCATCACCCAAAAACGCTTACCCCTGGAACAACCCTTATGCTGAAATCTTGGGAACCTGACCCTTGTTCTAGACATTCGCATTACAGTCTGTCATGCTGGATAGTAGCGAAGATCTGTTGCAATCATAAATCTGGGAGACGATGGAAATGAGCGATCACACCGAGATGCATACGCCTGACGAAAATCAGTCCGTTTCACGTCGAACCTTTCTCCGCGAGGCAGGTACAGTGACGGCGGCGGGACTGGCTGCTTCTCCTGCGGTTTGGGCCAGTGGTGGAAACAAGGCTGACACGTTGCGGGTCGGCTTGATTGGATGCGGGTCTCGTGGTTCCGGTGCCGCCGTCAATGCCATGCAGGCGGATTCGAACACGCGGCTCGTGGCGATGGCCGATATTTTTGAAGACAAACTGAAAGCGAGTGCGGCACGCATTAAAAAATCGATCGGCGATCAGTATGCCGTCGATCCGAGTCAGGAATTTGTAGGCTTCGATGCCTTTGAAAAATTAATCAGTAGTGACGTCGATGTCGTGCTGCTGACCACGCCCCCGCACTTTCGTCCCGCTCATCTGAAAAAAGCGATTGAAGCCGGCAAACATGTCTTTGCTGAAAAACCGGTTGCCGTCGATGCACCCGGTGTGCGTTCGGTGATGGAGACGTGCCGACTGGCCAGACAGAAACAGCTTTCGATCCAGTCGGGTTTAATGCTGCGCTACAGTAAGGCCATGCAGGAAACACTCACCCGCATCCATGATGGTCAACTCGGAAAAATCGTGACCCTGCAGACCAACTACAATATTAATGGTCTCTGGTCACACCCCCGCAAGCCTGAATGGAGTGACATGGAATGGCAGCTGCGCAACTGGTACTACTTCACCTGGCTCTCGGGCGGGCAGTTGGTGGAGCAGCATGTACATGGACTCGACCTGATGTCCTGGGTCATGCAGGAGGAATATCCCCTCAAATGTTTCGGGTTAGGAGGAAGACAATCGCGTACCGATCCGCTGTACGGCCACATCTTTGATCATCATGCCATCTGTTACGAATACAGCGGCGGTCAACGTTGTTTTGCCTTTTGTCGCCAGCAGGATGGCACGGATCTCAACACGTCTCAACTGGTGTTCGGCGAAAAGGGAACCGCCGATTTAAATCGGAATACGCTCAGCGGAGCAAAATCCTGGCGTTATAGCAAGGCACGTGGTCGCGCTAGAAATGGTGTGAAAGATCTACCTTATGTGCAGGAACACGCCGCCTTATTTAAGAGCATTCGAACCAATACACCACTCTGCAATGGTGAATATGCTGCGAAAAGTTCGCTGATGGCCATCATGGGACGCATGGCTTCATTCACGGGAAAAAGCGTGACCTGGGAACAGGCCTGGAATTCCAAAGAAGACCTGACGCCACCAGAATACACATTTGGCCCGTTGAACGTTGCTCCCGTTGCCTTGCCCGGCAAGACCAGATTTTATTGAACGCTGAGTGAAAGAGGGAAGGTCTGGCAAACGTGTACTCTCTCCGGATGCCGATGCCAGAAGCGACGTGTTGTTTCACCTCGAAAATCACAAACGACGCGAAAAGCAAGTGCTGTTGCTGTATCACTGCTGTCTGACAAAGCATGAAATGACTGATGCATTCAAGTAGTAACGCGCTCAAATTATATTGATCGCTATCTCGAAAGAGAGTAAATACATTGCTCCCGCGCGACCTCATTTTGCAGTGATTAAAAAAAACGTCGATTCGGCTTAATATTCCGTGATGTTTCTTTCTGAATTCCGCCTGAGTCTCCAGTGGGCGGATTTTTTCCGAAAATGAATGAATCTGCCAGATGTCAAATCAGGCATTTGAGGAACCATTCACTCAAAATTCGAGATTCATGAACCAGCTTGAGAAACAGCAAAAACGTTTTTCGTTCTCGATCAGATGCGCGTTGTTCCATTTTCTGTTGAATCCCTTCTTGCTTTATGTCGGGATCTGTGCTGCAGGAGCAGGGCACGGTGACAGTCAACTCTGGTATTTCGCTTTGGGCTCCTGTTTTCTTTTCAACCTGACTCTGTTGACGACGGTAGTAACGAGTTTTTCACTACGAAAACGCAATAAAAAAAGGGCAACTCTGTTTTATTTTCTGCTCACTCTATTCGTGGCTTACGCTGGACTCTCACTCTGGGTTGTATTGAATCCAGGTCGAATTTGATACTCCGGTTCCAGCTCATTTAGCTGTATGATAATTGATCAATCTTCAGTCATCCTGGATCGCAGCCACGATCTGTCGAGCCAGTCGTTGTTCTTCCGGTGTGAGGTGTTTCAGGTTTTTGTGGTTTCGATTTTCACCAGTTTCGAGGAGGATTTATAACTCAGAGGAGATCCAGCACCGGGACATACATGATCATTCCTCACGACCCTCAATCCTGCACAGCGATAGTAGTAGCCGACAGCGATAAACTGGCGTGCAAGTCTTCGAAGTCTGGCAGATTAAGGTGTTGAAATTGCTGCAAGGCAAAGCAGCCTGCCGTAGCCGGAAGAGACGACGAGGGGAACAAGGAGGACAGAGCAGCCAGCGGCGGCGTAAGCCGAGCCTGAAAGCAGCGAAGAAGTCCAGAGCAATACAAGGTTAGCCGCGACAGGGAGAATGAAGACACATGGCGAGACGAGGACAAGGGTGGGGGGTAAAAGAGGAAAAATAAGGCAGGAGGAAGCAGGAAGGGATGGGAGAATGGAAGGGAAATCAAATAAAAGGGAGGGTCAAGAAACAGAGGAGCCGCGGGGAGACCGTGATCAAGGGACCAGAGGGGCGGTGAGAGAAGGGGAAAGAGGGGAAAGGGAGGAGGGAGCGGAGGTGGGATAATGGGTGGGGTTGGTGGGAGTGAACAAAAACTTGCAGAGTCGAAGATGGTCTTTCTCTTCTTCGTTGACGTCTGTTAACGGTATGCGGCAGTTGATCAATTTCATCAGTTTTGTGGCAACATAATAAATGCACTTGTTTGATAATCCGGTACTCAATTTCAGGCAATTTTGAGGCCTGATGGAATTATTCATTTCCAACGATTTACGGAAATGCTAAACAGAGTATCGCAGAGTTGTTACCCTTGGCGAATTAGACTCATGGCTGATCCCAACTGGCCCCGTCGCACATGGGACCGGGCAATCGCACCAGCGGCAATTTTCTGATAATCCTTTGAGTGTAATTTCTGCAGCAGCGCGGTTGCCTGACGGATTTCATCTTTATCAGCCAGCAGCATAATCCGCAGCATAACGTGAGGTCCGCTTTCATCATCAGTGGTCTGAGACCGACTTGCGTTTAACGTTTGTTCGACCTCCGTTTGTGTAGTCAATTATCCGAGCGCCGCCCGATCGCCTTCGCTTTCGATTTCGTCAGTAATCTGTTTCGCTATCATTACCGGGCCTGTTTACATCTCCTCTTTGATTAATTTCTGTGCAATCTGATTGAGTGCCGCGCCACGCTGAGATGGGGATTCAATTTTTCGGGCGAGTTTCAGGGCTTGAGCAATCCGATCTGTTTGAACCAGCTTTGTGATCTGTCGTTTGCGTGCTTTACCTTGATCTTCCGGCATTTTTATCAGTCTTACCGACTCATAGGCATACGTGAGATCAGCCGCATCCACTAATGACACAGCAGCCCACATCAGTTCGAGCTCTCTTTCATATCCCGAGGGCTGATGCCGGGCAACGAATAAGAGGAGACTTTCAGGAGTCTTCCAGTGCTCAGGTTCCATGGCTGATGTAGCGGTTGTTTGCTGGATGACGGACGTCACTTCGTAGGAACGAAAAGGCGAGTTCCTGTTTGTCGCGGCCTGGAAGAAAGCTGCAGCGAGCAGACTCCATGTCGAAGAGAGTGGTGTTAGTTGATCCAAACAAAGAACTGTGATTTGGTAATTCCCCACTTTTGAAACTGAGCCTGGAGTGATCAGGCAACACGTTCATACCGCTCGATCGTCAATGTTGAATTCAGCGCTTGCAAACGTGGCAGCGCCAGTTGGAATAATGTTGCGGCTTGTTCATTTTCTCCCAGTTCAGCCAATGCAATCGCCGCGTAAGCGCGACCTACATCCGAATATAAACGGGCCACTGGTTGAGATTGTAGTCGCGGTTCGAGTCGTTTTTGCCCTTCGACAAACAAGTGAAATGCCAGTCGTGGCTGACCTAGATTCAATTCGAGAAGTCCTTGAATGAGTGGAAGAATCATTTCCAGCATATCGCTTAACTGTTGTTGCTTTGCTTCTTGAATTAATTTCTGAGCCAGTTGCGGATCTTTATTTAGTTTTAAAAGCGTATTTGCATATCCGAGTAGAACCGTACTGTTCTCTGGTGCATCGGCGTGTGCCTGCGAACGGCATTCAAGTGATCGTTCATGTTCATGAGCATATTCATAAACTTCCGCTAATCGCGTGAAATACATCCACGGCGGGATTTCCGGATGATTGGCATATGGCTCCATGATTTCCAGACCTTCATCGAGCCTTCCCAGCGCAGCGAGTGCCGATGCCTTGCGCCCACTCAGTTCAATGGCAGGCGAGTGCTTACGGAGTTTGGGAAGTATCTCTAAGACGTCGTTCCATCTCCCCCAGGAAAATGCTTCCAGCATGTTGTTGTATTTTCGAGTTGGTGAGAATAACGTTGCCCAAAATGCAGTACCAAGAGGCATTAAAATCAGTAAAAAGAAAACACTCACAAAGAAAACGATCGATTGACTGAATCTCCAGTTCAAAAAAATAAGGATGCTCAAAATGAGAAAAATCCAACGCAGTTGCCAATACAATTTTTTGAGCAGGAATCGAAAAAAACCGACATTGGTTAACGTGCGAGCTTCAATATAATCAGAGGCAGTAAAATTACCATCGGTCTTCACCTTGGCAGGCATCATCTCGGAGAGCGCTGCCGCGAAATCATCGGTGTGTAAAATAACATTGCTATAGTCGGCTGACTCCAATTTCAGGATCACCGCCTGAGAAGAAGCAGCTTTCATCGTACCTGTAATGCGCTTGCCAGTTTGATCTGTTGCCGTGTAATAAAAATCAGGCATTCAATTAATTCACTAAATGTAATCTAAGGTTGTTTTTTCTGAGTTATTAATTAACAAACACGTAAGGACTTTTTATATTACTATCTTGAGACAGGTGTTTAATGCTAAACTCTCATTTAAAACTAGAATTTTACTAGATGAGTCTACAATTGCTATTTGAAAATCTCAGCGAACCACACTTGGCGATGATTGATGCTGCAAAATTACTTGGAGTATCGAGGGCAACAATTCGCAACTGGGTTAAAACCGGCTATCTCTTTCAAACCAGCACAGGTCTCATTTCGAGAGAGTCATTTGATCTATTTGTCAATAAAGTCGCCGGACAGGAGAAGCTGACTGCGCGCGCGAACAAATCATTAAAAGACTCTCATGATCATGCAGAACTTCAAGTTCGATTCCAGGAACTGGTGAAAGAAACCGAAATTGATTGTGATAATATAGGCGATCAATACGGCGAATCTTTATCAAATGCATACAGGAATAAAGAGGGCATATACTATACGCCGCAAGATATTGCAGCGCGATTTTTTCAGTATTTACCTGCCAGTCGCGCTCACCTTTCTTTTTGCGATCCCTGTTGTGGATCGGGTAATTTTATCCTGGCAGCGCTCGAACATGGCCTTGCCCCTGAGAAGATTTATGGTTTTGATACGGATCCTGTCGCCGTAGAAATTACCAAAAGAAGAATTTTCGAGAAAACCGGTTACGAATCCGAGAAAATACAATGCGCTGATTTTCTGGAAATCAGTTTACGGCAAGCCCAGACCTCCTTTGATGTCATTTACACGAACCCTCCCTGGGGTAAAAAAATGAGCAAAGAAGTGAAAGAGGAATACGCTCAACTTTTTTGTGCAGGAAAAAGCGTTGACACAAGTTCGCTCTTCTTTTTCGTCTGCCTGGCAAGATTAAATCAGAGTGGATACCTGGGTTTTTTATTGCCTGGTGCATTCTTCAACGTGGCTACATTTGAAGACGCGCGCAAGCGATCGTTATCACTGGAAATCAAAGCTTTAATGGATTTTGGGAAACCGTTTAAAGGTCTGGTTACCAAAGCAAAAGGCATTGTAGTTAAGAACTGCGAGGGAAACGACAGCACACAAATTCAGTGTGAAGGCCTTTTACAATGTTATCTGCGAGCACAAGAGTCATTCAAAAAAAATCCCAAATCGATTTTAAACTTTGCCTGCTCCTCAGAAGCAGCTGCAGTTATTGAGCATCTCTATTCACGGGAGCACCTGAAGTTAGCTGATAAAGCAAAGTATGGGATCGGCATCGTAACCGGCAACAACAAAAAATACTGTATCGCACACCCTCAGGCTGGCTATATGCCGGTCTATAAAGGTTCTGATGTGCAGAGAGAAAATCTGAATGAGCCATCAGTTTACATCCCTGAAGATCTCTCTCTCTATCAACAGGTTGCCCCCATAGAGTTATTCCAGGCAAAAGAAAAACTGATCTATCGATTCATTTCTTCAGAATTGATTTTCTATCATGATCCAGATCAAACATTTTTTTTAAACAGTGTCAATATGCTTGTTTTGAACGATGATTTTCCGATCAATTCGAAGCAGTTGGCCCAAATATTAAACAGTCAAGTGATGAACTGGCTGTTTCAGTCGATTTTTGAAACACACAAAGTTTTGCGGTCTGATATTGAAGCATTGCCCATACATACACAATATTTCGATCAACATTCCGAGTTTGACGAGGAATCATTCTTAGATTTCCTGGGACTGGAACAAAACGCGAATGGGACTTTCAGCATGAATGAATAACTCGTGCCCCTGAAATAAGAGCGATCGAGATAGAATGTAAATGGTCTGTCATGTACAACTCAAACTGATCAAAATAGTGAATTGCTGTCTGAAGTTTTACTCTGATATTCTTGATCGTAAATGAGTGCCTGTGTTTGATGGCAGTTCCCGTTGAATGGCAAATTGACGGTCATTGAGTCAAGAGAATTTCATTTTTTGATCCGATTGTACTTTCTTGCGAACCTGCGGCTTTTCTGATTGTCTCAATATTATTTTGTAAATCAATTGTCATAATCGAGAAGTGATAAAGGTCTTTCAACAGGTGTAAAAATGAGTCAAATCCAGGATGAGTTTCGTCAGTTTCCTTATTTTCTGATTATCGATCTGGAAGCGACCTGCTGTAATCAAAAAAGTGTTCCCCGCAATGAAATGGAGATTATTGAAATTGGAGCGGTGATGGTTGAACAAGAATCACTCACAGCCGTTGATGAATTTCAAACGTTTATTCGTCCGGTCAGGCATCCTCAATTGACGCCGTTTTGCACAGAGTTGACGTCAATCAGGCAGTCCGATCTGACACATGCTCCCGGGTATCCTGAAGCACTTTCTCTACTGCAACATTGGCTGACGCATTTTGAGCATTATCTCTTCTGTTCCTGGGGAGATTATGACAAAAGCCAGTTGGAACAGGACTGCCGATTCCATCAGGTTTCCTATCCTTTTGGCTCTGCGCATCTCAATATCAAAAAGCAATTTTCACAGTCACAGGGTTACACGAAAAAACATGGAATGGCACGTGCTTTGAAGCTGGCCAATGTTGCGCTGGAAGGGACACATCATCGCGGGATTGATGATGCCAGAAATATGGCCAGGCTGATGCCTTATATCGTTGGAACGGAAAAAGTGGCTTGATTGACGGTGATTCAAGCGATCAAAGTGGAAATCCGGAAATAAATCTCGTTTATTTCCCGTATAGTGTCGTAGTACTTTAAGATTGTCTGGTTTTACAAACGGCGCTCTCATCTTCGAAAAAAATGTGAAGTAAGTCGAAGCCATTGTTTGCTTTGGACTTCCGGGTGATTTATAATAGTCTGTTCATAAGTTCTATATGAATCATATAATTCTATCGTGACTCGATAATTGACTTCATCGGGGTTACGGTAGAAAATAGAAGCTAAGCAGTAGCAGATTGTTCAATAACAACGTTAAAGATATTGCCTCATCACAGAAGCATCAGGTTGGGGAAACGGTAATCACATCAAGGGAGTTATCGATGCGTAATCATGTACCGAAATCAAAGCAATCACCTCAGCGTGGATTTACTCTGATTGAGTTGTTAGTGGTGATGGCTATCATCGCTATTTTGGCCGCTTTGCTTCTGCCTGCTATTCAACGGGCTCGGGAAAGTGCCCGGCGAACACAGTGTATCAATAATCTGAAACAACTGGGTCTTGCGGCGCACAATTACCATGGTTCGTTTCGATGTTTTCCATCTGGCTGGATCGATGCAATGGGAGTCGATTCAAATGGTGAACCGATTGCCGGTCCTTTGAATGCCAATGTTGCTTTCAGTGAAAATGTTTTAATTCCTGTTCGCGGCAGTAACGCAACGGGTCAAAATGCAAACCAGTTTCGTCTGGTAGAATGGGAGCTTTCTCCCTGGTGGGGTTGGCATGCATTGATTCTCGCTGAAATGGATCAGGCTACGGTTAACATAAACTATAATATCAGTAAGTTTTCTGATGACAGTAAAGAGGCCAGTACTGTAGCAATAGAAAGTTATGTTTGCCCCAGTAGGTCGCTCCCTTCAAATCGTCCCCGCAATTTAGGATATTCCAATTACCGTGGTGTAGGTGGCTATCTTGAAGGCTTCTCAGGTCTGAGTCCCTATAGTGCTGCTTTTCAGGGTGGTATATTCGGCCCCAATAGCGCAACTAATTTCAGAGATATCTCAGACGGAACAACAAACACGCTACTGTTTGGTGAATCCACTTTTGGGTTCTGGGCAGATAGCCATAGCGCCGTCTCGGGAACGGTAGTCAGCTCCGGGGGGACTGTATTTCATGACGGTCAAAATTTTGATGGTACTCCCAACGTGGGTCAGGCTTATCACCTCACTTTTGGCTCCTGGCACGATGATGTGATTCATTTCGCACTTGCCGATGGTTCTACGAAATCGATGGCGAAGAATATTGATGCGAACCTTTTTCGTCAATTATGTGTGCGAAACGATGGAGAACGGATCACCGGTGAATGGTAAGACTACGTCTGACCTTCTTCCAGCCTAAGAGTTATCTGCGATTTTTACAGAGTGTACTGGGAAATCAGGCGCGTTCAAACGGGAAGGCGATGACCTCCTGTAGCGACTGTTTTCCCAATGCCAGCATCACCAGTCGATCCAGACCCAGTGCTGTGCCTGCACATGCAGGTAAACCGGCTTCCATCGCCTGCAAGAGATAACTTTCCGGCGGGAGTGGATCGCGATTCTCTTTTAATCGCAGTGTCGCCTGATGTTTGATTCGCGTGCGAAGTTCACCCGGGTCAGTAAGTTCATGGTATCCGTTGCAGATTTCGATACCCTGAAGATAAAGTTCAAACCGTTCAGCCACTCGCTCAGTTCCCGCGGTCCCGGAATCCCGGATACAGGCTAATGCGGCCTGCTGGGGAGGATAGTCGTAGAGAAAGACTGCTCCTGATTGACGGAGAGCGGGTTCAATGAGCTCAACCAGCAGTAAATTCTGCCAGCTGACACAATCACTCGAATCGAAATCAGGTGGCACTGCAATCCCATGTTGGATTGCACAGTTTTGAAATTCTGCCGCTGTCGAATTCAAGGCAGAGATGTTTGCATATCTCAAAAATGCGTCTTCAAAACGAAAACGTTGAAAGGGAGCAGTAGGGAGCGGTATGCGCGTAGTCTGGTCAACGTATTCAGTACCCCTGAGGTAAATAGACCGTACGAGAGTTTCTACAAACGTCATCTGTTCATGATGAGTGTCTCCCCGTCGATACCATTCCAGAATCGTAAATTCAGGATTGTGCAGTTCCCCGTGTTCGGCTTGTCGAAAGGCATGCGTGACCTGGTAAATTTGGTCCGCTCCTCTCGTCAGCAATCGTTTCATTGCGAATTCAGGCGAGGTCTGTAAATAACGCGTAGACGGCGTTTGATTTTGATCCAAATTTGTATTTTCTGAGGAATGCCATTCTGTCTGAAAAGGATCGATGTAAGCATCAACTACCGAATCCCTGGAAAGCATCGGTGTTTCGACTTCCCAGTAACCGTTTGTGTTGAAGAAATGTCGAACTTCCTGTATGAGACAACTACGTTGTTTCAGCGTATCGATTGATGCCGTGGGGAGGTAATCTGGAATGTCTTGATCGATGGGATTCATGTTCAGAAAATTATTTCAATCAGTAGCGAACAGGGAATTACAGATCGCTGTTTTCGAATTGTTGACGAATGATCTCGATGCGTTTGCGGTTGACATCAAAATCGGTATGTCCCACCCGCGAAGCTGACCGGACATGAATTACATTTTGACGGGAATCGGTCCAGAACTCAACATCGTCCACAAATCGAAAACACAAGGAGCGAAAAATGACATGCAAATAATGGTTCTCCTGCTTTATCATCTGGTAACCACGCATGCGGCCGAGAATCTTTAACAGGCGTTGTTGTACCTGTCTGTCTGAACCGGAACAGGGGATCGGTTCGATATAATGGTCTTGTGACTCAGACTGTGAGCAGACACAGTTGGGAGAGGCAGGGCAGGGACTTAACTTCTGATTGAAGACGCCAAGTTCAGCGGGAGGCTGTTTGAAATAGTTAAAAAGAACAATGATGAGATAAGCTGCTGACAAAAAAAAGACGCACCAGAAAAGAAACATTTTTCTAATACGCCTCCTGTTCCACTTTGTATGCTGATGAAAGGTTATTTGCCGGCGTCCATATCAAAATCGGGAGTTTCGAGTTGATTATCTTCGTCTGACACTGAAGCAGATCGATTCTGCTTCGCTTGAGCTGTGAGAAGCAACTGTGCTTCCAGTGATTGTAGCTCTTCTTCATCAGTTAGCAACTGTTCGGAATCTTTCAGAGAATCAGCTGTATCAGACAACATTTCTTCATCTGAGGATTCTAATTGAGAATCTTGTGCCGTGTCAGCAATATCGTTTTCCTGGTCTGAGTTTTCAGGTGACTCAAGCGTTTTCTTACTGGGGAATAATTTGTGTGTTTCGTTATAAGTTCGCAAGAACTGGGTAATTGATGCTATGCTGATAGCCAGGGCAGCCCATTTCATGATGCCCAGATCAATATCTCCCCAAATTGATTCAGAGAACATGATGATCGTTGTGAGAACACAAACACCGGTCAAAATACCTTTGAACAGGAAGTCCGTACGGCGATGTTTCATCGAATGGCGGGCAATGGCCATTCGGGCGGAATAGTTGGCTACATCACGGAATGAGTTCATCGCATCGCGGACAGCATCTTTATCTTGCGAATGTGTTGGAGCTTTCTTGAGTGCTTCCAGCTTTTCTTCCATCGGCAAATTTTCATTCTCCAGTGGGGATTCTGGCATACTGTTTGTAGGAGTCGGGTCACAGACCATTTCAGGTTTCTGATCTGTCGTTGGACTGGCAGTAGCCGTGGTTTCTGAACTGCCACCACGAGATCGCTCAAGCAACCCCTTCATATAGGCGGCGACTGAGTCCGGATCTTCTGCATCGTCTAATGAATATGACTCAGGCTGACTTTCAGAGTCTTCCGCTTCCGTATTTTCTTCTTCGGTCACTTCAGATTCTTCTGTCGAATTTTCTGTATCAACTGTTTCAGGTGCTTCCTCCTGAGTGAATAAATCGAGCAAGCTTCCGCTTTCAGCCTGTGAGTCCCTGATTGTCGTCTCACCTTCTGCTTCAGAATATTCGATTGAAAGGTTGTCATCAGACAAGTCGTCTTCAAGCTCTTTGTGTGCAAGTTGCTCGGAAGAAGAATCTGTTTCCGTTTTCATATTATCTGTTTTTGCTGAGATCGTATCCGTCGTTTCGTCGTTCGAATCATTGAGGAATGATTCGAGCAGAGACCCCGACTGTTGTGGTTCTGTTCCTGTATTCTCAGGGTTTGTGACAGGCTCATGGTCTTCGGGGCTTTTCATCTCTTGAATAAAAGCGTCGTCCTGTTCTCGAGTGTCACTTTGTTCCACATTCAAATCAACGTCTGCGGGCAGTTGTTCCTGCTCAGCTAGTTGTTGTTCACGAATCTCAATTGACTCTTCACGGTCTTCTAATTCTTCGCGATTCTTTTGTAGCTGCAGCTGCAATGATTCCAGACTCTCTCTCTGTCGGTCGATCTCTTCACGATCAATTTGCAGTTGTTTCTGACTTTGAGACAGGTTCTCTCTTTCGGTATTCAATTTATCAAGAGCGATTTGGTGATCTGTTTCCATTTGCTTTTGTTCAGATCGTTCCTGTTCTTGTTGAGTAAGTCGTTCCTCTCGGGCATTCAGTTCTTCCTGCTGCTGATTTAATTCTGATTGCAGGAGTTCTAATGCTTCTTGCTGTTCTGATAAATCCTTGCGATCAGCGGCAGATGATGTTTGCTCACTACTTGTCGCCTCGAGCTCTTGTTCTCTTGAAATTAAATGTGCTTCACGTTCTGCAATTGATTGTTCTCGTTCTTCAATCTGCTGTTCACGTAATTCCAGCTCGGATTGAATGTGTTCATGGCTGTTTCGCAATTCATTGAGTTGTTCTTGATTTGCTTCCAGCTCTCTACGCAGTTGGTCATTCTGTTCATCGACGACAACATTATCAGATTGTTGTGCCTGAATAGCCGATTGTTGTTCTTTCAGTTCCTCTTCAAGTGATGTCAGTTGTACTTCGCGTTCTGTAATCGCCTGTTCTCGTTCTTCAAGTTGCTGTTGCTGGCATTGGATCTGTTTTGTCTGCTCCTCAACTTTGTTTGTTCGATCCGTAAATTCATTCTGGTTTTGCAGCAGCGATTCCTGGTTTTTTTTCAGTTCCAATTGATCTTGTGCAAACAGATCACGTTGTGTTTCAATAGCGGCTCGTTCTGTTTCGAGATCAGCCCACTTTGCTTCCAGATCAGACTGACGTTGATCTAATGAATTCTGTTGATTAGTGAATTCGATCTGTTTCCGGGAATGTTGTTCCTGCAGCTCGTCCCACTTAGATTTCTGCAGTTCGAAATCAGTTTGCTGGTTCTGAACATCCTGGAGCTGTTGAGCGACTTCTTCGCGTTGAATTTGCAGTTGAGATTGTTGCTCTGCAAACTGCTCGCGCATTGCCTCCAGTTCATCTGATTCAAGCTTTAGCTGCGCCTGTTGTTCCTCCAGGTTGCGTTGTGATTTTTCCAGATCTGCTTCTGATTCCAGATTTGCTTTAACGAGCTGCTCTTGATCAGACAGTGAGTTTTTTAGATCCTGGAGTGATTTTGATTGTGATTCCAGATCTTCAGCCCAGGCTACCAGACGGATTTGCTCTGCATTCAGCTCCTGCTCAAAGTGCAAAGTTGATTGTTCTGTCTGTGCAACGGCAGCTTGAAATTCCTGCTGTTCGGCTTTCATTTTTTCTACATAAGCGCGTTCAGTCTCTAGTTCGGTTTGTGCATCGGCACGCTGATCTTCGAGATCAAGCCGGTCCTGTAACAGAATATTTTGCTGTTGATTCAGTGTTTCTTGTTCTTGTTTCAGCGATGATTCAAATTGAATCAACTGCTGTCTTTGACCATTCACCTGATTCTGATGAGTGAGAAGGATCTTCTGTTCTTCTGAGATTTCCTGTTTCAGCAAATCAATCTGCTGCAATTTATGATCCAGTTCGAGAATGGAATCATCAAACTGTTGTTGGGCTTTGTGAGATTCCTGCCGTTTGACCTGATCAAGATCCCCGGCAATTTTATTTTCCGGGTCCAATTGAAATCTATGATTTAATTTGGTCAATTCCGCTTCCTGTAATTGCATTTCACGCTGCAATTCCGACTGTTCTGCTTTTATCTTTTCCAAAAGACTTTGGCGCTCGGCAAGTACTTTTTGGACATCTGCGATCGACTGTAGTTCTTTTGGAATCTCTATTTGGCTTTTCGAATTGAAAACAGGACCAGGTTGTATTTGTTCAGACGTCGATTCCGTTTTGATATCAATAACAGAATCAACCAGGATTCCGACCGGGCCTACAAAAAATTTCGTTCCCTGTATTAAATTGCTTTGACGGACAGGGCGGTCATTGACCCAGACGCGAGGGTCTATTGCATGAATTGAAACATCATTTTGACCAACAACGATTGTACAATGTTCAGCGGCGACCCCAGGGACTTTAATCTGGATAGGACACTCAGGAGATGTGCCGACTTTGTACTTGCCTGTCGTCAATTCGACCGGAGCAATTCCATGTGTTAAAGGCAGCAAAGAAACCTGAATCGTGTCTGATTTCTGTATGACTTGAGGATGTTCAGATGATGTGGTTAGCATCCTGTTACTCCCAAAAAAACGCATGTATGAATTGAATCTCAGCTGAAATATTCAGTTAGAATCAATCGTTATGCGATATTAAAAGTTGATGATTCATTAAATCAACGTACTATTTCCTACAGGCATATAGCTTTGGGAATACATCTGGTCAAACATTTGCTTCCAATCCAGTTGAGGGTTTTCTCTTAAAAAAATAATTTTTGTCACTAAGCCGGAAAATAGGGGTTGTACTGATAAAAGGCTCGACATTTATTCCCTGATTCCAACGAAAATCAGACAAAAATGATCATGAAAAAGCTCTCAATAAGAGAGCCCAATGACATCGGCCATTGGAATGTCTATAATGTAACAGGTTGAATTTTGTTCAAAGATCTGTTGGCTTTCGGTTCAAACTCAGGCTGAACTATTTCGAAAATGGTACCGATTTAATGGCTCGCTGGCTGAATATTCCGTCGAAAAAAAAACGTCTTGAACAGGACGTTCCCGAGCCTTATGAAATTGTATGTGTTTGCGGTGTGCGTCTCTCGGGATATCGGCGGAAGAGCCATTATCGCCATGCTTGTGAACAATGCGATGAAGTCTATTTTATTCTTCCTCGAAACAGTTTTCCGAAGCTGAAGGCCAAAAAGAAAAAACAACCTCCCAGACAGCAGCAGGTTGCTGAACTCATTTTGAATTCTTCAGTCGTAAAAAAACTTCGTGAAAAAAGACAGCAGAAAAAAGCCTCGCGACAATCTCCGAAGTCAAAAGAAAAAGTAGCTGATAAACCAAAAATATCTCCCTTTGAATTACCGCCACCACGTATCAGGTTAATCACTCCCTTCCGGGGCATTCTGGCAGGTATTGTGTTGATTGTTGGTGTCACCGGTTACTGGGTTGTCCATAGTCGTAACCTGGAACAGGCGGCAGAGACACTGAAATCAGCTACAGATGAAGGCAACGCTTTTTTAAAGCAAGGGGATTTACCAGCTGCCAATGATTCCTACCAGAAAGCATTTCAGGCACTGGCTGTTTTGGGGCGTACTGATCAGAGCTCAAATGAGATACGTCAGAAATCCCGGGAATTACAGGCGATCACTTCGCAAGCCGTTTCACCTTTATTTGAACTGGCGGACGAAGCGGTTTACCAGATCAAACAAAGTGATGCAGAGTCCTGGAAATCGCTCTTCAGAACTCGTTATGAGGGAACATGGATGATTTTTGAAACGTCTCTGATTCCCGTCACAGACGAGGATCAAACTCAACCAGCCCGCTTCCGCCTCAATTTACCTGTTTTGCTTGACGGATATACGCTTTTTCTCGAACTGACCGAGCCTTCGTTTGTCGGGTATATCGATGAGCATCTTGACCAGCCACTCATTTTTGCCGCTCAAATCAGCAGTTTTGAGCAGGCCGCAAACCAAACGGATGTCGGTATTATTCAACTCGATGGGAAAACCGCATTCTTGTGGTCACACCTCAATTTATATGAACAGCTTGGATTTCAATTTGATGAATTCCATAATCGCAAACAAATTGAAAACATACTTCAACAACAAACCCGGTATTTGAGACTGTCAAAATGAGTCTGCATCCGCAATACCTGAAAATGATCTATGCACTGGTTACCCTGATTTTGTGTCAGAACTCCGTATTTGCCGTTGATCGGAGTATTCAACATTTTGTCAGCCAGCGTGAACAGTGGCAGAAACTGACCGGTGTTTCACAGACTTTGGAAGGACGGATTTCTACATTCAGTTCGAAGTCGCTTCGCTTCCGGAATTGTCCGCTCCCGTTTCATTTTGCAGGTGACATTCCCAAGCTGACATCAGATATTAAAAATGTAGAAATCACAGGCGAATTGGTTAAAGAAAATGGACGTTTGATTTTTAAAGTCAGATCACTGGAAAAAAAACCAGATGACATGGATTATTTTATAACACAGGAATCCAGAATTGATCGGACGAAGCCGCGCGAATGGATTGCACTGGCTGATTGGGCTAAACAAAGGGCTGATTTTTACAACGATAAAAATCTGGCCGAAAAAGCAGTTTCAGCATACGAAAGCGGCATCAAAGCGGAGTCAAGACACCTGAAGTCCAGGCAAACCGATGCGTTGTTCAGACTGGCCGATCGCGCACAGAAATATCAACTCGATCCGATTCTATACGATGCATTCAGACATGAAGCGTTAGTACTCGACTGGCAAAAAATACAGAATCAAAAACAATCGAAACAGAAATCATTTCTCACAGCGCTACTTAAGTATTTTCCAACAGCAAAAACACCCCAACCGAAAGATATGCCCGCAGAGCGTAAACAGTATTTGAAAAGCCAGGTCGAAGTCTTTCAGCAAGCTGATAAACTGAAACGCTTGCGCCTCGTCCGCTGGTTCTATTCCCAGATTATTCTCGACAAAATTCTCGAAAATCTCAGAGAAGGGGGAAGCAATGGATTTGAAATTGCCGCACAAATTGCAAAGCAACTTCCGGAGCGAAAGGATTTAGTGACTGAATATCAAAATCAGCAACTGCAATTTGATTTTGATCGTATTGATGAGCTGCCGCGTCAATATGTATTGGACCTTTCACAGGAATTTCAGCGGCGGAATAATAAGAAAAAAGCAAAACAAACGCTGACCAACTGGATTGGTTATCGTCAGAAAAAGCTGGAATCAAACGACGCGGATGGGCGTGTTCAACTGGCACGCGATATGATTGAGTTAACACAGGAGAACGAGGCGGCTGCAAAAATTCTATTGGAAGCGTGGAGTTTGAATCCCAAGTCGGTAGAAGCGGCGACGTTGCTGAGACGCCTGGGCTTTATGTTACAAAAAAATAAATGGCTCAATCCAAAGGAGGTCATCTCATTTCGAAGCGATCCGATACGCAAGGCAATTCGTAATGGTACAGTCACAATGGGCATGAATCGTGCACAGGTTAATAAAGCCCTGGGGGCACCGACACAGATCAGTCGTAGTTTTTCCGGTGGTCAAATCAACGAATTATGGATTTATAGTGAAACAGGCGCCCAAGCCCTGGTGATTCAATTAGCACGTCAGAATCGGACTGCAAAATTCAAAGTCGTCCGTATTAATAATGCCCCGTTGCCTGCGCCATCGCGGCAAGATTAACCTGAAAAGACCAAATCACAGACAGGTCATTTTTCGAACCCGCATCTGACATTGTTGGCCAATGTCGGCAGTCGTCTGGACTCATCTGGCGAGAACCAGCGACCGATTGATGAACTGTTCAATCAAAACGAAAAGCGAGTTACTTAGCTTAAGCCTTTCCTCTGCTGGAAATGTTTCATCGACCGAATTGTTCAATCGATATTGTAAAAAAAACATTCAGTCACTATGGTTTACCAGCACATGACCGTCTATTGAAATAGATGATTCATGTTTGGATTTGTGAGTTGTCTCAGCTGATTTCTTGCGTGTTTTAGCGCATTCTGTTGCGGGTACCAGCCTGGATTCAGAATCAGAACCACAAATCAATCGACGCCCCTCTACAAGGATTGTACCGCAGTGACGGAAATGGAATTGACTCCAGACAGCGAACTCCCTGCCCTGAATCGTGATTCCTCGTTTTGGGGCATGACGGCGACTCAATTCTGGGGGGCCTTTAATGATAATCTCTATAAACAACTCGTCCTGCTGTTTTGTGCGCAACAGGCACTGATGACAAACACCAGCGATAAACAATCGATCGCTCTGGCGGTATTTGCACTGCCGTTTGTCTTTTTCTCCGGGCTCTCGGGCTGGTACGCCGACCGTAACAGCAAACGAACGATTATCATTGGCTGCAAAGTGGCGGAAATTATCATTGCCTTGCTGGCGATGGCTGCTTTTTTTACGGGTCAGTTAATACCTCTGCTCGTGGTACTGGGATTGTTAAGTACACAAAGTGCTGTCTTCGGTCCTGCGAAATATGGCATTCTCCCTGAAATGCTTCGTGACGAGGATTTACCTCAGGCGAACGGCGTGATTCAAATGACAACCTTTGTTGCCATTATTTTTGGAATGGCATCGGCTGGATTTGTGAAACAGGCCTTTCCGGATGCGCTTTGGAAAACCAGCTATTTTTGTATTGGGATTGCCATCATTGGAACGATTTCCTCGCTCTGGGTACGTAGAACACCAGTGGCGCATCAGGGATTACCTTTTCGCTGGTCAACTCTGGGTATTAATCCTGAAACAAGATCATTACTTCTCAAAGATCGCAGGCTACTCAATGTTCTGCTGGTCTCTTCCGTTTTCTGGTTTGTGGGAGGGATCATTCAGCCGTTAGTAAATATTTTTGGAATCGGACAACTGCATTTGAGTGAAAGTCGGACTAGTCTGATGGCGGCCTGCATGGGAGTTGGCATTTCATTCGGCTGTATTCTCGCTGGTCGCGCGTCGCGCAAACGGGTGAATTTTAAGCTGGTTACAATCGGCGCATGGGGCATTGTGATTTGCCTGGTTGTCATGTATGGCTTTGGCTGGTGGAGCCCTGCTGAGAACCCGGAAAGCCTCAAAGCGTCCGAGGCTTCTCTCTGGAATTCGTTCATTCCTCAAACTGCTGTCGAATGGGCTGCGCGTTTTGTCCTCACTCTACTGGGGTTCTTTGCAGGTTTATTTGTGGTTCCACTGCAGGTCGAACTGCAAACTCGACCTCCCAAATCGCAAAAGGGGCGTATGATCGGTGCAATGAATCTGATCAACTGGATTGGCATCGTCATCTCGGCTCTATTCTTCCAAATATTTACAACGATCTGTAATCAGCTACATTGGCCTATGAGTCAGGTGTTTCTGGCTCTGGCAATCGTCCTTTTGCCGATCGCACTGTTTTATCATCCCCGGGATGAAGTGTTATCTCACGAGAGTCCCTGAAAGTTTGATAACTTTCGCTTGACGCTTGTCTCAGATCGAACAGAATGAATGTCGTAAAGTGATAACCCCGTTGAATCGAAATTTGGAATCAGCCTGCGATGACAAGAGAGTTCAATTTTAACCCCGCTCAAGTCAATACGATTTTGGATGAGTCCTGGCGACACCTGAAAGAGGCGGCAGACAGCGAAACACATCCCTGGCGGCTGGGAAATCTGGCAACCGTTTCCAATGATCGGCCACGTTTACGCTCGGTTGTACTGCGAGACGTGCAACTGCAAGAACGCGAGCTGATTTGTTATACCGATTTCAGGTCCGATAAAATCAACGAAATCAAGGGATCTCCCAGTGTGGAGTGGGCAGCATATGACCCCATAACGCGTGTGCAGATTCGTCTGCGTGGAATTGCATCGATTCACAACAATGATGAACGCTCCGAACAACATTGGCGCGAGAGCAGTCCCGAACATCGGCGTGGGTATATCACGGTTTCTGTGCCGGGAACGAAGGCAGAGAGCGCCGTTGCAAATCTTCCTGACTATCTCCTGGACAGACTGCCCAATGATGAAGAAGCACAGTTGGGCTACGAAAACTTTGCTGTGATCGTCTGCCGAATTGAGCATCTTGACTGGTTACAGTTAAGACGGAACGGTCATCTCGCAGCACAGTTTCTGTGGACCGACAAATGGGAAGGCCATTGGAAGTACGCCTGAATCATTTTGATTCAGTCTGAATTCCATATGATTAATCCAATGATTCAGCATGAGGAATATTCATTATGTCAGTGCAACGCCTGATAACAATTGGAGTCATCCTGGGTCTGCTTCTCCTCGTTTTCGGGTTGCTTACACCGGCAATATATCAGGCCAGAGAAGACGCCCGTAGAATGTCTTCCAAAAATAACCTGAAGCAAATCGGGCTGGCACTCCTTAACTATCATGAATCGTGGAGATGTCTGCCGCCGGGCGGAGTCATCCGTGAGGACGACGTCGCCATGAATGGCTGGATGCCATGATCATGCGTTTCATGGAAGCGAGTCCTTATTATTCGATGTTCGATTTTAATCAGGACCCTGGGGTAGTCTGGACAATATTGTGATTTTTGAACTGCCGCGTCCCTTTGTTTTAATCCCGGTGTCAGAACAACATTTTACCAATACCGGTTATGCCGTTAACGCATATCTGGGAAACCCCAATCTGTTCTATCGCAACAGCTGTATCGAATTTGACCAGATGAAAAATGGAACCACTCATACCTGGATGGCAGGTGAGGTTGCAGGAAATTTTCGGCCATGGGCTTATCCGTTTAACTGGCGGCCACTGGGTACAAAACTCTGTTCGGGGCCGGAGAGTTTTGGGTATCCAGCCTGGAACGGTGGGCATCTACTGATGGCGGATGGCAGAGTTGTTTTCTATTCGGATGAAATATCAGCCGAAATATTGAAAAGTTTTTCTGACGCACCACCTGTTGCAACCAAAGAGGAGACTGTGCAACCCGCGAAACGATTTCAGACGGGAGATTATCACTGGAGGCGCATTGACTTGCAGCCAGAACCCAAAGAGAAAACAGAGTCCAAAGAGCAGCGAGAGTATTATGCGAACGTACTGCGAAACGAAGCAGATGCACCGCTGGTCATTCGTGTTTTCAAAGAGACCAAAGGAAATCTGACTGAAGAAGAAGCCCGCAATATAAAATTAAAATTTCCTGTTTCTTCTTGCATACTGCAGATCGAATCCACAACGGACATTGCAAAAGCATTGGAAGCAACAACTCTTTTCAAGGCGGCAACGTCTGAGCAGTTCCAGGCGAATGTGAAATTGCTACAATCGCTGCAAAAACAGTTGCAGGAATAACAGGTTGCCTGAAACGAAACGACCCCGATTAGAACTGAATCAAATCAGGAGTAAGGCAGATGTCGGACCCGACAGAACTGAATGAGGGTGAACAGTTAGATGTCGAACTATCACCAGGTGAAAAATGGAACCTGGAAGGCTCGTCTTCATTAAGGCAAACCAGATTAGGGCTCGGATTCGTCTATTTTGGGATTGTAGTGATATTGTTATCTGCCTTGGGAACATTTTTTGCGTTATTTGCAAAGCTTCCCGTGACGGCACTGCTTGTGTTTCCTGTTGGGCTGATTGCGGGTTCCGTTTTGATATTCGTCGGGCCCATTGTCTGCCTGGCTGTGCCCCAGGAATCGGGCGCGAAAGGGTTGTTGATCGGGTCTGTTGTCTGTCAGGTTGCGAATATCGTATATTCCGTTGCTGAGTTTTTGACGCCTGAACTGTTCATTCTCCCCGTTAAACTCACTTTGAACTTGAGTGGAACGCTGGGACTGATTCTGTTCATTTTGTTTATGAAAAAACTGGCGAATTTTATCCATCGTCCGGATCTCTCATCCAAGGCGATCTATGTGTTAGTGGGTGGTGCGTTGATGGTCGTCGTCGCGATTCTGATCGCTGTCTTGGTCACTTTAAAAACCATTTCAGGATTGAGCATCGTACTCATCCCCATTGGAGCATTGATCGTTTTTGTCATGTATGCCAATCTGGTCGGTTATTTACGGAAGGCGCTGGCTCCCCGTTCCTGAAAAACAGTGCCACAAATGTTCGCCAAACGGTGGATTAGAGCCGGTTTTTGCTCAAATTTTGATTTCTCGAATCGAAAATGGGAGTTTCTTTACTCCGAAACCGTATTCCACACGGGGGATCAGCTTGACGCATAAATTCAGGGGCAATATACTCGCGCTTGGACTTATTTATCTCCTTATGGGAGAATGAGTTTCGAACAAATTCCTATTTACTGCGAGAGACTCTCATGAAGAGCGAACATAGACACGATCTACAAACGAATGACCTGAGTAAGTTGCTTGTACAAGCTGAACCATTTTTAGAAAAGTATGGTCGCAAAATTGCGGTGGCGGTCGGAGCCGTTCTTGTGATTAGTATCGGTTATTCGATCTGGTCCTCGATCCAGTCTTCCAAAGAAACAGAAGCCTGGACCCGTTTAGCTGCTGCCACGGCAACAGCCGATTTTGAAAATGTGGCTGATGAGTTCCCCGGAACTGAAGTCGCAGACTGGGCGTGGATTCATGCAGCGGAAAGCCATCTGCAATCAGGAATTCGAAGTTCCTTTACAGATCGAAAAGCGGGTGTGCGTGAATTAGATCAAGCCAAAGAGCAATTTCAGAATCTACTTGAAACCTCATCCACATTACCGCCTGTTCGAGAGAGAGCATTGTTTGGAATGGCGCGCGTAGAAGAAGCGACCTCAAATGGCGATCTCACAAAATCGATTGAACTTTATAAAAAATTGATTAAGGAGTATCCGGATTCGGTCTTTCGAAAATTAGCGGAAGCACGGGTAAAGCCGGTGGACGGCGAAAAAGTGGCTGTTCTGGACAAAGCGGATACACAGGGATTTTACAAATGGTTCCATGCTCAAAATCCTAAACCCGGTGATCGACCCAGACCTGGATTCAATATGCCCCTGCCTGGTATGTCACCCCCCGGAAACGGAGGAAGCACACAGAATGAGACTCCTGTACTGCCGAATCTACCACCACTCAATCTTCCAGGGTTGCCTGAGCCTCTGACCTCATCACCTGAATCTGATGAGAAAAAGACGCCGGAGTCTAAACCGGAGTCCAAACCAGCAACTCCTGAAAAAGAAGAACCGAAGTCTGCAAAGAAACCGGCTGCTCCTGAAGCAACTGAGAAAAAATCGGAACCTTCGACAGATAAACCAAAATCGGAACCAGCGACCGAAAAGAAACCATAATGTCTGACGAGCTTTCGTCACCTCCAGAACTCTCTTCTGACCCAATCGAAATTACGGTGGAGTCGCGCGCACACGGCTGGCGAATCGATCATTATCTATCCCGTCTGTATCCTAATTACACACGTGTCTTGTTTCAAAAGGCGATTAAGCAGGAAGCGGTGCTCGTCAACGGTTTACCCGTCAAAGCGGCGCGGCGGATGCGTGTCAATGATCGCGTCTCTGTCCGCTTGCCAGAGATGCCGGACAATCAGCTACCACCTGAAGATCTCCCGATCGATATCATTTATGAGGATGACTGGATTGCGGTCATCAATAAAGCCTCTGATATGGTAGTGCATCCCGGTAAAGGGAATTATGCGGGAACGCTGGCCGGTGCGCTACAGCACCACTTCGACCAGCTAAGTGATGTCGCCGGCCAGTTTCGACCCGGTATCGTCCATCGCCTGGATCGCAATACCAGCGGTGTCTTGGTCGTTGCCAAGAACAATCAGGTACATGCGAAATTGAGTTCCCAGTTTGAGCAACGTGAAGTGTCGAAAGAATACCGGGCGATTGTCTGGGGACGAGTGGAGTTCGACAGCGATTACATTGAAACTTTTATGTGTGTACATCCTCGTCAGCGGGAACGAATGATCGTGTGTGACGAAGGTGGAAATGCCCGTGATGCATTTACTTTCTATGAAACAATCGAGCGATATAAAGCATTCAGCTATGTCCGACTCAAACCCCGCACGGGTCGTACGCATCAGTTACGGGTTCATATGCAGCATATTGGACATCCGATTATTGCTGACCGTGTTTATGGTGGTCGAAATGCTCTGAAAATGAAAGATCTCCGTTCTGACATTCAATCCGATGCAGAAGATCTGGAGAACGATCCGCTGATCGGCCGTCAGGCACTTCATGCCCGTTGTTTGGAATTTAATCATCCAGAGAGTGGAAAACGGATGTCATTTGAGGCACCATTACCAGAAGATATGAAACTCACACTCGCTGCATTAGACCAATATCAGAAGGACGAATGAAGATGAAACTCGCGAAAGTTTTATTGTCAAGCGGTGAAAGACATGTTGCTATTGTGGAAGAGAATGTGGTTCAAATTCTCGATCTAAGTCAAGTCGACAACTGCCATCGTCTATCCGATATTCTGTATGCACCTGACCCAGTCGGTCTGGCTAAGTTTCTGGTGGATACCGAATTGCCGCCAGTTCCATTCAATCAACTGGAATTTCTGGCGCCGGTGGATCATCAGGAAGTCTGGGCAGCGGGAGTGACGTATAAACGCAGCCAGGTTGCCCGGATGGAAGAATCAGAGGCAGCTGCTTCGCACTATGATCAAGTTTATACAGCAGACCGACCTGAATTATTTTTCAAGGCGACACCAGGTCGGGTCTGTGGGCCGAACCAGCCGGTTCGCGTTCGTTACGACAGTCAATGGTCGGTTCCTGAACCAGAGTTGGCTCTGGTTGTCTCACCCGATTTGCGACTGGTAGGCTACACTATCGGCAATGATATGTCAGCACGTGACATTGAAGGAGAAAATCCACTCTATCTTCCTCAGGCAAAACTCTATAAGCAGTGTTGTGGTTTAGGCCCTTGCGTATTAGTGCATCAGGAACCTTTAACACCTGAAGAAACGAAAATCACTCTGGTGATTGAACGTGAAGGCGAAGAAGTCTTTCAAGGCGAAACTTCAATCGGCGAGATGGCGCGCGGGCTGGAAGATCTGATTGACTGGTTGGGGAAAGAAAATGAGTTTCCCAGCGGTGCGATTTTACTGACAGGCACAGGTATTGTGCCACCCGACGAATTCAGTCTGGAAGATCGTGATATTGTTTCCATCAAAATCAATGGAATCGGAACGCTGATCAATCCCATTGTGAAAGAGGCAACTCTCTAGATTGCAGTATGGTTTCGATTTCTGAGAGCTTAGGTAGTGCTTCTCGATTTCCGAGTCGTTCACATTTGAGCGCTGCGCTCACACAGGCAAACTTCAAGATACGATCCCGTGGCCAATCTTCCAGAATTCCATAGATTAAAGCGCCTGCGAACACGTCACCTGCACCTGTGGTATCAAGAGATGTCACAGGAAGTGCGGCACAGTGTAGACACCCTTCTCTGGTAAAGAGCCAGGCCCCCTCTGTACCATCGGTGACAGTGACCAAATCTGGTCCTTGTTCCAATAACGTTTTTCCAGCAGCGTGAATGTCGTCGGTTTGCAGATATTCCGTCAGAAATCGTCGGGGACAGTTCATGACATTCAGGTACGGAATCAATTGTTCCATTCCCGGTTTTAATGAGCCTGCGTCCAGACACACTTTGACGCCCGCCTGACTTGCTAGTCTGGCTGCATGCAGACAGGTTTCTTGAGGCCAACCATCCAGATGAACGGCTTTTGCATGTTGGATCAGATTTGTGTCCAGTTCATGCGGTTGCAGCCAGGTTTCGGGGCGATAACAGGCAATCGTGCGTGTCGCCGCCTGTTCGTCAATCCAGACTTGCGCATAACCCGAACGAGTTCCCGGTAGCAGATGGCTGCCTTGAAGATCGAGACATTCTTCTGCGAGATCGCGTTCGATCAGGGGGCCATATTGATCATCACCCCAGCTGCCAATAAAGGCACACTGCTTACCAAATCGACTTAACAGTACTTGTGCCGTTGGTACCGGGCCACCGATCTGATAAGTGTCACTGATAATATTCGTTTTCGCATCCTGAGCAGGATGATGTGATAAGAGGACCAGATGATCGACAACAACCGTTCCGACTCCCACGATATCATATTTCATAAAATGTATTCTTTGACACGAAAAAACAAGGGCTTGTGTTAGAGTTTCTTTTCCCAGAAGAGCGCGCGTCCCATTTCCGGATCGAGTTCATAACCTGAAAATCCAAATTTCGTATAAGCGGCTTGTGCAATGTGATTGCCTTCCAGGACTTCCAGAGTCAACTTACAGCAATCTCGCGTCTTTCGCAATGGTTTCAGCTCGTTCGAATAATTTCCGGGAGACACCTTGCCCTCGAAATGCCGGTACTACAAACACGTCATGGATATTCAATAATGGTTTACACGAAAACGTTGAAAAACCTTCCATGCAGATGGCAAGCCCGACAGGCTCCTCATTTTCAAACGCCAGTACAACCACAGCTTCCGACCGTTTTTGCAATTCGCCAGCGAGATTACGCTGAACCTCATCCGGCAGTGGTTTTCCGCCTCCTTCCGGAGCGCACGCATAACCATTCAGCAAAAATACAACCGCCTCAGCATGTTGTGCGTTCGTCAGGTCTGCTTCAAATAATTTCATCAGAGAATCTTTATGCTTGAAACACGTAAATTATTGCACGTTCAATCCAAATTCTGTTCTGAAACTGCTATTTTAGACAGAGGAATAGAATTAAGGGAGTCTCACGTTCCGAACTCTGCGAAACCCCTCCCTTTATTTTTTCACACGTGAATCAACTGGAATAAATAAGACGAAAATCGATTGATGCAAATTATCCCTGTTCTGGACATTCTCAATCAAATTGTCGTGCACGGTGTCGCCGGTCATCGTGATCTTTATCGACCAATTCAGAGTCATTTAACACAGTCCAGCCAGCCGCTCGATGTGGCACGCGCACTACGGGATGAATTTCTCATTTCCGAATTTTATGTTGCCGACCTGGATGCAATCATGTACGGAAAGCCCAATTTAGATCTGTACGCAAAATTGCTTGATGCGGGGTTTACCTTTCTGCTGGATTGTGGTCTGCGACGTGCCAGTGATGTCAAACCACTAAAATCATTGCAGGGACTCTCAATTATTGCCGGTCTGGAGACGCTGGCTGCGCCACAGGAACTGGGGCAACTGGTTCAGGAATGGGGGCCACAGCAGATCATATTTAGTCTCGACTTGAAAAATGGAAAACCCATCGTTAACGCTGTGTCAGAAAACGAATTTGCCACGATTGACGATCCACTGACAATTGCTGAATTGAGTATTCAACAGGGTATCCAACAACTTATTTTACTGGATCTGGCACAAGTGGGAACGGGTCGGGGGACCGGAACCGAAGAACTCTGTTTCACATTACGTACTCGCCATTCTAATTTACACCTCATTACCGGTGGGGGCATTCGCAACCAGGACGATTTCCTCAAGCAGGTGAAACTGGGGGCGAATGGAGTACTGGTGGCATCTGCTATACACGATGGTCGGATCGGGAGAGAAACAGTTCTCTCCCTCTCTGATTGAATGTCTATTTCAGCAGATTGGGAAGTGCTTTTTTGAGATCCGATACGGTTGCACTACGGTTAACCACTTTACCGGAGTCATCAACAAGAAACATTGTTGGCAGAGAAATAACGCCAAAGTCTCTTGCTGGTGCACTTTCCAGTCCACCCTGTTCGTGAATCTGAGCCCAGGGAATTTTGTGTTGTTTGATGTAGGCGTGTGCGAGGTCCGAAGTAGCATCGAGATTGATTCCCAGGACATCGAAACCTTTGTTGTGATATTTGCTGTAAAGTTCCAGAATTTGTGGCAGGTCTTCCGTACATGGTTTACACCAACTGGACCAGAAAATAACTAACAATACTTTTCCACGATACTGTTTGGAATCAAGGTTCCCTCCTGCGATCGAGGTTCCCGCTAATTCCAGTTCCTTACCTGCCAGGTTCATACGACGTAAGGCGCCTGCACCACGCGTGCCCGCTTCCGTAGCGCCATGGCTTTCAACCAGTCTGGTATACCATTTTTTTGATTCCGCTACTTTTCCACTGAATTCCTGAGTGACTGCCAATTGCAACATCGCTTCAGCGGAATCGTCGGAGTTCGGATATTTTTTGATGAATTCTTCCAGTTGAGCCAGCCACCAACCCTGCACGTCACGGAGTTTATCGCTTTGTGTTGACTGTAACTGCGAACTATAATCAGCGAGCAGAGTCCGGTAAGTGACATAAGCAATCAGATCCTGGTCCTGCGATTGTTTCTGTAGCTCGTCTCGAATTTGTTGTAACTGTTTTAATCCCTCTTTGTAACCAACAGTTTGAACGGCTGCTGCCAGACCATCAACCATTTGACGTGTCCACTGGGCACGTTCATCTTCATTTTTGGCAGCGGCGATCAGATTCTCAATGATCACCACTCGATCTGCATTGTATTTTGAAATTGCTTTGGGCCCTTTATCAGGCGTAGGACTGTTTTGATCCAGTTTTTGCAATTCATCCAATAATACCTGCATTTCTTTTGAAAGTCCGACTGTTGTATTGGTGGGCAAGGTGGTATTTCCGGCGACTGGTTGCATCAGAATGCCGCCCTCGGTTACCTGCATTGACTCTCCCTCAATCGGCAGGGGAACCTGCGTCAGTCTCCAGTTATTTCCGACTCGAATCAGTTCGCCAAACTGAATCAGACCACTTTTTCCTTTAGTGTCAATAATGGCCATTACATTCTCGAAGACATGTAAGTCTTTGTCGGTTTTGCTGTCATCAGCGGGAATCAGTCCAGGCATGGAACCATCGAAGCGAACCCAGACCGTATCGGGAGTAATCATTTTTGTTTTGGAAAGCATCGTGGAAAGTCCCTTTTGGGATCCTTCCACTGATTCGCGGATTTTCTCTGCAAATGGATTTTTAATTCCAGATTTGGTAAGCTCATCGTCGGTGATCATCAGCGTTTTAAAAGCCCGGCTGTCATTATTTGCGAGCGCTATGACAGCTACTTTGGTGACTTCTTCAGCAGAAATCATCTTCCATTCATCAATCTTACCATCTTCATTGGTATCAATGCCCCAGCGTGTTCCTGCCAGATTCATCCAGCGTGAGCCATCCACTTTATTATTGAAGTTGGAATCAATATCACGGTAGACTTCCAGTCCTCGATTGTAATAGCGCCATTGATCGACAACGTTGTCGCCGTTGGTATCAACGAAGCGTCGCAAGATCTGCCCGTTCGGACCATAAACAATCCACCCGGAACTCTTTTTGCCTTGCTCAACCTCGACCTTACACTGGCTGTAATCCGATTTTTTCGGAATTTCAATTTCGACATCTTTCTGAATCGGTTTGAATGTTAACGCCAACTCCACAGAAGGTGCGTCAGCAGCCGACAATGAGTTCGAAACAGAAACAAGGAAAGCGAATACAGTAAAAAATGAGATTCGACCAATAGACATATCACGGGACTCCGATTCCGCTGGCGCGCATACTTTATAAGAAGAAAACTAACACAGTCAGGATTTTAGTAGAAAAGATATGAGTTGGTCACCATCAGTTTTGATGATTTCCTGGATTCCAGCTTGTGACAGATTCCAGGACCAGATCAGTTCATCAAAAGTCCCGCATATCCAACCACACGCGACCGATCTCCAGTAACATCCCCGGAAGTTGCGTATCCAACTCGTTCTATACGGCTCAGGTTACCTATTTTTTGAAGTGTTTTCATCACAATCACTGCAGGTAGCACTCCGCACATGGAAATATGCTGCTCATTTACCGTTTCGAGCAATCCCTCTGGGTCCAGTGCAGCGATCTTTTCCAGTGCAAGTTCGTCCAATCGACGATTTTCCGCATCCGTTGCAAAGTGATTCATGTCACTGGAAATCAATAAAAGTGGAGCCTCATCTAATTCCTGGATCACTTGAGCCAATCCCTCTGCAAACTGTTCGCAGCGTTTCATGTTCCCACCGCCGATCGCAATTCCCACAACACGTGCCTTTGGAGACAGGCGTTTGATTAAGGGCAGTTCTACTTCGATTGCATGTTCTTTTCGATGTGCGGCTGCATCTTGTTCTAATCCTGGTATCTGTTCTGCCAGTTTTTGAGCCAGATCCACATCCGATTCCAAATTTCCATTTGGTAACTGCCAGACTTGATGGGGGGCAACCGCCCACTCAACTCCTTCTCGGGTGTGTTTCGGGCCAATGACGATGACCGTGGATGGAAATTCAATCCGTTTTAACACATCAGCTGCAATTGTCCCGGAATACATCCATCCGGCATGAGGGACCATTGCCGCCGCCCAGCGTTCAGGCTTGCTTGTTGCATGGAATAAGTCGTCCAGTTGTCCTTCGAGAGTCGCCTCGTCCGATGGATAAAATGTACCAGCTACACCGGCAGGCCGGACATGAGTTCCTAATTCGGCGCGGGGGCGATTGATTATTTGAAATGAAGTCGCAGCTGTTTGAACTGCCAGACTGAGAACTTGAGTTGCTTCAGGTTGATTCACTTCCAATGCTTCTTGTGCTTGTTGCAATAATTGTGCTGATTCCATGTCGCGATCATAAAACCAGCCCGTTTTTTGCCCTTCGAGCAACAGTAAACTTCGATTCCTGGAATCAAAATTTGTCAGGTCAGAATGCGCAACTGTTCCGTGCATGGCTGGGTCGGATGCCAGAACCAGTTTCACCTGAAATTCGCCAGGACGAAGGTTTTGTCTTTCGACAATTTGTGCCAGTTGTTGACAGAGTGAAAAAGTCGTTGATTGCATGGGGAACGATTGCTTTAACGTCCATTTTGATAAAATCAGTTCCTCATCCGAGTCAACTTTTGACAGCACTAACGCCAGTCCCTGAATGTTCGAGTCAGAGACGGCGGCACAGTAATAGGAGGGAACTTGCCCTTTGATTAAAGTCTCGATTGTTGATTGTACGTATTGAAGATATTGAGCAAATTCGCGTGGGCTCAGAATCTGTTGAACTGGGATTTCGACCGGTTCGGAAGTCACTTCGGTTAATTTTGCGGCACACGATTTTCCTTGATACCGAAAGAGTTTTGTCCCCTGGTCTTTCCAGGCTGTCGGTGGGAGCCCTGCTTTGATACAGGTTTGGTTCAGGAACTCTTCCGAATTCCAGCCATGATCAATGGGGACACCTGGAAGCAGTAAACCACTGCGACCTTGTGCATGAATCTGTAATCCATGTAATCCAATGGTGACTGCATTGAGACGATCAATGCCCTGTTCTTGTACTTCTTCCAGCTCGAATAACAGCCAGACTTCAATGTCGAGCTGCGATAATTCGCTTGGAGAAACAGGAGGGAATCGGGGATCATCTTTAGCGGCTCTGATTGCTGCCTGCTGCAATGCCTGTCCTAGTGGTGATGGTTGTCCAAAGATACCACAACAGGAGCGAAGTTGCCCCTGTCGTTTCAAACTGACAAAGGCACCGTTGACAACCGTTTCTTCCATTTCACCTAACGGAATATCCTCGTACCTGCTTTGAGTCGCGGTACCTGCCACGACCGAAGCTGCGTTCTGAAGTATTTTCAGTTCCTGCTCCGTGGTGAGATCAATATTCTGGGATGCGTTGTTTCCCTGCATGTTCAAAGTACCTTTCTGATCACCGACTTCTGGTATGTCAGCCCGGGAATCCTTTTTTAAAATCTCTTGAATATTTACGGGCAATCTTTTTTGGCCCCAGGTACCAGGTCGATCACCAAAATGTCCGGCGATCTCAGTACCGCAATGATTGCAAGTGTTTTGATTCAGAGCATATTTTCCCAATTGATACCAGTTGCGTTCGATAAGAGTCTGCTGACAGTTGGGGCAGTAAGTGCTCTGTCGTGCGACATCATTCACATTTCCGGTGTAGACATATTTCAATCCTGACTGCAACGCAATATCTCTTGCGCGGACTAACGTTTCAGGAGGAGTCGCACCTCGATCCAGCATTCGGAAATCAGGATGAAAGGCCGAAAAATGCACAGGCACTTCGTCACCAATCTCGTTCAGAATCCAATCACACATTTGTTGAAATTCACTGTCTTCATCATTTGCCTGTGGAATCACCAGATTTGTGATTTCGAACCAGACATCAGTTTCCTCTTTGAGCCAGCGCAATGTGTCTAACACAGGCTGCAGGTGAGACAGCGTGATACGATAGTAAAATTCTTCGGTGAATGCTTTTAAATCGACATTGGCAGCATCGATGTGTTCAAAAAAATCAGCACGCGCTGTTTTCGTAATGTAACCGGCTGTCACAGCGACAGTTTTGATACCCCGGGCATGACAGGCTTTCGATGTTTCAATAGCGTATTCTGCCCAGATGACTGGATCGTTGTAAGTAAAGGCGACGCTTTTACATTCCAGGTTTGATGCAACCTCGGCGATTTCTTCTGGTAGCGCCCGCGCGCTGAGGCGCTCAATTTCCCGTGATTTGGATATGTCCCAATTCTGACAAAACTTACAGCCCAGATTACAACCCGCTGTCCCAAAGGAAAGTACACTTGAGCCGGGATAAAAATGGTTCAGCGGTTTTTTTTCAATGGGATCGACACAAAAGCCAGTACTGCGGCCATAAGTAGTCAATGCCATCTTGCCGCCAATATTCTGGCGGACAAAACAAAAACCACGATCATTCTCTGCCAGAGAACAGGCACGCGGGCATAAATCGCAAATGATTTTCTCACCTGTGGGACGCCACCAGCGCGCGGGATACAGACCCTGATCCGTGTCAGGATTTTGTAATGGGTCAGTGGAGATTATCGGGAGTATTTTTTCTGTCATAACGTATAGTATAACGAGAAAATGAAAAAAGAAGATGTCTAATTCAGAAGCTTCGGAGTAATCGATTCAGACGATGAGGCCAAAAGTGACACTAAACTGAACCACTTTACCAGCGGAGACGGAGATTGAAGTTCTCAAATGGTAGATTTATCGTGACGAAAACTGTTCGACTCTCGACCTGTTGTTGTGCTTTTCAATGATAGTTGAGTATCATCTCAGTTGGTTCATCCACTACGGGGCTCACTCAACACTACAATATATGAAACTGTCCAGCCGATGTTTGCAGATTATTCATGGGTTTTCGTTATCGCCAGCTCCTATTTGGCAGGTTCCATTCCATTTGGCCTGCTCGTAGCAAGATTAGTTTCAGGAACTGATATCCGCAAAGTAGGCAGTGGTAATATCGGAGCAACTAATGTCGCTCGAACTTTGGGAGCGAAATGGGGGGTTCTGGTTCTTCTGCTGGATGCCTTGAAGGGCTTGTTGCCTGTCTTACTCATCCCTCCTTTATTTGCAGCTTCCGATTCGCCCGATTTCGATCACGTATGTGTTTTGAGTGGGGTGGCAACGATTCTCGGCCACATGTTTCCGCTATGGCTCGGCTTTCGTGGTGGAAAAGGGGTTGCTACCAGTTTAGGAGTCATTCTTGTACTGGCCCCCTGGTCGACTTTGATTGCCGTCACCGCGTTTGCTTTGACATTTCTGATTTCACGAATAGTAGCATTAAGTTCGGTTGCTGCTGCTACTGCTTTTGGAGTGGCCCAATTCACTCAGCTTGGATCTTCTGCATTCACACAAGAAAAATGGAGTCTCACTGCTTTTAGCATTGCTGTCCCGTTACTCATCATTGCAAGGCACTGGAGCAATCTGGGGCGGATACTGAGAGGCGAAGAAAAGAAATTTCAATTCGGCAGCAAAAAGAATGAAGAAACAACTTCGACTGAAGCAGAGTCAAATCAATCAGAATAAGGTTTCGTGACCTCATCCAGGATCCGGGGCGAAGTACTCGCTGAATCTGCTTTACATGTGCCAGCTTGATAAGATCATCCTGATCAAATCGCCGGTCTTCGATATCAATATCAATCTGAAGTTGCTGATAGAACTTCCTGTCTCATACAGGAACAGGTAATCGACTATGATTCAACCCGTATATTATTCGTGAGGGCGTATTGATCAATTTCACTTAACGCGGCATGCGTTGCCAGTTGCTTATGATAAAAAGAATCAGTACGTCCGGAAAGAACAACGATTTCCCCCAGAATATCTACTTTTAATGCCTGAACCTGGCTCCCGGTTCGTATTGAGATTGTGTGTTCGATCTTTTGGGACAGTTTTTTAGCCCTTTGGGCATAGGTCTCTACAGCCATAAGCGATCCTCCTTGAAATTGGTAAAGGTACCGACAGACAATCACTTGTGTTCCAGCCAGTGCTAGTGTCTGACTCGTCGTAGTATCCAAGGCAGGTAAATCTGAGGCAGCAAATTCTTGATCGGCAAACGACTAACATCATTCCGCTCTGGGCAGAACACAAATCCATTTCATGTCATTCAAAATTATCAGTGGGTTAAGAGCTATCAGTGGGATAAGAGCTCTACGTAGAAAAAACGAAAGCTCAATTAAGGTTCCTGTCTCTTAATGAAGCAAGTTGATTCACATCCACTCGATATTTAAGTAATGTAAATTTATCGACCAAAGCTCCAGTCGTCAAATAAAAATCTCTACGATTGTTTCAATTTGCAAAAAAATATTCTGATTTTCAGGGAGTGCTTATTTTTGGTCCCTTTTTGAATTCCAGATCCAGACCAGGGCATCAGGCAGCACAGCTTTGCCATGACGACTGCTGTGAATGCCATGCCCTGTTACAAACCAGTAGTCATAGCCGCTATAAGCGAGCGCTGCCGCCATTCGCTCGTTGTTCAGGAACCAATTACCCAACTTATTATCGAGGTCATTATCCCCATCCTGCAAAAATACCCTGATGGGCTTGGGAGGATCTTGTTTTCGAATCAGTCCCGGGTAGTCATGAGCTGTTTTCCAGGGGCCAAATTGATCCAGAGGAATCGTATTCTTTTTCGGTGAGGGATAATCATTAATCCCTCGAAAATCACAGAAACTTCCCACAAATGAGATCACCTTCTGAAATTGGTCCGGCCGGTGCCAGGCAGCCGTAAATGCACAACTGCCTCCGGAAGAAGCGCCACAGATCACGTGATCTTCCGGTTTTTCAGATATACGATACTGTTTGCGAACTACAGGCAACATTTCTTCATCCAGAAACGTCGCATATTGTGCCGTGCATGTATCATATTCGTTACTCCGATTCCTGACTTCCTTTTTACCTTTGGATTTTGCTGGAAATACACCCGGATTAATAAAGACCGCAATTGAAACCGGAATTTTTTTTGCATGAATCAGATTATCAAGCACGATTGTCGCATTACCCTCGCCGTGACAGTAGCCGCGGCCATCGGTGAAAATGACTAACTTAGCTGCACTGCTTGCTTTTGAATACTGGGCCGGTACATAAACCCACCAGTTTCTGACAGTTCCGGGATAATGTCTGGTGCTTTCAAAAGGGGGCATTTGAGTCAGTGTTCCCTTGGGGACTTCAGCTTGCGGAAGACTTTCTGGTTTCCATTCATAGCTTTCAAATCCAAACCGATTGTATCTGCCTGCTGGTAAACGACGGCCATTAATGCTGTATCGATAATGGGCTGCTGAAAAATTCGGAAATCGTTCAACACGTGCAAAGAATCCGGAATCTCCCAGCGAGATCATAGGCCATTGGCGATTGTTTTCAGCATAGATAATGACCTTGGCTTCAGGATCTGCTTTTAAAAACCAGCCAGCATATCCGCCGCCATCGTCCGTTTTCTGAATGAGATGACGATGTGTACCCCGAGTTAAATCTTTTTCCGTTTGATAGCGTTTGTGAAAAAAATCAAGCACTTGCTTCTGATTCTCTTCATTCTTCGGTTCTTCTAATAACTTCGAAATCTCTTCCAGGTTTTGAGGAGCAGCAGACACGGAATTGATTACCAATATTGGTACCATCGCCAGTACTGCCGTTTGAACCAGTGTACGACAAACAGAAAATCGCATTTCATGCAGCTCCCGATAAAGTTTGAAAGAGACTAAGAGTGATCTGAATCAGAAGCAATCCCTTTTCACAGTGATACACCGAAAGCAGAGTACTTCATGACTCTATTACACTGTACGCCGGGCAGATTTGCAATTAACTACAGACTCCGCCATCAAATCTTGTGATTCGTCTGAGAAATTGGATTCTGTGCGTTTGGATCACTCATGATTCCATGTACAATGAAATCATGAGTTGACCAGAATTATGAGGAAAGGCCGTTTTGTGTCGAATACGCTTGATCCACAACATGCTGTTTATGTTGGTAGTTTTGACCCGATCACGTTAGGTCATATGGATATCATCGAGCGCGGTGCCGGAATTTATTCCAAGATCACAGTCGGCATTGGTATTAACCCCGACAAGAAACCTCTGTTTTCTCCAGAAGAACGCCAGCAGATGGTAAACGCGCTCCTGTCACCATTTTCCAACGTGGAAGTAAAATGTTTTCAAGGCTTAGCTGTGAACTTCGTACAGGAGTGTGGCGGTGGTGTGATGCTACGAGGGTTTCGTACTTTGACCGATGTGGAAGCAGAGTTCACCATGTCGCTTGCGAACCGTACTCTGGCTCCCGAAATTGAGACGGTCTTCCTGATGGCCAGCGAAAAATATACTCACATTTCCAGCTCATTGATCAAGCAGATTGCACAGTTGGGTGGGGATGTCGCTGCAGAAAAACTCAACGACTTTGTTCCAAAACCTGTCGTTGGTCCACTGCTCAAAAAATTTGCTTAATCAATCTCAAGTTAGAATCGACGCCGATTTATTGTTCGGAAAATAAAGGAGAACACAACAATGGTAAAAACTGCTTCGACTATGCTGCCTCTGGGAACGAAGGCCCCTGAATTTTCATTGAAAAATGTCGATGGGCAAATCGTTTCCCTCGGCGATTATCAGGACTCCAAAGGGCTGTTGGTAATTTTTATGTGTAACCATTGTCCTTTCGTGGTACACCTTCGAGAAGCTTTGGCTGTATTTGCTGATGAATATCAGGCAAAAGGATTGGGGATCGTTGGCATCAGTTCGAATGATGTTGCCACTCATCCTGATGACAGCCCGGAAAAGATGGCAGAAGAGGCAACAGCAGCCGGCTACCACTTTGCGTATCTCTACGATGATACACAAGACGTTGCCAAAGCATACAAAGCGGCCTGCACCCCTGATTTCTTTTTGTTTGACCAGGAAAAAAATCTGGTTTATCGCGGTCAGTTCGATGAGAGTCGCCCTGGAAATGAAAAACCAGTTACTGGTGCCGACCTGCGTGCCGCCTGCGATGCTGTTCTCTCTGGTGCTCCTGTGACAGAAGATCAGAAGCCGAGTATTGGTTGTAATATTAAATGGCAGGAAGGCAAAGAACCGGAATACTTTACTGGTCAACCTGCCGTCTAACCACTGCATCGATAAACTTATCTCAACTCTCTTCATCGTCAGGTGAAGAGAGTTTTTTTGTCTCCTGTGTTCTCGATACAATCTCCGAATGTCGCTTGTGATGCATTCGTGACCAATTTACAATTAATTAATGTTCTTATCTTATAATGGTACGTCTCTGTGTCAGGGGGCAGTATGCGTGCAAAAAATTCTGAATCATATTAATTCTGAGAGGATTCTCGATGGGAAATCTGGTTGTGAAACAGAGAATACCAGTTCTAACTTTAGTCGCGCTCATCTTTCTGCAGTCTTTCGCGCCCGCCACTCGATTCTGCCGAGAAAGAGAGCGCGTCCCAAAAATCATTGGCAGATTCATTACCACGTTTAGAACCAGCAACACCTGAAGCGGCATTGAAGAAGTTTCGATTACAAAATGGTTTCCAGATGGAGTTACTGGCTGCGGAACCACTGACTACCGATCCGGTAGCAATGCAATATGATGAAAATGGACTGGCCTATGTCATTGAGATGAATGATTATCCTTATACCGACAAATCAAAGGATGAGGCGTGGGCCGTCCAGAAGTCAGCGCCGATAGGCAAAGTGCGTGTACTCGAAGATCTTGACGGCGATGGGAAGTTCGATCGTTCGACGATCTTTGCCGATCAATTATCCTGGCCAACAGGACTGGCTTTCTGGAAGGGGGGTGTTTTTGTTTCAGCCACTCCCGACATCTGGTACTTTAAAGACACCGACGGAGACCACAAAGCCGATATCAAACGCAAAGTTTTTACCGGGTTTCGTAAATTCAATGTGCAAGCGGTGATGAATAATCTCAAATGGGGCCTCGATCATCAAATCTATGGTGCGGGAGGAAGTAACGGGGGTACCATTCAAGCCAACGGACTCTCCAAAACAAATCCGATCAATATGGGACGGCGCGATTTTCGGTTTGATGCAGAAACTGAGAAATTTGAAGTCATTTCCGGAGGGGCTCGTTTCGGAAATACATTTGATGATTGGGGAAATCGTTTCATCTGTAATATTCGCAATCCCCTCATGCAGATTGTGCTGCCTGCAAAATATCTGGTTCGCAATCGTTATCTGCCCGTCGCCTCAGCGATTAATGACGTCGCAGAAGCTGGGGATACTCTCTCTGTATTTCGCGCGAGTCCTCCTGAACCATGGCGGCTTATCAATGCAAAACGCCTGTCATCCGATCCAAAGTCGCGTTCACCACGCAGTGAAAAAAATGCAGTGGGATTTGTGACGTCTTCTGCTGGTGTCACCATCTATCGAGGAACTGCTTATCCAAAAGAATATTATGGTAACGCTTTCATTGGCGAAGTCGCTGGGAATTTGGTGATGCGTTATCTGATGACTCCAGATAGTGTCACATTCAAAGCCAGACGGGCACATGATAAAGTGGAGTTTCTGGCTTCAACTGACAACTGGTTTCGTCCGGTTAATTTTTTAAATGCTCCCGATGGAACATTGCATGTGCTTGATATGTATCGCGAAAATATCGAACATCCCTGGTCGATTCCCGATGATATCAAAGCGCATCTGGACCTGACCAGCGGCCGCGATCGAGGACGCATCTATCGATTGGTGCCTCCCCAATATCCAGCTGGATATCAAAAACCGAAGCCGCCACGTCTTGGCTCTGCAGACATTAAAACTCTGGTTGCCGAACTGGAAAATCCCAATGTCTGGTGGCGCGACACAGCCCATCGGCTGATCTTCGAACGTCAGGATCAGACAGCCACACCACTACTCAATCAATTACAGAAGCAAAGCACATTCAGTCTGGCAAGGTTACATGCACTTTGGTCACTGGCGGGATTAAAGAGTTTGTCCGATGAAAATTTATTGCGGGCTTTAAATGACAGTGAACCAGAAATTCGGCGTGCCGCTGTCCGTCTTGCTGAACCCAAACTGAATCAGAATCAAAAATTAAGAAACCGTGTTCTGGCTCTGGCGGCAGACGATGATCCGCGCGTTCGATTTCAAACTGCCTTTACGTTGGGAGAAATCGATCATCCAGATGCCGCGAAAGCCTTGTATCAAATCGTGCGTCGCGATCACAGCGACTTATGGATTCGAACGGCTGTACTCAGTTCTTTGTCTGAATCAACGGGACCTTTCTTAAAAAACTTATTGTCCGATGTCAAATTTGCTGCCAGTCCTGAAGCAAGTTCATTATTGAGCCAGTTGGCAAATGTGATTGGCACACGAAAGCAAACACAGGAAGTGAAATCGACATTGGAATACATTGCCGATTATCAATTTCCTCAGCAAAATCAAAAAACAGCAGACGTTCAAACACGAGCCGTACTTGCCATTGGCAAGGGGCTCAAGCGTGGTGGTAAGACAATTCTTGAATTCGCTTCCGATGACAAAGCCGCATCATCTAAACTGATTCGTCAGTTGATCGAGCGGTCTCAACAGATTTCTGCCGATAAAGAGCAAAGTGTTGCCATGCGTCAACAGGCTATCGAGTTATTAAGTTGTACTGATTTGACAACGGCTGAAATAGCTTTGTTACCACTTCTGGATGCGCGCGAGCCTCAGGAGATTCAAGTTTCTGCCGTCGAAGCATTAACGGGATTTACAGATACCAGGATTGCAGATCTGTTACTCAAACGATATCCCTCTCTCACGCCCAATGTGAGGACAGAAATAGTTAACCGACTTTTACGAAGACAAAACTGGATTTTGAGACTGTTTGCCGCCATCTCAGAAAGAACGGTTTCCATCGGCCAAATACCGCAGGTCAGACGTACCATTCTGATGAAGAGTACTAATCCGGAAATCAAGAAACAGGCCACACAGTTTTTCGCAAGCGATATCCTCAGTCCTCGGAAAGATATTATCGCACAATATCAACCTGCGGCTGAAATTAGAGACCGATCTGGCTCGAGGAAAAGTGGTCTTCAAACGAGATTGCCTCACTTGTCACAAGTTAGGGAAAGAAGGCTATGAAGTCGGCCCGAATCTGGCCACCATCAAAAACAGAACCGCTCCTGAAATTCTGGTACACGTATTAGATCCGAATAAAGAGGTCTCACCAAACTATCTGGAATATGTGGTCGTCACAGATGAAGGGCTCATCGAAACCGGTATTATCGTGCACGAGACTCCTTCCAGTATCACTCTGAAAAAAGCTGAGAATAAAGAGGTTACCATTTTGAGAAATAATATCGAAGAGATCAAAAGCTCGGGTAAATCTCTGATGCCGGAAGGTATGGAAAAGAAAATTAAAACACAGGAAATGGCTGACTTGATTGCCTACTTAATGGCATTAGGTAACTGAGCCGCATTCAATCGACTCCTGTCGATTTCTTTCTGTGATCGCTCCGCATTCTGGTAGTCGACGAACAGGCATGTGTTCGTTTGTGATGTTGTTGCGGGGTGATTCCGCTGGCTCGCCAATCGTTACAATATGTTTTCATCAATAGCGGATTCAGTGAACGATCAGGTTGCTGCATAAATACTGTGTAATAATCAACCTGTTTCAGGTCTATCTCAGATTGATTTTATAAAATTTGAAGTAAATCAGCAGATGTCCGTACGATATTTTGATAGACGGCACTGTGATTCAATTCAAGTTTCCTTTTGATTTTAGCAACATGAAACAAAAATTTCATGACGAACAGTCAAGCAACCGAACTTTCATCAGACGATTTCCATTTGAAATTTCTGAATCTGTTTACGCAACATCGAAATCAGATCTATTCATATATCTACTCGTTGCTGCCTGACCGGGATGATGCCGAAGACGTATTTCAGAGAACCAGTCTGATTCTCTGGAGAAAATTTTCAAATTATGATGATTCAAACAGCTTTTTTTCCTGGGCATGCGGCGTTGCTTTCTATGAAGTCAAAAACTTTATTCGAGTTGCGCAAAGAAAACGGTTACAATTTCGAGAAGATATTATTGAGCAACTGGCTGATGAGAGGGTCAATATACCTTCAAAGAAAATGAACCAAAGGGCTACCGCGTTACAAGACTGTATTCAGAAACTGAGATCTCAGGACCGGGAGCTCGTGGATCAGGTCTACCGCAATCAGACAGCGGTCAAGGATGTGGCTGGAGTAGCCGGTTCAGCTGTTCAAACAATATATAACAGGCTCAACCAAATTCGACGACAATTAACTCACTGTATTGAACGTACGTTGTCATATACAGGAGAGGGAAAATGAATCAACAATATGATAAGAATGAAAAGCTGTTTGATCTTCTGGGGGCATTGTGCAATCAAACAATTACTGCAGAACAACATCAGGAACTGGAACACATACTGGAAAAAGATGCCGAAGCCAGGAAACACTATTTCAACTATCTGGAGTTACATCTGAATCTTGAGCTGCTGCACGATGAAAGGCCAGAGGCTGAAATCGGTTTTCATGTTCCCACTTCTGTGATTCAAGCCTTGAATACTCCGTCAAGAACAGCAAATGCGTTCAAATCTTCCCAGGCATTATGGGGGCTTGTTTCTGTAATTTGTGTCACCGTCGTTGCAGGAATATTTTTTCTCAATCAAACACCTGTAACACCACCGCAGATGAGTCAACCTGATGTCACGACGAATAAAGCCATTGTTGCCAAAGTAACCCAGACGGCGGCAATTCGCTTTGCAGAAGGTGCACCTTCTCTCAAAGTGAACTCGCCTATCGATATCGATCAGGAATACGCGATTTCTGAAGGTCAAATCCAACTGGTCTTTTCTAATGGTGCGGAAGTAATTTTGACCGGGCCAGCTGTTTTTGAAAGCCAGGGAACGGAACATCTGGCAGTCCGCTATGGAACCTGTTCTGTCTTTGCTCCAGAAGGAGCAGAAGGCTTTACAGTGGAAACACCACTTTCCAATGTCGTCGATTTTGGGACCCGGTTTTCTGTGAATGTTACAGAAACAGGAAACACGGACGTTCAAGTCATCGAAGGTGAAGCAGACGTTCGACCCATTAAATCCGACAGTCAGTCCAAGCTCGGTTCAAAGCGTTTAACTACGGGAATGGCTCAACGGCTAACCACTAATAACGGTCTGGTGGTTGATGAAATCCCGTTTGATGGAGCACAATATGTATCGCAATTACCGGATCGTGTCGTTTCTTATACGACAACTTTGGGGCCAAACCAAAAAGCGGAAGATTTAACGGGCATTACGATACAGCGCGGCGGACGAGTATATCAGTACTCAGTTGACGAGTTGATCGGCATCGAGCTGACTCATTACAAAGGGAGCTCTTTTATCACCAGAAATGATGGTATTGATCCTGCCACGGATGGAAATCCTGAAACGTTACGCAGGCACCTGCTTGATCAAGATCGAAGCTTGTTAACAGGTATCATCAATCCAACCGGCTCTGGCAACCCTTTGGCAGTGCCTCCCATCTTAAATAAAATTGAAGACCCAGAGCATCCCAATACTCCAGGGATGGCGATTCGTTTTCAGAAGCCAATTATTAATGATCAAGGTCCTGATATTGTCTTGTTTGAATTACAGGTCATTGTACATCCTGCTGCAGGTGATCCTTTTTATGTCACTCCCTTACCGTTCACTTCAAAACGAAAAACACATAAAATCAATCAATTTGATATCGATTTAGCTTCTTCTGAAGCAAAACTTTTGGAAAAATTCTGGTTACATCTTTTTACTCAAAAAAATGACATTGATTCTTTGAGCAAACTGGAATCAGTTCCCGGAAATGGTGGTAAGTGGCATGTCGTCGGCGCGAAAGCGTTAGCGACAGGCATTGATTTGTCCGACTTGGGCTTTGCTGAAGGTGAAACCGTTGAAGGTTTGCTGATTCAAGATGCCCAAGATGATAAGAATTTAATTGATCCTGTATTCATCGGCGGATTACCTCCCCTGAATCATCCCATAAAATAAAACTATGAAATACTGTGACAGGCGAGAAGCGTGATAACTTTGGTCTGTAGCAGCAAAAACAGAAAGTGATTTTGTCTATGAAATTTTCTGTTGTCAGTCTGATACTGCTGAGTTCGACCTGTACTTTAAGTGCAGCTGAAAAATCGCCGTCTACGATTCCACCGGCAAAACAGAATCAGCTTCACTTCTTTGAGAAAGAAATTCGGCCTCTGCTGATCAAACATTGCCTGGAATGTCATAGTGAGAAAAAGCAGAAAGGTGAACTGCGTCTTGATTCGTTGAAAGCAATGCTCAAAGGAGGCGAAAGTGGTCCGGCGATTGTTCCCGGTAAATCAAACGACAGTATTTTGGTGGAAGCCATCAATTACGAATCCTTTGAAATGCCACCCGAAAAAAAACTGTCGGATAAAGAAATATCTGCATTGACTCGCTGGGTGAATCGTGGAGCCTATTGGCCGGAAAACCCAACGTTTGTCATCAAACAACGCGATGCGAAAACTTCGTTTACTGAAGCAGATCGTAATTTCTGGGCATTCCGTCCTGCGAAAAATCCCAAAGTGCCCAAGGTAGACAACCCGGGTTGGTCTCAGAACCCCATTGATGCGTTCATCTATGATCGCTTGAAAAAGGAAAAACTCGTTCCCGCTGGTGAAGCCAGTCGTACGACGTTAATCAGGCGTGCATATTACGATTTGACAGGCCTGCCTCCGACCGTGGAACAAATCAATGCGTTTGTGAACGATAACTCACCTGATGCCTGGTCACGACTGATTGATGAATTACTCGAAAATCCGCACTATGGAGAGAAATGGGCCCGCCATTGGCTGGATGTCGTGCGTTATGCGGAATCAGATGGATTCAATCAAGATGCCTTTCGTCCGGAGATCTGGCGCTATCGTGACTACGTGGTTCGATCCTTCAACAGTGATAAACCCTATTCACAGTTTGTGAAAGAACAGTTGGCTGGTGATGAACTCGCTCCCCATGATCCGGAGTCACTGGCGGCGACCGGTTTCCTCAGACACTATCTCTATGAATACAATCAGCGGGATGCACGTACCCAGTGGAATGACATACTTGATAATATTACTGATGCGACTGGTGATGTATTCATGGGAATCAGCATGGGATGTGCGCGTTGTCATGATCACAAGTTCGACCCGATCCTGCACCAGGATTATTATCGTCTCCAGGCTTTTTTTGCACCCCTGATTCCCCGGGATGATGTGCCCTTTGTCACTCCAGAAGAACGTGCCGGGCATGACAAAAAATTAAAGATCTGGGAAGAAAAGACGGCTGGAATTCGACACCAGATTAAGAAACTTACACAGTCTGGAATTGAAAAAGCGGCGAAAAGTCAAATCAAAATGTTCCCCCCCGATATTCAGGGAATCATGCATAAGCCGGAGCGCGAACGGACCGCGCATGAGCGTCAATTGGCCGATCTTGTCATGAGGCAGGTCAAAATCAAGCAGAAGGCAGCCATCCTCGCTCTCAAGAAGAGCAAAAAAGACGATGGAGAAAAATATCGCAATTTACAAAAGGAACTAGCTCAATTCGATGCTATCAAGCCAAAGCCATTACCAATGGGAATGAGTGTCGCTGATTCGCTGGGGGCGATGCCTGTAACCACAATCCCCGATGATTCTGGTCACTCTCCTATAGTGCCCGGATTTCTTTCACTGTTAAGTCCGGGCAATGCAGAAATTATTCCGATATCGACGGCTCCTCAATCTTCTGGCCGGCGTACTGCGTTAGCAAACTGGATGGTCAATCCTCAAAATCAATTAACGACGCGCGTCATCACCAATCGCATCTGGCAATATCATTTTGGAACGGGACTCGTTTCGACTTCGAATGACTTTGGACATATGGGAGAGACTCCCAGTCATCCTGAACTTTTGGATTGGCTCACAAATTATTTTGTGAAAAATGGCTGGAGTATCAAAAATCTGCACCGACTGATTATGAATTCGTCCACATACCGACTTTCTGCTTTTCATCCGGATTCTAAAACAGCGGAACTGAAAGACCCTCAAAATCGGCTGCGTTGGCGTGCCGACATTCGCAGACTTAACGCGGAAGATATCCGGGACTCAGCCCTGTTTATTTCAGGTGAACTCGATACCAAACTCGGTGGTCCCAGTGTGACAGGGAATCAACCACGCCGCAGTATTTACACAATTATGAAGCGCAATGTTCAAGATCCCGTGTTGGGAGCCTTTGATCTTCCCGGCGGTATCAAAAGTGTTGCCCAACGTGATGTAACGACAACTGCGAATCAGGCATTGATGATGATCAATGGGAAATGGTTCCTCAGTCGGGCCAACGCGTTGGCTGCATTAGCAAACTCAAAATCATTTGCTGATGATCGAGAACTGGTTACTTATCTGCATCAGGCGGTTTATGGGAAAAAACCAAAGCAAACGGAAATTGACTTGTTAACAGGATTCCTGAAAATACAGCAAAAACGCATCGCAGCAGAAGCGGATCGTCAAGTGCAAAGTTACCTTGGTCAATTAACTCAGACCACTGGCGATGCAATCAAATTAGGGAATGGTTCTCCGCATCAAAGATTGCGAATTCCCTACTCCAAATCGTTACCCGATCAAGATTTCACGATTGAAGCTTATGTGCAACTGGAATCGGTCTATGAAAATGCAGCCGTCAACACAATTGCGTCACAGTGGACCGGTAGTACAAAAAATAAAGGCTGGTCATTTGGTGTTACCAGCCAGAAATCAGCCTTTCGACCACGAAATCTGATTCTGCAACTCGCAGGTAATAACGCTTCTGGTACGTTGACCTATGAAGTGGTACCCTCCAACCTGCATTTAGAATTGAACAAACCATATTATGTGGCTGCCTCTGTCAAGATCTCTGAAACAGATCTATTGGGCATTCATTTTTATGTCAAAGAACTTTTTTCTGAGAAACCGCTACAAAGCGTTTCTGTGAAGCACAAAGTGGTCGGTGACTATCGCCCTGCAAACGATCTGGTTCTGGGAGGTCGAGATAATAAGTCCGGAAGTAGCTGGCACGGATTACTGGATCAAGTCAGGCTTTCGAATGCTGCATTGAGTCAGAATGAACTACTTTATCTGCAGCCAGAAAAAACACTAGCCTCTGTGATTGGTTTCTGGCAGTTCGATTCCCAAAATGGATTATTGAAGAATAGCGTAACCGATAAGTTACACATTGTTCCATCTTCCGAAAGTTCATCCAAACCAAAAAGTGCACGTCAACAGGCGTTAGCAGATCTTTGTCACGTATTGTTCAATTCCAATCAATTTCTTTATCTGGATTAGTATCAAGCGATTTACGAATACGGAAAGACAATCATATGGGTTTTCAACCACAACAGAAATCGCCGGCACCGGTCATCAATCGCCGGGAGCTTCTATTTCAGGCAGGTGCTGGATTCGGTGGAATCGCATTGAATGCGCTCATGTCACAACAGGCGAATTCTGCGGTAAAATCGAGTACTCAGTCATTTTCACCTTTAACGGTGAAGCAAACCCATTTCCCGGCGACTGCGAAAAGTGTCATCTTTCTCTTCATGGAAGGCGGCCCCAGCCACATCGACTTGTTTGACCCTAAACCGGACCTGCAAAAACTGGCTGGCAAGACGCTACCTGCCAGTTTTAAGCGACCGATTACAGCGATGGGAGAAGTCAACTCACCCTTACTCGCGTCCAAACGAAAATGGAAACAGCATGGTGAAGCAGGAACCTGGGTTTCTGATTGGCTACCGCATACAGCGACCTGTGTCGATGATATCGCTGTTTTGCGCGGCTGCTGGACAAACGGAATCAACCATGCCGGCGGCGTCTGTCAGATGAATACGTGCATCCCTCTGGCAGGGCGCCCTTCCTTAGGCAGTTGGGTTACCTATGGTCTGGGTACAGAAAACGAAAGTTTGCCTGCTTTTGTTGTGATTCAAGACAACAACGGAACTACCGTAAATGGTCCACGAAACTGGGGGACTGCATTTATTCCCGCTGTCTATCAGGGAACACGACTCAATACGGGGAAAGAGCCGATCTCCAACCTGTACCGACCCGCTGATATTTTCGCGTCACAGGAATCGGGGAAGCTGGATTTATTAGCGACTTTAAATCAGCAACACGCACAAGCACGGAAGCAGCAGTCTGAACTCGATGCCAGAATCGAGTCGTATGAACTTGCCTTCCGAATGCAGGCATCCGCTCCGGAAGCCGTTGATTTAACACAGGAAACAAAAGCGACTCGCGAACTGTATGGTATGCATCAAAAAGAAACGAAGGTGTATGGCACGAATTGTCTGTTAGCGAGAAGAATGGTCGAGCGGGGTGTGCGCTTTGTCCAACTTTACAATGGGACGGGTAGTAAATGGGATTCTCACTCTGGAATTGAAAAAAACCATTCTCGCCTTTGCAGGAGTATGGATCGATGTGTTGCCGGTCTGTTGAAAGATTTGAAACAGCGAGGATTACTGGAATCGACACTGGTGGTTTGGGGAGGAGAGTTTGGTAGAACTCCGATGAGTGAAAAAGGAGATGGCCGCGATCATAACCCGACCGGCTTTACAATGTGGATGGCAGGAGGCGGCGTGAAAGGAGGACAGACCATTGGTGGAACAGATGAATTAGGACTCTATGCCGTCGAAGATCGCATGCATGTGCGTGATATTCATACCAGTATTTATCATCTATTGGGACTGAGTAACATGAAATTAGAGTACCGTCACAAGGGAAGTCCTGAGCGTCCGACCTTGAATGAAGGCAAATTCATGAAAAAACTGGTAACTGGTTAGAAATGTTTCGTCGTTAAATCCTTATAAATAATAGATTTATGATAAAATGTTTCCTCAGAGTTCAAAAATTGCTTTTGAGCTGATCTAATTCCTATAAAAGTCATTTTTTTGCTTGTTTCCGTTAAAATATCTCCTTTGAAATTACTCTCTTGCACTTCGGTTTAAAACCGATACTATTATATATAAGCAACTCTTAGTTATTATTAAGACAATGAGTGCTGAGAACCCTCCATAACTACTTTCCATTTACCTGGTTAGTCCTCACTTAAACTATTTCCAAGAGAGTCTTCTACTATGAACGGGCGACTTTTCCTGGCGTATGCATTTTCTGTTTCTCTCTGCCTGAGTTCGACTTATGCAGAGGACACTGCGAAAAAAACAACTTCGCTTTCTTTCGAAAATGACGTACGCAAAATTCTGAAAGTTCACTGCCTGCACTGTCACGGTGAGGTCGGCGTCAAAGAAGGAAGTCTCGACCTGCGTCTCAAACGCTTTATGGTCAAAGGCGGCGATAGTGGGGCGGCCATCGTTCCAGGAAAAAGCCATGAGAGCGAACTCATTGCCCGGATTGTTGCACAGGAAATGCCACCTGAAGGCAAACACATGCCCCAGGCTGAAATCGATATTCTAAAACGCTGGATTGATCAGGGGGCTAAAACGCTTCGACCCGAACCGGAAAAAATCGAAGCGGATTATCTTGCTGAAGACGATCTGGCTTTCTGGTCGTTTCAGCCGGTAAAGAATTCCCCGGTTCCTCAAGTGAAACAGCCCAGGTTAGTGAAGCAGCCCATCGATGCGTTTCTGCTGGCAAAGCTGGAAGCGAAGAATCTCTCTTTTTCTAATCAGGCTTCAAAAACTTCATTAGCGCGCCGCGCCTTTTATGACCTGATCGGTTTACCTCCGACTCCCGAAGAATTAAAACAATTCCTGGATGACAAAAGCCCGAATGCGTATGAGAAACTCATTGATCGGCTATTGGCTTCAAAGCATTACGGGGAACGATGGGGACGTCATTGGCTTGATGTTGCCGGCTATGCTGATTCGGAAGGCTACAATAATAGAGATGCGGAACGTCCCTGGGCATTTCGCTATCGGGACTATGTGATCCGCGCATTCAATGAAGATAAACCCTATGATCAATTTCTTCGCGAGCAAATAGCCGGTGATGAGTTAGTCAAACCACCCTATAAAAACATGAGTCCTCAAGATTTGGAAAAGCTGGTTGCGACCGGTTTTTTACGAATGGCCCCTGATGGGACCGGCAGTAATCCTGCAGAGAAAGAAGTCGCCAAGAATCAGGTCGTTACCGATACCATCGACATAGTTTCTTCATCAGTCCTGGGTATGACAATCGCTTGTGCACAATGCCATGACCATAAGTACGATCCGATACCTCAGAATGATTATTATCGATTCCGTGCCATTTTTGAACCGGCATTAGACTGGAAAAAGTGGCGTACACCGGCTTCCAGGCGTATTTCCATTATGACTGACGCGGATCGTAAAATCGCGAATCAGTATGAAGCAGAAGCAAAAAAAGTTTTGGCAGAGCGCAGCAAATTGATTTTAAAATTTATTGACCGGACCTTGGAGCGGGAACTGCTGGATGTTCCGAAAGAAAAGCGTGACTTAGTCCGTACTGCTTACAAAACGACTGGCAAGAAACGGACCAAAGAACAGGTTGCCCTGCTCAAGAACTATCCACGTATTAATACTTTGTCTGCAGGTTCCTTATATCTCTATGATCGCACTTTGTCTGAGCAGTCTGGTCAAGCGGCTCAAAAGGCCAAAAAACTAGCGAAAGAACTGGTAGAAAAAATCAGCAAAGAGACGTTGAATAAGATTCCAGCAGCGAAAAAGAATGCCGCGCTGGCAGCTAAGAAAACAGATGAAAAGAAAAGAACAGCTGAGCAGAAGAAAATCATAGCGGAATTTCCCGGGTTGCTGGTTTCCGTTTCGAATCTTGATAAGTTCGATCCCAAAGGAGCCACTCAAGTACAACACTTTAAAGATGAGGCGAAACGATTGAATGGTCTCAAGACAGTAGCCATTCTAAAAAAACACCTTGATGATGCCGCTAAGATCAGAGCCAAAAAACCCAAAGAAGAATTCGTTCGCGTTCTGACAGAAGTACCGGGTAGCGTACCGAAGACTTTCTTTTTCAATCGGGGAGACTTTGAACAGCCCAAACATGAGTTACTGCCTGCGGGATTATCTGTCATTAAATCCAATCTGGAAACGCCTGCTGAAATTCCTCAAAAAAATAAAGCATTACCTTCAACGGGACGACGTTTAGCTTATGTGAATTATATAACAAATGGTAAGCACCCCTTAACAGCGCGTGTGTTTGTAAATCGTGTCTGGCTGCACCACTTTGGTAAAGGAATTGTTGCTTCGCCGACAGACTTCGGGAAACTGGGAATTCCACCTACTCATCGGGAACTTTTAGACTGGCTGTCTCATGACTTTGTAACAAATGGCTGGAAAATCAAACGCCTGCATAAAATGCTGATGACTTCGACAGCTTATATGCAAAGTTCGAAGAGATCAAAGGATTATGATGTCGTTGATCCCGATAATTTGCTCTACGGTCGCATGCCCGTACGTCGTCTGGAAGCAGAAACAATCCGCGACTCGATAATTGCTGTCACTGGAAAAATGAAAACGGAACTGTTTGGTCAGCCCGTTCCAGTGAAGGAAGACGAAGTAGGCCAAATCGTTGTTGGGATTGCAAATGTTGATTCCGCAGGTCGGCAGAAAAAAGCGATTAAGATGGATGATCGCCAGTTTCGTCGAAGTATCTATGTTGCCGTGAATCGCAGCAAACCTTTAGCAGTGCTCGATATGTTTGATGCTCCAAAAATGGAGCCTAACTGTGAAAAACGTTCTTCTTCCACTGTGGCACCTCAGTCCCTGTTGATGATGAATAGCGGATTTATGGTTGAACACACTAATTATTTTGCTGAACGACTGGAAAAAGAACGATCAGGTAATAAAACAGAACAAGTGAAACTTGCCTGGATGCTTTGTTACGCAAAAGAACCATCGGCTGAAGAAGTAAAACAGTCGATCGATTTTATTAATTCACAAGTCGCTCAATTTAAATCAAACAAAACTAAAGCTGGTAAAACACCAGAACAACTTGCTCTCGCAACATTTTGTCAGGCTTTACTCAGCAGTAACGAATTTTTGTATGTTGACTAGAGCAATGAATTTTTATATTTGAAAAATTGTGTGATCATAAAATTGGAATGATCATCATGTTTCTCAGAGGTAATTGATTAACATTCAAGTTGAAATCGACTCGTTTCATTTCACGCTTGGTACTAGAACGGTATCGAAATATGAATCACCAAATCCCTGCATCTCATTCAAGACGGCACTTTCTTGCTTCCAGTTCGATGGGCATCGGTTCGGTCGCTCTCTCGTGGTTATTGAAACAAGAGCAAGCACAGGCGAAGAGTCCTGATGTTCGCCCCGAACTGGAAAAAAAACATTTTGATCTGAAACTAAAGCCAACACATCATCCTCCCAGAGCCAAAGCCATGATCTCGATGTTCATGCAGGGAGGCCCCAGTCATCTAGATATGTTTGATCCCAAACCAATGCTCCAGAAATATGATGGCAAAAAATTTCCTGGTGACATTAAGTACGACAATGCTGCCCAGGCCAGTTCAAAAGTTCTTGGCAGCCCGTGGAAATTCAAAAAGCATGGTCAATGTGGCACGGAGCTTTCAGAATTGCTGCCAGGCTTGAGTGAAGTCGTAGATGATATCACTCTGATGCGTTCCATGCATACGAGTGTCAATAATCATGGTCAGTCCATTTATGCCATGCACAGTGGTCGTATTCTTCCGGGGCGTCCAACATTGGGTAGTTGGCTGACTTATGGATTGGGTTCTGAATCGGAAAACCTGCCCGCTTATATAGCGATGGTCGATCCAGGTGGAGCACCCGTATTGGGCGTGAATAACTGGACCAATGGCTGGTTACCTTCATTATACCAGGGGACCGTGATTCGTCCCAAAGAACCGCGGATCCTGAATCTGAATGCGCCTCCTCATCTGAGTGGTCAAGCGCAGGAAAAGTATCTCGACTTTTTAGGCAGGCTGAATCAGAAACATCTTGATCAGCATCCGGGTGAAAACGATCTTTCAGCCAGAATTTCCAGCTATGAACTGGCTGCGAAAATGCAAACGGCGGCTACAGAGGCTTTAGACCTGAGCAAAGAAACGAAAGCCACTCAAGCGATGTATGGAATCGATCGACCTGAATCTGCTGAATTTGGAAAACGCTGTCTGATATCCCGTCGTTTAATTGAACGCGGTGTGCGTTTTGTGCAAATTATGACAGGTAATCAACATTGGGACCATCATAACAACATGCGTAGTTCACTCCCCAGGACTTGTAAACGAGTGGATGTACCATCGGCAGGTCTGGTGAAAGATCTCAAAATGAGAGGTTTACTTGATGAGACTCTTGTCCATTGGGGCGGAGAAATGGGACGACTGCCTGTAATCCAGAATGATGCCGGCGTTGCGAAACAGGGAAGAGATCACAACACATATGGTTTCAGCATGTGGCTGGCTGGCGGGGGTTTAAAAGGTGGCGTGGCCTATGGCAAAACGGATGACTTCGGTCACCATGCGATTGAAAATAAAGTGAGTCCGAGTGATTATCATGCAACATTGATGCATCTGTTCGGACTCGATGCCGAACGATTGACCTTCACTCGGAACGGTTCAGAACAAACCTTGATCGACAAACAGCCAAACCGAATTATTCACTATATCATTGCTTGAATTATGATAAGACTGAACCTGCTTCAATCCTGTTACAAAAAAAACGCCCTGTATTCTCAGGGCGTTTTTTTGTTAAATCAACGTGACTGAGGGTCGCTTATTTTGTGGGAACTGCAATCATATCAACGACCAGAGTTCGATTCGGGAATCCGACGCTTTTGATCGTTGCCTTGGAAGCCGCGGGTGGGCGTTTGGGGTTGTAGTATTCAGTACGAATTTTCCCAAATGGACCGCTGACCGCAGTATCGGAAACATAATATGTGGCCTTCGCCAGATGATTCAGGTCACTGCCTGCTTCTGTGACAGCAGTTTTCAATTGATTGAAAACACTTCGGATTTGTTGTTCATTATTCTTGTTCTCTTTTGCAAGAATTCCGGAAACATAAATCCGGTCACTGACTTCCGCGATCGCTACCCGACTGAAGACGGGAGATGCTTTCATTCCTGTCGGAGTTTTATAAACGACTGTTTCAGCAGGTCGGTCCGATATATTAGATTCTGGCATTGCGACGATCATTTCAATTTCAATCGGTAATGATGAATACCATTCGACAAGTGAGACAGGTGGTTGTTTGCCTTCTGCAAAAAAACTATCGATGGCCTGACTGACATTGTCGGCTTCTTTCATTGGATTCATAAACGCTTTGACGTGTATGACGTTCGAAGGTGATGCCCCGATATACTTCATGGTTTGATGCAGTTCGTCCATTGTTTTGCGGGCGGCTTCGGTCACAGTGTCTGCTTTCACTGCCTGCCCTGAAATATAGGCAGTTCGTCCTGCCGGTAGTAATGCAACTCGAAACCCTGAAACTTCATCGTTGAGAACCTGGACGTTCGACAATTTTTTTGAAGCACTTGTTAAAGCAACTGCATCGATGGCAACCAATGCATTGGGGTCAGCCAATTGAGTGACAACATACATGCAGGCAGGGTGGGCTGCGTCTTTCAGCTCATCTGCGATTCGTTGTTGCACTTCGGAAACCAGCTCTTCACGAGCAACATAAATATTCAACTTCACCAGTTGATTGAGATCGCTGTCCACTTTTTTCAGTAAGTAATTCAGATTTTTGAATACTAGCGCGGTCTGATCACCTGCGTTCGCCGGGGCAACCTGGCCACCTTTGATATTGAGCGGCATGATCTGGGAAGTATGGGCCAGCACATTGTCTTTGACGATGACACAGAGCGAAGTTCCGGTTTTGGCAGAAGTTTTCAAGTAGGTAACCTCTGCTGTAGTCATGCTGGTCATTCCTAAAAATAAGACTGTAATTAGTGAATTTGTCAGGTATTTCATGAGTCGATTAACAATTCTAAAAGGATTGATTTAAAAAGTGAGTTCCGAAATGTTCCTTTTCGGAATCCGACAACTTGTTTCTATTTGATTATTTTAACTGCCAGCTTTCGTCAAAGAAATCGGCTTCGACCACTTTTCCAGGATATTGACTGCCTGCGGGAGTTCTCAAATCCACGATGGCCCAGTCAGGAAGCATAGGAACCTGTCTCGCATTATTCAAATAAGCATACTCACGATATGTAAAACCGCTATTGAATACAACATATTTTGCTGGATTCAACGGATTTGGAAAAATCAGGATTGGTACATGGTGTTTGGTAGAGAACCGTTTCTGACCAACAATGATTTCTTCACGATTCCATTGAATAGGCAATTTGTTAATCACTTTATTAATGAGTTGATTACTTTCCGGATCTCCCCATAAAACCAGATTGCTGGAAGCGATCTCTTGATCAGAAATCTGTGAATCCTGCATGACCCTTGCATCGCCGCGAAACTGTTGTCGCCAATGAACAACAGCGTGTTTCATTTCCGACTGAATCCATTTTTCTACTAGCGGTGAAGAACTTTTTCCGGACGGGGAAACGAAAATAAACGAATCCATAAAGGCATCATCAATGGGGCCTTGTAAATTATGTTTTTTGGCTAATTGACCTGGTTTCAATATTGCTGGCCCTTTCTGCCATGCGTTATCAATTTTATGAAAGGCTACGTTCCAGGAGCGATCAGAAAGAGGGCCTGGGACCTCATATTGGTTTCCATCGAGTTGAATTGTAACTGGTCGCGTCATATCAAAAGGCGCTTCTCCCGCATTCATCTTCAGAGTAAAGCCGGTAACATTTTGAGTCTTCACTTCGACACTGTCGTTCGGATGCAAACGGGCATCAATCTGGCCTTTTTTCCATTCCTCTTCCATCGAGTTGAGAGTCACCCAGTTCATTCGGTTGTACTTTAAGGTGTATGCGACTAGATGCACGATACGAGGTATTCGTTCGCGCCCCACACTGGCAAGGGAGTCCATTTTGTCTTCGATGATGATCTTGGAATCGGCATGAATGCGGTGTGCTGTTTTCGGGCCAATAATGTGAAGCATGTCGATTCCCACTTTTTTGAGAGCAATTTCCATCACATCGGCGGCCTTTTTCTGGCTATCGATCTCTCCGCTATAAGCAACGGTCGGGCATTGGAACAGGTTTAATGCATAACCGGGACAATCGTACCACTGCCACAATTTTTTCTCATACCAGGTCGGATTCAAAGTTTCTTTCTGGAATACTTTCAGGAATAGTGGTGTTTCTGAAAAGCCAGCCCCCGGATTCGCGGCAAACCAGCGATCAGCATAATGCACGGCAAATTGCCAACACGCGGCGCCTCCCATTGAAAATCCGCGGACAGAAATGCGATCATTGTCGATTCGATAATGATGTTTCACTGCGTCCAGTGCTTCAAGTACATCTACTTCACCAGCAAACTTAAATGCGTTGGAATAGCGGCCATAAGGATGTAAGACGATCGTATTTACAGGAGTGTATTGTCCTCGGGAGTGTTGCCGTTGACTGATAAAGTTGACTTCACTCAGACGTTCCCCTCTACCGTGAAACCAAAGATCACAGCGATAGCGGCTTTGACCTGCGAATGGATAGTTTTCCGGAATCACCAGTCCGTAAGGTTGAACTGTTTGATCGATTTTTGATCGGTATCCACGCACGACCAGACCTGTTTGTTGAGTCCAGGGGGCTAATCCATTCAGAAGTTGGTCGGCCCGTTGTTGACCTTGCTTGAGTAGCTCCAGTCCTTTACTTACTTCGCGTTCGTGAAAAAATTCCCGAAATTCAAGTGCACAACGTACGGCACGATGATAAATTTCTACATCCGGAATCAAAGCCCGGATTCGCGTATCCTTACTTTTGTTTAATTGGTCAATGGAAGATTGAAGTTGTGCTAACCCCTGTTGTAGTTCCTGTTTTTGTGCAGATGATACTTCGATCCCCAACCTCGGAATTTTCCGAACCTGGCCGGGCTGATTGTCAGCAGGACCATCTGCAAATACAGCAGCAGGAACGAAAGTCAGAGTCAGTAATAAAATAATTGTAATTTTGACAACGTGTTTTAGCTTTAAAAACATAAGATCACTTCCACAAACGATTCTGATTGGAATATTGTAACTCCCTGATCTGCAGGGCTTAACAGGGCTCTTGTTATCATGTCGCAATTCGAATCGTTTGAACACTGTTGCGAATAAAATATTGTCAGATCTTTCAAAGAGAGAACCGGGTATCTCTGATTAAAAAAGGTATTGACCACATCTTTCACATGGGCTAAGCTCCCGCTCCACAATTATCTCTCTCAACTCAAATCTCAATTTCTCTACAGCTTTTCTACTTTGTCGATTCAGACAATATTTGATTACATCAATTGAATTTCAGCCACCCTGCTGAAACGGAGATCAAGTTTATTAGAAACTCTATCCGTTTGATGATCAGGTACCGTCCGCCATCGATTTCAAGTTGAAAAACTGCCTTTCTGAAAAGACTAATCTCTCACGAACGGGGTCGTACTGTGAAGAACTCTGTGAACTTATTCGTTATCGTCTGTATCATGACAGCCGGGATCACTGGCTGCCAAAAACTGAATTTGAATCCAGAAAACTGGTTGAACGCAGCCAAGTTGCGATCCCAAAGTCCCGATGACGAGGAAACCTCTGCAACAGAAGAGTTTGAGACAAAAGTCGAGACTCCATTCGTGGGAGATTATACTCAAATCACCGGAAAAAATCTGATCGCCTTACAGGGTGTTGGATTAGTGACTGGCCTGAAAGGTACTGGTGGAAACCCACCTCCTTCTGTTCATCGGGAAGCATTATTACGCGAAATGCGCCGCCGTAACGTAAAAAATCCCAACCAGATCCTGCGAAAACCATCGACAGCACTGGTAATTGTCAAAGCCTATCTGCCTCCTTTGATTCGCAAAGGGGAATCGTTTCGATGTGGAAGTTTATCTGCCTGGTAACAGTGATGCGACCAGTCTGGAAGGCGGCTGGTTGATGGAATCTTACCTGGCTGAACAGGCGATGATTCAGGGACGCGGACTGTTAAAAGGTCATATCCTGGCGAAAGCCCAGGGAGCTATTTTAATCCCACCCGTCTCAGGAAGAAGATGTAAAAGCGGAAGCGGGTATCTTACGTCGTGGTCGTATTCTGGCAGGTGGTATTTCCGTCGCTGAAGACCGTGACCTGGCGTTATACCTGCGAAACGATTTCAAGAGTATTCGTAACGCGCAGCGTATCGCCAACAAGATCGGCACACGGTTCCTTCATTATGATCAATACGGAATCGAAGAGCCTCTGGCTGAAGCCAAGACCGATAAAAAAGTAGTATTAAAATTAAAACCGCGCTACAAACACAATGATTCACGATACCTGCAAGTTGTGAGAAATATTGCATTTCGTGAAACCGATGTGGCACAACGCGTACGAATGCAGAAGCTGACAGAAGAAATTATGATTCCAGATCGCTCGCAAAAAGCCGCGATTCAGCTGGAAGCGATCGGGAAAAAATCGATTCCCATTCTTAAGATCGGCATTGAAGAGCCCTTTGCTCGAAGTTCGTTTCCATGCAGCGGTCGCACTGGCTTACCTGGACGATGGTTCGGGGATCATGCATTTGGCAGAAGCTGCCCGCGAAGAACCTGCATTCCGCGTGTATGCTCTGGCTGCCATGTCGGCCATTGATGAACCAGAGGCACATCTCTATTTGCGGGACCTCATGAGTATGAAAAGTGCAGAAACCCGATATGGTGCATTTCGCGCACTTTGGACGCTTGATAAAAACGACCCGTTCATTCGTGGTGAAGATATGAAGGGGCAATTTCTGTTACATGTTCTTCAGACTGAACTACAAACCAGTTCCCACCAGATTCCGGGCACAAAAGCAGGAAATCCGGATCAGGGGGGACCTATGATTCTCATCACACACCGCAAACATCCTGAAGTAGTACTCTTTGGTTCTCAGCAGGAATTTCGTGTTCCTATCGCTGTGAGAGCGGGGGATGTATTAATTACCGGGGCACCTGGCAGTGATCAATTAACGGTCAGTAAGTACGCGGTCGGAGAACAAGACCAAAGAAAAAAAGTTTCCAGAAATATTGCCGTTGCGATCCGAACTGCCGTCGAGATGGGTGCCAGTTATCCCGATATTGCTCAAATGATTTTACAGGCACATCATCAGGGCAATATCAACGGGCAGGTTGAAATCGATGCCTTACCAGAAGGGGGCCGCATGTACTATCGTCCTGATCCTGAAGAGGCTCTGATGGCATTAAAATCGGGCAATGCGAAATCGTCATCAAAAAAGAAGAAAGGTTCTCGTGTTGGGAATCAAAATATGGTGCCTAATATTTTCCAACCGGGGCACCTCAGTGAAGTTCCAAGAAATCATCGAAAGAAGAGGAATGAAGGAACGTTATGATTCTGATGAGTCTGACTGATAAAGGAGAAGCGACCTTTATCTGATTCTCGAAAATCAAAATCATCTGACGATGATGATAAATTTGTCATTAATAGTTACTTTAAAAACTGGTTTCGTTATTTCAATAACTAATCGCTTTTAGGAATCGGCTTGAATCAAAATTGTTATTTTCAAATTTGATTCGTCTACTTGAAGTTAAGCTCCCTGGTCTGTTTTCCGTGTAAGGTTTAGTGATGCTGAAATCATTGGAACTGTTCGGCTTTAAGAGTTTTGCCGACCGGACCATCTTTGAATTTTCGGAAGGCATCACTTGCGTTGTTGGACCTAACGGAAGTGGTAAGAGTAATGTTGTTGACGGAATCAAGTGGGTTCTAGGGGACCAGAGCCCGAAAAGTCTTCGCGGCAAAGACATGACGGATGTCATTTTTAACGGTTCCAAAGGACGCAAAGCGAACGCTTTTGCTGAAGCCACGCTGACATTTAACAACCAAAGCGGTTTTCTGGATATTGATGCACGAAGAGGTTCAGATTGGGCGCAGACTCTGGAAGAACGGCGATTCAGAATATCTGTTGAACCGAAACCCGGTACGCTTGAAAGATATCCGTGACTTATTCATGGGAACAGGGGCAGCTACTTCCGCTTACAGCATTATTGAGCAGGGGCGCGTCGACCAGATCCTGCAGGCAAACGCGGCGACACGTCGTGTCGTTTTTGAAGAAGCATCCGGCATCAGTCGCTATAAATTCCGAAAGATCGATGCAGAACGTAAACTGGAACGCGTGGGACAAAATATTCTCAGACTGACTGACATCGTTGATGAAGTTGAAGCGCAATTAAATTCGACGCGCAGTCAGGCCTCGAAAGCTGCAAAATACCGGGAAGCTTCAACCGAACTTCGTAAACTTTGGATGGGAATGGCGGCAGATGACTGGCGCCACCTGACTTCCAGGCTTACTGCCATTCAGGAAAAAATAGACGGTTTCCAAAAGCGTATCAACGAATTAAATACCGAGTATCAGCATTATGAAGACAAATTATCCGCTATTGATTCCGGGGTTGCCGAAATTGATGATCAATTAAGATCGGTTGAAAAAAAACTGGCCTCACATCGGGAAGGCATCGCTGGCAATCAAACTTCGATTGAACATCAGCTCGAGCGAAAACAGGAATTTGAAACGGAAATTGATCGATTAAGAAAACAGCGAATTCTGATGGCTAAAAGAACATCAGAAATTCATTCAGATCTGGACACTGTAACAAACGAGAAAAATAAATCCGAATCCGAATTCGAAATTCGAAGCCAGGAACTGGAAGAAATTCGTTCCAGAATCATTGAAGAGACTAAAAATTTAGACGAAGCGAATGCATCTATTCAACAAAATTTACAGCTTGTGCACGAGTCAAACAAACAATCATTGTCATGTGATAATCAGCTGTTTTCCATTCAGACTCAAATGGAAACAATTAATGCTTCCTCACTCAAATCAAATGAAAAAAAATTACTGTTAGAAGCGAAAGTGCAGGATGCACAATCGATTGTCGAACAACATACAGGTCAGGTCCGTCTTGCTGGAGATCAGGTTGCCGAATTTGCTCAAAACCTTTCCAATGTTGATGAGAAACAACAGACCTTGCTCAGCGAACAAGACCAGAAGACACAGGAGCTCTCTGATCTTCGTGAAAAAAGGAGCGCTTATCAGGCACGTCGAAGTGTATTGGAAGATCTTGAACAGCGTCAGGAAGGAATCAGCATTGGTGTCAAGGAAATTCTGAATCGCGCCCAGACATCAAATTATTCGCCCTGGAATACAATTGTCGGCAGCGTTGCTGATCTGTTGGATGTTGAGCTGGAACAGGCGGCATTGCTGGAAGTCGCCTTAGGCATTCGTTCTCAATTATTAGTGATTAGTGAATTTGATCCTCTTTACCAGTTTCTGAAAGAGGGAAAATATTCTATTTCCGGGCGGGTTGGATTTATCACACGCCCCTCGCTGAAAACGCGCGGGGATCATTCGCTACCTGCTGCGACTGGGTTCTCTGTAGAAGGAGAATCCACAAACGCTGAAATTTCTTCCGGAGAAGTCAGACAGCATTGGACTGATTTATCAGATCAGCGTGGAGTGATTTATCGCGCAGACAAATTAGTCAAACAGACCGAAGAAAATCAATTACTGGCTGAATTTCTTTTATCTGACACTTGGATTGTTGATTCTCTGGAGACAGCTGTCAATTTATCGCGGAGCGCAGGACAAAATTGCCGTTTTGTTACTCTGCAGGGTGAGTTGGTTGAAACAAACCAGTCTGTTTTTGTTGGTTCTGTCCGTAGTGAATCAGCTCTGTTTACTCGCAAGAGTGAGCTAAGAAAGTTGAAAAACGATCTGATTCGAATCGATCGTACATTGAATGAGAATGAAGCAGCGATCGAAAAGCTGGATGCATTATTATCAACTGTAGATACAGAACGAAACATCTGGCAGGAGAAGATGCAGTTGGCTTCCGAAGTTCTCTCTACGGAAAAAGCAGCGAAATTAGCGGCCGAGCATAAGCGGGAACAATTTAGCGATGAATTAACAGTGGTGATCAACGATCTGGAAGATCTGCAGAATCATGTAGCGAAATTGCGAATTGAATCGGAAGATGTCGTTGCCAAAAAGCAGACTGCCGAAGACAAACTGGAGAATTTGAATTCGATAATTCAACACGCTGAATCGGAATTATTAAAAAAACAGTGCGATGTTCAGGAATTAAAGGAGCAGCAAAATTCCCGACAACTGGAGTTAGCAACACACGAAGAACGTTTGACTGGTCTGAAGCAGCGTTTTGGTCGTTTAAGTCTGGAATATGAACAGCGTCAACAACAGCAGGAAGAGTCCAATCGTCGTTTTGATTTATCGTTGGAAAAAAATTCACAGATTAAACTGCATATATTGAATACGCGTGCAATTTTGGATGAACAATTTCTCCTGCAAGATGAATTGTTAGAGAAAGCAGCAGGTTACATTGCGCTGCGCGAGGAGAAAAGGCAACTTAAAAAACGGATCAGCTCAGAAGAAGCTGCGATCCGGAAAGAACGGCGAGAACTCAACGATCAAAAGCATGCAGAAGAGATGAAGATCCGTGATATCGAACATCAGATCAGTACGTTGACTGAACGCATTGAAGAAGAGTATCAGCTTTCGCTGGAAGAGATCGTTTCTTCAGGTGAATCTGTTTTGAAGCAACATTTAGAAGCACAAATTCAGGAAGAGTCGAAACAGACCGCACTGCCGGAAGAAGAGAGTTCCGGATTAGAAACTGAGGAACAAACGGGCGAGGAAATTCAATCTGATATTGCTGACAGCAATGAGTTGGTTGAAATAGAACTGGTTGAAGATGCTGACAATATTTCTCCACCAGGATTTAATGCAAAACTGTATCTGGAAATACGTCCGGAGATTGAAACACAGGTGAATCGTCTTCGGCGCAAAATTAAAATGATGGGAAGTATCAATTCAGACAGTCTAAAAGATCTGGATGAATTAGAAGGACGCTTTGAATATCTGAAATCGCAACTGGATGATTTGCAGGAAGCAAAATCATCGTTAGAAGAAATCATTCGGCGCATTAACGTTGAAAGCAGGCGATTATTCGTTGATACATTTGAAATTATTCGCATTCATTTTCAGGAAATATTCCGCAAGCTGTTTGGGGGTGGTGAAGCCGATATTATTCTCGAAGATCCTGAAGACATTCTGGAATGTGGAATAGAGATTGTCGCACGTCCTCCTGGAAAAGAATTGCGCGGGTTAACCTTATTAAGTGGTGGTGAAAAAACGTTGACAGCAGTGGCACTTTTGATGTCGATTTTCAAAAGCCGCCCGAGCCCTTTTTGTATTTTGGATGAAGTAGATGCTGCATTAGATGAAGCAAATGTTGAACGCTATGCGGGCCTGATTGACGACTTCAAAGAAACAACCCAGTTCATCATGATCACGCATAATAAGCGATCGATGACTGTTGGAAATCTACTTTATGGGGTTACAATGGAACAGTCGGGAGTCTCTAAACGAATGTCGGTGCGATTTGATGACATCAGTGAAGATGGGAACTTCAAGCAAACCGATTCTGATAATATGTCGGAAGATGCGACAGAGGCAGCTTGAAGAACGTAGCCTTACCAGTATACGTTTTTTCAATACCAGGAAAACGGATTCCATTAATACGATTGAGGTACCGATGTCTGACTTGACACATTTTGATGAAGAGGGCGCCAGTCGAATGGTCGATGTGGGTGGCAAAGCAGTGACATCTCGAATGGCTATTGCAGAATCTTTTGTCTCGATGTTGCCTGAAACAAAAAAACTGATTTTTGATCGGCAGATCTCGAAAGGTGATGTGCTGGAAATAGCACGTATTGCCGGAATTATGGCAACAAAAAAGACAGCAGATTTAGTTCCATTATGTCATCCGCTCAATATTAATAGTGTACGTTTGGAGTTTGGATCTGTTGATGAAACGACAGTTCGAATTGAATCGACGGTTAAAATTGATGGTAAAACAGGCGTTGAGATGGAAGCCCTGACCGCAGTCAGTGTTGCTGCATTAACCATTTATGACATGTGCAAAGCCGTTGATCGTGGGATGAGTCTGGGGCCGACTCAACTGGTTGAAAAATCAGGTGGTCAAAGTGGGCATTTTGTTCGGAAAACGGACTGATTCTCCGGGTAGGAATACCGGATCTCTGCGATATTTGCTGATATCAATTTCTACTGATTCAACGCTGAGAACAGGAAAGATCGAATTCGACCTTTGAAATCATCCGGGCAGTACCCTGTTTGCATTCCTATCTGCAGTGATAATGCTTACAATGATTTGACTTCGTGATCTGAAATTACAGGTTACCTGTTTCGTATTTTATGTATAACTGACCGCCAGATTAAACCTGGAAAATCGATTCGATATTGTGGTGAGGCTGTAATGGGGGACCATCTTACGACACATGACCTGTTGGCTCGTGTCGAAGAGTTAATTGGCGGTGATCTGGAACAGGCAGAGCGGGTTTTTTTGAACGAAGTCGCCTCGAAGCATCCGTATGTTCATGATGTTCTGCAGCATATCACACGTTTCCAGGGAAAGCGATTGCGCCCGATTTTGTTGCTGCTTTCTGCTGCGGCTACAGGTGGAGTCAAAGAGAGCCACTATGTGCTGGCGTCCGTTGTCGAAATGATTCATCTGGCGACGCTGGTGCATGATGATGTGCTGGATGATGCCCTGATCCGCCGACATGTCGCAACCGTCAATTCCCGCTGGAATAATGAAACCAGTGTACTGGTCGGCGATTTCCTGTTCACACATGCGTTCCATCTGACTGCCAGCCTGGGCGATGCCCGTGCCTGTCGACTGATTGGACGTGCGACGAATCTGGTCTGCGAAGGCGAACTGGCCCAGATTTATGAACGGGGAATTTACGAACTTGTCTGAAGACCAGTATCTGGAGATCATTAACGGAAAAACGGCTGAACTGTGCGCCATCAGTACTCAGCTGGGGGCCTTGTATGCTGGTGCCGATGAAAAAATTCGTTCAGGCCATGGACGATTATGGTCGTGCACTGGGGTTGCTTTCCAGATTACCGATGATTTACTTGATCTACTCGGAACGGAAGAACAGATGGGTAAGTCACTGGGGTCGGATTTGCAAAAAGAAAAACTCACCCTCCCTTTGATTCGGTTACTGGATCAAAGCAGCCAGGATGAACAGGTAATGATTCAGGAAATCCTTTCGCAACCAGATAGCCGAACCAAAAGCTGACTCGCTCAGTTTATCAAAAACAGTGATGCGATCGAGTATTCCGGAACTCGGGCTCGGGAGTTCGCACTGAAAAGCCCGCGACTCGCTCAGAGACTGTCCCGCTCCACACAGCACGACAGATTCTCGAGGAATTAACAGAATTTGCTATTCAGAGAACGATCTAATATCATCATGCATACAAGGAAATGTGAGCGTTGCATTTGCTGTTTGTGAAAAAGCGAAAACTGTCTTTTAATTACTGCGGTCATATTTCGGATCAAGAGGCGAGAGAGCATTGTTTAGTAATCCAATATTTATCCGGGAAGCATTAACGTCTCCTCGCCAGCTTCGTCATTACCTGATTCGTTCAGGTTATGTTGCTGCGGTCTTCATTCTGATCTTTACTGCCGGTCAGACGATTTTAGGAACTCAGCAGATTCAAACGATTACGATTGGTGAGTTTGCCCGTCTGGGAAATCTGATCTTTCAGATGATTGCTTTTCTGCAGTTACTGCTCGTACTTTTTTTTACGCTTTTATTTTCAGCAAGCAGTATCGCCCAGGAAAAAGATCGTGGCACATTAATTCTACTATTAATGACTGAACTCAAAGACCGCGAACTTGTAAGTGGGAAACTTCAATCCAGTCTGTTGATCGTCTATGTTCTGCTGGCAGCTTCCATTCCAATCTGTGTTTTCCTGTATCTACTGGGGGGGATCGAGTTATCACAGATCATCTGGATGGAAGTACTGAGTTTGATGACAGTATTTGCAACTGGCAGCTGGGCCGGACTGGTCGCATTCTGGAGAGAAAAAACATTTCAGACATTAGCGATCAGTGTATTAGGGCTGGTCGTTTTTCTGGGCGTTGTGGAACTTGTTATTAGCCTGATCAATGCAAATTCGGTATTTCGTCCCTGGATATCCGGCTTGAACCCATTTCGGTCTCTGTATGAAATATTGAATCCGCTCTCTTTAAATTCAGGGTTGCAAGCGGTCACTGTGAGCGCCTGGCCTTCATTGGTCAGCTTGTTTGCGTTGGGTCTGGTGCTGAAATTTTATACGGTCCTCCGTTTGCGCGTCTGGAATCCATCGCGATCAGTATTTCGATCGACGACGAAAGAACAACAGGAAGAAACGATTGTTACGAAAGAGCATTCGCGGCGAATCTGGTCAAATCCTGTTATCTGGCGCGAAATTATGACCAAGGCTTATGGAAGAAAGATCTTTCTGATTAAGCTGGCTTATTTGATATTAGCTGGAACAACACTCTGGTCGGCTGTCACTTCAGATGCTGTTACAGAGGGGACTTTATACCTGGGAGTGATTCCACCCCAGGGACTCGCCTTTGCTGGAATTGCATGGCTCAGTCTGGTTCTGATGAATACGCAGTCCGTTACCTCAATTACTTCGGAGAAAGATAGTAAAACTCTGGAACTGCTGTTGGTGACGGATATTTCTGCTAAAGAATTCGTTTTAGGGAAACTTGGTGGAATTTTCTATAACAGTAAAGAATTGATTCTGATCCCAACTCTGATTCTCTGTTATTTAGTCACGCAGGGTGCATTTTCAATGGAAGGATTCCTGTGAGCGCCGTTTGGCTTTTTGATGCTGATGATCTTTGCACTGTACTTGGCCTCCATATGGGGCTGACTGAGGCCAATAGCCAAGCTCTGCCATCGGCATGCCAGTCTGGGAACGATGTTTTTTCTCTTCATCGGAATTTCCATTTTTATGATTCTGCTGGTTCAGGCACGTTCTTCATTTGCTTTACAGCTCCAAAGTTTTAGTTTTTATTGTAGTAGGAAGTGCTGCATTACATTCGGCATTGACTTATCGCAACCCATCTCGCGCTTTGGCAATTTCAGCCTGGCTTCTTCCGTTCCTGACTTTTTATGCCATTACTTCTTTTTTGTTAGGAGGGACTCTGGGAGTTTTGATTACGATTCTGTTTGCCTATGGTCTTCCCGTACTTTCCATGTACATTCCGGCAGTTTCTGAATTTGATGTTGCTTTGGGAAAAACCACCTTTGATAAAGGATAAAGTGGCACTCCCCTGATTTATAAAATGATCGCATTTATTGATACCATTGCAATTTGGTTTCCAGGAATACTGGCATTATTGGCACTGACTTGTGCCTCCGGCTTTTTTTCGGGAAGCGAAACTGCCATTTTTTATCTTTCACGAGATGAAATCAGGCAATTCAGCAAAGGAAAACCAAGCGAGCAGATCGTTGCCTCTCTAGCCGGTGACGCTGACAGATTACTGACAGCTGTGTTATTTTGGAATCTTCTGATCAACCTTTCATATTTTGCAGTCGCTGGAGTCATTGCCAAGCGGTTAGCTGATGCGGGGATGACTGCGGCAGCTGGTTTTTTTGGTGTCGCGAGTCTGCTGGCAATTATCCTGTTTGGGGAAGTTCTTCCTAAGAGCCTTTCCATAGTTTTTTCGAAAACGAATCGCAGTCAGCGTGAGTTGGCCACTGGCGATTTCTGTCAAAATACTTGATCCTGTGATTCCACTACTGCAGAATATCAGCAAGTTACTGCGACGGACATTCTGGCCACATATCCAGAAAGAGCCCTATCTTCATTCAGAAGATCTTGAACGGGCCGTAGATGCATCGAGAGCCAGCGAAGAGGTCATTCGCCATGAACGACAAATACTACACAACATTCTGGACCTTTCAGAAATGCTGGTCGAAGAAGCAATGCGTCCTCGAGGAACCTACTTCACTTTTGATTCTCCTTTGAAGTTGGATGACTTGAAGAAAATTACGCCCAATACGGATTACATTATATTACGTAAAGGTGATAGTGGCACTGATGAAATTGATCGTATTATTTCACTGGCCGACTTATCACTATTTACGGAAAAAAATCTTAATCAAAAAACACAGCGAATGATTCATGTTCCCTGGTGTGCAAATCTTTCTGATGTGTTTTCAAGATTTCAAATGGAACACTGCCACTTTGCTTCAGTGGTCGATGAATATGGAGAGACAATTGGTATCGTAACATATGAAGATATCATTGATACGATTGTCTCACCAGAACCCAGTCGTGCTAAACGAATTTTACAACGTGAACCGGTTCGCGAAATTCAACCAGGTGTCTACCATGTAGAGGGAATTACAACATTGCGGTATCTCTGTCGCAAGTTGCAACAGGAATATGAATTAGCAGACGATGGTCTATTGACGGTTGCAGGAATGTTTCATGAAAAACTGGAGAGAATTCCAGAAATTGGGGACTCCTGCAAGTGGCAGGGATTTGATCTGGAAGTGATTGAAGTTCCCAAACTGGGACATCTGATTGCTGAGCTCCGAACAGCTGAAGAAATCGATGAGGATTCTGTCAGCGAATAGAATATTGAGATCGAATTGTTTCAGGTACAGCAAAGAATATTTAGAAACAGATATTGCATAAATTATCTGATTCGACGTTGACCCTGGTTTTCGTTTGGTCAGCATGCTGGAAGGGAACGTCTGTCGATTCTGTAAACAGTGATCAGGCCCTGACTACTTCTTCCACATTCCGGACCATAAATAGAACACGATGATGGGAGTCACGATGGTCGTCAACACAAAATTGTAAGACCACGTTTGCGAGAAAACATAGTTTTTCAGTACAAATTGATCGAGCAATATTGCTCCGCAAAATGCCCATCCACTGAAGATGAAGGCCAGCTGTTTTTTCTCTTTTAATGCATCAGGCGATAACTGAGGAGCTCCTTGAGATCGTTTACGCTCTTTCGGTTTATTCTCGGTCTTCGTTTTTTTTGCTGGTGACTTTTTCGAAGAATCTTCGGTTGATGAAGTGACATCCTGGTCTATGTCTTCTCTTTCTTCCCTGGCAGCATAATATTTAATGATTCCATTTCTAATAGATTTAGGCGTCGCGAGTACCCAGCGCGAGGGTACTTGGAATCGTAAACGAAGTTCGTCTTCCAAATCATGTGTTGGCTGATCGGCACATGCAACGAGCAAAACATTTTCGTCTATGAATAATGGCAGAATCGTATTGCGTTTTGCAACCTGTTGTGGAAATTGATCCAAAATTTCTTCATCGGGTATTGTTTCATCTAAGTCTATATAAGGAACCCCTCGTGAGCGAGCTAGTGCCTGAGTTGCCGTTTCAATATCGACAATACGCATTTGGACAGCGGCATCTCGTACGCCTAGTCCACGTTTCTCGGCAAACTCGACTAACTCAGCAGCCTGTGCTTTGTTAATATGTCCCATTTGAATTAGAATTTTCTCGGACAGGTTGAGGTCCTTGATCATCTTCTTCTAAATTACTTTTTCCCCAGGTTTCATCGTACTCTCGTTTGCGTTCAGGATTCGTCGGGTTATGCATGGCTTTTGCCAGTCTTTTATTTAACAAGTCTTGTGATTCATTTGCGTATTTTCCAGACGCGTATTTTCGGACGTGTGAATTTAATTTCTTATAGTGTGCGCGTACTTTATCTTCTTCGTCTTCAAATTTGACTAAAGTGCAGTAAATCAGTTATTGGCGAACAAACGAAGTACAA
>CALOEF010000030.1:0-25231 GCA_942492165.1 uncultured Planctomycetaceae bacterium
CGGGGGGCAGGAAAGGGATCGCCACCGGGCAACAGGTGCAACAGGTGGAAAATCGAAGCCGGCCGACGCGCCGCGCCCTTGCTCCACCCGGAAAGGCCGGAACCCGCAAGCTGTTGGGAAATAAGACAACGGAAGTGAATCCTGATCAGATCATTCCAATGGGGGATGACGAGTTCCAGGATTTTTAGGATGCGTTGCAGGAAGTCTCCGTGGCTGAGTCTCCATTTCAGAAACGATTTCACCCACTGGCTGTTCAACCGGAGCCCGAGATAAAGTAAAGGGCCAGTGATGAACATGGGAAGGGCCACCACAAACCCCTACCATCGGAAGTACTAGGAAAAGGCGAGCACCGTAAAACCTGCGGCTCCTACCAGCATGAATAAGGCGATCAGTACACGAGGGGATTATTTTTGGGGAAGGCATTTTGTAATTTTCGTAACGTCCTCCTTTACAGTCTGTGTTGGACTTAAATAAGCCAACATTCACACTTAAAATAAGGACTCTGACATGCGGGCTACTTATGTCAGGGACGTTTCAAGTCGTTCCCCATTCAGTCAAACGCGTTCTTTCAGGCTGTCTTGCGTTATGTCAAACGGAATCCACGACATGCGAATCTCGTGAAACGGAAGGTAAAAGGCGGCTAGTCTCGTAGATCAAAAAGCTTATTACTGCTTTATTCAAGTAATGTTTTCTGGCATTTCACTTTCTACTCTTTAAACACTACTGCCGGATTTTTATCTCTGAATCGATTGTTGATATCCGATAGAATCTTTTTGGGCGGGGTTTGTAGCGTCTCTGTAAGGATGGTTGGTTCAGTCTGCGTAATTGGGTTTATCTGGTTGTCAGGGAAGGGGGCTGTGATGTGGTGTTTTGGTTTTCGTGTATTTCATTTGCTTTCTGGTTGGTGGGACGTTTCTTGTTGGAGTCTCGGCGACTGTTGCAAATGGGGTAGAGTGGACAAAATTGAATTGTGCGCAGTTTTGTCGCTGAGTGGGACTGTTCGCGGGCATTCACGCACAAATATTGTTGTGGCAGGGTTAGTTTGCTTACATAAATGTAGTGAAGACCGGGAACCGGTTTGGTGTTGCCGGTTAATATTTTGCTGATACGAGTGGTTTTTATAGTACTTAGATCAACAGGCGACGATAAATACAGTATTCAGAAAATTATTTTTTCACGCACAAGTCACAAATCAGTGAACACTCTCGCCGGTGGCGTGGCTGTGTTTAGTGCGCCAAGAGCGGTAATAATCAGGAAGATAATCTGTCTTTGAAACGTCTCAAAGCGGAAAAGGATTTTGATTATGATTTGTTCTATGACATCACAGATTGGAAATGTGTGTCGATTGATCAAAGTTGAATGACGATTATATGGTTTACGAGTGAATTCATTGCCGGTTTGTTTGAAGCATTCAAAGTGAAAAGTGGTTAGATTGATATGAATCGATGAAAAGGACTATAATTTAGCGAAATTCAGCTGAAAGTTGCAGACAATCACTATTTACAGATGCTAAACTGGTTTCCTGAATCGTGCTTTACATTGACAGGCGTAACGAGACACGATCGTTGTTTTGAGAAATCAATAAAACATATTATGAGTTATTAGAAAATTGTGAGTAACGGCGTTTTGTTTTAAGCAATTACAACGGGAAGCTCTCGGTAAGAATTAACGACGCAACCAGGAAAGAACGACAATGTCGAGATTTGAGTTCTGCAAGAGATTCGTAAGTATATGCACTCTTCTTGCAATACCTTTAACTCAGCTTTGTGCTGCTGACACATCAGAGGATATGGCATTCTTTGAAAAGAAAATTCGTCCGGTATTAGTAAAGCATTGTTACGAATGCCACTCAGCGAAAGCCGCCAAAGCAGGGGATCTCGGCAGTGGTTTACAGCTTGATACGCGCGAAGGCATTCGTCGAGGTGGAGACACAGGGCCCGCTGTCGTTCCAGGAAATCCGGTAAAAAGTTTATTACTGGCGGCGATTCGGCATGAACAGGATTTGGAAATGCCACCGGAAGGCGAACCTTTATCTGAAGCGGTGATCAAAGATTTTGTGAAGTGGATTCAGATGGGGGCTCCCGACCCGCGCGATGGGAAACCGGTGGCAGTGGGAGTCGATTTTACCAGAGCACGTGAGTTTTGGTCTCTCAAGCCGGTTCGATTACCTGCTCAACCAAAGATCGAACACACAGACTGGCCTCGCGGAGAGCTCGACCGTTTTGTGCAGTTCAGGCGTGAAGCAAAGAAAATCAAGCCCGTAGGAGATGCTCCGCGATCGATACTGTTGCGACGGCTCTTTTTTGATCTCATTGGACTACCTCCTACATTAGAGGGAATTGAATCGATTTCGTTCAGCTGCCGATCGAACAGGTCGTCGATTATTTATTAGAATCGCCGCATTTTGGAGAACGCTGGGGCCGTCATTGGCTTGACGTGGCACGTTACGCTGAGAGTAATGGGCTGGCTCGTAACATGGCCTGGCATCATGCCTGGCGGTATCGCGACTGGGTCATTGATGCACTCAATTCAGATATGCCTTATGATCAATTCATTATGCAGCAAATTGCCGGGGATCTGATGCCTTCAGAAAGCCGCGCACAACACGATCAGCAGATGATTGCCACTGCCTTCCTCGCTTTGGGCCCCAAAAGTTTAGAAGAACGGAAGCGCGAGCTGTTTCTTATGGACTCAATTGATGAACAAATCGATGTGATTTGTCGTGGGATTCTTGGGCTTTCAGTGAGCTGCGCACGTTGTCATGATCATAAGTTTGATCCGGTACCAACGGCAGATTATTATTCGTTGGTTGGCATCTTACGCAGTACAGATACGCAGTATGGCATTGGACCAATGGGTATTAAAGGGGTGAATGATTCCGGTCTGGTCGCAATTGGGCCTGATGCTGAGAAACTGGCAGGTCCTGCTGCAAAACACCTTAAGCTAGTCAAAGATCAGACACAAAAAAGGAATACCGCACGATCAGATCGCTATCGTGTCGTAAGGAAAGTGGCCGATCATAAACGTCAACTCACCAAACCTGGCGTAGACAAGGCGAAGCTCCAGCAGGAAATTGACAAAATGGAGTTGGAAATCAAGGACTGGGATCAACGCATCAGGAAGATGGACGAAGATCTTGCTGAGATGGTTGCAAATCCACCGCCACAACCACAGTTTGCTATGGGGGCACGCGACTCTGCGAAACCGATAAATAGCAAAATTCGAATACGAGGTGAGGCATCCCATTACGGCGACACAGTGCCTCGTGGCGTGTTACAGGCTATCGCAGTCTCAGACTTGCCTCAGATTGCTGAAAAGGAAAGTGGTCGTCTTCAACTGGCAAAGTGGCTGACCAGCCGTGAGAATCCACTGACTGCCCGCGTTAAAGTGAACCGGGTCTGGCAGCAATTGTTCGATCGTGGTCTGGTGTCGACGCCAGATGATTTTGGTGTTACCGGCTCCAGGCCATCGCATCCATTGCTACTTGATTATCTGGCGGCAAAATTTATGGCACAGGACTGGTCCGTGAAGAAACTGATCCGTGAAATTGTTCTCAGTCGAACATATCAAATGGCAAGCGACGTAAAGAGTCAAGGTACGGAACTGGATCCAGACAATGTCTTGTTATGGAGGATGCCACTCAGACGGCTGGATGTCGAAGCATATCGTGTTCGCGGGCTGCTTCTGGCATGAAGGCATTGAAACAGGGGAGGACGATAAGGATCAGCCATTCAGCAAAACGAGTGGTTTAGTGATTATGAGTTCAATTTTAAAACCAAACTCACACCAGATATGATTGCCAGTGACCATCGGAGTATTTATTTACCTGTGGTGCGTGGAAACTTACCAGAGTTTTTCGAGTTGTTTGACTTTGCTGATCCCAATTCTTTAGTGGGACAACGAGATCAGACGACGGTGCCGTCACAATCTTTGTTCCTGATGAACAGTCCCACAATGATCAAGTTTGCAAGTGATACGGCAGATCAACTGTTAGCAAAAACAGAGATGAGTGACACTCAGAAGCTTGAGTGGCTTTATGAAGTGGCGCTATCCCGGAAGCCGACTCCAGCGGAGGAAACGATTACACGGAAATATCTGGTGGGAGATCAAGGGCTGATATCAAAATCCGATAAAGGCAGCTCAGAAATGGAAATTACCCGGCAAGCCTGGTTAAGCGTCTGTCAGGCTGTTCTGGTGAGCAGCGAATTTCGACATGTGAAATAAGTTCAGGAGAGTAAAACTGTGACTTCAAATAATTCAGATCTCTTTCTCGCGGGTTCAACACGACGCGATTGCCTGAAAACGGTTTCAGCGGGGTTTGGCTGGCTTGCGCTGGCAGGATTATGCCAACAAGAGGCACAAGCCTATGAGAGCCCCCTGGCTCCCAAACGTCCTCATTTTCCAGCCCGGGCGAAACGTGTGATATTTCTCTGTATGCGTGGTGGTCCTTCACAGGTCGAGAGCTTTGACTACAAGCCAAAACTCAATGCCGACAATTTGAAGCCTGGTCGTAATGCAAACAGCAAGCTGTTCGGTTCGCAATGGAAGTTCTCTCAGTATGGAGAGAGTGGGATCTGGGTTTCCGATTTGTTTCCCCATCTGGCAAAACAGGTCGATAAAATGTGTGTCATTAACAGCATGCACACAGACAATAATAATCATCCACAGGCCTTACAGCAGATGCATACGGGTAGTTTTCAGTTTGTGAGACCCAGTATTGGCTCATGGGTGTTATACGGACTGGGGACAGAAAATGGTAATTTACCTGGCTTTATTTCTCTGAATCCTCTCAAAGCACTGGGGGGTAGTCGATATTACGCGAGCGCATTTTTGCCGGCAGCATATCAGGCGAGCTCCATTGGTGAGGCGGGAAAGAATATTAAAGACGCGGCTATTGGGAACCTGAATAACCCTCGACTCACAGCGCAGGGTCAACGGCGTCAGCTTGATTTATTGCAGTCAATGAATCGGGAGTTTACCCAGCAGCAATCCGGTGACACGCGGCTGGAAGGTATGATTGAATCATTTGAACTGGCATTTCGAATGAAAGACGAACTACCACAGGTTATGGATCTTTCTGGTGAATCAAAGGCGACACTGAAAGCCTATGGCATTAACGGACCGACAGACAGTTTCGGTCGCCAATGCCTGCTTGCTCGACGATTTGCGGAAGCTGGTGTACGGTTTATCGAAATTACTGATACTGACTGGGACCACCATGGTTTTGTTTCAAGGCTGATGCCCGCTGCTGCCAAACGTGTGGATCAACCTGCAGCCGCTTTGCTTAACGATTTGCAGCAACGTGGCATGCTTGAAGATACGCTGGTTGTCTGGGGAGGTGAGTTTGGTCGGACTCCCGAGGATCCGACACAGGATGGACGTGGTCACAATCACAAAGGATATACAATGTGGCTGGCAGGTGGAGGCATTAAGGGGGGACTCACCTGGGGAAAAACTGATGAGTATGGATATGAGGCTGTTGTGGATAAGGTGCATCTGCACGATCTTCACGCAACGATTTTGCATACGATTGGCCTTGACCATGAGCGGCTTACTTATCGCTATGCAGGCCGCGATTTCCGTCTTACCGATGTCCATGGTCACGTGGTCAAAGATCTTTTTGCCTGACCTTTCATTTTCTCATTCAAGATACAAAAGTAAGACCGGGTTAATGGAATGCAGGATGAACAAATGCGGGGGAGTACTACGTCGTTGCTAAAAACGATGGCTCATGATTTGCGGCGATCGTGGAGAAATCTGGCGCTGACGGAGATTACTTACAAAATAATCTCATTCATTGTACTGGTGCCGCTAGTGGGATTTCTGTTTCGTGGGATGCTCTCCCTTTCTGGTCATGCTGTGCTTGCGGATCAGGATATTCTGTTCTTTTTTATCAGTCCTCCTGGATTGATATGCCTGATTATCCTGGGAAGTCTGTGGCTGGGGATTGCCATGCTGGAGCAGGCCGCTTTGATGGCGATCCTCTATGCAAAACAACGGGACACACAGTGGTTCGGAGTTCGCGATGTTCTGATGTTTGCTGTGCGGAATGCGATGGCTGTCATTCAGGTGACGGGGCGCGTCATTGTTTATTCTCTGCTGACTCTGACCCCATTTTTGATTATTGCAGGTTTAGTTTATTCTATTTTACTCACGGACTATGACATCAATTTCTATTTGAAAGAGATACCTCCTGCTTTCATCGCAGCCATTTGTATTGGTGGTATTCTCGGTATTACTCTGATCGCTGTTTTTCTCAAATTGTTGACAGACTGGTTCTTTGTGCTGCCACTTGTCCTGTTTGAGGATGTCAGTCCAGCCAATGCATTCAAAAAGAGTCGTCGAAAAGTTGTTGGCCACCGTCGCAATCTGGTGTTATGGGTGATGAGTTGGAATTTTGCGTCACTCGTTTTATCTGGTCTGATCAGTTTTTTAGTGATCTTTTTAGGACAGTTATTGATACCCAGTGCCGCCGGTTCGCTGTGGCTTCTGATATTGTCCATTGGTGGAATGATATTGCTGTGGTCTGGAATCAGTCTGGCTCTGAATATTTTGAAAATGATGACATTGGCGGCGATGCAATTTCACCTCTATCAGCAGTGGGGGGCCGAGAAGGAGATGGGATCGAATCTTGTGTTTCACATTGAAGAGTCAAGTACTGGTTTTCAGTTGACGCGATCACGTTTGATCGTCGGTGGTGTCATTGGAAGCGTGTTTGCGTTAATTACCGGTTTTCTTGTGATTCAAAGTCTACCGTTGGAAGATCAGGTCGATGTGACGGCGCACCGGGGTTCGTCAAAAGCAGCACCTGAAAATACGATGGCCTCTATTAAGAAGGCGATAGAAGAGAGAGCAGACTGGGTTGAAATTGATGTGCAAGAGACGGCTGACGGAGAAGTGGTCGTCTTTCATGACAGCGACTTTATGAAGTCGTCCGGTGTGAATTTGAAAATCTGGGATGCCACAATGGCTGATCTGAAAACGATCGATGTTGGTAGCCGGTTTTCCCCGAATTTTAAAGACGAACGCGTTCCTACTTTGGGTGAAGTACTCATGGAGTGTAAAGGGAAGGTCGGTGTTAATATCGAACTCAAATACTACGGCCACGATGAGCAGCTCGAACAGAAAGTCGTTGACATTGTGGAAGCTCACGGGATGGAGTTGGAGATCGTCGTGATGTCTTTAAAGATTGATGCGATCAGGAAAATGAAATTGCTTCGACCTGATTGGACGGTTGGATTGCTGATGTCTGTGTCTGCTGGTGATTTACAAAATGTTAATGTCGATTTTCTGGCTGTCAATGCAGGCTTTGCGAGTTGGGATGTTATCCAATCGACACAGGCCAGTGGTAAAAAAGTCTATGTATGGACGGTAAATGATGTCGCAACAATGTCAACCATGATCAGTCGTGGCGCGAACAATCTGATTACTGATTATCCTGCATTGGCGCGCACTGTGATTGAGCAACGCGCTCAAATGAATCCTCTGGAGCGTTTGCTTCTGGTGTTTGGTGGAGTTTTGGAATGGTTCCTGAGAGTGATGCGATTTGAATAGGGTCGTTCCTCAAATTTGAACTATCTAGAGAGGGTATTATTGTCGCATTTTTTCAAATGCCTGAGTGACTTCTTTGTCACCCCTGGCCGCTGTAACTGGGTGAGGGTGAGTGCTGTTGAAGACGCTCATTTGTTCTGGGGTCTCGATCACAATTTGCTTGAGATCTTCCGGAGTGACTTTGAAATTAAGATGTTCAGCAAAAAATTGATAAACGGCATTTCGTTTTGATAAACCGAAGTCATGTTTTTCATTTTCCAGATGCAAGTTCTGGGAATGAGAAGCTGCCTTGCGGATTTGATAAATATTGCGGATGAAAGGAAATCCAAAATTTGGAAAATTGCTTGAGGGATCGTTACCGACCGAAATAAGCATTTGAGGCATCGGAGCAAGTGATGCAGCAATTTCAATCGCGTTTGTATTGGTGCCTGACATCACCGGTAGACCGCCTTCACAGTTGCAACCAAGTTTTTCAGTCCAGGGGTAGACAATCACTACAGGTGCAGAGACTTTGACGCGATCGTCAACCAGTGATAAATACAACGACTGAGTGCCACCACCAGAGGCGCCTGTGATGCCGACACGTTTGGGATCGACGCCCGGAAGTTGGCTTAAGTAATCGACTGCGCGAATGCTGTTGATTGTTTGCAGTGCGAGGGTCAGAGGATGCTTGTGTGTTGTTTGGGTGGAATCTTGCCAACCCACCAGACTGTAAGAATAGACGGTTGCTCCCATACGTGCAAAATGGGCACAGCGGATTTGCTGATTCTTTCGATAACGTCCCAACGGAGCGAAATGGCCATGCGGGCAGAGAATAATGGGGCCCGGCTTTGAAAGATCGACGGGGCGATAGAGATTTCCCGTGCTGTAAAAACCGGGAAACGATTCGATGGCTAAGTTTTCGACCGTGTAATCGTTGTGAGTTCGTTTACTATGCGATATAGCGGCAGGTGTTGGCTGTTGCGGAAGTGGCCACAGTTTGGCTCCTTTGAGGAAGCCTTTTCTGATTTCCGCTTTTCGCGCGGCCCAGTCGGCATCGGTTCGATACTGCTCACTGGAATTTTTGAGTTGTTTTATGACAAACTTGTTTTCGGCTTGAACTGGTTTGTGCTGGAGAACAGTTCCCAGTAAGAGTCCGGTTACGAGTGCGCTGAATAGAGCTTTGGCAATCATGAGTGAAATATCCTGTGAATACTATTTTTTGTTGGGGTCTAGAAATCCTGGAACTGTGCCGATCGATTTTGCTTTGCGGGCTGCCGCCTGCTGAGCGCTTTGATTGAGTTTCTCTTTTTCGTTTTTGAGAAAGGTAATTAAATCAGCCAGGTCCTGTTTTGTGAGGTTTTTCTCAAGTCCTTCAGGCATCAGCGATTTTTTAGTATCAATGATTTCTTCAATGTTCTGTCGCAGGATTGTTTCGGTTTCATTTTTTGCCCGTTTGAGAGTCAGGCTTGTCGCGTTCTGTTCGCTAATCATGCCGGCATGGGTTCGCCCGTTTTTGTCAATAATGATGTATTGAACATAGTCGGGTTGAATATAACGGTTGGGGTCCATGATATGCTCTACCAGTCGACTGGCATCTTTTGAGAGTGTTCCTAATAAGTCGGGGCCGATGTTGATTCCCTGGTTTCCGACCTTGTGGCAAGTGCTACAGGTTTTCGAACGCTTTCAGTCCACGCGTGGGATCACCTGCCAGTTTGAGTGCTGTTTGATAGTCTTTAACGACCTGGTTCCGTGGGCTGTTTTTCAAATGACTTAACAGCGACTTTGCGAGTTGAGCAATTTGTGAGTTGCGGTGAGATAATAACATTTGTCGCCGTGTTTCATCGATTGCAGTGACCGAAACTTGTTTCTGTTCAGCAGCCTTTAAAAAGTCAAGTATGCCTGCTTCTCGTGATAGTAATACTTGGAGTGCTTCTTTGCGGACAGCAGGCGAGTAACCTTGCCACTGTATTATCAGTTGTTTATTGATTCGCGAGTCAGAATAACCGCCCAATGTTTTGATGAGCGTGGTTTTGAGAGGATCTGCTAATGGACGTTGCAGGAGTTCTGTCCAGATCGATTCTGTCTCATCATAAGAAACGGCCGCCAGTCGCGAGAATGCCTGTTGACGTTGAGCCTGTTTTAATTTTTCATTTAATGCATTTTGTCCTGCTTGACTGATCGTTTGCTTAAGGAAACTTTGAACATTTTCAGGCAGATTCTCAAACGAGTTCACATGAGTGCCTGTCGCATTGAGCGCTTTCAGTAAACCATCATATAAATTCATCGCGGCCGCTGCCCGACTGGTATTCTGTGAATCTGACAGAATCGACAGCAAGTGCCCGACTTCCGTTGCTTTTCTTCGAGAACCAACAATCTGAACTAACTGGTTGAGTATGGTGTTACCGGAGCTACTGTTAGAAAACGAAGCATCGTTCCATAGCTGTTCAAACAACTGGTCGGATGTGTTCGCGACCGAACTTAATATCGCTGTGCGCATCCAATGGTCAGAGGCGTTCTTGAAGGCAAGTGCAGCAAGAGTCTTGACCGCTTTCGGTGAATTACTTTCACCAAGTGAATAGGCAACCTGGAAGCTGATACGCGGTGCTTTGTCCTGGGCTAGCTCGACGACGCGGTCCAGTAATTCAGGGTGCTTGTTGAGTAACGGTTCGGAAAGTTGAATTGCATGTTCACGGATTCGTGGATCAGGATCTTTGAGTGCTTGTAGAAGTATCGATTTGTCTAACGCGTTGAGTCCCTGTAATGACCAGAGAGCATGTAAACGGGCTTGCGGAAAGTCACTCGATGTGGCGAGTTTTTGCAATGCCGGAATCATTGAGCGAACTTGTTTTTGATAAATGAGTCGATGCGCCGTATCACGTTTCCAGCCGTTTTTGCTTTGAATTCCACTTAACAGCATTTCATTATCTTTAAACCCACGTTCAGGAATTCTGGGGTATGAGAAATTGGGAGGTGCCATACGGTAGATTCGACCATGGCTTCGACCGCTCGTCAGATCGAGATGTTTAACCACATCAAATGGGATATGGATCGACTCTAAATACTCACGGGCCATATCAAGGCAGTATAATGTTCCATCGGGTGCATTGACAAAATTGACTGGACGAAACCAGATATCTGTTGACCGCATAAATTCACTTCTGTGCTCCATGCGCTTCGTTTGAAAGGAAAGCCCATTGGGAATCAGCTTTCGACGATGCACCAGATTATTCTGTCCGCAACCAATAAAGAGATCGCCGTAATATTCGTCGGGATAGGCATCACCACGGTAGACGGTTGTGCCAGCAGACGCATCGATTACGTGGTGTGTTGAACCAACTGACCCCGCATTTTTCTGATTTTGAGCGCGACGGCGTGCGACTCGAATTTGTCGCCAGCCCTCAATCGGGCTGGTTCGATAGATCTGTAGACCAGGGGGGGCAACCACTTGAAAGGCTTGAGAGACAGCCAGAGCAGGGTTACGTTCCAAATATTCCTGATGTAAAACTTCATGTCGTCCCGGGACGCCCTGGCTACATAAGAAACGGTTGCCCCAATCGTCGAACGAGTTACCGAATTGAATGGTTCCCGAAATGGTCTCAAATTTTTCCGTGACCGGATCAAAACGAAAATCACGCCCGTTGAGTGCTACTTTTGGATGATCGGGATTGCGAACGGACTTGATGTTTCCACCATTTCCCGCAGTCACGCCGTAAATTTTATGATCGAGACCAAATTTCAGGTTATTAAGCATCGCTTGTTGATTACCTTCACCAAAACCGGTGAAGACTTCGCGTCGAATATCGGCTTTGAAATCGCCGTCCGTATCTTTGAAATACCAAATGCTGGGAGGAGCTGCAACGTACACTCCGCCATCCCAGGGAGCGACGCCACCTGCCCACAACAGTTCTTCAGCGAAAATATGACTTTCATCGTAGGTGCCATCATGATTGGTATCGCGTAAAAAACGGACGCGGCCAATCGGTTTGTTTCCTTTTCCGGGATGATAGGGGTAGTCGAGCATTTCGGTGACATAAAGGTTACCATCTTCATCAAAGGCAGCAGAAATGGGATCTTGAACCAGCGGTTCTGCAGCAACGACCTGCATTGTGAAACCATTCGCAGATTCAAATGTTTTTAAAGATTCTGCTGGTGTTTTGGGTGGTAGTGGTTTGAGGAAATCCTTGAGTGACTGTTCCGAAATGTTGACGTCACTGGCATCAATCTCTGTTCCGGTTTGTAATGCGGGGCGAGCAGATGAATCCATACCTTGGTCCGCTCTGATTTTAAGCAGCAGGTCACGTGATTTTTGGAAATAATCCAGAACACGCGCTTTTTCCTGGAAACTTCGTTTGCGGTGAATTGCCATCTGACCGTCTAGTTTTTCAAGAATCTGATCGAGAGACTTTTTCTCAAAGGGAGTTCGGTTATTGAAGTAGACGTAAACCGGATTTGTATGCGATTCCGCATCGGGTGTTCCCTGTTTTGATAATGAATAGGCACGCGCCGCAATCCACGTTGATTTGTCAAGTGGTAAATCAACGTTCAATTGAATCCAACCATCGGCATCTTCTTTGTCTGGAGTGACTGCTTCTTCTGAAACAATTCGACCGTTGGCAATGATTTGTAGCTTCGAAATGGGAGCGACGACTGAGCTGGCCTTGACGCGCACCTGGTATTTGTCAGACTTACCCTTCGAATGAATAATTTCGCCTGGTGGTTTACCATTAACTTCAAGCAGCAGCATTGGGCCGGTTGAGACAAAACTGCGGCCTTTTGCTTTACCCTCAAGCCATTCTGGAAATGTGGGTTGCTTGTTGGGGGAGTAAACGAAAGTTTTGCAATCGCCTAATTTACGACAGGCGGGGAAATCACTGGCTCCCGTCATTGGGAATCGGAAACCACTGTTGAGAATGTGATACCAGTCATCAAGGCCAATACCGCGATAGACACCGAACTGCAACAGTTCGACACCATTTACGTCACCCTGAACCAAATCCGCATAGATGGCTTGGGCATAGCCACCATGAGCGTAAAATGCATAGCCGCCCTCTTTTTGAATCTGTCTGCCAATCGAACCATATAGGGGCCAATTGTTGGCGTTTCGTTTTTCACCGGGCAAAACGAGCTCGTCACCCAAAAAGAGATTTAAGTGCCCGAAAGTAGTGCTGCGATATTCCTGTCCTGACAAGATAGAATATTTTCCGCGCGTTTGAATGGACTTTTTTCCAATTCCCTGATATTGGGGCGAATCCATTTTATCAAGGAATCCGGCATACGGACCCGCTGGATCATTATAAGCCAGAATACTTCCGAAATGGATGTCTTCTGCTTCCATCAGATCAATGATCGTTTGCGTGTCGGCTGCTTCTTTTCTTGTAATATGTATATGAGGGTCACCCGAATAATAACCCAGTTTCGGCATCGGGATTTTGTGGTTGAGTTGCAAAGCGATCGACTTCGTTTCACCTTTGGCGACTTCCGTTTCAAAAGTCACCGGTTTGTATTCGAAACCTTTCCAGACTTCGACTCGGACTTTACCTGGAGGAACATTGACGTTTGCTTTTCCCCATGAGTAGAAATAATGACCGAAGTAACGCACGGGGGCTTTTCCGGCACGATTTCCTAATCCATGTTTTGGCCAATGAAGTTTCAGGCCGTATTTGGTGAGATAGTTTTGTGGGGGTTCATAATAATTCCCGTTTGAGCCAATGACATTGATCCGACAAAAAACAGGTTCGCCGTTTTTTGTGTCGGTGACGACAATCTTCAGTTGACCTGAATTGTCTTTTTCAGCAGTCGCCGGGATGCCGGCCTTGCTAAAACCGGGAGGGGTGAAGATCAGCTGTTCGTCCGCTTTTCCAGCTGCTTTAAATGAGTAACCACCAACAGAATCTTTTGCTTTTGGGTCTTTTTCTGCATACGCTCCCGGCAAAGCACTGAAAAGACAACAGAATGCAAATAGACCACAGAGACGAGAATATAGTGCTCGGTTCACGATGAACGTTTCCTGATTAAAGGGGTAGTTTCTAGTTCGTCAAAAAGTTAATATTAGTAATAATAACATATCTAGGTTAAGGCGACAGGGTAATGTAGCAAGTCTTCTGAGAGAGTTCAATCATAGAGACCGTACTTGCTGCTAATCCAGATCAATCTTGAGGAAACTGTTCCAAAAGTGTGTTGAGCGCGCGCCGCAAATGGGCGCGTAATAATTGACTTGAGGTTTTCACATCCTTGTTGCGGAGTGCGATGAGGATCGCTTTATGTTCTTCGGCGAACGTATGCGGTGTATAGCTTTGGTTATGGCGGCCTGCAAGACTGGTTCGTTTCCTGATCATGGGGGAAACCGCTTCATCAAGAATCGGGCTATGTGCATTTTCAACCAGTGTGTAGTGAAACTTCATATCCACAGTCAGTCGGTTTGCTTCTGTTAGTTGTCCGCTCTGTTGAATGATTTCATCACACTCAGCGATCAGTAAATCGATGGTTTCTTTTTTGATGTGCTTCGCTGCTTTTTTCAATACCAATGGTTCAAGAGCCAGGCGGCACCCATAAATGTCTTTAATATCTTCCAGGGTGGGCGTGACAAATTTCCATCCACGTCGGGGGATTCGCTTTATCAATCCGTCACGACACAGCCAATCCAGGGCTTGACGAACTGTTACGAGACTCACTCCAAATTCTTCGGTGATTTGGTTTGCGCGAATCATTTCACCGGGAGAATACTCTCCCCGAAGAATTTTGTCATGTATTACACAACAGATACGATCTGTCTGGTTGGCGTATTCAAACGTTTGTTCGTTCTGGATTTCTGTGGGATGAGGCAAATTTTTGATAATGGGGTGCCTGGCACAATTAATCTCAACCCACCCTTTTTCAATTAATTGATGAATTACTTTTCGGACTGAGCTACGACTGACTTTGAGAGTTTTTGCAAGGGCCGCTGCATTCAAATGTGTTCCTTCAGGAAGCTCACCAGAAGTCATTTTTCCAACCAGATATTGATAGATCTGTGAGGTTAATGAAGCTTGTTCAGTCTGCTGTGTCATTTGAATCTCTCAAGAAGTTGCGATTTCTGAATCCGTTGAATTTCATTTTAACAACATTTGTATTTTGTTTGTCAAGATTCCGCGGTTACTGTGTATCATCAGATTTGGTTTCTGATTTTGAAGATCCACTCAGATTGGACCAATCTAAGTATCCGATTTGATGTACCGGACTATGCAAAATAACAGATTCAATGGTAACCGGCATTATTGATAAATGAGATCTGAATCTTATTTACATCGTTTCAGGCAGGCTTTCAGTCTTTCATTTGAGAAAATAAAGTAGAATCTATAACGCAACTTCGTCAATCAATGGAATCAAGTGCATTTTTGTGCTCAATTAATCCTGTTTGATTCAGCTACATTTTGAAATGTTCCCATTCAGGACTTGAAATACCAAACGTATTATTCAAGATCAAAATCCCGTAATCGGTATATCTCGTGAGGGGGAAACTATTATACTCAGCTTGTTAACGCGATTGATATTGTGTAGTCTAGTGAACAGAATAAGACTTTAAATAAGGGATCGCGATACGTGTGATATCAGCATTTCTAAATGGATCAAATATTCTCGCTCAAATTTGAAACATTCCAATATGGCTCTAATTGACCGACAATCACTCACTTCACGGATCTATGAACATCTCTATTCTGAGCTGGTGACACGTGAATACGACCTGGGATCGCATATGAATGCGAGTGTCGTGGCAAAGAAGTATGGTATCAGTCGCACGACTGCTCGAAAAGCAATCGACCAACTTATCGAAGAAGGGTGGGTTCAAGTTGATGAAAGTCGTCATCCCTTAGTGGTTAAGTTACCTCAGAAAAAAAAAGAGAAGAGTAAATCTACCTTCGAGTTTGCTAACCAGACTGAACAGGTCTATCGATTCATATACGATAAACTGCGTCGACGCGAATATGATGCAGGTGAAACTGTCAAAGCACAACAGCTTGCTGATGAGTTGGGTGTCAGTCTGGTTACCGTTCGTCAAGCGCTCGATTGGGCATGCAGAGATGGTCTCTTCGTGCGCATTCCCAGATATGGCTGGCAGGTATTTTCAATTGACCCATCAGAGATGTCGCATATTTATCGATGTCGATTAGTTTTGGAACCATTGGCAATCAAAGAAGCGATTAAAAATATCAGTGATGAGACGATCAATGAGTTATTGGATGATTGTGAAGAGGTAATCTCTTCTGGATACGATATTTCTGAATATGACCGCCAGAAGATCGACATGAAATTTCATCGTACGATTATGGATAATACGAATAGCAGTACTCTCGTCGAAGTGATTGCTCCACTAATTCGAAAAAGATTGATGTATTTTGGGGCTTATCACGGTTCACATCAACGTGCTACATTTGCCGAAGAGCATAAGGCGATTTTGAATGCGCTCATGGACCGCGATGAAGAATCGACTATCCACCATATGGAAATTCATCTCAACCGAGCGTTGAAATCCCACCTTAAATATTACGAAGCGATGCAAGCTGAAAAATAGCGATTTACCATGAGTGAAGTGACCTGGGGCGATTCCAGTCAAGACGGCACACTCTGGTTACTGGACGATTTAACACTGTTGTTGCAAATTGACTATTAAAATTAGACGGAAATGCGTCTTCATATGTAAACAAACAACTTTATTAGCAATAAAGTTGCAATTGCGGGAGGTGTATGATATCCTCATACCATACACCTTGGATGCGGAGTCGAACTTCCACAGTTCAACTATTTTATTAGTCAGGCTTTTGCACAATTTTAGATTAGGGCATGAGCAAACGAATCGTACAGGTGTCCCGCCCCGACATGACTGCAATGTTTTTAACAACAAGGTCAGTGTGGAATACTCTGCACGCCGGATTTCTCTGAAGTAAAAGCAAAAAGAGAAGGATGCATTTTTCATGAGACGTTTTAGGACTACTCATTCAAAGAGCAGTTTCTGTACAGAGAAAATGAAATGCCGTTTGTGGATGAACACGCATTGGAAATTTCTGGCAGGAGCACTTCTCGCTGTTTTCGGACTGACTCCCTTCGCTTACTGCGATGATGTCGATTACCTGAAACAAATCAAACCTGTATTGAAGGAACGCTGCTTTGCCTGTCATGGATCTTTAAAGCAAGAGTCAGATCTGCGGTTGGATACTGGCAATCTAATACGCAAGGGGGGAGATAGTGGACCTGCCATTGTTCCCGGGAAACCAAATCTAAGTCTCTTGCTTGAACGAATTGCCAGCAAAGACGATTCTGAGCGGATGCCACCGGAGGGAAAACCGCTGACAGCGAAGCAAATCGAGATATTTCGCAAGTGGGTTTTAGAGGGAGCCAAAACTCCTGCATCCGAACAGGCTGAAAAAGACCCGCGTGAGCATTGGGCGTTTAAGAAGCCGATACGTTCTAAGGTTCCCTTAATGGAAAATGGGAAACCGTACCTCAACCCCATTGATGGTTTCCTTTCACAACAATATCTGCAGCATCAGTTATTGCCTCAACCAGCAGCACACAAGCATGTCATTCTGCGACGTGTTTACCTCGATTTAATTGGAGTTCCGCCCACCCGTGAAGAACTTCATGCATTTTTGAATGATCAATCCTCTACAGCATATGAAAAGGTTGTGGATCGCCTTTTAGCTGATCCACGTTACGGAGAGCGTTGGGCTCGACATTGGATGGATGTCTGGCGTTACAGTGACTGGTATGGACGCCGTGATGTGCCCGATGTTTCAAACAGTGCACCACAAGTATGGCGCTGGCGCGACTGGATTGTGAAGTCGTTGAATCAGGATCACGGGTATAACCGAATGGTTCAGGAAATGCTCGCAGGTGATGAGATAGCACCAGAAGATGATGAGGCCGGTTATGCGACGGGTTATCTGATTCGTAACTGGTATGCGCTCAATCCCAATGACTGGATGCGAAACACGGTGGAGCATACCGGAAAGGCGTTCTTAGGACTAACTTTCAATTGTGCCCACTGCCATGATCACAAATATGACCCGATTACACATGACGATTACTTTCGCATTCGTGCTTTTTTCGAGCCAATGTATATCCGTCAGGATCAGGTTCCTGGTGAAGCGGACCCGGGACGATTTGAAGACTACAAATTTGGGGTAATTCGTAAAATTCAACAGTTGGGAGCGGTACGAGTTTTCGATAAGAGCCCCAAAGCTCCCACCTGGTTCTATACGGGTGGTGATGAACGTAATCGTATTAAAGAACGGGGCTCTATTTCACCGGGCGTTCCTGATTTTCTGGCAGCGTCTTTTCCGAAAATTAAATCTGTTCAACTACCGCCGCGTGCCTGGTATCCCGGATTGCGGCCTGCCATTCAGAAATCAGTTCTGAATGAAGCGACCCAGTCACTCAAGCAGGCCGAACAAGAGTTGGTTGTTGCAAAAAAATCTGCTTCGAAACCATCTGAGGAATTACTTCAACAACTTGCCAGAGCCGAAACAGAATACACAGAAGCTGTGAAGCAGGCAAAGCAATCGGGAGAATCTGGTGCTTTAACGGGGCGTCAATCATTACTGTTCGACGCAACAGCAGGTCGTCGCAATGTTCTACACAAGCTAGAGCAGCTTAAAAAACTTGAAGATGGTTCACATGTCGAATTTCAATTACAAATCATCAAGGATTCACATTTCAATTTTCAATTTGTAAAAAACATTCCCAAAAAATTGAGTTCCGGGTTCGTTGCATTTGAAAAGGGACGTATTCTTGCCTACAAACCGGGGACGTTTACTCAATTTGAAGCGGGGCGATTTGATCTCGCCGCAGGTGAAAATCGTTTCCACGTCAAGCTTGTAATTCAAACGAAAGCAGACCAATGTTTGTTTTCAGTTCGTTTACTGCCTGAAGGAAAGACTTTGGTTGATAACGTTCCAGTCGCTTTAAACAAATGGAATCCCGTTGGTGATCCCACGAAATCGATTGCATTTGATGCAAGAAGCGGTAGCGTTGTCGTCATCGATGAAGTCATATTTTCAGGACCTGTATCTGGCAATACAGCGCCTGTTGTACATTCTGATTTTGAATCGCCTCTCTTTTCAGACGGAAAGGACATTGTTGGTATCGGAGGTTGGATTAATTCAAACGCAAATATAAGTCCGGCTTTCTCTGTTGTCTCACAGATCGCAGGAAATCAATCGCTTCAGAATTTAAAAGCGAAGTGGAATCAAATACAACGTGCCGTTCGGATCCCCACATTACCACTTCTTGAATCGGAAGCAAAAGTGACCGCGGCGCGCAAAAAAATAGCTGGCATTGAAGCTCGGATCGCAGCAGATCAGGTAAAGTATCAGCATAAGAGTGATGCTGATTTGACCACTTTGATTCAACGTGCCAGCCTCCTGGAAAGGGAGGCAGCATTTCAAATATCCCAGGCGAATGTCTTAACTGCAGAACGCGAACTGGCAGCTGCTGAAGCAAAACCCTCAAAAGATGCTAAACGTAAAAAGGAAATCGAGACAGCCAATAAAAAACTGGCAACAGCACGAACTGAGCTTGAGAAAACCCGTCAAAGACTGGCAGATCAATCACAGGCAGATAAATATACCGCCTTCAGTCTTGTCTATCCTCAAACCAGTACAGGGCGTCGCAAGGCATTTGCTGAATGGGTTACTGGCCGCGAAAACCCACTAACGGCGCGAGTGGCTGTCAATCATATCTGGATGCGTCACTTTCATATGCCTCTCGTTGCCAGCATCTATGACTTTGGCCGCAACGGTAAGGAGCCCACACATCCAGTTCTCCTTGACTGGCTTGCAGTAGAGTTTATGGAGTCCGGCTGGAGCATGAAGCACTTACATCGCTTAATTGTGACCAGCGATGCCTATCGACGGAAGTCATCATCAATAGGGGCAACAAAATGGGTTGCTGTTGATTCAGAAAATAAATTACTCTGGCGAATGAATCCTGGTCGGATGGAAGTGGAGGTCATTCGCGACAGCCTTTTGTACTGTGGAGGAAAGCTCGACCAGAAAATGGGGGGGCCTGTTCTGGAAAACCGTCAATCGCTCACCACGCATCGTCGCAGCCTGTATTATAGCGTCTACCCGGAACAGGGTGGGAAAAGTTCGTTGGGAGAATTGTTTGATGGCCCTGATGCAGTCGACTGTTATCGACGCACCCGTACCGTAATCCCACAGCAGGCTCTCGCACTTACAAACAGTAGTATTGTACATGAAATGAGTACCGCAATTGTAGCGGACTGGGAAAAATCACTCGTTGGAAAGTCAGGTCTCAAAGAAGAGAAGCAGGTTCTGGCTAAACAGTTTATAGTGGCTTCATTCGAGAAAATTCTTTCACGCACTCCAAAAGATGCGGAGTTGGCTGTTTGTCTCAAAGCGTTTCAGGACCAATGGAAGAATCCGAAAGATAACTCGAAGAACGCAGAGACGCGAATTCGTGAAAGTATTGTTCGTACACTGATCAACCACAACGACTTTGTCACTGTGAGATAACATATTAAAGGCTGAATAATGACAAATAGTTCCAATGAAACAACGGACTGTTACTGCAGTCCTGCACGACGTGATTTTCTTTCCGATTTAGGAATGGGGTTTACCGGTCTGGCATTGGGAGCAATGTTGGCTGACGATGGTCGTCTGAAAGCGGGAGAACCGGCAGCTGAGCAATCCAAAGCACACTTCGCGCCGAAAGCGAAATCGGTGATTTGGATTTTCTTATCTGGTGGATACAGTCATCTCGAAACGTTCGATCCCAAGCCGGCACTCAATAAATACGCGGGAAAGACCTTTGATAAAACACCTTTCGAGAATCCCATTCATTCGCCATTGCATAAGAAACGCTTTCGTTCTGTCCCTGCTGACGAAGTCAATGTACGCGACGTCTATCCAACGATTTTTCCGATGCAAGTCGGTTGGAAAAAACATGGACAAGCCGGCATCGAAATGACAGACTGGTGGCCGCATTTGGCAAAACGTGTTGACGATCTGTGCTTCATTCGCAATATGTGGACAACCGACAATGATCATGCCGCGGAGAATCAAATTCATACCGGTCGACATCGTTTGGATGAACCACAACCGAGCATCGGCGCCTGGGCTCACTATGGTCTTGGTGCTCTCAATCAAAACCTCCCTAAGTATGTCGTTTTAGGAGGACCGACACGTTCGGATACACGTCAGTCAATCGATTCGCTCTATCTCGGTCCACAACATGCCGGCGTTCCATTATCGCTTAATGGGAAAACTCCATTGCCATTCGGTCAGCGAAAGGCCAGCCAGTCTTTGATAGAACAGCGACGCGAATATGAAATGATCAATCAATTAAATGAATTGACTGCCGTTGAATATCCTGAAGATCAAGAGTTACGTGCGCGAATTCGCGCGTATGAACTGGCATTTCGCATGCAATCTGCGGTTCCGGAAGCAATTGACTTTACAAAAGAAACCAAAGCAACATCACAGATGTATGGCATTGAAAAGAAGTCGACAAAACTGGCAGGTCAACGATTGCTTGCTGCCCGTCGGTTGGTTGAGAGAGGGGTTCGTTTTGTGCAAGTGTTTCCGTCGGCCTATGGAACGTGGGATTCACATCAGAAACTGAAAAAAAATCACACCCGACTCTGTGAATCTGTCGATTTACCCGTCGCAGGCTTGATGCAGGATTTGAAGCAACGTGGACTTCTTGAGGATGTTGCCGTGGTGTTCTGCACTGAATTTGGGCGTACTCCAGGAAAGGAGCTTCGTAATGGAGGGACTGATGGACGAGACCATCACCCCAACGGATTTACCGTCTGGATGGCAGGGGCAGGGCTCAAATCGGGTTATGTCCATGGTGCCACTGATGAATTAGGTTATCACGCTTTAGGTGAAGGGCATTATGTGACGGATTTGCACGCAACAGTATTACACCTGCTTGGTCTTGACCTTCGACATCTGGAAATACCAGGTCGTAAGCGACTCGATATGGACAACGGAAAAGTCATCAAGGATATTCTTGTATGAGAATTATTTATGTGGATTGCTATTTCGTCTGTAAATATCTGATATCAGCCGGATCTGCAGCGGTCGACTTGATAAAAACCTCTTTCTCGCTATGCTCAGAAGTAGATACTGTTCTGGATGCATCTGATCTGAGAATTGTTCAAAGTAATATATAACAACTTGAGATTAATCGAATTCAATGCGTTGAAAACCGTGTGTATGATAACAAAGTAGAACGAACTCAATTATTTGAAAGCAACCCTGATGAATACCGCTGAATTCTCGCCAGATATCTTGAAGCAATCAATCATGTCTGTGCCACCGCTTGCCCGAAACAGAGATCGGTCTTTCAATCGTGATGCAAACAAAAAAATGATTCAGCATTTGGAAGCAGGTGGAGTGACCACATTATTGTACGGTGGAAACGCTAACTTGTATCATGTTTCCGTGAGTGAATATGCAGAATTGCTGTCTATGCTAACTGAACTGGCAGGTATCAACAGTTTGGTGATTCCTTCTGTAGGACCATCATTTGGAATGATGATGGATCAGGCAAAGATATTGCGAGAGTTTTCTTTCCCTACATCAATGGTATTGCCAACTCGTGATGCAGTAACATCTGCGGGTGTAGGAAATGCTATTCGAAAATATGTCGATATGGTGGGGCATCCTGCAATTCTCTATATCAAATACGAAGGTTATGTTGATATCACAACTGTGAAAGAATTGATGGATGACGGCTGCATTTCGTGTATTAAATATGCGATTGTTCGCGAAAATACAGCAGACGACAATTACTTGCGAGCACTCGTTGATGCCGTTGACCCGGCACGCATTGTAAGTGGTATTGGCGAACAACCTGCAATTATCCATTTACGAGATTTTGGCCTGGCAGGTTTTACTTCGGGTTGTGTTTGTGTGGCACCCAAACTGTCAATGAACATGCTGCAGGCGATCCAGGCAGAAGATTTTGATAAGGCAGAACAAATTCGGTCTGTATTCGAGCCACTGGAAGACTTAAGAAATGCAATCAACCCGATTCGAGTATTGCATACTGCAGTGCAATTGTCTGGTATCGCCGAGACAGGACCAATGATTCCATTGTTGAGTGAACTTGATGAAAGTGATTTACCTGCTATTACAGAAGCAGCGAAGCACTTGCTGTTAGCCAACTCGCAGGATCTACAATCGGCTTGAATATGAGGTGTAAATGATCCCGTGATATAGTAATCGCAGTTGCGATGGTCTGGGGATCTGATTTACACAGGAATCGGCTGTTTTCACGAAGTACATTTTGAGAAACAGCTACCACTCTTGAATATGGATAGTATTGCACTTCCATCCACATGGACTTTCCGCATCTCTAGCTATTCACTTTCCACTTTGAAGTCGTTTGGGAAGTAGTCGGTTCGTTTTAATATCGCTAGAATGAGTAAACAAATGGTGGTATTAAAAAGGCTGGCGATGGTCATTCGAATCTCATATTGATGTGAAAATGATCGATCGTTTATAAGCATGAAAATGGCGACGTGTGGTGATAATAATTCGAAATTTCAAGTTTGTTTCTGATATTGCAAAGCTAAGCTGTCTATAGGTGAAAATACTTAATTGACAAGGGTTTGCTGTGGTTTTTCTGCCTGGTGTCTTATAATTGGGTAATTCAGAACATATAATCCGTTTTGTATATATTATTGATCTGTGTTACGCTATATGATACGTAGTCTCGTATGATTAAAGGTGATGCGTAATCTCATGTACTAAAATCAGATATTTTGTTAGCTTATTATCTTAATTCAGGGTGTTAAATTATGAAAACTCAATCAAATCGAGTTCGTCGTCGTGCTTTTACTTTAATTGAATTATTGGTGGTCATTGCGATTATTGCAATTCTGATTGCTTTGCTCTTGCCGGCGGTGCAGCAGGCACGCGAAGCAGCCAGAAGAAGCACCTGCAAAAATAATATGAAGCAAATCGGTCTGGCATTGCACAACTACCACGACACACACCGTGTTTTCCCCTATGCGAGTTCACACCAGGGACGTGCCTGCACAACGGCACGATCGATTTTGAATCACAAGGGCTGGTTAATGCTACTGCCGTTCATCGATCAGGCCCCTCTGTATAACAAATTCAACTTCTCTATCGCCGCGAGTACCTCTGCTGTAAGTGGAACGGGTACGGTAGTAGGCGTACCTGGTACGGGAAATGAGAATGACTTCGTTGTCAGTCGTGAAATTCCAGTCTTCACCTGTCCTTCTTCCACAGGAGAGTACAACGGAGCTTCCGCAGGACCGGGACAGCATTACGGAATTTATACTTCCGGTACCTACAGAGCGCTTATACCAACTACGGTTTCAGTATTACATCCTTCCAGTGGTGCACGAACTGGGCGGATGAAACAAGTACTTCACGTCACATGTTCGGACTGGATAGCTGCAGCCAGATGCGCGACATTACCGACGGGAGTAGCAATACCGTAGCTGTGATTGAACGCGTTCGTCAGGTGCATCGTGGTTATGGATGGCCTGAAACATGGGGCTATACGAAATGGTATGATTATGGTGGTACCATTCTTGATGGGGGAGACGTCAATCGATGGGGAAATACGACATTAGGTGGTCCAAATGTGACAGGCGTTGCCTGGGCCGTCACCACTCCTGCCAGTTTTCATACCGGCGGGATTCATGTTTTATTGGCAGATGGAGCCGTTCGATTTCTTAGCGAGAATACAGATATTGGAATATTAAGAAATCTCGCAGCAATAGCCGATGGCAATGTCATTGGTGAGTGGTAGAAATATTTCGTCAGTTGAAATATGACATGACCCTGGATAAACCATATTTCAATCTCGCTACTTCATGAATAATCAGCAAGATATCGCGGAATCTTAAAAGAGAAGGTCATCCGTGTAATCACTTTCTAAATAGGGCAATCGAAATGTTACAACTTTTTCGGTCGAGCATGCTTTTATCAGGTTTGCTCATATTAACTGGTTGTTTTGGTGGTAGTTCAGAAGAAAAGTTCAATTTAGAGCCTGTTTCAGGTACTGTTACAATCAATGGTGAACTAGGGAGCAACGCGGAACTTAGTTTTTTACCCATGACGGGCACTTCTGGAACTGGTGCTTATGCAGTAACCGATGATAAAGGAATGTTTACTTTAAATCATCGCAGTGGTGAGAAGGGAATTGAAGCCGGAAAATACAAAGTGATCTTTTCAAAATTTGTGAAATCGGATGGGTCGCCGGTTCTACCAGAAGAAGATGCAGCGACTGTAGGCGTGGAGCAGCTACCGGAAATATATACCAATTTTGAGCGAGCGAAAGTAGTAGCAGAAGTTCCTGTTGGTGGCAAAGAATTTCAGTTCGATTTGAAATTCACAAAGAGATGAAATATTATATTGAGTTACCTCATTTCACTCCAAGGGAAGACAGGTTTTCAGTCTTCCCTTTTTTTTGATTAATGACTTTTTCACAAGTTCCTGCTTTGAGGTTAACTGCTTAGCAGTACAGATATGTAAATAGTAATCTTGGAAGCTGGAATAATCTTTCTGACAGCAAACTGGCTGATTTACAATTCCAGTAACAAAATCGATCACGCGACTTTTTTGTTGACAGGTTCCATTAATTCTGTACGATTTTTGTATTTCACTCGTGTTCCGTTTTTTGGGCGGGCAATTGTAATCAAGATGTCTCGCAGCAG
>CALOEF010000031.1:0-21368 GCA_942492165.1 uncultured Planctomycetaceae bacterium
TTCTATATCAAAATGAACGTATGTCGTCTATTATGTTATCTACATTCAGGTATGTCATTAGAGGCAGTAGACTGTCATTCATCACTTACCCATGGTTTGACTATGAGTTATACAAAAACAGGATCTTTTATCTTGGTCGCGATCTTTTGTTCGCTTTTTCAATCTGATTCTCATTCCGCTGAAGAAAGCTACAAACGTTTTACAGTCCGTAACTGGACATATCGTGATGGAACTGAGGCAAAGGGAAAGCTGATCAGCGTTTCCGGCCCTAACGCGACACTCAGGCTGGAAGGAAAGGGAACAGTCCGCGTTCCCCTGGAGAAATTAAGTATTAAGGATTTGAACTGGATCTATGAATATCACAAACGAAAAAAACAGCTGAGCTTCCTGCCTCTGAAATATCGCAAATTACAGGTGGAAAGTGCAGAGCCAAAGCCCGCGAGCCCAAAATCTGAGAAATCAAAATCAGGTCCTTCACAACCTGAAACAGGTGAGCCCGCTGAAAACGTGAAAGAGGAGTCATATAAAGCATTCACCGTTCGCGAATGGATCTCGCAAGATGGTAGAAAGTACAAGGCTAAATTTATGTCGCTCTCTCTAGGGAATGTAACGTTACTTCAAGAGCCAGGGGGTTTTGTAAAGGTTTCGCTCGATCAACTCAGTAAAAAAGATTTGGACTGGGTTATTGAATACCATCGAAGAAATAATTTATTAATGTTGTTACCGGCTGAGTTGCGATCAGGGAAGTCGACAGCGAAGCTCTCCACAAACACGCCAGACAATAAAAAGGGACTGGCCGACAGGATGGCAGAGCACACGGCAAAAATAGCTGCGCTTCGCGAAAAGCATAAAAAAGAAATGGCTCTGAAGGATCCAAATTATGATCCCAATGTGATCAAAGCCAATACGGAGATCGATCCGGCCCTTGTGACCGCTTTAACTGGATACCGTGTCTGGTCCGATAAAAAAGGCAAAAAGTCCGAAGCAAGGTTTATAAGAATTAATGGTCGAGAGGTGACATTTTCGCTACGACCTGTGGGAATCGTCAGCATTCCAATAGGTCGATTGATTGATGAAGACCTGCAGTTACTTCGAGATGCATTAAAAATGCATGGCCGATTTGATGAAATGCCTTTAGTTTATCGCGAGCCGCTCGACTCTAATCTTTCTCCCACCAAACTCAAGCAATTAATCAGAGTTAATAATCACCGTAAATGGACAGACTTGTCGGGTAATTCTATGGGCGCTTCCTACGTAAAAATGGAAGACGGAAAAATATTTCTGATAAATACGAAAACTTCGGCACAGCAAGAGTTTCCCTATCTGAACTTTAGCTCTGAAGATCAGGTATATGTCCAGGAACGTTTGAAAAAAGAAATTCCCGGTCAGTTCTTTCCCGAGGAGGCTGATTCAACTTTAACGCCCGAAGAGAAAGAGAAAGAATTTCGTGTCTGGATCGATCGCAGTAACAGAAAAATAAAAGGAAAATTTGTAAGGCTCGCCTACGGCAATTCAGTAGCTGTGATCAATACGGGCAAAAAAGAAGAACTGTTCATCACCGAATTCTTCAGTGACCAGGATCTGAGCCTGATTAAACCGAAACCCCGAAATCAAACTGATCAGTTGGCAATGAACAATGGAAATAACATCGGTGGTATCCCGCAGGGAATGAATCCCGGTTTTCCGGGTGTCCGCGGTATAAATCGCGGTGGAATGAATTTCCGCGGTATGCGTAACCGGGCGATGCCTGAACCTGGTTCGATGATGCCTGCAGAGCCGGCAATGGCGAATCCTGCAATGGAACCTAATCCGGCTATGGAAATGTCAGCCAACATGATGGCGGAAAATTCCGCACGGAATCCCGGGTTGCCTGAGCGTCCTGTCATGCAGAATACTTTCGAATGTGAACTGTGTGGTAAAACCCATACATCGGAAAGCTTGTAGTCATTGAACCATGTCCCAAATGTGAATTAGAAACTGATCTACCAATGCTGTACGATGTAACAGAGAGTATCAAGGCAGAAGGTTCCGGACGATGAGGCCCCCTTGCCCTTATTGTAATCAAGGGACGCAATGGCAGGTTGCTGCGCCAGTACGAAATGCCGGTGGACCAGGTGCTTCGGGGGAGTGATTAGGGTGATCATCGTGGCGATCTTGTTAGTGGTCGTTCCGGATACTATGGACCGAGCGACTGGTTGTCACACTGATATTTCTGGGGACTGGCATCGAAATCTCGGCTTGATTTCGTGGATGCCTTGAAAATGCGAGGTTCGAACAGACAGACCTGATTACAGACAAAATCGGGACGCCTCATGAAGTATCAATGAGTTGATCAGTCTTTTGGTCGAGCAAAGCCTGAATCAGGGCGTTCATTCAACACAGGCAGCTCTTTGGAAGTCTGCATCTGCTGTGCCTCTTCGGGAGCGACATAATCACTGTGGCAGGATGCTTTGTCCTGGTCGCCGACCATTTCTTTTTTGACTTTTGATGCCAGCTTGTGAATCTCGTCCGGGCTGAGTACGCCGCGTTTTTCCAGAATTTCCTGTTGCTCGGCTGTCAGCGGCAGAGATTTTTTCGCTTTGTCCCAGGCATAGTCTTCCGATTTGCCTGACATGAATTCCTGAATTTCCTTGGAGATGCGCACGCTGCACCAGTCGTGTCCGCACATCGCACAGAAGTCGGTATCGACATCCAGGTCTTCGTCGTGCAACGCCCGGGCGGTATCCGGATCAAAGCTCAGTTCAAAGTGTTTTTCCCAGTTGAGGGCGGCGCGGGCTTCGGTCAGATCATCGTCCCGATCGCGGGTTCCCGGAATTCCCAAGCGCGACGTCGGCTGCATGGGCGGCGATCTTGTAAGCGATACAGCCCTGTTTGACGTCATCTTTCTTGGGCAGACCGAGGTGTTCTTTGGGAGTCACGTAGCAGAGCATGCTGGCACCGTGGTAGCCGGCAGCGGTCGCACCGATACAGCTGGTGATATGGTCGTAGCCGGGGAAGATGTCCGTAACCAATGGGCCCCAGTACATAGAACGGTGCTCCGTGACACAGTTTCCGCTGGAGCTTCATATTGAATTCGATCTGATCGAATGAAATATGTCCCGGACCTTCGATCATGACCTGCACCCCTTTTTTCCAGGCACGTTCGGTCAATTCGCCGAGGACACACAATTCAGCCAATTGCGCTCGATCCGATCCATCTGCCAGTCCACCAGGACGCAGGCCGTCGCCAATCGAAAAGCTGACATCATATTCACGCATGATTTCGCAAATATCATCCCAAAGCTCGTACATCGGGTTCTGCTGTTTGTTGTGGAGCATCCATTTTGCCAGCAGTGAACCGCCACGGCTCACAATTCCAATCAGGCGCTGGGCAACAAGTGAGAGGTGCTCATGCAGCACGCCGGCGTGAATTGTGAAATAATCCACACCTTGTTTTGCCTGATGCTGGAGCATCTGCAAAATGCTGGCATGATCCAGATCTTCCAGTCGGCGGGCAATGATCATCGAATAAATGGGAACCGTTCCAATGGGGACTGTGCTATTCTCAATAATGGCCTGCCGACAGCCGTCGATGTCGCCACCGGTCGATAGATCCATGACGGTGTCCGCACCCCACTGTTGGGCCCATTTTAGCTTTTCGATTTCTTCGTCCGTTCCCGAGGAGACAGGCGATGCTCCCATGTTGGCGTTGACCTTGGTTTTGGAAGCACGACCGATGGCCATCGGATCCAGCTGATATCCCAGATGTACTTTGTTGGCGGGAATAATCATCCGGCCGGAGGCCACTTCATCGCGGATCTGCTCTGCGGTCAGATGCGGTTCCCGTTCTGCAACGCGTTCCATTTCCGGAGTGATCGTACCACAACGGGCAAATTCCAGTTGCGTGACTGGCAGGAAAGTCAGCGGGAGGCGTCCAGGCGTCGGCGGTTTCGATAATTTTCTTCTAATCCTGGTTTCAGTTCCCAGCCTGCGGGCATAAATCCCAGGCCGTTTTATCTGATACACCAGGCATCCCGGCGTATCGGGAGAAGAGAACGTTAAAGCCCCTTCGACTCCCGGGAGCAATCTGGGGCGGATTTGCGAAACTTCCCGGATTGGTCTGTTGCGGACGCGTAGAGGGATTTCCACCAATGGGTGGTAGTGAGTACAGCAAGTCATACGCAGAGGAGGAGTTAGTCATTCTAAAAGCATCCTTATTAATATCTGATGCGGAGGATGGAATATGTTTTTGTATGTCATCTCATTGTGAAACCCGGCCAAAGAAATTCGTACGATACATTCTTCGAACGAACAACCCTCTATGGGCAAGCTCACGGATTCTTGCATATATAGTAGTGACCTTGCTGCTTTTTTCAAACTGATTAGATGGTTACTCTCTGTGGTTTCCCATCGAATGACACATTAGTTATGATTTGCTCGTTGTGAAAATAGTTGCTCTGGCTACATATTTCTTCAAAAGTATGGAATTCAAAAACTTCTGAATTGATCAGTTAAGGTAAAACATGCAGTACGATGTTTATGGCGTTGGTAACGCTTTGGTTGATATTCAGGCACGTGTTTCAGATGCCAGACTCTGGAAAAACTGGGTTTTGCCAAAGGAATCATGACCCTCGTGGATGAAGAGAAGCACAGCAAAATGTCCTCGGCGAGCTGGATGGTGCCCCATGTCGCAGTGTGCAGGTGGTTCTGCAGCCAACACGATTCTCGGAATCGCCGATTTCGGTGGAAAAGCAGCCTATGCGGGTAAAGTTGGCAGTGACATGCTGGGCGAATTTGACCTGGCTGACATGCGGAAGCTGGGAGTGACGATCGAAGTTCCTCCCGCGCCGAACGGACAGACCGGAACGTGTGTGGTCCTGATTACGGACGACGCACAGCGGACGATGCTTACCAATCTGGGGGTCTCTGCTACATTCAGTCGTGGACGACATCAACGAAGAACACATCAAACAGTCAAAATATGTGTATGTGGAAGGCTACCTGTTTACGGGAGAAACACAGAAACAGGCTGCCTATCGCGCGATCGAGCTAGCAAAAAAACATGATGTGAAGGTCGCATTTACGGTTTCCGACCCTTTTCTGATCAACCTGTTCCGGGATGAATTTCAGCAACTCATCGAAGGACCCGTCGACCTGCTCTTTTGTAATCTGGAAGAGGCACGCAGTTTGACCGGAAAACATGACGCCGTCGACTGTGCACAGGTCATCCACAAACATGTACCGAATCTTGCTCTGACTCTGGGTCCCGATGGTTCAATTCTGATGCATGAAGGGAAGGTCATTCCCATTGAAGGCGTCGAAACAGAAGCCATTGATACTACCGGTGCCGGTGACATGTACGCTGCCGGAATTCTGTATGGAATTACCAATGGTCTGACCTGGCATCAGGCCGGGCACCTGGCATCACATGCGGCCGCCCGTATTGTCTCGCAACTGGGTGCTCGTATGAACCGACCTTTCACGAAGGATGAAATACAGGAACTACTCAGTTGAAATGAAACATCGCAACTATCCTCTCTTCGTACGCCGCGACCTGGACGGTTTTTTCGCTTTAATGATCGATAACCTGGTCCAGCTTCTGCTGATTGTGGCTCTGTGTGGATTATGTGGGATTCAGTGCTGATTCGGAACTCTTGCTGCAATATATTCTGCCCGGTGCTGCTTTGAGTATTCTGTTCGGAAATATTTTTTACGCCTGGCAGGCACATCAGCTGGCGAAACGGGAAAATCGCAGCGATGTGTGTGCACTGCCTTACGGCATCAACACGCCCTCACTACTGGTTTATATCTTTTTTGTGATGGTGCCCGTCTATCAGCGGACCAACAGTGCGGAAGCGGCCTGGCAGATGGGTTTACTGGCCTGCTTCGGCAGTGGTGTGATTGAATTCCTGGGGGCGTTCATTGCGGATCGGGTCCGCAAGGTGACACCCCGTGCGGCACTGCTGTCAACGCTCGCAGGAATTGCGATTGGCTTTATCTCGATGACCTTTGTACTGAAGATTTATCAGCGGCCCATGATTGCGATGCTGCCGGCTGCGGTCGTGCTACTGACGCTCTTTTCTCCAACAAAACTTCCTTTTCGTATACCCGGTGGATTATTGGCGATCATCGTGGGAACGATTTGTGCCTGGGTTCTTCCGGAAGTAATTCCGCAGTTGATGCAGGGGTTCAGCAATGAGTATTGCCGCTATCAAAACGGCCTGGGAGTCAATGGGGCTGGTATCCTCCCCACTTTGCTGGGGCACTTTGGGAGCTGATAAAACAACCCGACGGAATGGGCTGGGTTATATGTCAGTCATTTTTCCGATGGGACTGTTCAATGTGATCGGCAGTATGCAGAACATCGAGTCTGCCGAAGCCGCCGGCGACAGCTATCCTGCGAAACCAGCGATGATGGCCAATGGGGTGGGAACGATAGTGGCTTCGCTCTGGGAGTTGCTTTCCCACCACAATTTATATTGGTCATCCCGGCTGGAAAGAGATGGGTTCGCGCGCCGGTTATTCTACTTTGAATGGGCTTTTCTTCCTGGTGATCTGTCTCACTGGAACCACGGGAGTCATTAGTAAAATCATTCCGCTTGAAGCCGGAGTTGCCATTGTGCTCTGGATCGGAATCGTGATCACCGCTCAGGCGTTTCGTGCGTCTCCGGCACGCCACGCACCTGCTGTCGCGCTCGGATTGTTTCCGGCGATTGCTGCCTGGGGCGCGACGGTGATGCAGGGAACGCTGCTGGTGGGCGGGTGGTAAAAATCTGCAGGACAGATTTTAACGTCGAATCAGTTTACCGAAGTGAACGGTTTTCTAGTACATGGCATGGTGGTGATGGAGCGGGGTTTTATTTTTACCTGTATGATTCTGGCTGCCATCTGTGCCTGTCTGATAGATGGTAAATATCGTTCCGCAGCGATCTGGTCGAATCGCAGCGTTCTTCGCTTTTCTCGGATTAACAAGCGCGTACGAAGTCACTGGAAACGACATCCATTTTCGCCTGGCATTTACCGAAGCGACAACGTGAGACGGACTTCACATTTCATGCCACGGGCATTGGTGCGGGCTACCTGTTGTTCGCGGCAACATTTCTGATTCTGGGGGGGCTTCGGGAACGACGAGCCACCCTTCGAAACGGAAGCAGAACCCAATCCCCAGATAGAACCTGTTTTTCAGCTCATTCTGTGGTTGTTCCGCGGCCTGTTGTTGGTTGGATTAAGGCTGTGTCGGGGCTTCGTAGATGCGCACGTTGCGGAACTGGCTTTCGGCCCGGGCGATCACATCTTCATCGGCGATGAAGTGCAGGTAACGGTATTTCCCGGTCAGATAGCGGCCTACGCGAATCCGGAACCGTTTCCAGCCCGTTCCCGAATAGGTATTGAACTGCTGGCCGATGTGTGACCAGGCTTCGTAGCCGTAAATCTGAAAAACATAGTTCTTTTTCGGGTCGTAGTCCCGGTCTTTATCAAAGCCAAAGCCGTGAATCTGGCCTTCGTGAGAGGACCGGAAATCAAATTCGATCACTGTATCGGGAGTGATTTCTCTGTTGATCTCTATGCTCTTCCAGGCGTTCCCCCCACAGGCGAATGCCTTTGCCTTGTTCAATCAGCTGGTAATCGGTGGGTAATTCATATTGCCCGTCCTGAAAACTGTAAGGCTCAATTTTGTGTGCAGCGAAGTTAATCGCCGGGATATCACCGGGGAGGATCCGCAACGGAAAACTGATTCCGCGCAGGGAATACGCCTGGTCTGCCACCTGCCGAGTCACTTCCTGCCCGCTGCTGTCAAACACAATCGCCTGTCCTGCTTCAACTTTGATCGATGGTTTCCGGTGTCTGATCCTGGTTGATCTCGGCATCGGGTTTTTCCTGTGAATGCGTGAAACATCGAGACGCTGCCTTCAAAAACATGCAGTTCTGATTGTTCGTCGGGATTGACGACAGGCCAGTTGAGCAGACCGTGAGAGAATCGTCAGATTGGCCGTTGTTAGAGTAAAGTCATGATGCGTGAAGTCTCCGACGACCGCCAGTCGACCCGATTTCAGGTAAGCGCGGTTATCTGAATTCAGTCCCAGTTCTGCTGGACCTTCCAAGGCAACTGTCGTTCCACTCAAAAAGTCAATCAGAGCACCTCCCGATTTCAGTTTCAACCAGCCGGGAACGAGGGGCTTGCTCACATCCTGAGTCCACTCGGTCCGCTCCCAAACCGCATTGGTGTTCTTCGATGATCATGGCGGCGGGTACGCCATCACTGGAATCGAGGCGTGTGACCGCCTGGGGCCGGAATTACTGTCCATCAAAAGTAAGAAGTGACCACCAGACAGATACACATTGACGGTTGTCGCCAGTGCATACCGCATCATCGGTCAGCTGCCTGCGTGCTGATACCACGCCAGGATCGATGTTTGTGATCGTAGACTGTTTCATCAGCCAGTCACACAGAAGAAATCGAGGCAGAGGCTCGGTTTGCCCCTGTTCCCATTGCAGCAGGGAATCGGTATTCATCATCTCCAGATAAAATTCTGCGGGCTGCTTCATCGGTTGATTCCAGACTTGTCAGGAAATTCTGGCGATCTTCTTCAGATAATAATCCATCCAGAAATGCGGAAATGTTTTCCTGAGATTGTTCTGTGTTTCTTGGTCATGTTGGTTTTGATTCATGACAAATTTCTCTCTGCTCACGGGCAAGTGTTTTCTGAACGCACTCCTGTAATAGCTGACGAATGCGGTATAGCGTCTGTGACACGGCACCGATAGATCGGCCTTGTTTCTCTGCAATTGATTGTACCGATCCACCCGGGGCATACCGCTGCTGAATCAGGCGGCGGCTCTGTTCCGGCAGTTTGTTAACGCAACGCGATAATATTTGCTGCAGATCCTGAGCGTCAGCCAGTTTCTCTTCATTTTGTTGCGCCAGCATGTATACCAGCTCAACGTTAAACACCATGGACTCACGTTTATTATCGCGATAAAATGCAAGTACCTGAAAGTAGGCGACCTTGCAGGCCCAGGCGACAAAATTGGTACCTGCTTCAAATTCTTCCGAACGGCGCCAGAGCACCAGATTCGTTTCCTGCAGAACATCTTGCACCACTACAGAATCAGGCAGCCGTGAGCGAATATAAGCATAAAGTATACCCTGGTGTGCTGTTAGAAGTTGGACAAATTTTTCAATCTCTTCGGGTTTCAATTTTTGAACGTTCGATCCTTAGTTTCACTGCCGATCGGTACACAGGCCGTGTCAGTATTATTCTCCCGTTATATACCAGACAGATTGACAATCTCACTAAATATTCACAAATTGGACGTTCATGATATAATTTATAGTGAGATTAAGGGCCCTTTCGGTATATTCTGGTAGATCACAACTGATCGACAACGAGAGGTTCCTGTGTACAGTGTTGTTTGTAGAGTCAGGAACTCTTTAATGTCTGCTCCCTGCAAAACCTTCCTGCTGTCGTTTCTCTTCCGAGAACCTGTTTATCTGGAATTGCCACTTTCGATGAAATTTCTGACAGTCACAAAACAATTCCGCTTGTTCCTGATCGTTCTCTTTGTCTTGACTTTGTTAACAGATTATTCGTTTGCAGAAGTTGAAGCAAAGAAACCTCACACGAGTTATCGTAGCTTGATCCTCTCAGATAACCCGACGGTTTACTGGAGCTTCGATCAACGATCAAAAGCGGGGTATCCCGGCATTCGTTTCAATCCTGAGCTCGCTCAGGGATCATCTGAGCCTTTAATGGGGTTGCTGCGTGGCAATCAAGTTGAGCCAGCAGCAGGTCCCCGGCCTTCTGAGTTTCCTTTATTCAATGTGAATAATCAGGCAGCCGAATTCAAACCGGGAGAAGGTTTCCTGCGTGTTGTAGATCCGGGTGAGAAAAGTATCCTCGATTTTACTGCCGGTGATTCGATCACACTCGAAGCCTGGGTTTACCTGGAATCGATTCAATCCGGGCGCCATTACTACATTATAGGCAAAGGTCGTACCAACCGACCAGGCATGGCTCCACAATATCAGAATTATGGTCTGAGGGTTTCCGGGCATGAAATTAGTTTTTTGTTTCGCGGAAAACCAGAACAGAAGGAAGACGAACCTGAGTTCCATCGTTGGGGATCAAGAAACGCTGGAATCAGCTCACAAAACTGGCACCACGTCGCTGTGACTTACACTTTTGGAAAAAAGAAAAGCCTCAAAGCGTATGTTGACGGTCGGCCAGTTTCCGGTAAATGGGATATGGGCGGCGATACGACTTTGCCTCCCGTCACGGATAATGATGAAGTATGGATCGGTTCTTCGATGGGTGGGTCTGCAAACAGTTCCTTTAACGGGCGACTGGACGAAGTGGCGATTTACAGGACTGCATTATCTTCAAAGCAGATTGCCTCGCACTTCCATTATATTGCTTCAAAACCCCAAATCGATTGGACTGCGATCCCTTCTGATCAGGTTCAGATTGATGTGTTTGAAGGTGTCCCCAACCGAAAATCCTGGAGTTTCAGACCACCGCGCTATACAGAATCCTACATGCAGCCTCATTTTGGACTGATTGGTATACCCAATAAATATTCCGAGCGAGGTATCAGGGTGGATCGTTCAGGACCATTCCTGATTCGAGCAATGTCACATGTCACGATTCCCCAAGGGAAGAAGCGAATTTTGGTTCGAGCCCGAAATGCCTCACGACTTTACATTGATGATAAATTAGTGATTGAAACTGGTTTCCACAAAATTTCCAGTAGTGCTCACGGCCATGTGTTTAAGGTCGATCGAAGTCTGGCCCCCCATATTCGTCCCTTACATCGTGGTGATCAGGAAAAAGTGATTGAGTTTACAGGTGACGGTAAACAACATCGAATTCGTTTTGAAATGTTTGTAGGCGGTTTCCGTCATCGGGCTGATTTTGGCGAAACCGGTATTTTCATCAGCGAGCCCGACAAAGACTTTCAGTTGCTTTCAAACGATCAGGAAGTCGTCTGGTTGACAGACGAAAGCTGGTTGCCTTTCGAGCGAAATTTTCGCCATGATCTCATTGCCATCAATGCAAAGCGACGGCAGAATATGGACACGAAAGAAGACCAGTATTGGGATTGGCGACATCAGCTTGCTCGCAAAGAAATTCTTAAACAGTCTCAGGTAAAAGTTCCGGAAAATGTCGCCAAACTGCGGGCAAACAATGTTATCGACCATTTCATTAATCAACGTTTAGCAAAAGAAAAGGCTGCTCAATCTCAACCATTAAATGATCTGGCATTTCTGAGACGACTTTCACTCGATACGACGGGAACGGTCCCTTCACCTGAACTGATCGAGGAATATCTGGCTGACAAACCAGAAAGACGGCGTGCGAATGCGATTACGCGTTTACTAGATGATCCCGGCTGGGCTGATAACTGGGTCGGTTACTGGCAGGATGTTCTGGCGGAAAACCCGAACGTTATCAAGCCAACATTAAATAATTCCGGGCCATTTCGCTGGTGGATCCATGAAGCATTTTATGATAACAGACCATTTGACCGTTTCCTGACTGAACTGGTAATGATGGAAGGCAGTCGCTACTTTGGTGGGCCTGCCGGTTTTGAAATTGCGTCACAAAACGATGCACCAATGGCAGCAAAAGCGCACATTGTTGGCCAGGCGTTTCTAGGTCTGAATATGAAATGTGCTCGCTGTCATGATGCACCATTTCATGACTTCAAGCAACGGGATCTCTTCAGTCTGGCAGCAATGTTGAAACGAACTCCACAGGGAGTCCCCAAAACCAGCTCTGTACCAGGCTTTGATTCCGAATCGAATTCGTTACTGATTTCAGTCACTCTGCTTCCAGGCGAAGAAGTACCACCCCGGTGGACCTTTGGCGAGTTGATCAAACCGGGACGTTTTCCGGATAACTATCTCCGATCAACCAAAGACACCCGCGAGCAGTTAGCAGCCATTATTACGTCACCCAGGAATGATCGGTTTTCGAAAGTGATTGTCAATCGTGTCTGGAAACGTTATCTCGGCCAGGGACTGGTCGAACCCGTTGATGACTGGGATGGCCAGGAACCCTCTCATCCAGAACTGTTGAAATATTTAGCCCGGCAATTTGTGATTCATAATTACGATCTCAAATATCTGGCACGTCTCATTTTTGAGTCAGACCTTTATCAACGACAAATTTCATCGGACATCAAAAAGGTCGAATCCCTTGGATATGATACTTACAATTTTAGTTCTCCCGTTTTACGAAGGATGGAAGCAGAGCAAATTCTGGACTCGATGTTTGCGATTTGTGGCAAGCCTTTAAACGCCGGGAGAATGTGTATCGACATTGATGGTGCATTGGGTGTTCCCACAGCTCTAGACCTGGGATCACCGCGCCGTGCCTGGGAATTCACATCGCCTTCCAACGAGCGTGACCGCCCCAGTCTGGCGTTACCCTTTGGCCAGCCGTTTATCACATTTCTAAAAACATTCGGCTGGCGCGATACGCGACAAAATCCCACGAGCGTCCGAGAGTATACAGCAACAGCATTACAGCCAGCGATCCTCGCGAATGGTATTATTGGAAAGCGTTTCACACGCCTTTCAGATGACAGTGACTTCACAGAAATGGCATTACAGGATCAGTCTGTGGAAAAACTGATCAACCGGACGGTGTTGAAAGCGCTCACGCGCGAGCCGACTGCCAGTGAAATGCAAATGTTTGTGGAACTACTCAAACCCGGTTATGAAAGTCGCGTCAATGAAAATGCGGCAATCGTAAGCCGTGAACCGTTACCCCGTAATCTGGTCGGTTGGTCAAATCATTTGAGCCCCCGGGCGAATGAGATCAAAGTAGAACTTCAGGCAGCAGTGAAAAAGGGAGACCCGCCCACTCAGCGTCTCAAAGACGATTGGCGGAATCGATATGAAGATGTCCTTTGGGCATTGCTCAATTCACCGGAATTTATTTTTGTACCTTAGTGATTTATTTTGTAATACTTTATTTTGCTTAATCACGATACTTTCTCAATAAACAAGACTGGATCATGAACGAATTTCATTCAACGCGGCGCAGCTTCTTACAGCAGGCATCTGCTACCGGATTGGCGGTATCGTCTTTGGGAACTCCCTGGCAGCAACTGTTGGCTTCTGAAAAACCGGGTGTCAAGCAGCAGCCGATACCTGTCGGCAAAGCAGAGCATTGCATTATGGTCTGGCTGGGCGGTGGTTCCTGTCACATCGATACCTGGGACCCCAAACGAAAAGGTGATCCGAAAGCGAAAAAGGCAGGCTCCTATTACGATCCTATTCCGACGGCGATTTCAGGAACCGAAGTTTGCGAGCATCTTTCCAGGTGCGCGCCCATTTTAGACCGATTCAACATTGTTCGCAGTGTTCATCATGAAGTGATTGACGAGCATGCCGCCGCAACAAACCGTATGCATACAGGACGCCCGACAACGGGGACGATCACATATCCTTCAGTCGGTTCGGTAGTCGCGCACCAGCGAGGAGCCGCCAGCCCACATGCACCCGCTTATGTATTAATAGGATATCCCAATGTAACCCGCGGCCCCGGTTTTCTGGGCAGTAAGGCCGGTTATGTTTATCTCACTGATACGAATGCCGGCCCCAGTGGATTTACGCGATCTTCTCGCGTCAACCAAAGTCGACAGGATCGCCGCGAACGACTTCTGGCTAAGGTAAGAGCTGAGTTCCGCCAGAAAAATATCGGCGGCCAGACGGTACAAGATTATGATGCATCTGTCGCAGAGGCACTCCGTCTTTCGGGCCCCGAGTTTATGAAAGTATTCCAACTGGAGAATGAAAAAAGTGATTTGCGAAACGCCTATGGTGGTGAGTTTGGACAACGCTGCCTGTTATCACGTCGATTGATTCAATCAGGTGTACGTTTTATCGAAGTTTCGCATAACTTAAACTTTGTGAACGGTACCGGCTGGGATACACATAACGACGGTCAATTAAATCAGCACCTGCTGATCAAGGAACTGGATACGGCGTTGTCGTCGCTGGTACTCGACCTGGAGAAGAATAAACTACTCGACAAAACATTGATTGTTGTCGCTTCTGAATTCGGTCGCCCCGCTCAATTTGACTCTGGGGGAGGTCGTGGTCATCAGTCAAAAGCATTCAGTGTTGTTCTGGCGGGGGGAGGATTGCAAAACGGAAAAACAATCGGCGTAACCAACGAACTAGGCGAAGCAATTGTATCCCGTCCGGTCTCTGTTCCCGATCTGCATGCAACGATTTATTGTGCATTGGGAATTGACCCTACTGAAGAACTGCATTCCGGAGACCGCCCGGTACCAATTACCGATATGGGCCAACCGGTGCGTGAACTCTTCAGTTAACTGATTTTCGGAAGATCAAAAATACGATATTAAAAGGGTGGCCTGTTTGAGCCATCCTTTTTTATTTGCGTAAAATGAGTGAATCAGAGGTTTCGTGACGCAAAGAAATCATCTATCGGCTGACATCCGCAAGTGGAACGTGTATCCTTTGAGAGAGATTCTTTTAGAGACAGATTCCTGAAACAGGGTTTTTAAATTCAAAGGTACACGGCATGTCTTTCCGGTCATCACACATCGCCTTTATTGTGGCTGTGGTATTGTTTCTGGCAGCGCTCCTGCTGTTTATGACAGTCAAAGTGCCTCCACAGCCGAATAACGAACCAATGTCACAGAAATTAATTCCCTATGAAGAAGCCAATAATTTGTTGCGTTCTAAAAATGAAGGAATTGCCTATCTGGAAAATGCAAAGTACACAGACAGCGATCCGTTGCTGGAGCAATTGACAAAAAAACTTCCCGAAGAAGTAATCGGGTTTCGCAATTTAACCATAGCCCGATTACTGCAACTCACACCGGAAAAAATACAGACTCAGCAGAAATTAGCACAGCAGGCAATCACGGCCGCTGATCAACTGATTCAACTCGCGCCGAAATCCAGTATCAGTTATATCCTCTCTTCGCGAATTTATGGAGCACTCGGCAAGCAACAACAATCACTGGATGCATTAAAACGCGCCATTCAACATGATCAAAAAAATGCCGCTATCTGGTATGAATTGTCACAGGTACAAAAACAATTTCAGAAACCTGAAATACAAGACGACGCAAATTCATCACTGGCCAAAGCCTGGGAATTTCAATCAGACAATCTGTTTCTGACACTCGATTATCTGCAGGTACTGACAAATCAGAAATCGGAGCAGAGTGTTTCTCTATTTGAAAAAGTTCAGGAGTTAGCAGCCCCACTCGCTGACAGCGTCAAAGATCACACGCGGCTGGATATAAACAAACTGATCAATGATTCTGTGACTGCGGTTAAGGCTCAAAAGTGGAATCTTGTGATTAGAAATGCACGTATCTTGAGGAATGTGCTGATTGCGGAAGATCTGGTTAAGAGTGATCGGCGGCGTGTGGAACAGAATCCGCTTGAATTTGTGATACACGACTTCCCTCCGGCCTTTTATGCTTCTGTCGACTGGCCAACACATCAAAAACCATTAACAGTTCAATTTGCCGAATCCAGTGCACTTCGTTTTTCCATCGAATTGCCAGATGATCTGAGAGATTTGAAGATAGACGACTTCGATCTGGATGGCAAACCCGATTTGATACTCTTGACTGCAAAATGGGTTTCTGTATTCAGTCAGCATAAATCGGGGACCTGGGAACTGGTTACGCAGCAAGCCAGTGAAGGTGATTATTCAGAACTTTGTGCTGTTGATCTGGATGCTGATGTGCAGCAGTTGAGCCAACCAGCTTCAGCAACAGAGAAAACAGAGCCGCCTGTGTTTCCGATAGCCCCTTCACGTGATGCTGATCTGGATCTGGTGCTGAGCGGAAAGTCAGGCATCAAGGTCTTCGAAAATCGATGGGATTCGAAAGCAGGAAAGCGTTCATTATTACTGAAAGAACAAAAAAATGACCTGTCAAAATTAGCTGAAGTACTGGCGGTGAATTTCTCCGATCTGGATCATGATGGTGATTTAGATCTGGTGGCTTCAACTGGCGGAGGAATTTCGCTCTGGTCGAATCGAGGTGATTTTTCGTTTCAAGATATCAGTACGAATTCTCAACTACCTCCCATTGATCTGGCAGCTTCTTCCATAGTACGAGTCGACTGGGACCGCGATGTAGATTTGGATTTGATCTTATGTAGCCGCACTTCAAGGCAGGCAGGCTATCTGGAAAATTTGCGTCACGGACGATTTCGTTGGAGACGATTTTCCAAAGTCAAATCATATAATCGACCAACGGCTAATCAGTTTGAAGAGTGCAGTCTCGCAGACTTTGATCGAAATGGTTCGTGGGACTTGATTGGCGTTCGCAGAAATGAATTGATGCTGGCAGAGACGAACCGGCCTTTGCCTGGCAGCGTTCAAATTTCCAGCGTGCAGCTACTCAAAAAAATCGAACCGGTCAATATGCAAGGTAAAGTACTGCAAACCGGTGATTTGAATAACGATGGCGTTATGGATGTGCTAGCGTTATGCCCCTCAGGAATACAGCTTTGCCTGGGAACAGCCAAACGAAATTCAGAACAAACGAAATACGTAAAAGATCAGGATATCGAGTTCGCGAAGTCGATTCGAAAATTCCTGCTGCATGATCTGAATCAGGATGGTAGTCTCGATGTGATTGCCGTTGGAGAAAACGAAATTATTCAACGACTGAATCAAGGCAACGATAATCATTGGATCGATATTTCACTCCGCGCTGAACAGGTGAAAGGGGAAGTCAAATCAGCCAGTGGGCGTGTCAACCATTACGGCATTGGTAGTCTGCTCGAATTACGCAGTGGTACCATTTATCAGCCGCAAATCGTTTCCGGGCAATCGACTCATTTTGGGCTCGGCGAACAGACGGTCGCAGAAGCGATTCGTGTGTTATGGACCAATGGAATTCCCGTAAATATCATCAATGCGAAAACCGACCAGCGGATATATGAAAAACAGACCCTGATGGGTTCCTGCCCTTATCTTTATACATGGGATGGCGAACAGTTTTCCTTTTATACCGATCTGCTCTGGGCGGCGCCCATCGGCCTGCAGTTTGGCAAAGGTATTGTTGCCCCCAGTCGTGACTGGGAATTTCTCAAAATTGACGGGGACCGTTTGAAAGAAAAAGACGGTTACTATGAATTGCGAATCACTGAAGAGCTATGGGAAGCTGGCTACTTCGACACGGTACAACTGACGGCCGTGTATCACCCGTCGGAAGTCGAAATCTATACCAATGAAAAAGTGGGACCTCCCGATCTGGCGGAGGTCGACATTCATTCGGTACAGCGTCCGCAGGCACCAGTGGCTGCAACCAATCACAAGGGCCGCGACGTACTGTCTGAGATCAAAGACGCCGATGATGTTTATGCGAAAACGTTTGACAAAAAGTATCGCCAGGGACTGACCGAGGACCATACTCTGGAACTGGACCTGAATACCACAACGATTCAGAAGTCGAAAACGCCACCACGGATTAAATTATATCTGACCGGTTGGGTTTATCCGACGGACACCGGCATCAATCTGGCTTTATCAGAAAATCCATCCATGCCATCCCCTCAGCCACCCTCACTGTCTGTTCCTGATAAAAATGGGAAATGGAAAACCATCATGCCCTTCATGGGTTTTCCCGGCGGAAAGACGAAAACCATCGCCGTCGATTTGACAGACCAGTTTCTCACAAACGATTATCGTGTACGCATCGAAACGAATATGGAGTTCTACTGGGATCAGGCATTTTTCACTGTGGACGAATCGCCGGCGGAATTGAAGGTGCAGTATTGCCACTGGAATCTGCACGTTTGCAGTACAGTGGTTTTTCCACGCCTCTCATCCATCCGGGCAACGGGCCGGAACGCTATGACTATCAGAGTCTCACGACCGGCATTCAGTGGCCGCCCATGAGGGAGGCTTTACGTTATGGTGATGTGAAAGTGCTGGTGGAATCGGCTGACAATCGCCTGGTGATCATGGGCTCCGGGGATGAGATGCGGCTGCGGTTCAAAGTGCCTGCAGAACCTGTCAGACCGGGCTGGAAACGGGATTTTATGCTGCATAATGTGGGCTGGGACAAGGATGCCAACCTGCATACGATTCTGGGGCAGTCGGTCGAGCCGCTGCCATTGCGAGATGCAGAGTTATCCTTATCCAACCCGGAAACTTATCCGGACGAAAAAGTGTTACGCCAGGATCAGCGTCTGTATCATACCCGTCGACAGAACAGCACGGCTTTCTGGAAATATATGCTGGAATACCCTGATCGTGAATTCCAAGGAGTGCCACTGCTTCTCTGATTCGGTAGATGCGGACTGACTAGCGACTCACATTGATTTCCACCCAGGTTCCCCATACGATGCCGTTTCTTTCCCTTACAGTCGTTTGTCATTATTTTACTGATGCTCTCTGTCCCACTCGAAAGTAAGGATGCTGAGCTGTTGTATCCACTCTCCGTGGCCACTTTATCTAAAGGGCCTGTTTATGTGGCCGATCGAAAACTGCCTGGCATCTGGAGTGTGGAGAACGGCAAAGCATCCAGTTTTTTCACCGGCTCGAAAGTGTTCCGCACACCTTTGAACGCGGTCCGATGTGTGGCGATCGTCAAGGCCGCGTGTTCTGGCCGGTGATTCGTCGACGCGGGAAGTGTATCGGTTTGAAGACGCGGGGGCGAAGCCTCAGCCACTGACCAATGGGGGAATCGGCATTCCCATGGATGTGGTAGTGTCGAAGAACGGAGACCTGCTGGTTTCTGACCTCGAACTGCATCGGATCTGGAAAGTTCCCGCCGCAGGTGGCAAGCCGACTCTGTTTGCTAATAGTTGATGCGCGCGAGGGCTGGCGCTGGATCAGGAGCAGAACCTGTGGGTCGTTTCGGGAACTGCAGATCAACTGTTGAAGGTGACACCTGATGGAAAAGCCACAATTGTTGTTAAAGGGCGTCCCTTCAATTTTCCGCACGATGTGGTCGTTCTTGACGATGGTACGGCGATTGTCAGTGATGGTTATGCGAAAGCACTCTGGAAAGTAACTCCCGATGGAAAAACAGAAAAATGGGTTTCTGGTGATCCTTTCAAAAACCCGGTAGGTATCGCACAACAAGGTAAAAACATTCTTGTTGCCGATCCACATGCGAAAACAGTATTCTCGGTAGATCCCGATAAAAAGATTCGCGATTTGTTGAAACCAGAGAAATAACTCAGGCAACTATTTTGACTTCACAGGTCCATCGTTCCACCAGATCGAAAGCCATTCACTCTGGCCAGTTTCCCTTACATCAAAGTTACCAACTGCCAAATCAATGTCTCCATCTCGATCAAAGTCGCCCGCTTCGATCACCGCATGTTGTCCCTTTGAGAAGTCGAGAGGGATGCGGCTATAAACTGTCCCGGTTTTTTCTGCTCATACCAGACAATCGTATTGCGCGATTTCTCATAATCCCATGTCATCGTGCAGGCGGCAAGATCGATATCCCCATCCCCATCGAAATCGCCGTGCGTCGCACAATATGCGCCGGTCAATGACGCAATGTGATGATACTGAAAAGGAAACGTGTCCCTGTTTTCCAGCCACTGTAAGGAGTGGCTGGGGCGCAGGTCAAATGAATCCATTGTATCGCCGTTTGTATAGAGCAGATCGAGATCTTCATCCTGATCGAGATCCACTAACGAGATGCTGGAAGAGCCATAGGCGGGCTCCGGTGCCTGGTATATGGTTTCTTTTTTGAAACGACCTGCTCCCTGATTTAAAAAAGCTTCGATGATTTCATGTTCCTGCGAGAACAAGACAATCGCGTCGAGTCGTCCATCGTGATTCAAATCAGTAAGCAAGATATGACTGGCCCCATGACGATCATCGAGTACCTGGAGTTCGAATTTCAATTTTGTTTTTGAAGGTGAGACATTTTCCAGATACAGCAATCGTCCGGTGTCACGCCATCCGAATTCAGCAACAATCAGGTCCAGGTCGCCATCCTTGTCAAAGTCAGCCGACTTGACGTCTGCGACACGTCCCAATCCCTCTTGAATGTAGTGTGGCAGAATGGTTTGCTTTTGGTCATCAAATGCCAGCAGCGTCACTTTCCCCAATTCATGATCTTCTGGACCAAAACTTCCCAGATCGGCAACAAGATAATCGTCGCGCTGATCCAGGTTCAAGTCGATGCGTTCAATGTGTGCCGGGTTTTTCAACTTGACCAGAGGATGATAGGATGGTTTGGTCGAATCAAACTGAATTCGTCCAATTTCGCCAGAACCCATATCGGTCACTAATAGTCTGGCTCGACGTTTCCACTCCGGGAACCATTTCAAATGGGAAATACTGTGAACGACCGATCTGACTGAACGCGAAAATTTTCTTCCTGAATATGACCGGGCCTGGAGCAGCTCTACGATTTGTGTCGGCAAGTTACTGTTTCTCTGGTGCCTGTGCATCAAAGTATTTGATCACTTCCGGCAGGGGAGGTACGCGCAGATCTGTGCGTTTTGATAATTCGTAGTGCGCATATTCTCGGGGGATCTGCATCCGCCACGCTTCTTTTGTTAAGACACCCGGATCGGGACAGCGATGGCAATTCCCGCAGAAGTTTTGAATCTCTACATGAAATTCCTGAATGTGGGCATTCGCAGACAGCCCCGCGCGCGGTTCGCGTTTTTCTTCTTGCTTTGCACAAGACAGCATCGAAGTAACAGACAGGAAAAAACAGAGGCGGACTCCCACGTTGAGAACACGCCCTGTTGTTTTTTTCGTTATAAGAGAGAGATTGAAGCCTCTCATTTCCTGGTCTGTTGATCAAGGATCGGTTTTAAGGCTTTTTCGAATGCATTGGCTTGCCTGAAAAATCCAAGATCAGTTGGGTGAGATCCATCAACGGTATCTTCACTGTCATCGCCCAGCAGTGATTCTCCTTCCAGATAATACAAGTGTTTGACTCCTGCTTTTTTCAGTCGTTGATACCCCTCGCGAAGTGCCTGACGGCTGGCGCGGTGTCGTTCCTGACTACTCTTTTTGAGATAGGCGTTGGAATAAGTGCGGTCTTCTACAAGCAGGATGGGAGTATCCGGATGGGCTGCACGCAAAGTTTTCACCAGAGGCTCTGTTTGTGCTTTCACGACGGGTTTTTTTTTTTTTTTTTTTTTTTTTTTTTTTTTTTTTTTTTTTTGGGCAGGCAATCCATGATAAACACGCTGGCATCCAGTTCGGCAATCAACTTCGCGACTTCCGGTTCCATCCGTCCATTGCCCGAAAATCCGAGATTGATAACCGGGCGATCCAGTCTGCGTCCCAGAATAGCTGTGTGTACCATACCCGTTCGAGAGGCACAGCCACCTTGTGTAATCGAAGTCCCCCAGAAGATCAAAGGTTTCCTCTTTGCCCGGCTGCATGGGG
>CALOEF010000032.1:0-41443 GCA_942492165.1 uncultured Planctomycetaceae bacterium
CTTTAAAGTATCCCATTGAAACTCCGAAACGAAAAGCCGGATGAAAATCGCAGTTTTTTTACCTAACTGGATCGGTGATGCTGTAATGGCAACGGCGGCTTTGCAAGCAATTCGCCAACAGTTTGCCGACGCAGAAATTGTGACTATTCAACGACCTTACGTCATTGATGTTCTCGATGGTCTGGATTTTATCGACCGCAAAATTGCGTGGAAGACGAATCAAAATCTCTTCTCGCGAATTCGTTTTCTGCAACAAATCAGACGTGAGCAGTTTGATCTGGCAATTCTCTTTCCTAATTCCTTTCGAAGTGCCTGGCTTGCATTCATGGCAGGTATTCCGCGTCGCGTTGGTATAAATCGTGATCGCCGCCGTTGGTTGTTGACAGATGCGCTTCCCGCTAAAAATCGAGATGAACCGCATCCTGCCATTGATGAATACTTGCGTATCGCAGCCCATTTCAATCAGGAACACGGCGATACGCCAGTGAGTTTCTCCCGATCGATGGAACTCGCGGTAACCGGTGAAGATGAACAACGCTGGCATTCATTTCTGGAAAAACAATCAGCAGAATTCAAAGAACGTCCTCTAATTTGCCTCAATCCGGGAGGTGCATTTGGTGCAGCCAAACATTGGCCCACTTCTCACTTTGCAGAATTAGCCCGGCGGATTGTCAGCGAGCTGCAGCGGTCTGTTTTGGTCGTTTGCGGTCCCGCAGAAAAAGCAGAAGCATTACAAATTGTTGACCAGGCTGATCATACTCTGGTTACGTCTCTGGCGGCAGAGCCACTCCACCTGGGTCTTACCAAAGCGGCTATTCAAAAGGCAGAACTGCTGGTCACCACCGATTCAGGGCCAAGGCATTTTGCTGCACCCTTTCAGGTACCCGTTGTCACATTGTTCGGGCCAACGCATATTTTATGGAGTGAAACATTTTATGAACGAGACTTGCATTTGCAGCTTGATCTGGAATGTGGACCTTGTCAGCAGCGAGTTTGTCCTTTAGGACACCATCGCTGTATGAAAGAACTTGACGCCGATCAGGTGTTCCAGGCAGTGAATTCTCAGTTAGAAAAACAACGGGAAAATGCAGCCTGAATCTGAACTCAAGCCGCCATTGAGGAGTTCAGATGATCTAATCTCATCTGGTTCCAGCAGGCAGGATGCCAGATTCAAAAGAATGGGAGAATGTTCTTATGGGCTGAAATATTAGACGAGCCTGCAAATTTTAGTGTTTTGAATCAAGACCAATCATTTTGTATGCGTCTCAATTAGAGAGCATCGAAGCCGATTTCTCAGCATTTTGAAGAAGATTTTACGTTGTTTAGTGGAGATAGAACCCATTGCTTCTCGTATACAAATCACCTGCAGTGATAGAGGCAATCGAATTCCCTCATTGATCGGCTGAATTGCCAGTCGGTCGAGCATGCAGACGGTCGCATGAAGAGGAGAGCTGCTAAAACGAATGCCAACAGGATCAATCAACCATAGTGTCGGATGTAGTTGATCATCAATTGCTGGTTTGACAATTACATTTTCGAGTTTAAGATCGCGGTGACGTAAATGAGCGTTGGCAAGGCGTCTGACAATCTGACCCAGTTCTTTTGCGATCATATATTGCGAGACGCAGGAATACTCCGAATCAGATTTGAGTACATCGAAGGTTGTTGAACCTTCAATGTAGGGCATTTCCAATTGAAAAAAATTATCAGAACGGTAGACGGGAGTCACAGGTTGTGGCGTGTTGATGCCGGCAGTCAATAATTTCCAGGCACCTGCAATTTGTCGTTGGGGTTGAGATTGTTTAAAGAAAGATTTCCACCGAAGACTCCAGCTGATTGGCCAGCGTTTGAGTGTCGTCAATCCGCGTCCGTGAATATCAATCAGCCATACGGAACGTAAGTCTTCTTCTTTGAGACAACGAATTGTCGTATAAGTGGCACTGGCATCGAACAATTTGAAGCTGGAACTTTGTTCGAAATGAAAATCAGACAATTTTACCCGGGCTTTTCATGATTTTGTCGATTGCCCTTTTCGGGATGACAGAATCCTGCCAAACTCTTGACAATCTTGATGGAACGAAACTGATAAATACTGGAATATTGTGTTCGTGGACCCCTTTTTTAGCAGGATTGGGCGCGGTTGACAATCTTGAATCCTGTTTGATGACCTTCCGTGATGTCATCACTTAAAGTCGTATAGTAGTCATAAAAGTCAGCTTTATGTCGTTATCGATTATCGTCATTGTTAAAAAACGAAGAATCATCGATCCGCGAGTGCCTCGCGTCGGTTGCCTGGGCAGATGAAATCATCGTCCTGGATTCCGGCAGCACCGATCAGACGGTCGCCATCTGCAAGGAATATACGGACAAGTCTACGAAACTGACTGGCCCGGTTTCGGCCCGCAGAAAAACCGGGCCTTCGAATACGCCACGAAAGACTGGGTCCTTTCGATCGATGCTGACGAACGAATCTCTTACGACCTGCAGACCGAAATCAAACGCGTCATCCAGATGCCCAAACGCTACGATGCCTATTCCATGCCGCGTCGGTCCAATTACTGTGGGCGGTATATGAAACACAGTGGCTGGTGGCCGGATCGCGTCGTGCGCCTCTTCCGCAGAGGGAAAGCCCATTTCAGTGATGATCTGGTTCATGAGCGCGATTGTCGTCAATGGCAAAACAGGAAAACTGAAAGAACCCATCATTCATGAATCGTTACTGACAGTGGAACAGGTTCTGAACACCTTGAATTCCTATTCCTCTGCAGGAGCAAAGATGCTGGCTGATGAGGGGAAAAAATCAGGCCTGACGAATGCGATTCTGCATGGGCTCTGGACATTCATCCGAACATATTTTTTACGCGCTGGATTTCTTGATGGTCGTGAAGGGTTCATGCTGGCGATTTCGAATGCAGAGGGAACCTATTATCGCTATTTGAAACTTATGGTCATCAATCGAGAGAATCAGGAAGAACTTGAATAATTCAATGGCTCGATTCGCTGTCATTATTACAACATATAACTGGCCTGCTGCATTAAAGGTTGTGTTGGCTGGATATCTTGCGCAACAGCGACCACCTGATGAACTAATCGTTGCCGACGATGGTTCAACTGATGAGACGCGAACCGTCATCGATGCCTTTCGCGAACAGGCACCGTTTGCGGTCAAACACGTCTGGCATGCAGATAACGGATTCCGTGCGGGAGCCATTCGAAATCGGGCAATTCAGAAATCGGAGTCAGATTATATCGTTTTCACCGATGGGGATTGTATTCCTGCGCCCTGGTTTTTGCAGCAGCACAGTTCTCTGGCGGAACGAAACTGGTTCCTGTCAGGCAATCGAGTTTTGCTTTCAAAAGATTTTTCAACGGAGGTTCTGCAAAACCAAACTCCTGTCTCAACCTGGAACCTGAAACAATGGATTGCTGCAAGACGGAAAAGACAGATCAATCGCCTGTCTCCCTTATTGCAGGATTCCAATGGGACGTTGGTATCGGCGGCGTGGACTGCCCGGCAGTGGGAAGGTGCCAAGACCTGTAATCTCTCCGTCTGGAAGGCAGATTTGCTGGCCGTGAATGGTTTCGATGAAGACTACACTGGCTGGGGTATGGAAGATTCAGATTTCGTGTTGCGACTGATCAGGAACGGAGTCTTTCACAAAGATGCCCGTTTTGCTGCTGCGGTCTTTCACCTCTGGCACGCGGAAAACTCACGCGATCAACTGGAAGAAAATCAACGTCGTTTACAGCAATTGATTGAGACTGACCGTATACAGGCCAGGATTGGAATTGATCAGGCCTTGTCTGATTGAATGAAAAGCAAATCATCAGACGCTGTGATCAAGAGTCTTCTTTGCGGAAAATCTCGACGAAGAAGGCACCCCGTGAGACGCCATTCCCTTCATCCAGCCAGGTCTGCAGTTTTTTCTGTCCCTCTGTCAGGTCCAGGGTGAAGGTCGTGGAAAGATCGCCTTCATCGACGTCCTGCTGCTTGTTTCTGATCACCAATCTGGATCCGGGCGATTCCTTTTTCAGAGGATGATGGGCCGATTCCGGTCGGCAGCGCAGTGTGATTTCATACGTGCCCGGCTCTGTAACGTTTACAATCCAGAAGCCGTTGGCAATCGGGTTCTTCGCGATCTGCTGATGATTCCAGGGGACCTGTTGAATCGGAGCGTGCCAGTCGTGACAAGTCAGATGCGCGGGATTCTCAAACGGGGAACCGACGCCGATCGCCACGTATTCAGTGAAGCGGGGCTTCAGGCTCTCCCACCACTTTTCGTATTCCGCTGACAGGTACTTCACCACGCCGGGAAATTCGGACGCAATGTTCTTGGTCTGCCCGGGATCATGTTGAATGTCATACAGCTCCGTCTGGTTTACCAGTCGCCAGCGCTCGGTCATCACCGAAGATTTCCGCCACTTCTCCGGCGTCTCGATCCGTTGAGAGTGGACGATCAGAGTCCGATTACGCAACGCGTCTTTCTTCCCCTTGAGGATAGGCACCAGGCTGGTGCCGTCCAGCTTGAGTTCGCTGGAGATCGTCAGGTGACAGAGTTCGGCCAGTGTGGGGAGGATGTCGATATGAGCCGAGAGCTGGGTGATATCCCGCCCCCCTTCCAGTTTGCCGGCTGGCCAGCGAATAAAACACGGGACGCGATGTCCGCCGTCGTATTCTGAACCCTTCGTACCCCGCATGCCAGCGTTAAAACCGGGCCAGGATTCCAGCACGATCGGTTTGCCTTTGGAAAGCCGTCGCTGCTGTTTCTTGGAAAGGTCTTCCGGCTGGGGACGTTTAAAACCGGCTGCGGTGCCGTTATCGGTCATGAAGATCAGGATCGTGTTTTCATCGAGTCCCCAATCCTTGAGACGTCGTTCCAGCAGCCCCATGTTTTCATCGATGTTGGTGATCATGCCGTAAAAGGCGGCCATCTGTTTCGGAACACCTTTCCGCTCGTAAGGATCGCTGTATTTGGGATCAACCAGGTACGGACTGTGAGGGGCATTGGTCGAGATGTAAGCAAAGAACGGTTCCGACTTGTTCGTCTCGATGAAGTTCAGCGCTTCCTGGAACCAGATGTCCGTGCAATAGCCTTTGAATTTTTCCGGCTTGCCGTTCCGCAGGTAAGTGTCGTCGAAGTAATCGTTCTGCCAGTAGTCCGGGGTCTGTGTGACTCCCCCGCCGCCATGCTGCACGACGGTTTCAAAACCCTGGTCCTGGGGACGCAGCGGATAATTGTCACCCAGGTGCCATTTCCCGAACATGCCGGTCTTGTAGCCGTTACTCTGCATCACTTCAGCCAGGGTGACCTCATTGGTATTCATCAGCGAGCGACCCATGATCGTATGCCAGACGCCGGTCCGCGTGGAGTAATGTCCGGTCATCAAAGCAGAGCGGGTCGGCGCACAGGTCGGGTCGACATGGAAGTTAGTCAGATGCAGACTCTGGCGATACAGTTGATCCAGGTTTGGCGTCTGGATCATCTTGTTCCCATGCGCGGCGATATCCCCGTATCCCTGATCATCTGTGATGACCAGAACAACGTTCGGCTTTCTGGTATTGGTACTGTCAGCGCGACAGTCGGTGAAGGTGACCAGTAGCAGCAGGGTGCAGGTCACAAGCTGAAAAATCGCTCGCATAGGGTGCTCGTTGAGGTCTCTCTGTTCGGAGAAGTCATTCAGATATAAATCGATTTAGTGCAAATACACACGCATCTAGTCTAACTATCCTTTTCAGGGAAAGGTAGCAATATTTTGACATGTCTTATGATTAATACCACTCTTAGAGGAGATTTGTTGGTTTTCTCAAACCTCTGAGCAACAAAATCAGAAAAGAAAACGGGAGAGAAACAGTAGAATGGATCATTTCCCTTTAATTCCTGACTTCGCTATGATGTGCCGGACTCAAAAGTCGACCAGCGTAAATCAATTGTTCTACGTGGGTCTCTATGTACATCAAAATCATTTTTAATCACTGAAAAGAGCTATGGAAGCTGGTATTGTTGGCCTGCCGAATGTAGGCAAATCTACGTTATTCAATGCGTTAACTGCTGCGGGAATCGCAAGTGAAAACTATCCCTTCTGTACGATTGAACCCAATGTGGGAATTGTCAATGTCCCCGATCCCAGACTGGAGATTATTCATAACTACATTACCACCGACAAAGTAATTCCCGCCATTTTCAGGCTGGTCGATATTGCGGGAATTGTACGGGGGGCCTCCGAGGGGGAAGGGCTGGGGAATAAATTTCTCTCTCACATTCGGAACGTGGATGCCATTCTGCATGTGGTGCGTTGCTTCGAAGAACAGCGATGTGATCCATGTCGAAGGCAAAGTCGACCCGATCAGCGACATTGAAACGATTGATATGGAACTGATGCTGGCTGACATGCAGACGGTCGAATCTGCTAAAGAAAAGGCTGCCAAAACTGCTCGCTCCGGAAATGCCGAGGCCAAGTCGCGATTGGTGGTTCTTGAAGCATGTGGGTCTCGACTGGAGAATGATCAGCCGATTCGTGGCCTGGAATTTGATGATCCGGAACAACAGAAAATCTTGAAAGGGTATCAGTTTTTAACAGCCAAACCTGTCTTGTACCTGGCAAATGTAGATGAAGATGATATTAATGGTGAAGGACCCTTAGTACAGCAGGTTCGGGAACGAGCCTCGAAAGAGGGAGGCGATGTAGTTGCCGTCTGTGGTCGTCTGGAATCGGAAATAGCGGAACTGGATGAAGCAGATCGCAAAGAGATGCTCGAGAGTGTCGGGCTGGAAGAACCGGCATTGGCCGTAGTCGCCGTGCGCGCCTACCATACTCTGGGACTGCAGAGTTATTTCACTGCAGGTGTCAAATGAAATACGGGCCTGGACGATTCCCATCGGTGCGACTGGTCCCCAGGCCGCGGGCGTGATTCATTCTGATTTTGAACGGGGTTTTATTCGCGCGGAAATTTTTTCCGTGTCTGACCTCGAACAGTATCAGTCGGAAAAAGCGATCCGCGAAGCCGGTAAGCTTCGTGTGGAAGGCAAAGAATATGTGATGCAGGATGGCGATATCTGTCATTTCCTGTTTAATGTCTAAATTTCCAGACCGTCTCGTAGATACGGATTGATCTGATTGAAAAGATTCGAAATCCTGTGATTTTAGAGAACTCTTTTCTGACTTACTTGTCCTATTACTGGTTCTAGTCAGGATTGCCGCAGGTCTTTACAGGGACGTTTTTTCTGACGCTTTGATTCGAGACAGAAGTATCATGAGTCTGTTCCGTCCCCAGGTTCAGCAGATGGAAGGTTACACTCCCGGGGAACAGCCCCAGGAGTCCGGCTGGGTCAAACTGAACACCAACGAAAACGCTTATCCTCCCTCGCCACGCGTCCTCGAGGCAGTGCAGCAGACACTGTCAGGTCGGTTGAATATCTATCCCGATCCGCTGGCAACCGAGTTTCGCAAAGCCGCTGCAGAACTGTTCGATGTCGATCCCGACTGGATCCTGCCCGGCAATGGCAGTGATGAAGTTCTGACGATTCTGATGCGAACCTTTGTCGATGCCGGCGAACTGGTGTCTGCTCCTTATCCCAGCTACACGCTCTATGAAACGCTGGCAGAAATTCAGGGAGCCGATTTTCAGAAAATTCAACTCAATCCCGACTGGAGCTGGCCCTGACGCCGCACGGATTCAAGTATCGGAAAAGAGTAAAGATTCTGTTCGTTCCGAATCCCAATGCCCCGTCAGGAAATCGCTGGTCCGATGAAGATCTTCTCTCTCTGATTCCTGCCACAGGGAGTGCTGGTCCTCGATGAAGCCTACGGCGATTTTTGTGATCAGCCCGCACCAGGGTGAGTTGCTCAAATCGAGCAGGGCGAGAACATGATCGTCACCCGTACCTTGAGTAAGTCCTATAGCCTGGCAGGAATCCGTTTTGGCTTTGCTATCGCGCACCCGGATCTGATCAGCGGCATGCGGAAAGTCAAAGACAGTTACAACTGTAACACCCTCTCCCTCGCTGCAGCGACCGCAGCCCTCAAGGATCAGGAGTGGATGCAGGCAAATGAACACCGAGAAATCCGCACTACCCGCCGCTACCTCGTCGAACAACTCCGCAAGCTGGGCTTTGGAGCAATTGACAGTCAAACCAATTTTGTCTGGTGTACTCATGCGGATGGAGAACATGAGCGTCGTTATCTGGAATTGAAACAGCGTAAAATATTGGTGCGTTATATGAAGTTTTCTCTGAAAGAGGAAACTTTAGATGGCTTGAGAATCACAGTTGGCACCGATGACGAGATACAACAAGTGCTTGATGCACTTGCGAGAGACTGGCTGAGTGACTGTTACAACAGGCACAGTTTTACATCTTCACTGAGGTGCGATTAAAACGGTTATGCAATTCACGCCGGTCCCCCACTGGGGTTCAATTCATCGGCAGTCAGGCCTGTCTCTCTGAAGCATTTTTGTGAATCGTTAATCGGGCTGTAAGATTTGATAAACGACCCACTTTGATCCCTTTTAGATATGAACTGACAGAGATGAGCCGCAAAGCATCGATCAAACGTGAAACTGCAGAAACCCAGATTGAACTGTCACTGGAACTGGATGGCACTGGTCAGTCCGATATCCAGACCGGCGTCGGTTTCTTCGACCACATGCTGACCCTGCTGGCCCGCCACGCTCTTGTTCGATCTGACAGTCAAAGCGAACGGTGATCTGGATGTCGACTATCATCACACAGTGGAAGACGTCGGGATCTGTCTGGGGAAAACACTCTGTCGAAGCACTTGGCGAAACAAAGCAGGGCATCACCCGCTATGGTTCACTGACGCTTCCCATGGAAGAGACCCTGGTCACGACGGCCCTCGATTTAAGTGGGCGCTCCTGGTTTGTGTTTCAGGTTGAATTTCCCACCGAAAAAATCGGGCAGTTCGATACCGAACTCGTCCGCGAATTCTGGCAGGCATTTTCTTCCAACGGTCTGCTAAACCTGCATCAGGTTCTGCATCATGGTGCGAACAGCCATCACATTTCGGAAGGCATTTTCAAAGGTACCGCGCGTGCACTGCGGCAAGCGGTCAGCATTGATCCGCGTCAACAGGGAGTCCCTTCTTCCAAAGGTGTACTCTAAAAGTATCGATGTTTTTCATTCCGGTTCACACTGAATTTTACGGGAACGCTTTCATAAGTCGTTCCCGTTTCGTTTGGGAGTGTGAATGTCAATCTTCGGTAAGATGGTGTAGCTGAAAAAAGCGAATTTTTTTTTCATGGTTTTTCTTCTCATCTTTGTTGACTCTCTGTGAAGAAAAGTTAATCTGAGAATTAGCACCCGACAACTGATGTAATTCATTCTGATTTCTGTTGAAATCAAAACACAATTACTGATTGGGGATGCTTTAGAAAAACGATAAACAATAAGCCATTCCGAATGAGACTGTCTTCAGTCGATACCTTTTTTTGATACTTGAACCCACTAAGATTTTTCTACTTTAAGAATTACTCTTAACCAGGTTGAGGTGTTACTTCACTCATCGTACTTCTGTTTCGCTTTCGTGTGTTTCAGGTCTATGGACCTTCATAACTGCGGTCGCGTTCTAGACATTGATGGGTGTTTGCAAAGGTCAGACAGACAGGTTTGACTTCGGGGAGGCCAATGTGATTCAACAGGGAAACTCCCGAAAAAGAGACCGCTTGTGCCAATACGGATGGCGACTTGGGTTGTTTTGACTGCCGAGAATAATGGCCAGTAAGTGTCAGCGGCAGCCTAGGACTTAATGGCTCTGTACGGATTTTGAGTAAGTTGGTTGGTAGTCAAATCGATTGTGATTGAAGCTCACAATTTTTCATTTCGGGAGTTTCCTTTTTCTTTTGCTCAGGCTGCTGCCTGATCTCCCGTCGCCACTTCGTAAAGCAGTGCGTTCTTTTCTTTACCGACCAGTTTGATCGCACCCGTGTTTCGCAGGCAGTATGCCATCTTCTGAGCCAGCCACCGCTGAATGCCCGCTGCTTTCGCCAGATCCTTCGTATGGAAGGGGCTGGGCAGTTTACCGGGAATCAGATTCAAAAGGTCGCCGGCCGTATTCAATTCGATCTGTTCTTCAACCGAACGTAAGACACGATCTTCGATCCGGTAATCTTTGCCCCGGAAGCGACGTGGCTTTTTCGCGATGCGATGTTCTTCCTGAATCGTGAGCGCGACTTCCAGTGTCAGCCGTGGATGCGGAAACACATTCGTGAAATGCACCAGGTCTTCAAACAGGTCAAACACCGAACCCCGCCGCGGGCTGAACCGGGCCGAGATGGTCTCGCCGTTCTTTTTTTTGCGCTTGACCAGGTACTTGCGGACGGCAATTGGTTTGACCACATGCACGTCGTAATCTTCCAGCAGACAGTGTACCTTATCCCGAATCGCACCCAGAGAACCATGCTGAATTTCAATCAGTCGGTCGCCGTCAATCGCATCAATGCGGTAATCGCCCAGCGTGATTTCTTCGCACTCTGTATTCGGTGCATAGTACGATTTCAATTGACGATGCAGCGAGGTTTCCATACCAGATGCGCATTCTGAATTTATTAAGAATAGATGACTTTGGATAATGATCAATTGCAGCGGATGTTAAGGCAGACCGAAAATTGTGTCTATATGAATCTGATATCGAAGAAAAATACCATGCCATAGATCAACAAAAGTCTTCACCCGGAGTCATGCGGCCTGGGGATGGATTCATGGATTTCGCTATGTCGATTATCGAAACCGGATATCAGGAATCGATAATGCTCAGACGCCCGGTGCTGTCACCAAAGGCGGTCACGTCAGTGCCCATCCGATCCAGCATCGAGAGATACAGGTTCGCCAGCGGCGTTTCTGTTTTGACCTGATGGTGGAAACCGGTTTTAATTGTTCCGCCACCTTTACCAGCCAGAATGATCGGCAGATCGTGGTGCTGTGCCGGTTTCCATCGCCGATGGCACTGCCGTAGCAGATCATCGAGTTGTCCAGCAGGTTGCTGTTCCCTTCCGGAGTCGCTTTCAGACGCTTCAGGAAGTAACCAAACTGGGAAGTCAGGTATTCATCGATTTTTTGAATGTCGGCGATTTTCTTCTCATCATTGCGATGATGCGAAAGCTGGTGATGACCCGAGTTGACACCGACCATGGGATAGGTCCGGTTACTGCCGGCATTTCCTACCATGAAAGTGGCGATGCGTGTGGTATCGGTCTGGAATGCCAATGCCAGCAAATCATACATCAGGCGGATGTGTTCTTGTAATTCCGTGGGAATTCCATCAGGCAGCCTCATTTCCGGTGGTTTAATTTTTTCCTGATGTGTACTGCGTTCAATCCGCTGTTCGATTTCACGCACGCTGGTAAAGTACTCATCAATCTTTCGCTTGTCATTTTTACCCAGCTGTTTTTTCAACTGATCTGCATCGTGTTTGACCAGGTCCAGAATACTCTGACGGTCTTTCAGGTGGCGGGCACGCTGTTTTTCCCGTTCGGCGCCACCGCCAAACAGGCGTTCGAATGCCAGTTTGGGAACAATCTCTTTTGCAGTTGGCGTAGAAGGAGTCCGCCAGGAAATATTGGACGAGTAAGCACAACTGTAACCAGAGTCGCATTGTCCGGCGTTACGTCCTCGCGTCAGGCCCAGTTCCAGCGAAGGCAGGCGCGTCTGGTGACCTACCTGCTGTGCGGCAACCTGGTCGACCGAGATACCGGCTTTGATGTCGGCACCACTGGTCTTAGTCGGGTGTACGCTGGTCAGGTAAACCGAGGCACAACGGGCATGGTCACCCGGGCCATCACCCAGGGAACGGGCATTGATCTGGGCCAGCCCCGAAATCACATTGATGTCCGACTTCAGATCTTTCCAGTGGTTTCAGTGCTTTCGAGGCATCTCGTAGTTCTGACCTGTAGATGTCCGGGATACCATGGATGGTCCGATCACGCCATTCGGGAAGAAGATGAACGCGGTTCTGACGGGTGGCTTTGCCGCAGCGGTGGCGGCTGACAGAATTCCGGGCTGAGGCTGCATGATGTCCAGCAAGCGGCAGTGCCATTGTTGTTCCGAGACCTTTCAGAAATGTACGGCGTTTCAGAAGATTTAGTCATTGCGAGAACCTTTTTGACGTTTCAGGAAGGGATCGCTCAGTACAATTTCGGTGACGAGAGCCGAAAAGCGATAACCTTTGGCAGTAAAGTTCGTGGTGATTTCATCTATGGCACATTTGTCATAGTATTCTACACCTCGACCAATGGCATATGTTAGCATCTTCTCTGTTAAAGATCGGCAGAATCCGTCTTTCTGCTGTTCCAGAATCCCGATTAATTCTACGGGACTCTTGAAAAGACTGACCATTGGGCAATTGACCCGAGGAATCGATTTGCTGTTTGCCTTCCTTGTCTCTCCAGCGTCCGATGGCATCGAAATTTTCAAAGCCCAGTCCCAACGGATCCATCTGATCGTGACAGGACGCACAGCCGGGAATCTTGCGGTGCAGCGCCAGCTGTTCACGCAGGCTCATGTTCTTTTTGCCCTCGGTCGCTTCTTCCAGTTCAGGCACATTTGGCGGAGGTGCGGGGGGAGGCGTGCCCAGAATGTTTTCCATAATCCACTTGCCCCGTTTTACAGGAGAAGTTCGCCCGGGGTTGGAGGTCAGTGTCAGGATACTTGCCTGTGTGATCAGACCCGCCCTTTTGGATTTATCAAGACTGACTTTCTGGAATTTTTCGCCTTTGATTTTGTCATTTCCGTAAAATTTCGCCAGGCTTTCATTCATGAAAGTGTAGTCGGCATTGATGAATTCGATCACGCTTCGATCTTCTTGCATTATATACGCGAAGAATTCTTCGGTTTCCTGACGCATGTCTTGTTTCAGTTTGCTGTTGAAGCCGCGGAATTTTTTGGGATCGGGAGAAAGTTCTTCCAGATTTCGGAGATTCAACCACTGGCCTGCAAAATTTTTGACAAATGCTTCCGATTTCGGATCCTTCAGCATTCGTTTAACCTGAGTTTGTAATGTGCGAGGTTCGGAAAGTCGGCCTTGCTTCGCCAGTTCAAATAATGTTTCGTCCGGCATCGTGCTCCATAAAAAATACGAAAGCCGGGAAGCGATTTCGTACTGACCAATCTTCTGGACATCCGAAGTACTCGTTCGGCCGGAGTTTTGTAACCCTTCCATGCGAAACAAAAAGTGAGGTGAAACCAGAACTGTTTGAATGCCAACCTGAATTCCTTGTTCGAATGTTCGACCCGATTTGACCGTTGCACTGACCAGTTCCACGATCGGCTTGATTTCCGTTTTCGTGACCGGACGCCGGAATGCCTGTTCTGCAAATTCGTCGAATGAATCTCTCGGCACAATAGTATTGAACTGATTTTCCTGCTCCCGGAGTGCAGGTGATGATTTTATGATGGGACGCAGGTAGATTCTCAGGCAGTTGTCCCTGTGGACCCTTTGTAAGCGACTTCATTCACATACAGATTCCGGTCCCGTTTTTGGGTGGACCTTTGGGATCGTAAAAATCATTCAGGAATGAAATGGCGAGAACATGTTTCCCCTTAGGCAGCATGATTTCTTTGGCTGGGAATGTATTTCCCGGGAGAGTTATTTCTGTCCGCTTTGACTTCGAATGTTTTCAGTAGTTTGCCATCCAGTTTGACTTCCATCTTTGCCGGCTCCGTACCTGCAGGTGTTGGGCCCGCGATAATCTGAATTTCATATTTTCCAGCCTGATTTTAGTTCAAACTCTCCCGAGCCAGCGTGCCTCGTGAATGAAACCCTGCGCCACTCTTTTCTGAAAGTGACAGCCCCTTTCTTCTGGAAATTTTTCTCCGGGATTTCTCTCCAGGGATAACTGTCTGGCGTATTTGCAAAAATGGCTTTTTCGGAGATCTCTTCTGCAGCATCCAGATATTTTTCCATCAACAGAGGCGGTAAGGAAAGCACATCACCAATATTATCAAATCCATAACCGACATCATCCGAAGGAAAATTTCTGGCGGGCTTAAAGTCTATTCCCAGCAGGTCACGAATCGTATTATTGTATTCATTCCGATTTAATCGTCTGATGGTGACGCGACCGGGGTTTACCTCGCCAGAGCAGTCAATCCCATAAAGTGCATCATCAAACCAGGCAAGAATGGCTTCTCGTTCTTTATCAGTGGGAAGGGCATCAGCATCTTTGGGGGGCATCGATTGAATTTGAATTCGTTTGACAATCTTTTCCCAGTGTTCCCGCTGAGCCAAAATGCTGGATCGAGTTTGAAATTTTTCCAGATCCAGACCTGCTTCCGCGTCTTGGCCTGTGTGACAATCCAGACAAAATTTTGTAAGCAGTGGTTGGATTTTCGTAGTAAACTGGGCCTGTGAATGCTCGACTGTTAATTGCTCTGCGTTCGCGGAATTAATTCCAGTCAGCAACTGGAAACTACAAACGGCAAATAAAATCCCCGCAAAATATCGAGCTTGAGATAATCGGAAGACAGATTCGATTATTCGCATTTTGTGCAAACCTTCTGGTGGGTACTCAGGGTGATTTCTTTGGAAAGTCTAAAAATCGAAAGCAGTGAGCGCCACTGTTATATACGATCAGGCTGAGGCAGGCGTTCTTTTTGGTAGGAGTTAATACCTATAGCCTAACCTCTCGTTAGTCCATTTTGCAAGATCATTCGGCCTTGGATCTCTTGTACACAGAACATTTTAGGAAAACACTTCGATAATGAGATCAAAGTTCTCCAAGACGATTTTATGATTCAAATGAGGGCTAAAATCAGTGGAAGATACTGCAAAATAGACGCGATTCTCTCATAATAACGAAGTGCGGGGCGAATCATAGACGATATCTTTTTTGTGGGTTAATCTGGCATTATTACTATTAGTGTCATATGATTGATTATTGATGTGATGGTCGGTTAGAAATTCCGTGCATACCTCATTTGCTAAATAGGAAAAAACTGTATGTCAGTCAGCCGTTGTAGCGGTCCCGTAAATCGTCGTGAATTTATGCAAATCGGATCTCTCTGTTTGGGGGGGCTTACGCTTTCCCAACTAATGGCGTTGCGCGCGGAAGCAGGTCAGCCTAAGCAGGATACTTCTGTGATTTTGCTCTTTCTGCATGGGGGGCCTTCACAGCTGGAAACATACGATCTCAAGCCTGATGCGCCATCTTCTTATCGTTCTGTGTATCAACCTATTTCCACAAATGTCCCGGGAATGGATATCTGTGAACTGTTCCCGAAGCAAGCCAGGATTGCTGACAAATTTTCGCTGGTTCGTTCATTACACCATGACGTGGGAATTCACAGTGACGGAGGCATCATTGTTCTCACTGGCAAACGACCTTCTAAACTTGATCCGTCTTCCCAATCCAAAAGTGAACATCCCGATTTCGGTTCGATCACCAGTCATGTTCGCGGATTGTCTGATGCAGGCATTCCCCCCTATGTTTCGATTCCATCAAAGTTTTATATGGTGCAGCCGACCTATCTGGGCATGCATCATGGACCATTTGAATCCAGTGAACCATCGAATAAAAATTATCGCCCTCCGGCACTGAAATTGACTGCGGGCATGGATGGCAAACATTTATTGGAACGTCGCCATCTCCTCGAACAGTTTGATCGCCTGCAAAAAGACATCGACCTCTCGGGCGATCTTGAAGGCAGTGAGAAGTTCCGTAACCTTGCGTTTCAGATGCTGACGAGTCCTGAAGCGGGCGCATCTTTTGATATTGCCAGCGAAAAAGAAGAACTCCGCGAGCGGTATGGCAAAAATATGTGGGGGCAAGGTTGTCTGTTAGCGCGTCGATTAGCGGAAGCCGGTTGTGGTGTCGTTTCACTGTATTTCAACACACCTAAAGTCGGTCAGGAATTTACGAACTGGGATGACCACATTTCGAATGCGGGACGACCCGGTCACTTTGCCAAATATATGAGTCTGCGTCTCAAGTATATGGATCAGGCATTGTCGACGTTGATTGAAGATGTTCATGAACGAAGCCTCAATAAAAAAATCATGATTGTCGCAGTTGGGGAATTTGGAAGAACTCCCCGACTCTCATCCAACAGCACCGGAACCGGTCGAAATCACTGGCCGCAAGCATATACCGCTTTGTTCTCTGGTGGTAATCTCAAAATGGGTCAAGTCGTCGGCGCGACGAACTCAAAAGCCGAATTTCCCACGCATAGCCCTTACACACCGCAAGATATGCTGGCCACCATTTACCGACACCTGGGCATCAATTACAACAATTCCATCGTTGACCATCAGGGCCGTCCTATTCCCATTCTTCCACATGGGAAACCGATCTCGGAATTGATCTGATCTCAATTTCAAGCTCAAATTTCATCATCTTGATGAATCCACCTCTTGCGAGAACGCTGGTCGTTGACAGAATCTTTCACTCTCTGCATCCTTGAGTAGCAGGACTTGTGCAGAATAAGCCGGTCCTCATCAATGGCCTCTCATAATCGTTTTCGGTATCAATCTGATGATTCATTGTGCAATAAAAAGTTTAACGATGCAGTTCTACCCGCCGTTTCAAGTGGTTCTACTTTGTGGATTACTGCTATTGGGTGGCTGCGCTTCCAGTTCAGTGGAAGACTACCCTGATCGTCCGATTACGATTATCTGTCCCTGGTCCATCGGTGGAGCCACAGACCAGACTTCGCGTCAGCTGTCTGTTTTTCTGGAACAGGAGTTGGGTGTTCCCGTTAATGTGATCAACGCCACCGGCGGACGTGGTGTCACCGGGCATAGTAGAGGTCTAAGAGCGAGACCCGATGGTTATACGCTGGCCGTCATCACAGTGGAACTGAATATGCTGCATTGGCAGGACTTGACTTCGATTTCGTATCAAGAGTCCATTCCTCTCATGTCTTTTGTCGATGGCGCAGCTGCCGTTTTTGTAAAAAGCGATTCGCCCTTTCAAAACATGCAGGAATTAGAAGACTATGTAAAACAGAATCCAGGAAAATTAACGGCAACCGGAACTGCCAGCGGGGGCATCTGGCATCTGGCATTAGCTGGCTGGCTTGATTTTAGTGGCTTGAAAGCAGATAGCATCAAATGGATTCCCATGAATGGTGCAGGACCATCGCTACAAGAATTGGCCAGTGGCGGTGTTGATCTGGTTTGCTGCAGTCTGCCGGAAGGGAAGACGCTCTATGACTCCGGGCAGGTACGCTGTCTGGGAGTCATGGCTGACGAACCACTTGTTGAGTTCAAGGAAGTTCCCACTTTCAAGTCACAGGGTATGAACTGGTCGATGTCGGGTTGGAATGGATTAGCCCTTCCGCTGGGAACACCTCAACCAATTGTTGATCAAGTTTCGAATGCTCTGCTTAAAATCACTGGTGGTGAGACCGTCGTCCAGGGGAAAACATTTCCTGAATTGATGCAGGTAGCCGGTCTGAATACTAGATATCGGGCTGCCGATGATTATAGCCAGTTTCTGAAGTCGAATGATGAAACGCTGGGAAAACTTTTAAAGAGCGAAGCATTTACTCAGATGTCTTCACGCGGAACGGGGCCTTTGGTGTTTCCGGGAATTCTGGCTGTTGCCATTTGTGTGATTTTAGGTTGTCTGGGAATCCGGAAAAAAGATCCTGCACTCGCTCCCGAAAGATCTCATGACTCTGTCACAGCAAAAGGCATTACGAATACCGCCTTCGTTCTCCTGGGAATTGTTGCCTACTTATTGTTATCGGAATCAGTGGGATTTGTTTTGACAGCGGGAGTCATTCTATTTCTGTTGTTATGGAAATTAGGGACGCGCTGGTGGATGAGTGCGTTCATCACACTTTTATTTATCCCGGGAATTTATACCTTATTCGCCAAGCTCTTGCGTGTCCCGCTACCGCAGGGGATTTTGGGGTGGTAGTTCATTTCAAAGTATCGTCTTACAAATCGTCCTGTAGCCAAACTCAATAAAGCAAGAACATGGAATCGACATTCATTGCGGCATTACAGAATATTGCTACACCGGAAGTGCTGCTGGTGATTTTTCTGTCAGCCCTTTACGGCCTGTTTGTCGGATCGATTCCAGGGCTCACCGCCACGATGGCTGTCGCGTTGTTGATACCGCTTACGTTTTATCTGGACAATTTATCGGCAATTGCAGCCATCGTGACTTTAGAAGCCTGCAGTATTTTCGCGGGAGATATTCCGACAACCCTGGTGCGCATACCGGGAACGCCTTCTTCAGCCGCCTATACCGATGATGCGTACGCGCTCACTCAGCAAGGTCTGCATGAAAAATCGTTAGGAGTCTCTCTCGTCTTCAGCGTTGCCGGCGGTTTGTTTGGTGCATTGGTTCTGATCGTAGCGGCGCCCTTGTTAGCCAAATTTGCATTTTATTTTACAACCTACGAATATTTCTGGCTGTATGTTCTCGGCTTAAGTTGTGCCGCCATTGTTTCGACTGGCTCACGACTCAAAGGCCTGTTGGCATTAATGATCGGTTTGATGTTTTCGACGATCGGCTTGAGTGAAGTTCACAGCCTTCCCCGATTTACTTTTGGCTATGACGAATTGTTTACCGGCATCAATTTTATTCCCGCCATGATAGGTCTGTTCGGCTTGTCTGAAGTCTTGCGAACTTGTTTAACTTCAAAAACGGACGAAGAACCGACTCAATTAAAATCAGTAACTGATCTTAAAGAAGACAGCTCAACTTTCAAACATTTCAAACCTGTATTTGGTGGAGTTTTGACTCAGCTCTGGAAACGAAAATTCAGCTGGTTCCGTTCGAGTTGTATCGGTTCCACGATTGGCATGATTCCTGGTGCCGGGGCAGATATTGCAGCCTGGATCTCGTATGCCGCATCGAAAATAACATCGAAGACCCCGGAAGAATATGGAAAAGGGTCAATCGATGCCGTTGGTGATGCAACAAGCGCTAACAACTCGGCACTCGCGGGAGCCTGGATTCCAACGCTGGTTCTGGGGATACCCGGCGACTCGGTAACGGCGATTGTCATCGGCGTGTTAATGATGAAAAACATTACTCCCGGAATTAAGATCTTCGAAAATCCGGACCAGCTTGTACTCGTACACGGAATTTATCTCACGTTTATTATTGCCAATTTGTTACTGATTCCTCTCGGCTTTCTGGCAATTCGCAGCGGTTCGCAATTAGTCAGAGTTCCACGCCGAATTTTGATGCCTTTGATTTTAATCTTCTGTGTTGTGGGTGCGTATTCAATTAACGGCAGCTACTTCGATGTCTGGGTCATGCTGGGCATGGGAGTCATCGGGTTTGTGCTCGATGTCTTCGCAATTCCCCTTGGACCTGTTGTATTGGGAATCATTCTCGGCGGGCAACTGGAACAGACGTTCGTGCAGAATCTCACTAAAGATGGCAGCCTGTCAGCGTTCTTCAGCCGACCTGTTTCTGCCGCATTGGGAGCACTCTGCCTTGCTCTCTGGCTGGTTCCGGTGCTTATGCCACTCTTGAGAAATAAAAAGCAAACTGATGCACCCCGGTGATCGAATTCACTCTTGACAGTTCGGTTACTTTTTCCTTCTCGGTTTATACTTCGTGTTCAGTGAATATTTTTTCGCTTGACACCGCCGCGCCGATTTCGAAACTGCTCCATGTGCGTCGCGCGCGCGAGAGGATTGATTTTGAGTGTGAATACTTTCCTACCTGTTGATTTTAACATGCTCATTTTTAAGGGGTTTTTCTGCTTTGGTTCATGCACATTTTTCGGTAGTTCCTGATGAGCACTAAGAATTATGCACCAAAGTGGACCGTTTTTGAACTTATTGGGGAGCGTAAGATACACGAATTGGTCAGATTCGGTACAAAACTGCGCGAAGCTCATGCTTGACTGCTTCACGCCAATCGCGAAGATGAAACATCGACACAAGCGCTCAAGAGGCAACAGTAGAGGGGGGACGAAATTGACGGTCTTCAAAAATAGCAATAGCATTCACGATTCCTTCGCAACAGAATATTAGCAAAACGAGAGTCAAGATCTCAGGACAGCGAGAACCAGTTCCGTATTATCCACGCCTGGCCTGTGATCATTTTGGCTGTGATCATTTTGGCTGTGGAATATCTGGCTTTGGAAATTGTATCCGATCGGCGCGTATACACTGAGATGAACAGGGCGCACTTACTTTTCGCACCAATCATTCAAGCAGCACGTCGTTGTACAAAAAACTGGCCGGCCCGAACAATTCCCAGGCTGATGAACGCCAGCGAAGGTAACAGGAGCGGCATCAAAAAACGTTCTCCTGCAGCGATGGGAAGATACCAGGCAAACGCCAGCCAGAACAGAAGCATCCAGATCAGATACAGGCGTCTTGCGGAATGTGATTCTGAGATCAAACCAATCAATAAAAAAGGAAGCGCCAGAATACCAAAGAAGAGTCGTCCTTCTTCAAACGGAAGTGGTCCCAGACTGCGTAGAAATATGAAAACCTGCCAGAGTAAACCTTTGATTTCCCGTTTGATGATTTCTGCAGCAGAGTGTGTCTGCAAATAGGCCTGGGCGGCTTCGCCCAGGCTGCCTTTCTGAATGAGAGCGTGAGGTTCGGTAAATTCATCTTGAAACATCAGATAAGAGTTGGCATTAAATGTCGGACTGCCATACAGGCGCGTATTGCGGACGAGTAACGGCGATGCTACCAGAGTGAAACTTACAAATAAAAGACACAAGCTCACGAGAATTACTTTCAGCGGGACCGTTGTTGGACAAGACTGCTCTGTTTTCGATTCCGTAGTCTCCCTGTTTGAGTCACCCGACAAACGGGAGAACAGCAGCTTCCAGTTGACTCCGTAAGAGCAGAACCAGATCACCAGCCCCAGCATGATCAACAGGGTTGTCCCTTTCGTAAGCCAGGCCAGTCCCAAGATCAGTCCCATCGCGGTCAGGTGTAGATAAGGAATTCGAGTTTGTTTCAGGTCAGGTAATTTCAACACAAGCAACCAGAGGCAGGCAATGAAGAATAAGAGTAGCCCTTCACAGACAACACGCCCCGTTAAATGGCAGTATGCTGCGTTGAGACTGATCAAGAACCCGGTCAGGCCTCCAGTCAGATTTCCATAGTGACGGGCAATGCCAACTGAAAAGATCAGCAAGGCACAGATCCCGAAAATTGCCGAAAGACGTTTTCCCGTTTCATAATCAGGGAAAAATGAAAGCAATGCAACATACATCGGATGCTGATTTGCCTCCTGATACGTTCCTCTATAGAGTTGCTGGATTAAAACGGAGGGGCCACCCGATTCTTGAACTCGATGGGCCTGTGTCAGAAAAGACTGCTGATCGTTATTTAGTGGCCCCGGTTGCCTGGGTATCAAATTTGTCATCAGAACGATGTATATGATGATCGAGCAGGAAATCAGCAAACCACCCAGCCAGTGATCTGGGGGAGGGGACGCGTCGGAAAAATAAGACAGCACATTCTGATATTGGATGGTTCGTTCAGTCCAGAAGTGGTTGGAAGCCAGAGTGCCGGCAACTCCCAGTAGAATGGCGACCAGGCAACCTCCACCCGCCAGCGTTGCAATTGACGGTTGCCCGATCAAAGCAGTACCTTTGATTTGAATGATTTCCCATAGAGCAAATCCAGACAAACTGGCGAGTACACCTGAACTGAATCTAAGTAGTCGATACTTCATCAGGAAATCGTGCTTTCTGAAGAGGGCAGATTAATAACGGGAATCACCGCGAATGACATTGAAGCAGACCGTAATTACCTCGATTATCATATTATTGGCGCAAATGGTACTCAATCACGACAGGAATCCTGAATCCGGGCTAGGCTTAAACTGTGTATTTCTCTATCTTTCTGACTGATTATCATAGCAGATTTGTACTATTCTGAAATCACAGAATTGATCCAAAGCGACATTTCAGAATTCGGGAGTAAAGCATAAAGTGATTACAGCGACTGACTACCTGCATTGGGATATCAATCGTGTCTTGTTTGAACTTGGTCCGATTACCGTGCGTTATTATGGCCTGTTTTTCACAGCCGGGTTCATTTGTGGCTATTTTCTGCTGCGCTGGATTTTTCGAACTGAAAACCGGAACCTGGACGATGTCGAATCACTGCTGATTTATATGGTGATTGGTACCATTGTTGGCGCCCGCCTGGGACATTGCCTGTTTTATCATCCGGTGAAATATTTATCGAACCCCATTGAACTACTTCAGATCTGGAATGGGGGACTGGCCAGCCATGGAGCCGCGATTGGAATTCTGACTTCCGCCTGGCTTTATTCACGAAAACATCAAGACCAGCCTTTATTATGGTTATTAGATCGGTTGACCATACCCGTTGCGCTCGCTGGTTTTTTTATCCGGATTGGGAATTTCTTTAATTCCGAAATCCTGGGACGTGTGACCGATGTCCCCTGGGCAGTCGTATTTGAGGATGGTCTGGGGTTGAGAACCGAATTTGAAAAATCGCAACCAAGACACGCCGTGATGCTCTATGAATCGTTTTGTTATGGCTGCATTTTTCTGATCCTCTTCTTTCTCTATCGCAAGTACCGTTCACAAACACCGCGGGGCCTGTTGGTGGGACTCTTCTTCATCCTCGTCTTTTCTGCCCGGTTCGTGTTGGAGTTCTTTAAACTGCGACAAGCCGATTTTGCCAGCGACTTGCCTTTGAGTGTCGGTCAAATGCTGAGTATTCCTCTTGTGATCGCGGGAGTGTTGCTTCTGATCTATCGCAAGCCAGCACCTCCCGTCGAGAACGAGGCAATTCCAGAAAAGAAGTAAGTCTGTTCCAGAGAGTGAATACGTGGGTTTCACAGTAACTGCGAGATGGGCTGTCCTGAAGGTAGAATGGGTACGGGCCTTCCGGAAAAATTGATGAGTCCGTGCGAATAATCAATACCAAGGTGGCGATAAATCGTCGCCAGCAGGTCTTGGGGCGTAACGGGAGTATGGAGTGGATATTCGGCTTTCGAATTGGTACTGCCAACCACCTGTCCCATTTTCAAACCACCACCGGCGATTAAAGCGCTGAATGCACCAGGCCAGTGGTTGCGACCAAGCCATGGGCCCCCTTTCTTTCCTGGAAATGTCTTGCGGTGGGCCAGTCGTGGTGTCCGTCCAAATTCTCCACAAGCGACGACCAGAATCTTACGGTCGAGATTTCGCTCATGAATATCTTCGATCAGAGTCGAAATCGCCTGGTCATACTGTGGGAAACGTTCAAGATTGGCATGCACAAGGTGGAACGGGCCGGCGTGATCATCCCAACTGAAGTACTCACTCTTATTGGATGGGGCCGTTGCATCAATATTAATCACGGCGGCACCTGCTTCTGCCAGCCGTCGCGCGAGTAGACAATTCTGTCCCCAGCGATGACGACCGTAGCGATCACGAACGGCTTCCTTTTCCTGATTAATATCAAACGCATTCGCTACTTTAGAACTGGTCAGCATGTTGAATGCGGCCCGACGAAAATCCTCCGTTCCACCCAGAGAACCATCTAAATCGAGATCACGACGTAACTGGTCGAATTGATTAACGAGTGACTTACGATCATTGAGTCGCTCACCGTCGAGACCTGCTGCCAATTTCATATTTTTGGGTGTGTATCCTTTCACTGACGGATCGCCGGAATCAAAGGCCTTATGCATCAGTCCCAGATAATTCGGTGCAGTCATAAACGGTGATTTGTGTACCCCGATATATTGTGGCAGACCGTCGGAACGCGGTCCGCGCATGTGACTGGCGATCATGCCAAAATCAGGGTGCTTCGATTTGTTGGTTGATGTGGGATCAGGAGCCGGGGGTTCTTTTCCTGACAAGACTGTGATGCTGCCATCGTTATGCGCCGACATTCCGTGGTGTAGCGTGCGAATAATGGAAAACTTATCAGCAATCTTTGCCTGTCGCGGAAAATGCTCGACTACATCCATACCCGGAATTTTGGTTGGTATCGGATTGAAGGGGCCACGGTAGGCACTGGGTGCGTCCGGCTTCATATCGTATGTTTCAAGCTGGCTCGGCCCTCCCCACATCCAGAACAATATCACCGAAGTATCAGGATCGCTGACTCCCGCCATCGCGCGCGCAGCGAGCAGATCTGCCAGTGTCATGCCCCCGAGAGCCAGTGTACCGACCCGCAAAAACTCACGTCGTGGTAGAGGCCCTGTGCAAAGTGAGTCGTTCATCAAATACCTGCTAAAATGATTGGTTCAAATCGTTTTCCTGTGGCATAGATATCTTATCTCAATTGCAACAGGACTTACATAAGAAAATTTACATATTAAACGAAAATTTCCAAAATGGTCTAGGACTAAAATTGTTATAAGTCATTACAAGTAAATATTTTAGAAACGAATTCAACAGCATTTCCAGCAGGTAAGAAAATCAAATTGGTTTCCCTCGGAACATCACCCAAACAGTTGTGTCAGCGGTCGCCCATCGACCACTGGGAATGGGCGGTTGGACTGGTCGTACATGGTCGAATTGTGGGAGATGCCCAGTGCATGGTAAATTGTTGCCAGTAAATCTTGCGGCGACACCGGATTTGATGTCGGGTATGCAGAATGGTTATCGGAGGTTCCGTAAACCTGTCCGCCACGAATGCCACCTCCCGCCAGGACAGCCGACTGGCACGCGCCCCAGTGATCGCGCCCCATGTTTGGATTGATTTTTGGTGTGCGTCCAAACTCGCCGTACATGGCGACCATGGTATCATCCAGTAATCCGCTGTTACTGAGATCATCCAACAGTGCCGCACAACTTCGATCTAATGAGGGCAGGCAATATTCTGATTTGAGCATTTGATAGCCACTCCTGCTTTTATTGCCGTGATTGTCCCAGACATTCGAGACGCTGTTGCCTTTGACTAACATCCACGAGATCGTCACCAGACGCATTCCCGCTTCAACCAGTCGTCGTGCTGTTAGAATCGCTTCGCCCCATTCGTTGCGGCCATAACGGTCTCGGGTCTTGTCATCAACGCGATCAATCTGCAATGCTTTCGCAACAGACGATGAGCCCAGCATGCTGAATGCCATCTCTCGAAACTCATCGAAATCTTTTGCTTGTGGATTAGATTGAAAACGTCGGTCTAACTGTTCCAGTGACTGAAGTAACCCGCGGCGTGCGAGCAGGCGCGTTGACGAAATTTCTTCCGGCAAACTGAGGGGTAAAGAGGGCAGTCCCTGTGTACCACGCGCTGCTGCGATTTCCAATGGGTCATGGCGCGCTCCCAGGTAGCCCGCATGCGTTCCCGAATAGGTGACTCCTGCATGACCGATGGGCCTGGGAATGGTAGCCACCCCCGGCATTCCGGTTATGGGATGAAAGTACGATACGACTGAGCCCAGGTTGGGAGCATCGGATCGTTTACGATCGTTGCGTGGCACTCGTAATGTTTCATCGACTCTACCGGTCAGCGTCCGATACACCGACGCTTCATGGATATTGCTTTCGTGTGAAAGCGAGCGAATGATCGCGGTCTTGTCTGTGTGGCGGGCAAAGAGTGGCATCTCCTCGCAGATCTGAATTCCGGGTACTTCTGTCGAGATGGGTTCAAACAGACTACGAATGCCTTGCGGTGCTTCGGGATTCGGATCCCACATATCCATCTGTGGTGGACCACCCCAAAGATAAATCAGAATACACGACCTGGCCTTTCCGCTGGTTGTAATCAGCCCTGGCTTGTGAGATTCCGCTGCTCGCAGCTTCTCTGCACTCAGTAAACCAGGCAAGGTCAGAGATCCCAGTCCCAATTGTCCCAGGCGAATCATTGCATCTCGGCGGTGAAGCATATCTGTTCTCCCTGAACGAAATCACTGATGTGCCCTCATGAATGACACCAGTCAATAGAACTGATATTCGATTATATCTGACTCTGTACTGTTTGTCTGCTGCTAAAGGAACGGTGTCATGAAAATGGTTCGTAATTCGTGAATGTAGAATCCGCTCCAGACACGCGTTCATTCGGCGGTTTGGTCTCAATTCACATTGACCACATTCGGTTGGTTCTCATAAAATGCCCGAGCCAAAGGAGGCTAAAGATGTCAGCACGCTGTATCAGTTTTTTCGCTTTGTCGCTGTATCTCGCGACAGTCAGTCTCGGTGCCGAACTAGAAACGCACTCAACGCCGCAGTTAGTCCCGCAGTCGGGCCACGAAAAGAGCCACAATCTCTCGGCCCTGGATCACCTCCGCGTGATAACGGAGCAATTGAAAGCAGCGGGTCTGGCTGAAGAAGCTGCGAAGCTGCTAGAAGTGTCAGACCAGCTCAACCGACGAGTCATCCGAGAACGAGCCGAGTTATCGCGACAGATTACAGAGCTTCAGAAACTATCGGAACAACTACGACGACTAACGGGAAGGCCGGACCAAATCCTCTGCCGCTGTTGTTTTCTTGAACTATCAAGCAAAGCAGCAGCAGAATTTGCAGCGGCAGCTGAGCCGGTGAGTTCAACAACCGGCCCACGAAACCGTACCCCTCCAGCGGTCTCGGTTTACAAGAATGCAGAAGAAGCCATCGAGCAACTGAAAAAATCGGGTCGAGTTACAGTGGTGCACGGAAGTCCGCAGATCGTCACTGCTCCCGGGCAACCAGCAACGGCAATGAGCGGTGGCAAGATTCCGATCTTGATTCCTGCAGGGGACAACCAAACCGCCGTCGAGTGGAAGCGGTTCGGTGTTTTTTGCGAGGTCGTGCCGCGTTTGCTCGACACGGGAAGAATTCAGCTCCAATTTAGCCCGGAGATCTCGTACCGGGACTTCAAGAACTCGGTGAAAGTGAATGGACTTACGGTCCCTGGTCTGACGGTGCGACGAGTCAACACACAGGCTGAAATGAACCTCGGAGAAACGCTCGTGGTGAGGACAGTTTCGAGCACGGGAAGCCAGGTTAAGTTGGTGAACGCGGAATCCGATACCGCGACTCCGGAGAACACCGTAACACTGTTTATGGTGACACCGGTTGCCGTTGATTAGAGGGTCGACTTGCTCTGCGCATTGTAATTCAGAGTCGCGTATTGACCCCCACCGATAAACGCATTGAATTCAGCGCAGTTTTTTTGTCGGCGTCAGATTCTTTGGCAATAGCTGCGTCAAGTTTTGCGAGAAGTGCCGTCTTGTCGTACTCGACTTGACTTTTCGATTCAGATGGCTGAGGTTGAGCGGGTTTCTTATCACCAGTTTGCGGTTTCTCAACAGGTTTTTCAATTGGTTTTGTTGAAGTTACCATTGGTGGTTTGGAAGGTGGCGAATCTGTCGATCCGGAGCAGCCGAAGAGAGAAGCAATGAACAAACAAATCAGCCATTAGGTTATGTCACTGTAAGGTCTCATAATAAGCCTTTCGTGAAATATCTTTCAAAGATGAATGGAGGTAAATAATCCCCGCCTGAAATTTTTTTGTCTGTCGCATTCTCAATAATTAGTTTTCCTGATGTACAGACCATTATTTCAGATTGGATGCTAAGGCGTGTGGCTGGTGTCCTACCTGGGGCACGTCAATCAGAGAACTGTCGATGCGCTAGAAACGGGAAACGCATCCTGTTATAACAGTCGACATTCCGAATCCAGTGTGAGTTCAGATAAATCCAAATCAGCATTCCCGGCACCAGGCACTTCACCAAGGACCAGAGAGATGCGGCTAACTAACATTGACGGACCCTGGCAGACAATTGTAGTCCCGCTGCTTATAACCATCTGCGCAGCCAACGTAGCCCACGCGGAAACCCATTCCTGGAAAAAGGGCAACAGCGGCAACTGGTTTGACGCGGCCAACTGGAATACGGGGAAGGCACCTGCCGCCGGCGATGATGTCGTCATTGAGGGAAAAGGCTCACGAGTGACTCTGGGGCAAATAACCCCTGAACTGAAAAGCATTCGTTTGAAACAAACATTAGTGCTAACCGGTGGTGAGACGATTCTGCGAGCCAGACAAATTCATGTCCTTGCCGGAGGAAAAATTACGCTGCTGGATTCCTTTCAGGAAAAGAAGGACGCAAGTCGGATATACATCAAGTGCAGTGACTCGTTAATCATTGATTCAGGCGGATCAATCGATGCCAATGCCAAGGGTTACGCCGGTGGCCAGGGGCATCAGAAGAATGACGATCCCACATCGGCTGGATTTGGACCAGGAGCCGGTGGCTATCCGAAGGTGTGGGGCGCCAGCGCCGGCGGCAGCCATGGTGGACGCGGGGGAACGCCGATTGCAAAGGATAGCTACGGTTCGATCGAGCAACCGAGTCAACCGGGCAGTGGTGGCGGAGGAGGTACCGGCCCAAGCGGGGCTGGAGGCGGAGCCATTCGTATCGAGGCCCCGACGGTCCATGTGGATGGAGTCATCTCGGCCGACGGAGGACACGGTGGAGGCCACGACATCAAAGCAAAGTACGGCGGCGGGGGATCAGGCGGCAGTATCTGGATCACTTGCAAAACGATCACTGGTCAATCGGGGAAGGTCAGTGCTGATGGCGGTAGTGGTTCCATTTATGCAGGCGGTGGTGGCGGGGGACGTGTTTCTATCGAGACGGGCGCTACCAGGCGAGACGCCAAATCAGGCAACATTCTGTTCACAGCGGTGGGTGGCGCCAACGGGCGAGGGCTCTTTGGTACCGAAAAACCGGACCACTTTGGCGAACCGGGCACGCTCTACTTTTCCTCAGGCAGCGTCCCTGGACGAGTATTTCCCGACGCAGGAGTCGTTGTACAACCTGGGCAAATCCCGCAAACGGAGCGCAAGGAGACGCGCGCCTATTGGATGCCCTGGTTGGTGAATCAACCACTGGTTCAGGTAAAGAAGGAGCTGTTTCTCAAACACTCAAAGCCACGGGCCGCGGCGCGAGTAACGATGCAGTACGTTGGCCCCGGATTAGAGCGCCGCGAGGTTCGCAGTACAGAAATTCTCGACGATGTAGGTGAGAACATGACAGCGCGTTGGTCGATGGACAACGCGCGAAGCTGGTCCGATCCCGTTGCTATCGGCGCATCGAATAACGTGGATTACCAGGGGGTCAATGTCTGGGAAGGAGGCGGGGCCATGCAGTATGACCCCACTTCCAAACGACTGGTACAGGTTTGGCTGCGGCAAATCAAGGTGGGAAGAATTTATCACTGCTTTACCTACTGTCGCCTGTCGAGCGACTATGGTCGGACATGGAGCGCGCCTCGTCAGATGCGATACGAAGAGGGCGACGCCTTCGATCCTGAAGATCCGCGCAAAGCCACATTTTTGAATCACAACGAAGGCTACTTCGGTACAAACATTCTGGTGCATTCAAGTGGTGCATTGATCCACGTGCTGGCTCACACCAATGCTTCAGGTGATCCGAAAAATAACCAGCGGCCATTTCGAATGGGTTCGATGATCATGATCGGCCACTGGGACGCTGACAAGAAACAATATCGCTGGATACCAGGAGCGCGACTCGAAGTCTCTCCCGAAATCTCGGCACGTGGGCTGATGGAACCGGAAGTGGCAGAGCTCAACGATGGCCGTCTATTGGTCGTCTGGCGCGGTTCAACTCATGGCTGGGACGGAACCGTCGCAAAGGTACCCGGACATAAATGGTTCAGCATTTCCACCGATGGTGGGAAAACGCTGTCTCCGGTTCGCGAGTGGAAATATTCCAACGGCATGTCCTTCTTTTCGTCATCGTCACTGCACCGCATGATTCGTCACAGCACAACTGGCAAGCTCTATTGGTTAGGTAACATCTCGGGGGCTCCTTCGCGCGGAAATGGTCCGCGCTACCCACTGATCATAGCCGAAATTGACGAGTCCGCTGCGGCGATTAAGAAAGAGTCTGTGACCGTGATCGATGACCGGAACCCAAACACTCACAGCTTCAATTTCCAACTCTCCAATTTCTCGCTGTTCGAAAATCGCGAAACCAGGAAATTCGAGTTGTTCTTGACGACCTATGGCCAGAAAAAAGGCCACGCCGATTGGGCCAGTGCGGATTGCTACCACTACATACTCACATTTCAAAATTAAGAACTTCACCTGCCACATAAATAATACCAGTCACCAGACTCAGTGTTCGATGGCATCTACTTCTATTCTGTTTGTCCCGGAATGGTATAAGAGCATCGGAAAACGTTCGTTTTTGCGAAGCGCCTGCCTCCATCCTGATTGATATCTGAAATCGAGTACATTGTGTCTGAAAAACTCATCTTAACAGGCTTGGAATGCAGTGCAGGCCTGCGATGCCGGCTAATGTGCTGTCGTTAGAATTCGTTACTTCAAGCGTCTGATTTAACAGTCATTCAGTATAAGTGCAGTGGAATTATGTTTACTTTCAGGGTCGTATTGCCTTAAATCGCAGATCTTAGTAAAGTTCGCGGGCAAAATGTTCAGATTTTACTTAAAAGCAGCACTAATCTTTCATTTTGAATTCGGTTGTTTTTTTGCAACATAAATGGATGGTTTCAGCGTATAATGACGTGCAGGCTTAACTCGCTTACTGCCGAACAGCGGCTATTTTACTGAATTGAGGCGATTTGTGGCTCTCACCGATATCGATAAAAACTTGCTCAAGCGTTGCCTGACTGAAGAATCAGGCGCATGGAAGGATTTTGTAGACCGGTTTATCGGTCTGTTCACGCACGTAATTCATCATACTGCCCATGCCCGCAGTATTCGTGTTACTGACAATGATGTGGATGATCTACTTTCCGAAATCTTTCTGGTTCTCCTGGCAAACGAATATCGAGTCCTGCGTAACTTCCGCGGTAACAGCTCACTGGCAACATATCTGACAGTGGTCTCCCGTCGTGTTGTGATAAAAAAAATGGTGGAACGCCGCATGGCTGAAGCGTTGGGACATGTTGCCACACAATCGAAGTTGCAAAGTATTCCCGATGATCAAGTGCGTCAGCAACAACAGCTTGAAGACCAGGAAGAAATTCAGAACATGATCAAGCAACTGCCTCCCGCAGATGCACAGATTGTAGAGCAGTACCATATTCAGGGAAAATCCTATCAGCAAATCAGCTCTGAACTGGATATTCCTGAAAATTCGATTGGTCCCACTCTCTCGCGGGCAAGGAGCCGAATGCGAGAAACCAAACCGAAAACCCGTACGCACTAGTCGTGTAAACGACCTTGTTTCTTTGTGCATTCCGGCAGATTGTTTCAGTATTGCTTCATTCAAAGTTGAGAACCGATTGCTTCTCAAATCGACCTGAATCCAGGGCTTTACTAAAAAGGTCTTCTTCTTCCTGGTGGCCTCCGACCTGGCCCCGGTCCATGCTTTTGAAAACTGGGATCGGGTGTCCCTCGATAATTGCGGGGAATAAAGGGAAAATCTTCGGTAATGTAATAATGGTAAATGCCGGCCGGATATTCGGGAGTCACTCCCATCCGACCATTGCATTCATCCAGATCTCCTGACTCAGCGACATAGACATAATCTTCAACAAACGTTCCATCATAATTTCCACCAGGTCCATTCGGTCTTCTTCCCTGTTTCACCTGGAAGCTGGATTTCATTTTCTGAATTTGACTGTTGGGATCATTGGCGTCAGCGTAACCGTACTGTGTGTAGATGGGAAATCCATCGGCGGCATACCCGATTGCCGTGACCTGTCCGGGTTTTCCCAATCGAGAGATTAAACCTGTGGGTAAGCCGTGGTAATGATAACCTCCCGTTGGTTGAACGTGAGCATTGCTTGTATCGAGTCCCAGATTCATTTTTCCGGAGAGCGCCTCGTAGTTCCAGCCGGATCGACGGTTACGATTCCAATATTCTGCTGTCCCCGGATCAAGCAGAACTCCATTCGAGGCGACTCCAAATGCAGAATGGCCGACAGGTGTTACGTTTCGTGCTACCTGAGGGTCGAGGGGTACACGTAATTCATGACGTTGTGGGCGTATTGAATTCGGGTTATTTCGGTTTGGGAAACGTCCGGTCAGGTGTTCCGGAATCCCGTTGGAAAAAATCAGACGATATTTGCCTTTGGTAACAACCTTCACCTGACTTGAAGCATTCCCCCCACTCGAGGCAGGGCCAAATCCGGGAGGAGGATAAGCAAACAGCGGAGATCCGCACAGTAAACTGAAAACAAACAAGAATATCAGTATTCGGGGCATCGATGCACCCTCCCGGTTTTTATCTAAATAACATCAAATAGGAAATGTTCATCAATTCCTGAGCTTATCTATATAACGAACTGTTAAGCTGAGAATCCACTGCATTTTTTCCGTTTTCGAGGAAAACAGATTTTTGTGATCCAAGTGTCGACCTCGGGAATAGTCTAATATCTACACTTGGGAGAGGCGTTCTGTTGACAGTGACCACCTGCTAAACAAAAATCGAGAGTGTGATTGTCGGACGCCGAATCAAAGAGCGGCTCTGAATTCTCTCCATCATGGATGGAAGCACACCAATAACAGTTCTCATGAATTTGAAACGGATTGTAGCCATGCAGAAACAACAAGCTTTTCTCCCGTTTGCTTCACAATATTTGTTGATACTGCTTTCCATGGCTGTGCTGGGCTCTGCAACGCCTCTCGAAGCCCAGACTAAAGCAACACAGACTAAAGCAACACAGACAAAACCTGTCAAAACGGGATTTGTCAACGCCACCTATAAAGACGAATCCGGCACGCATCGCTATGTCGTCTTTATCCCCAAAAACTATTCCCCCGAAAAGAAATATCCTGTAATCCTGTTTTTGCATGGCGCAGGAGAGCGAGGCAATGATGGTCTGAAACAGACTCAGGTAGGATTAGGACCAATTGTGAAAAAGCAGGCGAACGATTTTCCGTACGTGGTAGTGTTTCCTCAGGCAGAGAATATGAAAGAACGTTTATTGGGCGGCTGGCTTGCCGAGAGTTCTGATGGCAAACGGGCGGTTCAAATTCTTGACACGGTACTGAAGGATTATTCCATTGATAAAGATCGACAGATCCTGACAGGATGGTCGATGGGTGGATATGGCGCCTGGAGTCTGGCGGCAGCGTTTCCCCATCGCTGGTCTGCCGTTGCTCCCATCGCTGGTGGAGGAAAAACGAAATGGGCTTCGAAGTTGAAAACAATTCCGATTTGGGCCTTTCATGGAGCTAAAGATCGAGTGATTCTTCCCGCGGAATCGAAACAGATGATTCAGTCCATCAAACAAGCCGGTGGTACCCCACGATTTTCGGAGCCCGATGTTGGCCATGATGTGTGGCAGCTGGCTTATACAAAACCCCTGTTCGACTGGATGCAGAACCCTGCACTCGTTTCTGATTCCACCGCCCCTCTGTTGGTCAAGCCCGATCAAAAACCGCCAGCAGCCGTTGACCCGAAAAGCCCATTCGTCCCCGCATTAATGATCGACAATGCCGTCTCGGTCCGCTTAGGAAATCAGTTTCTCAAATCATTAGCCGATGCTGTTCCCAGTATGGTTCCCAAAGATATGCTGGTCGGAAACATTAATGACATTTACGATTCGACTGTTGCCCAGGGCCGCAGTTTCTCTGTTCAATTTTCCGGGATTACCTACCAGGGAGAATTAGCCAGGGCGGCAATTCAGGCTTACGCTGCGGGTACGCTTAATATTCAGCTCGGGATTCAAAACGTAAACCTTGCTATTAATACGACCTATGTTTCCGGTAATCGGCATTCGGCAGTGGCAGGCCCGATTGCCGTCAGTGTGGGATATCAGCGACCGGTCTGGTTGAGCTTTGATGTGAAACCTTACATCAAGGGAAATCAGATTCGGCTGCAGCTGTTGCGGACACGATTTAATATTCCGCATGATAACTGGAATGTTTCCGGACCAGCGGGTGTTTCCACACGAGGGCTTGGCATGACGTCACAAAAAGTATCCAGTGGCCTGGTTGACGGCATCTATGGCAGCAAAGGGCGAATCGAATCTGAAGTGAAAGCCATCGTACCCGGTCTGGTCGTGGAACTGGAGAAACAGCTTAATTTTGATGAAGCGAGTCAGGTCGTCGATGCGATATGGCCTTTGCCTGTTTATCATCCCCGCATGAAACTTTCACCCAGTGAAGTGGTCACAGATAAAAAAGGAATTTCATTGAGCTTTGGTCTGACCGTAGCCGCTTTAGATTCTGCTAAACCAGATATGAAAGTGAAACGTCTTTCATCACTTGGCATACCGATCAGCGAAATTCCTAAAGTGACTGAGTTGCAGGTTGGAGTGGCACCCGGCATGCTCAAACCACTGACGGATATGTTGGTCGAAGCCGACATTGCGCGGATTCCCGTCCTGGATATTCCCGGTCATTCCTTCGACGCTTTGGCAGATTCGAAAACTTTGCAACAGGTATTTCCAGACCTGAAGCAATACGGCGATAACGTCAAAATCTGGTCTGAGCTTGTCTTGACCAGTCCGATTCAGGTCAAAGATGCAGGTAAGGCAAAAAAATCAGACGTCGATCAATTTCGATTTGTTGTGCCTCAAGCCGCCATTTCCATAGCCATCAAGAAATCAGCCGCCGATAAAGAATGGATTCCTTACGCCGAGTATTCTCTGGCAGTCAGTCAGGATGTAGAACCACAAATCCAGAAACCCAGTTTTTCCACACGCGCGTTGCGATTGAACTGGGATGGGGATTCCCGGATCGGCGGTAATGCCCGTTTCTCTCCCCGTTACAAACCACAAGATTCCAAAATCAATCAGGAAAAATTGCGCACACTGGTTCAATCTGCCTGGGATGGCTGGACCAGACAGGGGCCGGCTTCCGTTGCTGAGATTCCAGATATTGAACTGGGTTTTGGACGCTATCGTATCAATCAGGTCAACTGGTCTTCACCACAACTGTTGGCAACATTTACTGTACCGGAACTCAAGATTTCCAATACGACCAAAACAGAAATCGAATATGAACTCAAAAGTCCGTACAGCGACTGGGGTGGACCTTATAAGCTGAAGCCGGGTGAATTGCATGCTTTCGATGCCGCAACACCTCTCAGTTATCGCCGACGCGTCAATGGTCAATTGCAGGTTTACACATTGGCAACCGGTTCGCACTATGAATTTCAACTGGAGGAAGACGATCAGAAAACGGCACTCTACGAAGCCTCTGATAATTGATCATTGTCTGTTTGCAGGATCTTCAGTAGCAGGGACTTTGATTTCCCTGAGCGCAAAGGATGTTTTTTCCAGCAGGATCACAGGCGAGATGCCCATTAAAAGGATCAGCAAGAGAGCAGGGCCGAACGCCACGCAGGTGAGCTGACTGTTTTCGTTCTCCCTCTCATTGCTGAAATCAGTAGTGGAAACGGTGTCAGTTCGTTCTGTTTTCAAAAATTCCCAGTAGGTGCGAATGAACGACAGACTGAAGATCAGCGTGCCGAGTATATAACAGAACGCGACGAGAACACTCTGATTAATGAGACTCCAGATGAATGCGAACTGAGCCGTAAACCCTCCCAGTCCGGGAATACCAATCAGTGTCATGACGGAGAGAGTTACTACCAGTTTCAGGAGCCTGTCGGACGAACCAGAATTCTGCTGAGCTACCAGAGGCGTGACGAGTAACAACAGACAACAGGCAATCCCTTGAATCACATTTAATATTGTGAAACTGGAAATGGCCTCTGGCTCCACTGCAAACAGGATCGTCAGTGTCAAAACAGTCTGCCCGATCAGAAACCAGACGATGATTTGCAAGAGATCAGTGCGTCTGCTGGCAATCAATGCTGCAAAAAGAAAACCACAACATCCCCAGAAAGAAAGGACAGAAATGAGGCTGGATCCGACTGTAAAATTCAACGGGATCATGAAACGGATCATACCATAAATACTGATTTTTGTGAGTAATGTGAGCAATATCAGATTCCAACCTGAATGATGTGGCTTTGCAAAGGGACCCGATGACGAAACAGCCAGCCATTGCGTGAGTCCATAGTGCAGCGGAAACAGTGCGCCTTTGAACGTAAAACCTGACAGCAGCAGCACAAGAATCCAGGGCGAAATTGAACTCCAATACGCGGCGGCAAGAGGATAACGCGCGATGTCACTGACGGTTTCTTTTAAAAAATGGTCGAATTGAAAAGTCAGCGTTTGTGGTGTCCCCAGCAGGATTCCCTGCATCCAGTTAAAAGCAACAGCTGCCAGGAACAGCCCTCCAATGATCAGACCGTCTCCCAGAAATTGCAGATACATTGTACTCTCAAAAATGCGGCGCGAGCGGGAATCACTCCAGAGGCGAATCATACAGAGCAGACAGAACGTCGTCAGAGTAAAAAAAGAAATGAAGCTCATCAGGTCAGAGGAAACAAAAAGACCGTTGATCGTAGATTGTAATATCATTAACAGAAAATAATGCAGGCGTGTCATCTCGATGCTGCGATTTGAGAAGAAAACCAGGGCAGGCCAGAGACAGACTGGCAGCATCAGGAACCAGACCGCGACAGGATCGATCGTCCATTTTAAAGTACGCGCAGATACTCTTTCCGATGCGGACTCATTTTTTGAAGGCGTTGTGGCAGTCGAGGGAAGTTTCAAGGTGACGGAAATTGAGCGTGTCTGCCTGGAATCGTTATCTGTGCCTTTGATAAACGGAGCAACGATGACAGCGACTAATATCAGAACTGTGATGAGTGTATTGGAAAATGTAGTCCAGCGATTAAATTCCAGCCCCATTTTTGATCCACCCCACCCGAAACAGGCACCCACGACTGGCATGATAACCAGAAGTACGGGAGAGAGTGAAATGATGGAATTCAGGAATTCGTTCATAAGTAGCTCAGTGATGAAGTGAATTCAACAAAACGTTTCAAAATGGGAATCAGTGCCAGAATTTAAATTTGTAATACCAGTAATACAATGATGAAAATAGAAAGTGTGAAGAGTAAAACCAGCGTCTCGAAAGCAATTTGACCATTTTGCATCTGTTTCAGAAGTCGCCCCCAATAGCGGGGCGTCTGTTCTATTGAAGCGCGACTGAGTCGACTGAGCAGCCAGTAATCGAGCAGTGATATAATTTTTGCCAGGAGAACAAGCGGAGCGATAACGGCCCGGTTGAGAATGTTTAAAGAATAGAAATGCGATTGTCCCAGGTTGATAAGGGCTACCCAGCGCTGATCTGCTGGATTGTTGCGATGAACTTTTGATGCTGTCATCCAGGCCAGAATGAGAGATAGCATGATTGTTAAACCAGCGAGGCTGCAAAACAACCAGTCCTGATCGAATGGATTCGTGTTGGTGTCTGTGATCAGTTCCGGCCAGATGGAACGCAGGAACGGGAACCGGAATAAAACCGACACACTGGTCAAACAGAGAAACAGTGAGATACCCCAGAGCGGTAGAACAGGGATCTTTTGTGAGGCAGTCTGTGGTTCCGGTTTTGAATTGAGCGAAAAATAAAATTGGGCTAAACCAAAGCTGGTACAAAATGAAATGAGCAATATGAGCCAGACCATGATTTCAGTCCGAATGTCATCGGTTGTTGTTCTCACTGTAATGAGTGGATTCAGCATCAGGCTCAAGCCAACGAGAATCGCAATCACTGATAACAGATAACAGGCCTTGATTGATGAGTGAGACATTGCAGGCCACAGACCGGTTTGACGTCGATTTATCATCGGGATCAGGACCGCCATGACGCACGTGTAGAGTAAAGTCATTGTCGGGATAAGCGGCTGTGCATGGTCGGCATTCATGCCTGTCACAGCCACGACTGTGCCCGCCAGTGTCGCGGAAATCCAATATATAAAACGATCCAGATGTTGCGTGCGTGTGAGACTACAGGCAGACAACACGGTCAGAAGAGCGGAAACTGTTCCTGCTTGAATCAATAGCATTTGATTCGCTGTGACGGCGAGGATCATTGGAGCGCAGCGAAGCAGGAGAAACATTCCCGCAGGAACAGACAGCAGGTTTAACGCCGCCAGAGAGGAAGCACTCCAGGGCCGTTCATTGCCGATTATCATCATTGACGCCGGGAACAATCCCAGGCGTGGCACAGCCGCCAGAAAAAGAGCCGCCCCGATACCGGGCAGGGCCGAGGAATTTTTAATGTGTGCGGCCTGAATGGCATCGAACTGCAGGCACTGCAGAAAATTCCATGTGCCAAAATTGATTCCGATCAGGAAAACACTTAAGAGGAGCATGACATCTGAAAACGCGTTCCAGCCCCACCAGTGTCTGCTCTGTTTTGCATCGAGTGTGTCAGATACCAAATTTACTTCGTGCAGCAGATTCAGGCTCATTGAGAGCATGAACCAGAATATGAGTAACTGCAGAAAATTAGTTGAGAGCACACAGCCAACTGTGGCAAAGAAACACATTAAATAAAGCAGCGAAGCATGACCGTTTGTAGCGCGGGTTTGTGTAATTCGAGGAATTTCGAATGATTCTTTCAATACGAGGTAAAACAGTGACGCCATTGAAACAATCAGATAAAACGAAAGGCTGAGTGGATCGAACAAAACGCCAATCGTCACTGTTACTTCGGGATTGCCTGAGAGTGAAATCCAGTTGATCAGCGTTTGCGAATAAGATTGATTGTGAATGACTGGACTGAAAAAGATTGTGGACGTCACCGCGATGATGGATGTCAGTGATACACCGATCAAAGCAGGCCAGCGGGGATGACCCTTCAGGATACGACAGCCAATCAACGCAGCGACGACCACCATCACAAACGGAATGATTAAACTTAATTGAAGTAACAGTGTGATGGTTTTATCCACTACCACGTGTTCCTTCCTGACCATGGGGGACGCTTGGTGGTTCGTGAGATTCTGTCAAGAGCTGATCTTGCTTTGCAGATTCTCGTATTCGAAAAATGAGCGAGGCAAGAGTGCTGAGTAACGTCATCACGAGAAACATCATGATCAGAAAATAGAGGTTCCCCTCGCGAGAGTTTTGATACTGACCATAGCCGGTGAAAATCAAACCAGCGCCCTGCAACCAGATTAAGAGCGAGAAGACCGTCGAGAGCGCGTTCCGCTGAAGCAGCATGCCCAGAAACCCCAGCACGATCAGAGTCACTGCGATGAAAAGATTATTGTGTAGCAACGGTAACGCATAAAGTAAGATCATGTTAGAAGTTCTCCCCGTCATGATCCTGCATCGTGAGAGGAAATCCAGTTTGACCTGCAAGCAAGTGTGAAACTCCTGCAAATAAAACTGCTATGAAAATCATTAACAAAATGAAGGTCGGCCAATGTTCTGTCAACAATTGTTGAATCAAAACGGTTGAAAGAACGGTTGTCGTTTGCGCTGCCTCGATTTCATGCGTTGATTTGGGTCCCCACTCTCGATGAACAACCCACAAGCAACTGCAAAGTAATAATCCACAAACCAGACACGATAGAAATGGTTCGCGAAACGGGATCTGGTTCTGTGTATTCTCAGAAACAGTGCATTGATGCGTCACACCGTGCCACAAAAACAAAATCACACTTCCACCTGAAATCAACCAGCATAATAAAACGACAGGTAAGACTGCGGTCTGGAGAAATAAGAGCCCACTCGTCAGAAACGAAATTATTGCCGCTGTCAACGACCATTTCAAATCCGATGAGAGCACAGAAGCAGCAGCCGAACCCAGCACAATTAATCCCGTTAAAAACTGGCTGATCAAAATGACAAGTTCACCGGGCTGACTACTTTGTCCTTCAGACAGAGGTTGTCCGAACCAGAACAACAGAATCGCCAATGCAAATAGTGACAGGGTGGGCCATCCCCAACGGCGCTTTGCGGAAGAACTTGCCTGCGTACTTAAGTATCCATAAATGCCCGTTATCATCAGCAGCACCAGGACGGCCAGTGTCAAAAAGAGCAGATTGTCATCTGTGCCGGGCAAGTAAGATAAGAGTTCGTCCATCACGCATTGATTCCTGAATGGATTTCTAAGGGTGGTTCCTGAGTGTTGTCGCCGGTTTGATGTGATATTTGGGAACGATGAATCCGCCCCAGATCGCCAGCAAACTGAAATTGAGTAACACGTGCATCCAGGGATCCGACATCCCTAAAACGTGAAATGCAAGAAACGAGGCCGTCAATGCGATCAGTGCCAGCCACTGCGTTCGTTTCCAGAATGGTAGTGCAACAAATCCGGCACGTGAAGCAAAATAGTCTTTGAGACGTTTAACGAGCAATAACAAAACGATAAATACCACAGGCAGAATGACGAGTCGGATGATTTCTCCGGGAGTATTTTGTATCTCCGCGGGTGAAAAACAGGTGCGACTGCCAACGATGGCTAATGTAATGACCAACAGGCTGATCAACATGCGTAGTTCACGAATCCAGTAGTAAACCAGTTTTTTATTGCTGGTAAGCGTCGTGTTGACCATTAAATAAGGGCCGAGCAATGACAGTATCAGCGCGAGGCTTCCCAGTGGTTGCAGCAGCACAAGCCACATTGTAGAGACCGTATCCGATGTGCTATGGCTGTTACCCAGTGGCAGATAATATGCGAGCGCCGTCCACGAGAAGAGCAGGGGGACCCAGAAAAAACTGTTGAGACAGAGCACGGCATACCGATTGTGATATCGTCGTTCACCAGTCGCCAGACAGATCTCACCTGCGACATGCAAAATCAGCAGCAGTCCTAACAATAGGACCGATGTCATATCGGCGATGATCAACTGTGGTACTGCGATCAGCGAGTATGCTCGTTCTGTCAGGCTCTCTGCAAACTGCGGGAGTATCATAATCGAAGCCAAACAACACAGCAGTGAGAGAAACAGCAGGCACCGTTCAGAAAATTTTTCAATCTGGTTCTGCGCATGTGAAACATTGCGCAGTGCATTAAGCAGATGGTATTTAATTCCCTGCTGAGAAGCCTGATGCTGAATCTCTGCAAGAATCAGTGAAAGAGGCAGTAGGACCAGAAACAACAGGAGCGAAATCATTATGCCCCCTCTTTTTCGTCTGTTGTCTCTGGAACGGGCTTTGACTCTAGCTCTTCAAACTCAGGGAGATCAGGAAGGAGTGCCCCCGCGGGAGGCCCGAATGACAACATCCTAGACCAGAGGCTGATCACCCAGATCAAAATCAACGCACCCCCCAATGTCAATGTCACTGGATGAGAGAGAGGCAATTGACGTACACTGATTCCCATCAAGAGTATCAAAGTGAGAACGACAATGAGTGCGCTGCTGAAATTCCAGAACAAGCGTGCTTTTGCAACAGCGGGTAGAGTGTCGAATTCCGTTGATTCTGGAAATGCTGACTTAAGAGATGTGGAATCGCGGAACCCGAGTTTTATTGTGAACCACAGTACGCTCGAGCAGAATAGAGCAATCAAAAAATAAATCAGAAAGGCAAACCATTCCATGGCGGACTTTCAGGGAACTGATTATGTATAATGGAATCGAGATTGAGAAACGAATGGTAATCTGACAGATTTTAAGTGAAACGCCTGCGATTGCGAAGTGTCTTTGTATCAGCAAATCTTTCAATTGAGAAAAAGTAATGCCCGTTGATCCGTTGCCTGATTCGGTTTCTTGCGAAAAATTATTGAATCTGGGGCCGAAGAGCACTCTCTGGCTCGAACAGGTTGGTATTCGCACCCTTGGCGATCTCAA
>CALOEF010000033.1:0-28256 GCA_942492165.1 uncultured Planctomycetaceae bacterium
TTGTTACGCAATTCTTCATCAGACCTGGGAGTGAACATTGCCTTGCGGGGTTCAGGGTCAGACTTGATCAATTTTACAGTCATCGAGCAGCGTTTATTGACCAGTTTTACGATTTCACGGTCAATTTTTTTTAACTCGGATTGAATAAAAGCCGGGCCACGTTTTGTTTTCGCGGGGACGACTTTATTCTTGGTTGGTGACTTCGGTTTCGCAGCCGAAGTACTTCTTTTAACCGCTTTTTTCTTAGCCATCGGAATCTTTCAGGATGTGAGTCTCGTTTCTGTCTCTCAGAAAATTAATCACAGTCAGATCACGCACCATCCTTGGTCGTACTTCGTTGCTTGCTACTGATTTCACAATTGGATTACAATCCCTTAAGAATTTCTTAATATGGATTTTCTCCCAAATGACACACTTGATTTAAAGTTGTAAGGCTTTTAATAACAATTGTTTAAGTGTGTTCGGTGTGTCTGGATACTTGAAAGATTGCCTGGATTGATAGTAAAAACTGATCAATAAAAACAATCAATATCGTCCTCCAATGGCTCTATTTTGTACCGCCGTAATTAGAGACTGTCAAGCGGTTGAGCCTTACAGGTGAACCGTTTAGAAGTTATTCTAAGTAGTTGTCATCCTGGACTGCCAATATGTCATTTTTGTGTCGAGGCAGGTATGGTTACCCATGGTGTCAATATGGCAGTTTTTGCAAGTGCTTTTTTAGCTTGTCGAAAAATACCATGTCTCTAAGTGATTTAATATTTGTGGTTTACGTTATCTGTTTTGTAATGATGGTTAACTTGGCACATTCGTTGCTTAATAGAAATGCAGCCAATTTAAAGATGGTTAAGTGTCTTAAAATCATAAGAAGAAAATGATAGATGTACAGAGTGGGAATTACGATCTTAATTTGACTTTGTACAGATCTGAATACGTAATATAGAAAGCGAGAAACTCAAATGTCGTCTCAAGGTGAAAAAATCATCGGTATTGATTTAGGAACTACTAACTCGGTGGTTTCAATAATGGAAGGTGGGGAAGCCAAGGTGATACCCAACCTGGAAGGGAACCGGATCACTCCCAGTGTAGTGGCTTTTACAGATAAAGGGGAAACACTGGTCGGTGAACCTGCCAAACGTCAGGCGGTTACCAACCCCAAGAATACGGTCTATTCAGTGAAACGCTTTATGGGACGTCGTCATAATGAAGTCCAGAGCGAAGAAAAGATCGTTCCCTACGGAATTATCGGCGGTCCGGAAGACTACGTGAAAATTGAAGCAGGCGGCAAAACTTATACGCCGCCCGAAATCTCCGCTTCCATTTTGCGCAAGCTGAAAGAAGCTGCCGAAAGCTATCTGGGACATAAAGTCAATAAGGCAGTGGTTACCGTTCCCGCCTATTTCAATGATGCGCAGCGACAGGCGACCAAAGATGCCGGTCAGATATCCGGTCTGGAAGTTTCACGTATTATCAACGAGCCGACCGCAGCTGCTCTGGCTTACGGACTTGAGAAAAAGAATGATGAAAAGATCGTCGTCTTCGACTTCGGTGGCGGGACATTCGATGTCTCAGTTCTTGAGGTTGGTGATGAAATCATTGAGACTCTGAGCACCAATGGTGATGGTCACCTGGGTGGTGATGATTTCGATGAAGAACTCATTAATCATATCGCTGACGCATTCAAGAAAGAGCAGGGAATTGATTTGCGAGACGATGCAATGGCGTTGCAGCGTTTACGTGAAGCTGCTGAAAAAGCCAAGAAAGAACTGTCTTCTTCGCAATCGACTGATATCAACCTGCCGTTCATTACCGCCGACAGTACTGGCGCAAAGCACTTGCAGCTGGCGATAACTCGTTCTGAATTTGAGAAGTTGATCGATCCTCTTGTAGAGCGCTGTCGGAAACCAGTTGAGCAGGCTATGAAAGATGCCGGGCTCAACGCCAGTGAAATCGATGAGGTTGTTCTGGTTGGTGGTTCGACGCGTGTCCCCAAAGTCCAGGAATTTGTAAAGAAAATCTTTGGGAAAGAGCCACATAAAGGCGTGAATGCTGATGAAGTCGTATCAATCGGTGCTGCGATTCAGGGTGGTATTATTTCTGGAGACGTTCAGGACGTTGTTTTACTCGATGTGACACCGCTCTCATTGGGAATTGAAACCGAAGGTGGTGTGATGACCAAGCTGGTTGAACGTAACACGACCATTCCGGTAACCAAGGATCAGGTGTTTTCCACGGCAGCCGATAATCAGACTGCTGTTACTGTACGGGTTTTCCAGGGCGAACGGCAGATGGCTAATGACAACCGTTTGTTAGGACAATTCAATTTGGAAGAAATACCTCCAGCACCCGCGTGGGACTCCACAGATTAAAGTGGTATTCGATATCGACGTGAACGGGATTCTGAATGTCTCTGCCAAAAGATGTTGCGACAGGAAAAGAAACATCTGTCAGAATTGAACAGTCGAGCGGTTTATCTGAATCAGAAATTGAAGACATGAAGAAACAGGCGGAAGCCCATGCAGATGAAGATAAAAAGAAATTTGAGTTGGCTGAGGCCAAGAATAACGGCTCACGTCTCGTGTACGATATTGAAAAGTTGCTGAAAGAACATGCTGAAAAAATCGATGATTCTTCTAAGTCTGCTATTGAAGCATCTGTGAAAAAAGTCAACGATGCGATAGAGAGCGAAGATGCGGCGGTAATCAATACCGCCTGCGAAGAATTACAACAGGCAACACATGCATTTACCGAGCAGATGTATAAAGAAAGCCAGGCGGCGGAAGCCGCAGGGGCGACAGCAGAAGGCAGCGATGCAACACCTGCTGATGAAGAAGATGTTATTGATGCCGAGTTTGAGAAAAAAGACTAGTGTTTGACAGTTGGCATGGATACGGGGTTCAAGGTTAATCCTGGGACCCCGGTTCCTGAATGAATCAGGCCACTTCAAGTTAAACTGTTGATTTGAGTCATCCATACCGATCAACTGAATCAAACACTTCCCACCTCACCAGACCTGAATCATCATAAATGTGTTAACATAACAGATTCGTATCTTGTCGGCTGAATCACCTGGCAGTTGATGGACTCTGTTTTGCTGCTGCGCAGGTTTAAATAGAATTGGAGAGCATTATGGCATTTCGATTTGAAAAGTTGACTGTCAAAGCACAGGAAGCGGTACAACGTGCTCAGCAGACGGCTGAGGATTATGGTCAACAGGAAATCAAACCGCTACATCTTATCAAGGCGTTACTGGATGAAGAGCAGGGGGTTGTGAAGCCTTTGATTCAAAAAATTGGGGCCAATCTTCCACAGCTACAGAAAATGGTAGATGATGAAATTCAACGACTGCCTAAGGTAACGGGGGTTTCGACTCAGGTAGGGCTTAGCCAATCGTTGCTTCAGATTCTGGAGGCAGCTCAAGATCGTGCCGACCAGATGCAGGATAATTTTATATCGACAGAACACATATTGCTGGCTTTTACCACTGTGGATGATTCGGTGAAGCGGCTTCTGGAATTGAATGGTATTGAAGAAGACGATGTTCTGTCGGCATTGCAGGTTGTGCGAGGTGGCCAGCGGGTTACCGATCAAAGTCCTGAAGAAAAGTATCAATCGTTGGAGCAGTATGGGAAGGATCTGGTTCAACTGGCACGTCTAGGGAAGATTGATCCGGTGATTGGTCGAGACCAGGAGATTCGCCGGGTCATTCAAATTTTATCCCGCCGTCGAAAAAATAATCCGGTATTAATAGGGGAAGCAGGTGTTGGAAAAACAGCTATCGTAGAAGGTCTTGCTCATCGGATTGTAATGGGCGATGTACCTCAGAATTTGAAAAACAAGCGAGTCGTTGCACTGGACCTGGGAGCGTTGATTGCCGGGACCAAATATCGTGGCGAATTTGAAGATCGTTTGAAAGCGGTTTTGAATGAAATTGAACAGGCTCAAGGGGAGATTATCCTGTTTATTGATGAATTACATACGGTAGTTGGTGCTGGAGCAGCAGAAGGGGGGGCGGATGCCTCAAATCTTTTGAAACCAGCACTTGCGCGGGGTGAACTGCATTGTGTCGGCGCAACGACGCTTGATGAATATCGTAAATACATCGAAAAAGATCCAGCACTGGAACGGCGTTTTCAGCCTGTGATGGTTCAGGAACCAACAGTAGAAGATACGATATCGATTCTGCGTGGATTAAAGGAACGCTACGAAACGCATCATGGAGTACGCATTATGGATGATGCTTTAATCAATGCGGCAACGTTGTCGGATCGATATATAAATGATCGTTTTCTACCTGACAAAGCCATTGATTTAGTAGATGAAGCAGCCAGTCATTTACGGATGGAGATGGATTCGATGCCAACGGAAATTGATGAGGCCACTCGTCAATTGACCCGGATGCAGATCGAAGCGACCGCTTTGTCAACCGAGACAACAGCGGAAAGCAGGGATCGACTGGAAGAATTACGAAAACAGATCGCTGACCGTGAAGAGAGTGTTAATGCTTTGAAGACTCGTTGGGAAACGGAAAAAGAGGCGTTGTCTGGATTACAACCGCTGAAAGAAGAGATTGATCGACTGAATACGGCCTACGAGCAGGCATTTCATCGAGCGCAACAGACGAATTCCAATGAGGACTTTACGACAGCTTACAATGCGGAACAGGAGTTGAACGCCGCTCGAGAGCGATTGTCTGAAATGGAGAATCGAGTAACAGAACTGGGCGATGACAGTGGCGAACGATTGCTGCGCGAAGAAGTCACTCCTGAAGATATTGCCAAAGTGATCAGCATGTGGACCGGTATCCCCATTTCTAAAATGCTCCAGGGAGAACGCGAAAAACTGCTCAGAATGGAAGAGGAAATTCATCTGCGGATGATCAATCAGAATGAAGCCGTTGCAGCTGTTTCTAATGCAGTGAGGCGTTCTCGTTCTGGATTACAGGATCAAAACCGTCCGATTGGTTCTTTCATGTTCCTAGGGCCAACGGGAGTCGGGAAAACAGAATTATGCAAAGCGCTGGCAGGTTTTCTTTTCGATGATGAACGGAATATGATTCGTATTGATATGAGTGAATTCATGGAGAAACATTCAGTGGCGCGATTGATTGGTGCGCCACCTGGGTATGTAGGGTATGAAGAGGGAGGGCGATTGACTGAAGCAGTACGTCGTCAGCCTTATTCCGTCATTTTACTCGATGAAGTAGAGAAAGCGCATCGTGATGTCTTCAATATTTTGTTGCAGTTGCTTGATGATGGACGATTGACCGACAGTCATGGTCGGACTGTTGATTTTTCGAATACGATAGTCGTAATGACTTCCAATATCGGTAGTCAGACAATTATGGATTTGTCAGGTAAAGAAGACGAACAGATTTTACATGACCGTGTGATGGATGCACTGCAGCGTGAGTTTTTGCCTGAATTCCTCAATCGAATTGATGAAGCAATTGTTTTTCATCCACTGGGACGTGAAGAAATTCGGCAGATTGTGGATTTGCAGTTGAAGAATTTAGCTGCTTTGGTAGAGGATAATGGATATACGCTCGAAGTGTCTGATGCGGCAAAAGATTTATTGGCTGAAGAAGGTTACGATCCCGTTTATGGGGCGCGACCTTTAAAGCGTACGATTCAGCAGAATGTTCAGAACGAACTTGCGAATAAGTTACTTTCAGGAGAGTTTTTAGAAGGGGCCACTATTTTTGTGAACGCTCACGAGGGTTTATTCTTGTTCTCTCAGAAATAATGCAGAATCAACTACAGCTTCGGAAAGGGTTCCATAAGTTAAGCTGCAAAATTATTGATCCGAACTGGAGTGTAGAGCCAGACGATTTCCTTCGCTGTCAAGAATGAGTGCCCGAAAACCATGTGGGCCAATGGCGTGAACTGGTTCAAGAACTTTCCCTCCGTGGGTTTCCACCTTTGACATGGCATCTTGGATTCGTTGATCGACATTCATATAAACAAGGATCCCTTTGTCGGCTGAGATTGCCGATTCATCAGGGATCAAGCAGCCACCATTTCCCTGTTCATGATCCAAAATACCAAACTGGATTTTGTTGAACTCTTCGCGATAGACTTGGATGTCTAGAATCGCTTCATAAAATGCTGCCGCACGATCGAGGTTTGCGACGGGAATGTCAATCCAGACTGCCCGGTTGTGATTAGAATTGAAATCACCCATGTACCGAACCATTGCGCATGAGGATTGGCGCTCACTTTAATAAAGCGAACGCCAGCGTGAAAATCCAATGATCGACCTCAGTAAGCCGTTTCAGGCAGATTCTTCTAAAACCACAAAGGGGCTGATCTTACGAACTTTCTCTTTGATCGCTTCTTTTTCAGCGGGGTCTTTTGCTTTAGCAAACTTGACCCGGAGTTGTTTCAATTTGTGTTTCCGAACTCGACGCGAGGCAAGCTCACGTCCTTTTTCAACACGTCCCATTTCTCGTTGATTCCTAATAAAATGAAAAACACATTGTTCTAATGTATATGTCTGGTCTTGAGTTACTGATTCTAACATCTCTGCTGGCAAGGGGCAACGACTAGGATGGCGTATTTTGAGAGAGTTTAAGAGAGACTATCCATTTCAGATATGGGTTGACTCATTTGTCGATCCCTGATATTTGCACCAGTCACTTCTCTCTGTTTTCAGTCATCCCTCCCTTATCTCCAGCATTGATATGTACAGGGAACTCTCGACTGCTTCAGCGCCTTCTCATATTTTCTCTTCAATTCGGAATATTCAGATATGTCATTTCAGTCTCAGAAGACTGTCTGTTGCATGATTGCCCTGTTTGTATTGGTACTGGGTCGATTTGATGATCATCCCGTTTTTGCACAGAATCAGTCTGCAAAATTGGGTGTAGCTGAAAGAAGTGATTCCAATGTCTATCGGCATCAAACCATATTTGCTCCTCGTGATCATGCTATTGAGCAGATCAGTCAATCTCCCCAGGTTCCCGATATTCTGGATGCTGAAGCCCGGGACGCATTAGGGATTCCCCCTCAGCTCCTTGATGCTGATCAAACATGGGGTGATTCTGGTGAAGACTGTGTTGATTGTGAAGCTTTTGTGCCATTGATTGCCCATAAACGTGCGACCGCAAATACAACCTGGCTACCTGGTACAGGAGATGAGTTGGGTATTTTTAGTCTCAGTTTGTCTGAGACACTGGAAACGCCTCGTTTTGAGGGGTTTACGATCACTCCTCGATTTGGCGTCCATTACCTGGATGGACCATTAAGAACGGATTTGCCAGCTCGGGTCTACGATACATCGGTTGCTTTTCGCTGGTTTAATAAAGTCAACGAACAATGGTCTTATGAAGTTGAGGTGGCACCAGGCGTTTATAGCGATTTTAAAAATGTAACAACGGATTCTCTGCGGATTACAGGGCGAGGTCTCGCTTATTATATGCATTCACGTGCTAAACAGTTTGTGTTTGGAGTGGTTTATCTGGATCGTGAAGATCTTAAGTTACTGCCAGCCGCTGGTATGATTATGTGGTTCAGTGAGGGATCACGTCTCGAACTCATTTTTCCGAAACCGAAGTATACTTATCGAATTGAAAAGAGTGAGGCACGAGAGCGTTGGTTATATGTCGCTGGTGAATTTGGTGGTGGTTCCTGGGCTGTTCGCCGTGCAGCAACTGGTGTCGATGATGTTGTGACTTACAGCGATCTCAGATTAATAGGTGGAGTGGAGACCAGGCACACGAACGGAATGATCAGTCAGTTTGAAATCGGCTATGTCTTTAATCGTAAGCTGGAATATTTATCGAATCTTGGAAATTATGATGTTTCTCCAACGGGGATGATTCGTTATCAGCTGACGTTCTAAGACTTATTGACGGTTTTGGATATCAACCCACGTGCGTTTTTCGAACGACTCCAGCACGGAGTCTGCGACAAGTTGTGCGGAAGCACCATGGTCGAATCCGGGAATCGCATCCCGCTCTTCCACGATAGCAGACACAAATTCATAGACTAGATCGTATCGGAATACGGTGCTGGGAACACCTTCATGTGGCTTGCGTGGACTGCCTTTAATGACCAGATATTCTTCCGGTACCGGGAATTTTTCCATCGTTTTTCCTGGCTTGCCAATCAAAATATTGTTGGGGTCGGTTAATTGATAGGCGGCAGAACCTTCAGAACCATTCACTTCGGCCCATTCATACCCGAATCCCTCATTATGATAACCTTTCATCAAGGTACTCCCTTCCCAGACACCGACAGCGCCATTTTCAAATTGTCCGATCAGGGAAGACCAGTCGTCGACTTCTGATGGTTCACATGGCTGATCGTCTGCAGTTTTATTCCGAGGAACGAACTGAGCCACTGCGCCACAGATACTCTTGATTGGCCCCAGTAAATCCTGTGCAAAATCAATTCGGTGAATTGTCATATCGAACAGATCACCAGCACCAGCAAGTTTTTTGCTTTGCCGCCAGCCCCAGCTTGATTCAGGCCAGTCAAGAAAACGTTGACTGCGGAAATGGCGGGGAACTCCCAGTGCGCCTGAGTCCACAAGATGTTTCACATATCGCATTGAAGGTGCAAAGCGATATGTGAATGCTGTCATATGCCTCAAGTCGGCTTCGCGAGCGGTGCGAAACATTTCAGCTGATTCAGCATAATTCAATCCGAGTGGTTTTTCACACATGACATGTTTTCCGGCCTTAAGACAGGCTAAAGCGATTTCATGGTGCGTGAAATTCGGTGTGGCAATGATAACGGCATCGACTTCGGGGTCATTGGCGATTTCTTCATAACTGGTTGTAACCTTGGTTTTTCCCCAATCGGATTGTCGTTGTGCCAGTAATTCTGAATGGGGGTCACAAATCATAGTCAGTTCGGCACGCGGATCGATTTTGATGCCGGGGACATGGTGATAATCTGAGACTGCGCCGGCCCCGATGATTCCAATGCGAATTAAATCTGACATGAATAAACCTTAGTGAATTATTGATATAATAAGAGGGATGTTGGATTTATTTTTGACGTATTTGAGTGAGAAGGGCGAGCGCTTCTTGCTTTGTGTGGATTAATTCATCCAACTGTGCATCTCGAATTTTAGTGAGCAGCGTCTTGAATTCAGGACCTGTTTTGATACCAGCGTTTATCAGGTCTATTCCTGTGAGGAGCGTGGGCGGACACAAGAGTTCCTGAGGAGTATGATCCAGATACTGACGACAAAATTCAAGGTCGTCCAAGGTCTGATCTTTTGAAATTAGATCAGCGCATGACAGCTCAAAGAGGTAAGGATAGTTTTGATGAGCAAGAATTCGCTTAAGTTGTGAAAGTTGAAGAGTGGACGCGCCTTGTAAGCTCTTTCTTTGTTGAATCAGCCAAGAGACTCGATCCAATTCCTGGTTAGAAAAGCGAAGTCTTTTACAGATTTGACGAATCTGATCGAGTTGATCCGTATCGTCTTTGGCAGGCAGATCCAGTAACAACGAAGCAAATGCTGTCTCAAAGTCAGTCGCTGTTAACGTTTTCAGTCGGAAGAGTGTTCGGTCATAAAGGAACTGATTTTCCTCTAATTCCCACAAAGCAGCTAATTCTGGGATAATCGATTTTAATAATTCCGAGTTCTGTGCAAGCTCAACGGCATGTCTGCGGTTCTGATGGACCAGCATTTTTCGTAATTCATCAGAAATTCGTTCAGGACTCACGACACAGATTTCGTTTGCCATTGATTTGATTGCGAGAAAAGTTGGTTCATCCAAGCTGAACCGGAGAGTCGCTGCAAAGCGAATTGCTCTGAGCAATCGCAATTTATCTTCCTGCATTCGTTCCAGCGGGTTTCCAATCGCGCGAATAATCTGGTGTTCGAGATCAGATTGCCCCCCCACATAATCATAGATGGATTCTGTGAGGGGATCATAAAACATGCCATTGATTGTAAAGTCACGACGGTGGGCATCTTCTTCTGCTGTGGTAAACGTCACATGTTCTGGACGCCGTCCATCAAGGTAGGGGCCTTCGCTGCGAAATGTAGCAACTTCGACATCACAGTCTGGCTGTGAATTACGGACGATAATCACACCAAAACTGGCCCCGACCGCTAAAGTGCGCCGTTTCCCAAACAAATTACGCACTTGTTCCGGGAGGGCGTTTGTAGCAACATCAAAGTCCTTTGGTTTTTTTTTCAGTAACAGATCACGAACACATCCCCCTGCCCAGAGGGCCTCAAATCCTGCATCCCGCAATTTGCGAACAATATCCAATGCAGCGATATAGGGTTTAGTATGTTTCATGGATCCTGGACAGTTTAAAAATAAAACGACGTTCGTAGGAATGAACTGTATCAATAATAGCAAGTTCTGATTGCTTATCGACTTAAGCTCGTTGTTTTTTATGGGATATTGCGGAGATCCTCATGGAATCCGTCTTGACTGAATTTTTTTTGGGCAGCATTCAGTGAAGTAAATATGCTGTAAAACGGACTTCGCAAAGATAAGAGGATTGCGTATGATAAATGGTTCGCATTGGTTCTTATCTTGAACTGATAGAGCCACTTTTAAATGGAGTTCAGGGACATCAGACTTGGAACAGGGTACAAATTTTGAAAGTCAGTCACGGTATTCGTTTTGAAGGAACCTGTTTCTGGGTTCTCCACCGCAGGAGGGAATACGGTCCATTCGACTATGAATGGAGCAAGGATTTCTCTGGCGTTGAATTTATGTACCACGGTCATAAATTTGGTGAATATTGCAGTGCCGATGAAATTTTTGCTGACCTAAAACAATTTTCACTCCCCATGCGGGTGGTTGAAGTCGCCAGCCTTTCGATTGGTACGATACTGTTCGGCGTCTTGAACGGACTTCCCGAGGCCCATTGGAAAGAACTGTTAAGGCAACGATTAGATGAGAACGGATTTCAGCGTTTTGATTTTCGTGAAGATGATCCTGGGCGACTCACAGGCTAAATGAGTGAAACAGGGACTATCTGTTTCGGGCTTCGCTCAATTCAAAGATTCCATTCGTGAATATCAGTTTATGCTGTAAGTTGCTTAATAGAAGTTGCTTACGTAAAACGTTGTTGTTTGGTCATATTTTATGATTGATTTTAAACATCTGTTTAATACAATTGTTTAAAACTGAGGTTTGATAGGATTATTTGTAAGCGAAACCAATTAGAGTAGTTGTCAAGCTTGCTTTATCGCGCTACAAAGAGATGAATCGAGTTGTCTATGTCGACGTGCAATGTTCGAGAACGACTATTGGAAGTTGCTGGCCCTGTTTTCTCAGAAAAAGGGTTTGAGAAGGCAACAGTTCGTGAAATTTGTCAAAAGGCAGACGTAAACCTGGCCAGCGTAAATTATTATTTTGGCGATAAAGAACAACTTTATCTGGATGTAATTTGTCTTGCTAAGGAGATGGGTGTTTCCCGGGCTCCTCTTCCAGAATGGTCTTCAATTACACCACCCGAACAAAAATTACGGGACTGGGTCACTACACTGGTGATGCGGATGCTGGGAACCGAGTCCTGGAGCAACCACTTGATTATGCGTGAGGTCTTAAGACCGACCAAGGCTTGTGAACATCTTGTGCAGGAACTTTTTCGTCCCTTTGTGAGTGTTGCGGATTCCATTTTACTGGAGATGCTGGGTAAAGAGGTTCCCGCGTATCGGAGGATGCAATGTGTTTTCAGTATCGCGGCACAATGCCAGTTTTATCGCGTCTCTGATGATCTGGTGACTTTGATGTTGGGGAATGAAGAAAAGAAAGCGAATTATGATACTCAACATATAATTGAACATATTCTTCAGTTTTCACTGGCAGCGGTTAGAAATCTGAAGCACGAGCAGGATTCATCAAAAACGGAATCTTCATTACCCATTCATGAAATCTAAATTGAACAAGATGGCAGTACAGTTCACATTTCAATAACGCTGCATTCGATAAAGATTTATTTGTTACATAAATTATCAAATCACACCAAATTGGCTCATACTGTTGATTACCACTGAGACACGTTTCACTATAGAAAATCGTCATGTCAGATCTGAAAACTCTCAAACCAAATAAATTATTCGACAAGCTTAAACACATATTGCTTCCGATCGTCATCATTACCATTGGTGGGGGAAGTCTTATGGTATTGATGGCTATGAAAAAAGAGCCTGAGAAAAGTGAAAAACTGTTAGCGGATTCGGCACCGCTTGTATTAACAGAAATGATCGATCTTTCGGAATCCGGAATTACCATTACTGTTGACGGAATTGTTGTTCCATCTCGAGAGGTCAAATTAGCTGCCGAAGTTTCGGGAAAAGTGATTTATACCCGCGATGGTTGTAAGGTTGGAAATATCGTTCGTAAGGCGACTGTGAAAGACCGGCAAACGGCAAGTAAAGAAAACTTGTTGATTCAGATCGATCCTGACAATTATGAACTGGAAGTAAAACGACTCACTCAGGAGCTGGCCCAGGCACAGGACGTTATCGATGAATTAGAGGTAGAAATTGATAATGAAAAAGCGATGATTGATCTGGCACATGAAGAAGTACGATTACAGAAAAGCCACTTGAACCGTGTCGAGAAATTGCGAATTAAAAATGTCGTCTCTGATACTGATTATGAAGAAGCCAAACGCACCGACCTCTCAGCCCGCAATTCGCTGCAAAAATTAACCAATGGTGCAGACTTGCTCAAATCACGCCGAAAACGAATGGTTCATGCTCGTGATCTGGTCGGCGTTCAACTCTCAAGAGCCAGGTTGGACTTGAGTCGCACACATATATATTCACCTATCAATGGAGTGATCGTCGAGGATTCCGTCGAGAAGGATGGTTATGTAAAAGTGGGTGATCCACTGGTTACTATCGAAGATACATCGGCTGTTGAGGTTCGTACTAATCTTCGAATGGAAGAATTATACCAGCTTTGGCAACATGCTGCACAGACCGCAAGTAAAGATCGTTTTACTTCAGCAGATCCTTCAAATCGGCATGACCTGGGTTATCAACTCCCTCAGCTTCCTGTCAAAGTAAGCTACGAACTGGGGGGGAGGAAATTTGTCTGGAATGGAAAACTTTCTCGTTATGATGGCATCGGCCTGGATGAGAAAACGAGGACGGTTCCCTGTCGGATTGTTGTTGAAGACCCCCGTCCTTCCGAAATATTAGTGAATGGTCGGCCAACCGATCAGGTTGTGGGTGCACCTCCTTTAGCACGTGGAATGTATGTGTCCATCGAAATTCCACTCAAAGGCAATCAATCATTGTTGACGATTCCGGAAACAGCAATCCGACCTGGTAATTTGGTTTGGGTTATCCGAGAAGGAAGGCTACATGCGGAAAAAATCCGCGTTGTGGATACAAGTGGTGATCAGTTGCTGATTGAACTCGGGGCTTCGGGATTGAAACATGGTGACCTGGTTGTTACTTCTCCTCTCAGTGTAGCGAATGAAGGAATGCTTGTTCGCCAGGGAGAGTCAAAATGAAGTCGGTCATCAAATGGGCGATTAATAACTCGCCTGCGATGAATACATTGATGGTCACCATTCTGGGAGTGGGCCTTGTCTCTCTGTCTTTTATGCGTCGGGAAGTGTTTCCGGAGTTCGAACTGGAGATTATTCTGGTATCGGTTCCTTATCCGGGAGCAAGCCCCGATGAAGTCGAGGAGGGAATCTGCCAGAAGATGGAAGAATCCGTCCGCGCGATTGACGGCATTAAAAAGATCACCTCCATCGCCAGTGAAGGTATGGGCTCGCTGGTACTTGAACTCCGCGCCGATGTACCTGACGTGCAGAAGATTTTAAACGAGGTCCGCTCCGAAATTGACCGGATTCCCAGTTTTCCCGAACTGGCTGAGGATCCGGAAATTCAGCAGATTACGTTTCGTCGAGTGGCGATTGAAGTGGCGGTCCTTGGGCCTGAGCAACGAAGATGAGGACAGTGAACTGGAACTCCGCACGGTTTCCGAGAAGATTCGCGATGAACTGTTGCAACTGAAGTCGGTCTCGCAGGCCAACATTGCCGGAGCCCGAGATTATCAGATCGACATTGAGATACCGGAAGCGACCCTGCGAAAGTACGGCCTCACTCTGCAGGATGTGGCCCGAACTGTAAGGCGGGAAAACCTGGAACTGCCAGGCGGTAAGATGAATACCAACTCTCAAGTGTTGTTGCTGCGTGGGAAGAACAAGCATCTGATCGGGAGTGAAATTAAAAAATTCCACTGGTAACCGAAGCGGGCGGGGTCGTGCTGACAGTCGATGACCTGGGGGAAGTACATGATGAATTTGCTGATACGACTATGATCAGCGAAATCAACGGTAAGCCAGCCTTGTCTGTGGCAGTGGAACGTACTGCGCAGGAAGACCTGATCGCCATTGTTGAGGAAGTTCGGGAATATGTTAAAACCGCAAATCTACCTCCGGGTTATTCGTTGAAACTGTGGAAAGATCAGTCAGTTGATGTACGAGATCGTATGCAGTTATTGAGCTCGAATGGATTGCAGGGGCTGATTCTGGTGTTTATTACTCTGGCCATCTTTCTGGAGTTCGTCTGGCGTTCTGGGTGCCTTGGGCATTCCGATTTCGATGTTTGGTGCCTGTATCGTGCTGTATTATACGGGACAGACTCTGAACATGCTTTCGATGTTCGCCTTTTTGATGGCGTTGGGGATTGTCGTGGATGATGCGATTGTTGTCGGGGAAAATATCTATGAGCATCGTCAGATGGGCAAATCAATACTCGTTGCCGCCATCGATGGTGCCACTGAAGTGTTACCATCGGTTTGCGCCTCTGTCACAACAACCGTAATCGCGTTTATGCCTTTATTGTTTGTTTCTGGGATCATGGGGAAATTTATTGCCGTGATGCCGATTGCTGTGATAGCAATGTTGTTGATTTCACTGCTGGAAAGTATTTTATTCTGCCCTGCCATTTGGCGCATGGAAAACTAAGTACAGAAAAGAAGATTGGATTTGTCGGACAGAAACTGAATTGGTTTATCAATCGTTGCTACTTACCTGTTTTAAAGTCCGCTTTGAATTACCCTTCTTCTGCATTGGCAGTAGCAGGTGCACTTATGTTATTGTCGGCTGGATTGATCATGGGAGGCTTTGCACCATTTAACATCTTTCCAAAAACTGATTATCGAATGATTGAAGCGACTGTCGAATTTCCGGATGGTACTCCCCAATCAATTACGGATGCCGCGACGGTTCATATTCACAAGGCCTTTGACGATCTGAATCAGGAGTACCAGAAAAAGCATGGTAATTCTCTCATTAAGCTGACCGCAGAAATGTGGAGTTTGGTACCCGGGATGAATCCGGTGCCCAACTGGGGGGGACAGTTGAAGGCAGCCATATCGGCAAGGTCAGCGTCGAAATCGTGGAGGCGGAAGAGCGGACAATCGGAAGTGAAGAAATCCTCGAACTCTGGAGGAACGCGTTGGTGAAGTGCCTGGCGTTGATCGACTGACTTTTAAATCTCCCTCAATGGGACCGGGGCGGAAAGCCGATTGAGTTTAAGCTGCTCTCGGATGGTTCGCATCTAGATGAACTGGAAGCTGCAGTCGAAGCAAGCTAAACGGGAGCTGGAAACCTATCCGGGCGTTAAAGACGTCAATGACGATTCCAGTCCAGGAAAGTGGGAATTCCAGATCAAAATCAAAGATAAAGCCCGTGCGATGGGCGTTCCGCTGGCGGATGTCGCTGAAACGGTTCGCGCAACCTATTACGGTGAAGAAGTCATGCGGCTGCAGCGGGACGTCATGAGGTCAAACTGATGGTCCGTTATCCGGAAGAAGAGCGTCGATCGTTGATGGGCTTTGATGACATTCGAATCCGACCGGTGATGGAAGCGGAGCGACCTTTAACGGAACTGGCGGAAGTGACTGTCAAACGGGGTTATTCAGAGATCAACCGAATCGATCAGCAACGATCTATTACCGTCTCTTCCGACCTCAATGAGAAAGAGGAAATGCCCGTGAAATCGTGCAGGCCCTGAAGAAACCGGGAGGCTTTATGGATCAGCTAGTTGCGAAGTACCCGAACGTGCGTGTGCGCTGGGAAGGCCAGCAGGAACAGACCAGACGAATCGGTTAACAGTCTGATTGTTGGATCTGATGATCGCTCTGGCATCAATGTTTGCGTTGTTGACGGTGGAGTTTCGTTCTTATGTGCAACCATTGATCATTCTCGGGATCATTCCTTTCGGGATTATCGGTGCTGTCTTTGGACATGCGATTCTGGGGATGGAACTGACCCTGTTTTCTTTGTTTGGTCTGGTTGCTTTGACAGGTGTCGTGGTCAACGATTCGATTGTACTGATCGATTTCATCAATCATCGTATTGCCGATGGACTACCTTTAAAAGAGGCATTACTTGATGCAGGTCGTCGTCGTTTTCGTCCTGTATTATTAACATCAATGACGACAATCGTAGGACTGGCCCCCATCTTGAAAGAGACTTCATTCCAGGCGCAGATCCTGATTCCGATGGCGGCCAGTCTTATTTTCGGGTTGATATTAGCAACCGGTCTGGTCTTGTTTCTGATTCCGACCTATTATTACCTGTATGCACGATCCATGGGGGCACAGCCTGATCAACCCTGGGATCGTAAAATGGATGTCCTGAAGACGAACCAGGGTCTGAGAATCGAAAGTGAAGGGCAAATTGACTCAAATCGCTCCCCTGCAAACTTAAAAGTTTTTGTGTGATCAAATGAATATATCCTTGCTTGTTAATAAGATGTCTGGTTAGGATACGCCGACAATTTTGATCTGAAAGTCTGTTATAAAAGATGCAAAGAAGCCGATCTTCTTTTAGGTTTTGAACGATGAAACGTGTTTTACTCAAATCGAAAATTCACCGTGCTACCGTCACCGAAGCAAATCTGGAATACAATGGCAGTGTCACCATTGATCAGGAATTGATGGAAGCAGCGGACATTGTCGAGTACGAACAGGTACAGATCTATAACATTACTTCGGGGACTCGGTTGACTACGTACGCGATTGTGGCGAGTCAGACTCAGGTGTGATCTGTATTAACGGTGCAGCCGCCCATTTGGTAAATCCCAAGGATCTGGTGATTATCGCCAGTTATGCGGAGTACAAAGAGCAAAGAAGTCGCGTAACCATCAGCCCAAGGTCGTACTGGTCGATGACCAAAATCGTCCCATTCCTGCCAGTCAGCCTGTCGCTTTTGGTGCTGAAGTAAGGTCGAACACTCACATAATGCAGTTTTGCTGATTTTTCTTGCACTATTAATCATAATTTATGATTAATAGAGGCAATGGTCACTGTTTTTCAAAAAACAGATGTCTGCCTCTTTCTTAGCCAAGCGTGACAGAATATTATAGTCGTGAATTCGCCATTTTTTTGAGCAGATGGTTGCAATTATTTCATGCTGTATTTGTCAGGGCTATATTCGGAAAAGTTCAGTCAGCGAATTTTATGTAGTCGATCTGTAATTCTGCTTTTCAGACTTGATTTGCGTCTTTTAAGCTGTTTTTCTGTAAGGTGAGTTAGGGATTTTCGATAAGAAGTATGGAAGACGATCGTCCTATCTTTGAAGATATGGTTGGACAAAGTGCCGCCATGCGTAATGTATACCGTCTGACACGTCGGGCTGCAGGTACATCATCAACTGTCTTGCTGACTGGTGAAACCGGGACAGGAAAAGAATTAATAGCAAAAGGTATCCATGAACTGAGCCCTCGAGCTTCCGGGCCATTTATTCGTGTGAACTGTGGCGCATTAAGCGAAAGTTTGCTGGAAAGTGAATTATTCGGCCACATCAAAGGCGCATTTACCAGTGCCGTGGAGAATCGTACTGGTCGGTTTGAAGCGGCCCATGGTGGAACAATCTTTCTTGATGAAATTAATTCGGTCAGTTTTACGTTACAGGTGAAGCTGTTGCGAGTGCTGCAAGAGCACGAATTTGAACGGGTTGGAGACACACGGTCCATTCAAGTCGATTGTCGAATTGTTGCAGCGACTAATCGAAATCTTCTGGATGAGATAGAGGCGGGTCAGTTTCGAGAGGATTTGTATTATCGTTTAAATGTAATTCCAATCGATTTACCCCCGTTACGTGATCGATCAGAGGATATCCCTGAATTAGTGAACTTTTTTGCGCGGCAGTTTTCCGCAGCAGAAAATGTTCCCATGCCAGGATTTTCCAAGGAGGTTTTCTCTATCTTCAAAAATTATACCTGGCCTGGAAATGTAAGAGAGCTGCAAAATTATGTTGAACGATTAATTGTTCTATCTGGTGAAGAGGGACCCTCACTTGATTTGTTGCCCGGACATGTCACAGGCAAAACAGTGTATCGCTCACTGTCGGCGAAGAAACAGGATCCAGAATCACTTTGTCGTGAGTTGGTTTCTCTAGAAATACAGCGCGCAGGTGAATCCTCGACCAGTGTGCACTCGCAGGTTGTGTCACAAGTTGAAAAAGAGCTGATTTTGCAAGTATTGCGTTCTTGTCAAGGAGTTCAGACCAAAACTGCCACGCGTTTAGGAATCAATCGTAACACGCTCCATAAAAAAATATCGGAGTACGAATTAGAATCTGAAGCAAGATGACTTGCCCTTAACTTGCTGAATTACATTATAATGGTGGTATTGCTGGTTTCCGCCTGAAATGATGTGTCTCCCTCCGCTTTTAATCCTGTCAGCTAAACAAAGATTCAAGCATGTTATCGAATGTGACAGTATTTTGTTTTATGGCCAGTTATCTCGTTGCCTTCGGGCTTGAGCTGGCCAGATTCATCCGAAAAAAAAATGGGATTATTCGACCACTCATATTTATTTTTTCGCTAGCGGGACTCGTTGCGCAGACCGCTTACCTCTTTAATCGATCTTGGGAGACACAACTTCCGCCGTTATTAAGCTCATCGCACGATTGGTTAATTGTATTCTCGTGGCTGTTGGTGGCAATTTTCTTGTTCATTAACCTGATTGATCAAGAGCTGGCTATCGGCCTGTTTCTATTTCCTCTGGTTCTGGCTTTGGTGATTTCCTCCTACTTTGTGGATGACGTTACGAATGCGCTGGTGGTGCCAGCGATTCGCTCCTGGGCGATGATACATGCCTCGCTTCTGGTATTGGGAGGCGTGGGAATCGTGCTTTGTTTTATCGTCAGTGCAATGTATTTAATTCAGCACCGTCGACTGAAGCAGAAACAGAATTTTTCAGAAGGATTCAATCTTCCCAGTTTAGATAAACTGGCGCGGTTGAATCGCTGGGCATTAATGATTTCGGCACCTTTGTTAACGGTAGGCATGGGGATTGGGATTGGTTTAGGGGTTTACGTCCAGAAAGGACCACATTCGATTTCGTTTTTTGACCCTGTCATTATCGTTTATGAAATTGCATGGGTATTAATGATGGTGAGTGTCATTTTCATTCTCAGAACAAAACAACCTAACCAAAAACATATTGCGCAACTCACCATCTGGACGGGAGGGCTGCTTTTATTAACAGTCATCGGAATTCAAATATTGACGAACATTCGTATCCTGAAATTTGATACCTGGCATTCACAATATTCGGCACCTGATTCAATCCTCGCGTTGGACTCACAAGGATCTACTCCAGGAAGGATCATTTCGTGAATCTACAGGTCGTCTATTGTAACCACCAGACAGCAGGATTAGATGTTCGTGAGAAACTTGCATTTTCGTCGAAAGAGCAGCTGGAGAACGCCTATTCTGTCCTGAAGAAATCCTATCCGGAAACAGAAATGGTTGTCATTTCGACCTGTAATCGAGTCGAACTTTATACCGCTACCCAACAGTCCGATCTCGGTCCCTCTCATCAGGAACTGGCCAAATTCTTTTCAGAATTTCACCAGGTTCCCATCAGCGATTTTTTCGAGGATTTTTTAGAACGAACTGGGCCGGATGCGGTCAGGCACTTATTTCAGGTTGCTTCCAGCCTTGATAGTATGGTGCTGGGGGAACCGCAAATTGTGAATCAGGTGAAGGAGGCATATCAAAGGGCGACGGAAAACGCTTTATGTGGTCCTCTAACGCATGCCCTGTTCCAGCAGGCGATTCGGGTTTCTGCTCGCGTGCGAACGGACACGCAGCTCTCTGAAGGGCGCGTCTCCATCGCCAGTGTTGCTGTCGGAACATTCGGGAAAGGGATTTTTGAACGCTTCGATGACAAAACCGTGTTAATTATCGGTGCAGGCGAAATGGCTGAAGAAACTCTGACCTATCTGAAAGACGAGGGGGTGAAGCAGATCGTTGTTGTGAATCGAAGTCTTGAAAATGCTCAAAAACTGGCCATGAAATTAGGGGGTGTCGCGCGATCCTATCAGGAGTTGGAAGACTGTATTGCAGAAGCAGATGTCATTGTCAGTACCACGGGTGCTTCACAGCCGATTGTCGATGTCTCCTGTTTTCAGAGAGTGTTACAGAAATCGGGAAACAAAACGTTTTTTATTCTGGATTTAGGTGCTCCACGCGACTTCGAACCTGCTATTGGGGAAATCAGTGATAACATCTTTCTTTACGATATTGATGATCTGGAAGCGACGTGCGAAAAAAATCGTCTTGCTCGAAAAAAAGAAGTAGAGAAGGCACTTGAGATCGTTGATGAAGAGACTGAACGGTTCATGCATAATGTTTATCACCGGGCAACAGGTCCCATTATTAAACAACTCAGAGAGCAATGGCACGAAGTTCGTGAACAGGAAGTGACTAAATTGTTCGGCAAGCTTTCACATCTGGATGAAAAGGATCAGGATTTGATTGAGCGTTCCATCGAACAAATTGTTAATAAACTGCTACACCCACCACTCGAAGTACTAAGACATGAGGCCAGGGAAGGGACTCCCCATGGGCTGCTCAATGCACTCAAGCAGCTGTTTCATATTCGGGATTGAATTTCTTATTTCGTGATTTTCTCTGGTGTCATTTTTAAAGGCAGGTTGACTGTAATCGCAGCAGCCAGAGACAGTAGAATATTGATACTGTTAATATATTTGGAAGCCTGATGGTATGCCTGGAAGTTGGCAGGCCTGGGACTTCCAGGTGGTGTGATCATTTCTTCAAGCGGTGAGTAGATACAGTAATAGTCGACAATACTCATTCCCAAAATGATCATAACAAGACTGAGAATGAGATTGGCTCTACGACGTGGGAAAAATTTTATATTTCGGATTCCAAAACACCCAAGAAAAGTGCCCCCCAACAGGATCCATGCCATCGAATAATAAGTAGGGAAATGCAATGAAATCAGTTGATCTCTGATGAGAGAATCAAAGAATGGAAATGTAACATCTTGAACGCCTGTGATAACAAAAATCACTGCAGCTCCCACCCAGGCTGACAGGCAGAAACGTGTTATTACTAAGCTGATAGACTGCATAGTTCACTTTATCAGGTTATGTTAATTTGAAAATTGAGCATTTCATTAATCTTTAACGAAATTTGTTATGCATCAGAGTAAACAACTCCGTAGAAGAGATGTAACCAGTTTACCCTGTTGAGATCAAAATTTACCAGAAAAGGCTGTGAGGCCCGGAAACCTTGAGCAAAGATCGGTGTGAATCTCTCGCTGAATCCCTAAACATTAATATTGTTTACAAATTCACCAGATTCCTTAAAACCCACTCTGGGGAAGATAGAGAATCTTAAGTAGGTCAGTTACGATAGAGTTATTATGGGTTCGTTAATTCAAAAATTCAAACTTGTCTTCGGTCTGTATCAATACGGTGATTAAACATGAAACAAACTAAGATTCTTAATTTAACTCAACCAACACGAAATCGGGATGATTCAACTTTGGGAAGGAATAGTTTCAGGATGCGATTTGCGATTTTACTACTGGCCATCGGAATGGGAACGGAATTTGTATCTGCTGCAGATAAAACAAATCCAGTACCCAAATCTCCATTAACTCCAGCCGAATCACTCAAACAGACTGTTGTTCACCCTGACTTCGAGATGCAGATTGTCGCGGCGGAGCCCGAAGTGATCAACCCGGTTGCTGTTGCATTTGATGAATCAGGATTACTCTGGGTTGTGGAGATGACCGATTACCCCCACGGTCCTAAACCGGGCGAAGATCCTAAAAGCCGAATTAAACTGTTACGTGATAAAGATCAGGATGGCTATTATGAAAGCGTATCCATCTTTGCCGATAAACTATTATTTGCAACCGGTATTCAGCCCTGGAAGGGAGGGCTGATTGTGACTCTGGCCGGTAAAGTACAGTTCATGAAAGATACCAATGGAGATGACAAAGCCGATGTTATTGAAACCTGGTTCACAGGTTTCATGGAAAAAAACTCTCAGCTGCGTGCAAATCATCCGACGTTCGGTCTCGATAATCACATTTATATTTCAAACGGTTTACGTGGTGGGTCAGTTATAGCGACACATCCCGAGTGGAAGAAAAAAGCAAAACAGGTTCCCATTAACGGACTCGATTTTCGCTTTCATCCTCTGTCTGGATTCTATGAATCGATATCCGGAATGGGCCAGTTCGGTCTGACTTTTGATGATTATGGCAACCGATTTGTCTGCACAAACCGGAATCCGAATAATCACATGGTTCTGGAAAGTCGATATTTGAAACGAAATCCTTATTTGGCAGTGAAATCGGTTCATCAGGAGGTATCACCGAGCGCAGAAAGATCAAGAGTCTATGCACTTAGTCGTACCTGGACAACATCCACTCTTCATGCAGGCCAGTTTACGGCCGCCTGTGGTGTTACCATTTATCGAGGAAATTTGTTTCCTCCGCGTTTTTATAGTAATAGTTTTACCTGTGAACCCACGGCGAATCTGGTTCACCGAGATGTGATGACTCCGAAGGGAGCGACCTACGACTCGAAATATGGTCGTGATCAGGTTGAGTTCATTGCGAGTCGCGATGAATGGTTCCGTCCTGTCAATATGGCCAATGGCCCAGATGGAGCCTTGTATCTTTGTGATATATACCGAGCAGTGATTGAGCATCCACAATTTATGCCTGTGGAATTGAAAACACGTTCCGACCTGAACGATGGAATCGATCGAGGTCGAATTTATCGGATTGTTCCCAAACAGTCAAAAATTGACAAGAACACTTATATTGCCTTAAAAGATGCAACACCAGAATCATTGATCAAGGCACTTGCTTCAAAAAATTCATGGCAGAGGGAGACAGCAGCGCGTTTGATTTTTGAAAAACAGGATCAAACCCTGCAACCTCAGTTGGAGCAGTTACTCTCGCAAGGTAAAACGGAACTTGCCCGCATCCAGGCATTGTGGGCCCTGGAAGGGTTAGGACAACTGAGCGATACGATTTTGCAAACCGCATTAAATGATTCATCACAACGAGTCAAAGAGCAGGCTGTGCGTCTCAGTGAGAATCGTTTGACACAAAATGCAGATTTGCAAAATAAAGTCCTTTCACTCGTTAGCTCTGCAGATGCCCGTCTTCGGTTTCAGTTAGCCATCAGCCTCGGTGAATCCAAAGATGTACAATCGATGGTCGATCAACTAGCCAGTCTGATGTTAAAGGGAGCTGACGATTCCTGGACTCGCGCTGCGGTACTCTCTTCAGTACCTGATTCGACTGTTGCGATGTTCAAGTCTTTCTTGAAGCAGATCGGTTCGTCCGGTTCAAAACAGTCTGGGGCGACCACAGCCATACAGGAAATGACTGCTGTGATTGGCCCCCGGTTGAAGGCAGAAGAAATTCAACAAACGCTTTCATTAATTGCCAACCTGGATTCCCAAAAGCAACTGGAACTTCAAATTGCCGGATTTGAAGGATTGGGAAATAGCCTGAGACGACGTGGAAAGTCAATTACACAGTATCAAAAACAACTTTCTGTCGCAGATCAAAAGAAGTTAGAAGGATTCTATAAGAAGATAGTCAATATTGCTTCTGATGCTGAAACCCCTCTGACTCAAAAGTTGGATGCAATATCTGTGTTGCGATTCGTCGGTTTTGAACTGAACGGTAAAACACTGCTTGCCCTGATCAAGGATCATCCTTCACAAACGGTAAAAATTGCAGCGATCGAGGCAATTAGCCCTTACGCAGATGACCAGATCGGAGCGATTTTAATGGATGGTTTTGCCAAACAGACACCCGGCATGCGACGTGCAATTCTGGATGCAATGCTGGCGAACCAGGATCGAACCAATTTGTTACTGGATGCGATCGAAAAAGATCAGATCAAGATTTCTGAACTGGGCCCTTCGCGTTCCACTCGATTGCAGCGTCATCGTGATGCTGAAATCAAAGAAACGGGCAGCAGCTTTGTTTGCTGCTGCGATTCCTGCAGACCGACAAAAAATTCTTGCCGCCTATCAGAAATCTCTGAAGTTGAAGGCCAATCCTTTGCATGGCAAGCAGGTCTTTATCAAAAACTGTGTTACCTGTCATAAGATTGGGAAAATTGGTGTTAACGTAGCACCCGATATCGGTGATTCACGCTCAAAAACTCCGGAGTATTTTTTGACCAATATTCTGGATCCTAATCGCGCCATTGATGCAAATTACTTCAGTTATACGATTATCACGATCGATGGTGTGGTTCATACCGGGAGTGATTTCTTCCGACAGTGGTTCTTCAATTACACTGACGCAACCGGAAGGGAAAACGATTACGGTTCTGAAAGATGAAATCGATGAAATGAAATCCAACGGTGTTTCTCTGATGCCGGTCGGGTTGGAGAAGACGATCAATCCTCAGCAGATGGCAGATTTGATTTCATTCATTAAAAACTGGCGTTATTTAGATGGCCAGGTCCCCAAAGAAATTGCCAAACCGCAGTGATTTCAGATGCGGTTATAAAATCAGCATGGCATCACCATAGCTGTAGAAGCGGTAATTTGCTTCTACAGCTTTTTTGTAGGCATCACGAATAAAGTCTGTACCAGCAAAAGCGCTGACCAGAACCAGCAAGCTTGATTTTGGTAAATGAAAATTGGTCAGCAGGCAATCGACGGCCTGAAACTGGTAGGGGGGGTAGATAAAAATATCGGTATTCCCCCTGCCAGGCTTTGAGTGGGCCCTGCTGTAGCTACCGATTCCAGAGTACGGACGCTGGTCGTTCCGACAGAATAATTCTGCCTCCCTTGTCTCGCGTTTCGTTTAACTGGTCGGCAGACTCTTCCGACAGTTCACACCATTCTCGAATGCATTTTGTGTTCTTCTAATGTTTCAGTTGAGATCGGTTTGAATGTTCCAATACCGACGTGCAGCGTCACTTTGGCAATGCCGGATTCCCGGTTGCGGGTACAGCGTTCCAGCAGCTCAGGTGTGAAATGCAGTCCCGCGGTGGGGGCTGCGACGGCACCGGGGTGGTTGGCATATACTGTCTGATAGCGTTCCCAGTCTTCGTCGGTCGCCAGATCCCGTTCGTCATGTAGGGGGCAGTGGCATCGTTCCACAGAATTCGAGCAGGCCATGATGATCTTCATCTGACTGACGGTGGCAGTCCAGTAACCCTCCTCATCTTTGGACTGCAATTGGAGTGACCTGTTTCTGGTTTGGTTCGTTGATGAGCGGGTCAATTCAATGATCTCGCCCGGAACGAAGTTTGCCTCTTGTTTTACTCATCAATTTCCACTGTCCCCTCTCATTTGAACCCAGGTAGAGGCCTTCCCACTTTCCACCCGTTGATTTTCTGACTCCAAATAACCGGGCAGAGAGTACGCGGGTATCATTCAGAACCAGACAGTCGCCCGGGATTCAGAAATTGAGGCAGATCGAAGATCGAACTATGGCTTTATTGTTTCTGACTTCCGATCGAGAACGAGAAGTCGCGATTGATCTCGCCGTTGTGAGGGTTCAGTCGCAATTAAATCTGTGGGAAGATCGTAATCGAACGTATTTAAATCTGTCATCGGTCATAAGTTTCTACTGTATCAAAGTGTGACTTCGAGTTGTTTTCTTGCGATGTACAGCGAATCTGATCTGATGCGACTGGAATATGGCGGATTTTAACGAAAAATTTGATTTTCTCTTAGCATATTGAACACAAATCTGGAATCTAAGCTTGTTGTTGATTTCCATCAACGAACAATAGATTTCAGGGAAATCCGCAATGTTTTCAGCTGAACGTTGAAATGTTTTTGTCTAATGAGGGTCGTAGGTTGTCTCAAATTTTAGCGCCCATGCCAATTGCTTTTTGTATTACCGGTTTACAACCCGGTGGAGCAGAGCGTGCGCTGGTTCAGATTGTAAAACGGTTGAATCGAGAAAAATGGGATCCTGTTGTTTACTCGCTGACAGGAACCGGTCCGCTTGAAGATGATCTACAGTCAGGCCAACATCCCGTTCAAATTCTGAATGACGTGCCGCCTGGGATGTACGCATTATCTGGCGGTTAGCACAAAAGTTCAAAGCACAAAAACCGGTTTTATTGCAAACATTTTTATTTCATGCGAATCTTGCTGGTCGCCTTGCAGCCCGTCTGGCGGGAAGTTCCGCACGTTGTGTCCGGAATTCGCGTTTCAGAAAAACGGAAAATGGACATCTTTTACTGGATCGCTGGACCAATCGGTTGGTGGAGCTTGAATATCTGTGTCAGCCAGTCGGTGGCTGATTTTTCAGTATCGAACAGGGAAGCTCGCAACCGCTAAAGTGATAGTCATTCCCAATGGCGTCGATTTTGAATTGTTTGATTCGCAGCAGAAGTCTTGGATCTTGAGTGTCTGGGGAATCCCTTCAGATGCGAAAGTCGTCCTGTTTGTGGGACGACTGGATCCTCAGAAGGCACCCCAGGTGATCTGCTCTGCGTTTTTGAACATTTGCCTGAACAAATGCCTGAGTTTCATCTTCTGTTTGTCGGAGAGGGCCCCTTGAAAGCAGAACTAAGCAGGAGCAGGCTGCTCTCACCTGTGTGCATACCGCGTTCATTTTGCAGGCTGGCAAGCCCAGATTCCTCAAATGATGAAGGCTGCAGATTGTCTGGTTCTTCCTTCGTTATGGGAGGGGATGCCCAACGTGGTTCTGGAAGCGATGGCTTCTGGATTACCGGTCATTTCAACCAGAAGTCGATGGTGTTTCTGAGTTGATTCGAAGATGGGGAACAGGGGACTCTGGTGGCTCGAGGGGATGCTGATGAGATTCAGCAGGCACTGCAGGATTTGAGTACCCATTCTGCCGAGGTTTATCAAGATGGCTGAAATGCAAAACTCTTGTTGAAAAGAGTTTACATGGGATCAATTGCGCTGAAATATGATCAGATTTATGAGAAAATTTCTGTCACTGACTCGACTGATTTTGGGCACGTATTCTGACTCAAAATGACTTTGACAACAAAATTTAAAAATCAGCAAAGTCACAATTCCAGATCTGATAAGTATCTAGGTCGATTCAGGTTCCGTTTTCTAATCTTCGCCTTTCAATCATGCTTGACGATTTCGATTCTGGGTGGTAAATTCAGCACTCTGTGGTGAGTAGTGGTGGTGAGTGGGGGCCAATGGCGTTAACGGGAACTTTCAATAAGATTCTGGATGGAAAGCGTCGACTGGCAATCCCCAAACGGCTCAAGGAAGAGCTTATCAGCAAGGAACTTCACCCAGATTTATATCGCACCTGGTACTGCATCCGTCTTTGTTGCTTTTCTCAGAGAAAGGATTTGAACAGCAGGCACAACGATTAGCGGACTTTTCCAGAAATGGTCCAGAAGCTGCCCAGTATCTGCGTCTGTATTATGCCAGGGCGGAGAAAGTGGAAGTCGATTCTCAGGGACGGATCTGTATCCCTGAACGTTTCGCTGAACTGGCCAATTCTGGATGCGAAACAGGAAGTGGTTTTGATTGGAGTTCAGGACCATGCGGAAATCTGGAGTACAGAGCGTAGGAGTATGTATCTTAAGTCGCATGGTCCCCATTTAGATGAGATGGCCTCTCAAGCCTTTGGTCAAATGCCCTGGTGAATCCATTTCGATTGAATGTGGAACATTGATTGAATTCATCGTATTGGTACACAAATCGAAACTCAGTGTTGTTCAAGGAGGACAAATCTGGAACTCTTCCGCTGGCTACCGGGCTTTGCGGATTGAAGGTGAAATGGATGTCACCTGTGTGTGCTCAGGATATTGGGTTGGGCCACCGGTCGTTCGTCTCCGAGGACAGGCAGAATGGATGCTGCTTGAGACGGATGGCTTCAGGGTTCCCTCCTTGGACAGGACCCGCGAGATCAGTATATAACGAAACCTGTTAGTTTCCGAATCGCCTGCCTGAGGCTCAATTTGTTTCAGGCAGGCGATTTACGACTATTAGTGCCATCGGTCCGATGTTCCTAAAATCTTTAACTGATCTTCAAAAA
>CALOEF010000034.1:0-18039 GCA_942492165.1 uncultured Planctomycetaceae bacterium
AACATTTTTGTGTATTTTGTCTGTTTCGTGGTAGTAAATAATTCAGTCTGAATTCACTTCACGGACAACCCGAAATGCACCATGCAGTGGGGACTGTGGATTCCCATGACCTCGAATATACGAATTGAATTGATCAAGTGACAGCTGGAATCCCCCTCCACGCTGGACACGTTCACTTCCCCGAACGGGGCCTGTCGGGTTTTCTACCGGTGACTCCGAGTAATAAGTTGTACTATAATAATCCTGACACCATTCCCATTCGTTACCATAAATATCATATAACCCATATGGATTCGGGAGCTTTAGTTTCACGCGATTAATCTTGTTCTCTGCATTACTCAGAAACCAGGCATACTTCTGCATTTCTCCCGGATCAGTACCAAAGAACCAGGCCGTTTGACTTCCAGCACGACACGCATTTTCCCATTCGGCTTCCGTCGGCAATCGGTATTGTTCTCCGGTGGTCTTTGATAACCATTGGCAGAACGCAACTGCATCGTTCCAACTGATACTGGATGCAGGCATTTGATCGCTGAGAGGTAGTTCTCCCAGATTCTTCCAGGAATAAGCGTTTGACTTCTGCCAGGTCCCCCCCTCCATTCCATAGCCTCCACCTCGTTCAGCATCTGTTTGATACCCGGTGGCCTTCACAAAATGGCGGAAATGGCCATAAGTGATTTCAGTGGAACTCATGTAATACGGTTTCGTAATTTTGACCCGATGTGGAATGAAATCATCTGCCGTTTGGGATTCAGTAGAATTTCCCATCATAAATTCACGCGGCGGAATGAGTATCAGATCTAATGGAACCTGATCACCCTGTTCTCCAAGATTGACAGTCACTCTGACAGGCAGCTTGCTTTGTTCAGCAAATTGTTGCTGATATTCCTGTGCTTCCAAAACAGTAAATTGATTTAACGGCGGAACGTCATACTGTTTATCACCATCAGAATTCGAGGAGACCTTCGGCGAGTCCGAAGGATTCCATAAAAACAGACCCGTTAGAATGACAACAACGCTGGCGAGACTTCCCCCAATTAAAGCGCGATACTTTGTGACGCCCTCTTTCTTCTCCTCCTGATTTCTGGCTGCCATTACTGTGAGTGATGGATCAACGGGTTGAATTCTTGTGGGAGCACCAGACCAGTTCTGACTCGTTTTTGCACCTGTATTCTTACCGGTAACCGGTAAGGTAAAAGTTTGATCCTGTAAATATTCTGAACTGAACTTTTCGAGATCCTGAATCAGCTCTTCTGCCGAACTATAGCGATCATCGGGTTCTTTCGCCAACATCTTCGCAAAAATGGGATCAAACTTATCCGAAATCTGTTGACCAATCGCTGAAAGACTGGGAATTGGCTGTTCCTTGTGAGCCAGAATACGTTCGACTGTTGTTTCACCATCGTAGACAGGTTTTGCCGTCAGCAGAAAGTAGAGCGTACACCCCAGACTGTATATGTCAGAGCGATGGTCAGCCAGTTTGGTATTTCGTGCCTGTTCAGGAGCCATATAATCAATGGTCCCCATAAAGAACTGGCTCGTTGTTAATTCTGTTTGTGAACCATTTACCAAAAGGTCTTCCGAAGTCTGCTGGAGTCGTGCCAGACCCATATCCAGTATTTTGAGATCGCCTTGATCATCGATCAGAATATTTGCTGGTTTAATATCGCGATGAATAACCCCCTGCCCGTGGGCATATGCTAAACCATGTGCGATCTGTAAAATGCAATTCATCGCATCTGAAAAATCAAGCGGTCCCGAGCTACGCACTAACTCGGTCAGACTTTCACCATCAATATATTCACAAATCAGATAATGAACTCCCTGATCTTCACCAGCATCATAAGCAGTCATGATATTGGGGTGCGAAAGCCGGGCCGCCGTCTGGACTTCTCTTTCAAACCGCTTCAAGCGATCGGGCAGTTGATCCATGTCCGAACGAATTACTTTCAACGCTACAATTCGTTTCATTCGCTTATGAACGGCTTTGTAAACAGTTCCCATGCCTCCTGAGCCAATTGGTTCAAGAATCAGATAATCTCCGATCAGCAGCGGACTCTCTCCACCTAAACATAAAACATGATTCTGGTACTGAGTAAGTTTACCGGCCTGAATCAATAACGCGGAAAGAGCCTCGGCTGTATCTGGACGTCGACTTTCTTCCTGAGAGCGGATCAAATCAGACAAATCATGTTCTGTTACAATCCCCGTCTCTGTAATTTTTGCGATATATTCATCCAGCGAAAAGTGAGAGGTCATGCGTTGGTCTGCTTGATTCTTTTCCTGTATTGAAATGGAATCCTTTTCTGATCGTGAATTCTGCACGACCGTTGATATCCACTCTTGATCCAGAGCAGGATATTTTCGAAGATATTCGCTCGACTCCGGTTTTTCTCCACGCTGGTATCGATGCACCACTTCCAGAGAAACGAGCTCCTTCAATATGATCTCGCGGTATTCGAATGCGACATCAACAAGATACGCTGAAATTAAAGGTAGATTTCCCTGCTTCAACTCAGATTCAAACTGATCACACAACTGATTGATTTTCAACATCAAGTCTGAAGGAAGCTGCTCAAATTCAGTTTCATTTTGCGAATTCACAAATTGCAATCCTCTTGCCATAGACAAGTAATCAACTGAATTTTTCTTTCCACTGTACGACGCGCACAACCCAGATCCCGCGCGATCTCAATGGTAGTTTCCCCTTGCATTTTGCCCAGGGCAACCTGCTTCAAAATTGAATCACCAGTATTGTCCAATAAATCAAGCAGACGCTCCAGCTCTTCCGCTAACTGTACTGTGAATTCAGGTGAAGGCTGCTGTTGAATCAACTCTTCAAAATCCAGGGATATTGTGTTCCATTTTTTAACTGATGAATTTTGACTCTGCCCCGTACCTCCGCGTTTTTGTCGATTTTCCATACGAATCAAGTCAACTGATTTGCGGGACGTAATGGCTACCAGTAAGGGCCACAAATTATCGCGATCTGTTACCTGAGAAAATTTTCCATTTTTTGCTCCCAGACAAAAACTTTTAAAAGCACTGAGAGCCACATCCTCCTCGTCAGCCACAGCTTTAGGGGCTCCTTGAAGCTTACGTCGGGCAACTTCGACCATTTCAAGAAAGTATGACTCCCATAATTTCTGCGCAGCTTCAGCATCACCAGTTTTTAACTGGTCGATCCATTGAGTAACAGTCTCTTCAATCAAGGACATTACGAGACGTCTTTCCCTAAAATCAACTCTATTTCATGATGAATTGATTATACCATCATATTGATACATGCTACACCATAGGAAATGATTGATTCAAAGTATTTTTTTTTGTTTTTAGTCGTATTTTAACCGCAAACGAAGCAATTCTAACCGCAATGTCATCTTCAAACAAATTCATCGTTGTCAATAAATCAGCGGGGTGTATCAGATCCTTCCAGAAATTGGATCGTTATAAATCACCTCGAAGCATAGCCGAGCATTGAATACCAGTCATCACGATAACCGGCTTGCCACGCAACAACGCCATAGTCTCATAATGTCATACTCGAAAACTGGAACAATTTCGACACTGAAGAGCACTGTTGATTTCTGATTCAGACAGCATTCCAACTCAAAAGAATGGGCACCAGCAGGAATACTTTCGATTATTAAGTTAATAGATGAATTGTCGAAGGCATCAGTGTAGGATTCTCTTGTCGTATATATATTTTTTGACGTAGTACCAGTATGGAATTGTTTAATCTTCCCTATTTCATGTTTCCCATGGATGTGCTGAAATAGAGTTCCATTCATACTTCCTTGCAGGTCAGGACTACTGTTCAGAAAAACCAACAGCTAAGACACAACTCATTAGTTTGATTTGACATACGTAACTATATGCTACAAAGTCATAATTGAAATCGAAATCCCAAAATTCAATCCTCAGAAATCTATCTGTATAACTTGCCTTCAGGGTTTCCTGCCTTTTTTGCCTCTTAATGAAAGTCCATCGCAGTGACGAAATCGATACAAATTGTCTTGTGCTTGATCTCCGCATCCATTTTCACAACTTCAATCAGCCAGGCGAAAGAAGATCAACCACATCTTCAGTTACAGCCTCATGACCATATCGTATTAATCGGAAATACGTTTTTCGAACGCATGCAGGATGCAGGATATTTAGAAACACTGCTCCATAGCCGCTTTCCTGACAAAGAACTCGTCGTTCGAAATTTAGGCTGGTCAGCCGATGAACTCACACTACGTCCCCGCTCCAAGGATTTCAAGGATCATGGACATAACCTGGAAGACCATAAAGCGGATGTCATTTTTGCCTGCTTTGGCTTTAACGAGTCTTTTGCAGGAAAAAAAGGGCTCCCTAAGTTTGAAACAGATTTGAAAAATTTTATCGATACCACGCTCCAGGCAAAATACAACGGTAAATCTCACCCGCGCCTGGTACTTTTTTCGCCTATCGCCAATGAAAACCTGAACCGCCATGGTTTAACAGATTGCAAAGAAAACAACCAGCGAATCAAACTCTACACAACGGCAATGCAGAAAATTGCGCAAGAGAAAAATGTTCTGTTTGTTGATCTGTTTACTCCCAGCATGCAATTAATGGACAACAAAGACAGTGATCTTACATTTAACGGAATCCACCTGACTGATTACGGATACCAGCAGTTGGCACCTGCCATCGCTAAAGCCTTGTTCGGCCCGAAGAATAAGAATGGTTCGACTGTCGATCTGAAAAAACTGCGTGCGGAAGTTCTGGAAAAAAATCGGCAGTTCTGGTACGACTACCGGGCCGTGAATGGCTACTATATTTATGGTGGAAGAAAAAAACCTTTCGGAGTTGTTAACTTTCCGGCTGAATTTGCCAAGCTCCGCAAAATGATTCAAAATCGTGACAAACGTATCTGGGCTGTTGCACAGGGAAAAACGGTGCCCAATAAAATCGATGACAGCCAGACTGGCAACTTTGCTGACATCAAAACAAATGTAAAAGACCCCTCTTCGATTAAAATCACTTCACCTCAGGAATCACGCAAGAAATTTGAATTGCCTGAAGGTTTTGAAATCAATTTGTTTGCTTCCGAAGTCGATTTCCCAGAGCTTAAAAACCCGGTCCAGTTCGCATTTGATAACAAAGGACGACTGTGGGTCTGCACGATGGAATCGTATCCTCAATACCTTCCTGGTAAAGAAGTAGACGACAAAGTCCTCATTTTTGAAGATACAAACGGTGATGGACGTGCAGACAAACAGACCGTTTTTGCTGATGGCTTGCACTTGCCAACGGGAATTGAACTGGGAGACGGGGGTGCTTATGTTGCTCAACAACCCAATCTGATATTTTTGAAAGATACCGATGGAGACGGCCACGCAGACCACAGAGAGATTGTACTGCATGGATTTGATTCGGCAGACTCACATCACTCCATAAGTGCATTTACCTGGGGGCCCGGTGGTGATTTATATTTCCAGGAAGGAACATTTCACCATTCGCAGGTCGAAACTCCCTATGGACCTCGCCGCGTCAAAAACGCAGGCATTTTTCGTTATGAACCACGAACAGAAAAATTTGATATCTTTGTTTCATATAGCTATGCGAACCCCTGGGGACATGTCTTTGACCGTTGGGGCCAGAACTTTGTTGCTGACGCCTCGGGAGGCGCCAACTACTTTGGAACGGCTTATTCCGGTGATCTCGATTACCCACGTAAGCATGCAGGAATGAAACAGTTTCTTAAAAAGCAGTGGCGACCCACTGCAGGCTGTGAATTCGTAACCAGTCGGCATTTTCCCGAAGAGATGCAAGGCAACTACCTCTTAAACAACTGCATCGGATTTCATGGTGTATTGCAGTATAAAATGAAAGAAGACGGCTCTGGTTTCGCTGCTGATCCTGTTGAGCCGCTTGTCAAATCAACTGATACTAACTTCAGACCTGTTGATTTGCAGTTCGGCCCTGATGGCGCACTCTATCTGATTGACTGGTTTAACCCACTTGTTGGCCACATGCAACACTCAATCAGAGACCCCAATCGGGATGCACAGCACGGACGCATCTGGAGAGTGACTTATACCAAAAAACCGTTACTAAAAAACCCGGAAATTGCAAACGCATCGATTCCCGAATTACTTGAGCTCCTGAAGACTTATGAAGACCGCGTACGTTATCGCGTTCGCCGCGAACTGCGAATCCGTGACACTAAAAAAGTTATCGCAGCTGTTAACAAATGGGTGGCAGCTCTTGACCCGAAAGACAAAGATTACCAGCATCATTTACTCGAAGCGTTATGGGTACACCAGAATCTTGATGTGGTAGACGTCGCATTCCTGAAAAAGATGCTGCGGTCCCCCGAGCCACGTGCACGCGCAGCAGCGACGCGGGTTTTATGCTATTGGCGCGATCGAGTTGATAACTCTCTGGACCTGCTTCAGGCCCAGGTGAATGATGAACACCCTCGAGTCAGACTGGAAGCGATTCGAGCGCTCAGCTTCTATCATGATCCGAAAGCACTTGATATTGCTGTCGAGTCTTTGATTCATCCTCAAGATTACTATCTGGAATACACGTTAAAAGAGACAATGGATACACTCGAGAAAAGAATGGAAGCGAACTAATTCTCGAATAATTTCCTACTGAGTCTTTAAAGAATGGCACCGAAAACTGGTATCTATTTTTTCTGGAGTCATTCTGAATATTAAGTCAGGCCATACCAACGATCTTCATGCTACCAATAATTAACCACTTATTCTTCGAAATTGAATTATGTGCCGAGTTTGTATTATTATGCGAAATCACCGCTACTTTTGTTTGACTCTGATATTTTCAGCAATTGTCATGCTCACCGTCAGCTCACCGACAGCGATGGTATTCGCGCAATCTAAAAGTAGTAGTGTTGCACCATTAATGAAGCTGTTAAAAAGTGGCCGCATCCCGCCTCAGCGACAGGGAACCATTATCGAACTCATCTGTCGTAAAGGTAACAATGATGATCTGGGCTATATCTGGGAACAGATTACTGCTGGCGTATTTAAAAAAGAGCTGAAACAAAAAGCACTCCTTTCACTCAAAGAAGCATACCAAAACCGTAAAATCATCCCTGCTGGTTCGCTCACAGGAATCGCCAGTCTGATTGACGAAAAACCACCACTCAATCTCACGGCTGTCGAATTGGCTGGTTTGTGGAAAGTCACTACAGCAACAGAAAAGCTACAACAATTAGCGTCATCAAAAAACACAAATAAAAACTTGCGAATTTCAGCCATTGATGCCCTCGTTTCCATTGGTGGACCTGCGAGTACTAATTCAATCATCAACCTGACTCAAGAAAATTCACCTCAGGACATCCGATACCTGGGGGCTGCTGCACTGGTATCTTTGGATTTGAAACAGGCCATTGAAGCTGGTAGTAAAATCATGTCATCCAAAGCGACTGATGATCCTACGCCATTCATCGCAGCAATACTGGAAAAACAGGGCGCTGCTGACCAGTTGGCAGCCGTAATCGCTTCAAAAAAACTGCCGGAAGACGTCGCAAAAAAACTCCTGCGGTATATGTATTCTGTAGGCCGCAGCGATAAATCACTAAGTGATGCGCTCAGTAAAGCAGCAGGCATGTCAGGCGAAGCAAAGAAACTCACCGATACAGAATTCAAACAGCTCGTCGCCGATGTCATCAAGCATGGAAACGCAGAACGTGGAGAACAGATTTTCCGCCGTTCTGATCTCAGTTGTATGAAATGCCATTCCGTCAGTAAGGCAGGTGGTGAAGTCGGCCCAGACTTGAGTCCAATTGGAACAAGTTCACCCGTTGATTATCTGGTACGTTCAATTCTTTATCCCAATCAGGCAGTCAAAGAAGCCTATCAGACTTTTGTTTTTATCACGATTGAAGGAAAAATCATTCGGGGAATTGTTGTAGACCGAAATGAGGAACGCGTAGTCGTAAAAGATGCGAACGGAAAAAAAATCATTCTCCCCGTTGATGATATAGATGATGAAGCAGAAGCAGGTTCACTGATGCCTCAGGGTTTAACAAAATTCCTGACGCGTGATGAGCTCGTTGACATCGTCAAGTATTTGTCGGTTCTTGGAAAACCAGGTCCCTATGCAATCCGCTCGAAACCAACCGTACAACGCTGGCGGTTAATGCAGAAGATACCAGACCTGATTTTATCGAATGAAAATCTGGATGAAGAGCTTTTTGAAGAACATGTATTGCGAGCACCAGCTACATCCTGGATTCCTCAATATGCAATGGCAGCAGGCTTGCTCCCTCTGGCTGAATTAAAAGGACTGGACTCCGATTCACATGTTCTTCTTCAGGCAGAAATCAATGTAACGGAAGCGGGCACTATTGGATTTCACATCAATTCGAACCAGGACACACGAATCTGGATTAATGCTCGCCAACTGAAATCAGAATCCGAAAATCAGTTCGATCTTGCAAAAGGAGTTCATAAATTGACACTGCTCATCAATCTTGAAAATCGAACTGACAAAGGCATCCAGGCAGAGTTCTTCAGGCCCGCTGGTTCGAAAGCGTCATTTACTGTTATCGGTGGTAAGTAGTCGTCAAAGTGTCGTCAATTCATCTTTTCAGGCACGCTATAATCCTGGCTTTCGCGCTTCGATAACATCATTTGCTCCCTGAAGATCAGATGCATCCTGAATATAGGGGTGTGATACTTGCCATTTCTTCCAAAACGTTGCGGGGTGTGTTTTTCTCCAGAGTGCTAACGCATTCCCAACATGACTGTAAAATGTATATTTTTGCAGAATCTCTGTTTCTGTATGAGAGGTCGTATTTTTCACAACCCATTTGGCTGCTTTGACAATCATTTCATGTGGGGGATGCAGTTCCTTCGGGGCAATCGCCAACCATTCCAGATGATGACCGGTCGCAATGACATTTTTATAATCGGGAATCTCTTGCGGGTTCGTCAGAGCACTTTTTCCGTCCATCCAGTTTGCGGGCCAATGTCCATCCTCAAACTGGCAGACACTGATCAGGTCGCGGACCCGCTCCAGATAGGCATATGCTTCTGCTCGCGCTGGTTTTGACAAAATGTGAAACTGGTCATCAAGACGAATTAACAACATCAGCGAATAGACTCTGTGAGTACCAACACAAACCCCAAATCGCTTATCACCGCGAATCAATCGACGAGTTATCTGATCAAATGAAACAGTCCGTCCGTCTGTCGTCTTCCACGCTTTAACAGGAGGAATCCACAGTCCAAATGCCATTGCAGACCATTCCACTTCTCGTTCGTCCAAACGAAAATCGCGTAACGACTCCTGGATCACATCATTGATATCCATATCACGTCGTGAAGGGCCAAAAACGGGCTCGTCCAGGTGAATCCCTGCTTCTGTAAGAGATGCCAACCAGTGGTCATGATGCACTGATCCACCTGCCTGACTTCCCCAGCGAATGGAAATACCCGCGGGTTGATCGACGAGAAGTGGCGCTGCACTGTCACCCCAGGATGCCAGGAAACGAGCATGATCTATCAGAAAGTCTCGCATTTCAATCCCTGAAACGACTTTGGGATCCTGAAACTCAGACTGGATACTCCAGGTGCGTAATGCATGCTCAACATGATTTGGTTTCATATGTTTCCGGGGAAATTTTGGCCGAACCTGCTTAAGGACGGCCGCCAGTTCTTCATCTGTTACAACAGAAATATCATCATATAATGGCTCCACCTGGAGTGGCACTTTTCGGTCAATCTTGACTTCCGGATAAGACTGTTGAATCGGAAACAGATTTTTGATTTTCTGCTGAGATTCTCTGGAACCAAGGGTATACGCACCGCTAAAGGCAACAACAACCAGAAGCTGGACTGCAATCACAGTTTTCAAAGATAATTTTCGTGACTTCATTTCACATCTCAACATTAAGTAAAAGGAATTTCCATTCTATGTTCTGTAATAAAGTCAGATTATAGAATGGGTTCGTCTCGTATTAGTACCACCGAACGTCCGTCTTTATATCCAACACTCCATTTTCCATCTCGTTCCAACCGACGCGATAAACTACCTCGCCGCGGCAAATCCAGCACAATTGTATTAACACCATACCGATCCAAGAGTTCATCGGCATCAGCACCATAATTGACGATACGTAAATAGTGATTCCATACTTCCTCTGGCAATAAATGGACGTGTGAATTTGCAAATACAGATGCTGTTTCAGGGCCAGCCCACATTAAGTAATCACCAAGCTCCATTGAATTAAAGAGCTGGCCTTTAATGTTTTTCTCTTTCAGGTAATTGACTGCCCCCATGGGTGTTGCCCCCGATACACTTTTCTCAAAGTCGACTTTTTTCCCATGTAGCATCAGTGACCCAATGGGTGTAACGGCAAAGCAAATCCAGATCACTCCCACAGAAACAACCGTCCATTTTCCTGCATAATGTATGGCATTTTCTTCCGACTGATCTGCCAGTTGTTTCAACTTATGTCCCCAGATCGCTGAACCATGAATTGCTGCATAATAGGCGGCGACAGGTGCCCACCAGATAATCATGCGAGAGCTCCAAAGCGCCGCAAAACCTAAACCGACTAATATGAGAACTTCGGCAACAGAAATACGACGCGGTGTCAACCGATATGCAGTTACGAGAAGTAACCCGAGTACTGCGGCTGCCTTCCCTTGATACATGCGTAGCGTCAATGGATTCCACTCAATCAATTCAGCCAGATTAGGATGAGACGAGAAAGAAAATACTTCTGCGTAGATTTGTATTCCAAATGGATTGACCAGGACTGCAACGGCAGATAACTCAAGTAATATGAAATAGCGACGGGTGACACTGTCTCTGAACATGGCTTTCCAGGAACCCGTTTTCCTGAATACATCAATGATTCGACCAGTTAAACAGCAGGCAACTAATCCCAGACCCACGGGAAATGAACCATGCAGATTCGCCCACAGCAGAAAGATTGCCGGAATGAAAAACCAATATGAATTTCGCCAACGTCGCGCATTAAGAATGGTAAATAGCAGAATGAAACAAACCAGCCCTGCCAGTTGCGGACGCACAATTCCTAATTGTTTCCAATCGCAGATCAGAAATCCAGCAGCACAAACCAGTCCCCACAAAAAACTACCCGTTCTTTGTTGAACCCGAGTAAGAAGAACTCCCAGACAAACAGTGATCGCAGCGGCATAGAGTAATTTGATACCGGCCACACCAGACAACTGAAAAAACTGAAAACTGATAAGCTGACTGAGCCAGGCTGTGTCTATAAACGGAATACCTGACGAAAGCGGTACCAAAGGCTCCACAGCAGGAATACTGCCTGTTTGCCAGATCAGCTCCCCGTAAGCTAAATGTCCCCAGATATCGGTATGCCAGAGCGGAAGTGTACTAAACATCAAAAATGAAGCAGACAATACACACACAATAAAGAAAGTAAACCGGGAAATACGCATTGCTTCCGGAAAACGATCGACCAGAACCGTCTCCTCGTATTCTTCACTGTCAGGTTTCTCGTTTGTGGATTCGTTTTGGTTTTCCAATGCAGTTGCCATAATTAATAGATCAATATGAAAGAATTCTGAAAGCATCATATGCTGTTTTGTAATTCCAAACGATATTGATCAATTAAATATCGAAAGGTTTTTGGATGAATCAGAGTATTTTCATTTCTGATTGGAATCGACAGAGCAGCATGACAATTAATTCGTTTACATTAAGCCTAGTTCAAGCGGTGCCTTCGTGTAATTCCACTTATGGGAATCATGTCTGTAGACGAAAAACAACAATCAAATATGACATTTAAAGCAGGTAGTTCCGATTTACTGATTTTGCCGGTAATTCTTACTTATCAGAGTGGAACGCCCTGCACGGCACTTTGAGGTGATCGCGGATTGACGGAAGGAGCAGACAAATCCTGAGGGTTGATCCTCTTCTTCTGTCGATTGTTTTCATTCCATAACTGAAATTTCTCATCAAGCGATTTCCGAACATCCATGACTGGTACATCTGCTTGCGAAACCTGCACTGGTTCAAGGTTTAAACGTTTCAACCAGTCATCTGCTTCTTTGCCAAAAATATCATTTGCAATTTGTAATGCCTTAGCTTTCTGCTGATCCGAATGGAACTGATGCCAGATCACTCGCGCAAGAGAAACGCCCTGATCGTATGAACGATTATGATTCAGAGATTGAAGAATCGTCTCCCAGGAACGGAAGGGAACCGTATCTGTTCGATACAGATTCAATGCCAGTTCTGCCCCGATTTTTGGTTCACCCGGCGACAACTCGAATCCCTTTCGCAGATAAGCGATGCGCTGCTTGAGATCTTTTTCATGCCGTGCCAGGTACCAGTAATATTTTCCATTCCACACAGGATGACAGATCAAATATGTTGATGGAATAAGCAACAGATGGGAAACCAGAAACAGAAATCGAAATGTTCCGACAAATCGAGAATGATTGATCAACACAGCTCCCGTCAATAATCCGTAGAGAAAGCCCGCAAGATGGGCCACATTCGCAATGTTCCACCACCCGATTTTGGTAAACACAAAACACAAGATCAACCAGCCACATCCCCACGCGATCTCCCTCTCAGTAAAAACTTCAGCCAGTTCCGCGTTCGTTTTTCTGAGCAGAATTAACATTCCAAACATCGCAAAGGCACCACCCGACAATCCCACTGGATAATGATTCAAATAATATTCCGGGAGAATTGAGATAAACGTTGCCAGGATCAGAAAGCTGGCATAGATCCGTAAACGTAAGAGGGGTTCGATTAAGCGTCCCATAAATCCGATGGCAAGACAATTCATCAAAAGATGGAGCAAATCGCCATGGTGGAATCCGCTCACCAGAATACGCCACCATTCACCCGCCCATAAATCAAATGGACCACCTGTAGAAAAACCATCCTCTTTGATTAAGGGGTCTTCATATACGAAAACCAGGGACTGGACTGCACCTAATTTCCAGAGTGCATTTCCAAAGGCTTCTTCACCCAAGGCCTTGTTGGGGATTTGATGGACCTGAACAGCGAGAAATAACACAATCGCCACAGCAATATATACTGTAGTTACCGGGTATTTCGAACAAGTTTTTAGTAATGAATGTATCATGGATTTGGATATAAAAAGCGATTCTTTCATCAATTCCTGAAGTAAAGAATAGCGAATTCATACCATTTTGACATCAGCAATAGAAGGCTCCCTGAAGGAAGCGTTTCGAAAAAGACTTCTCTTCCCCTAATTCTGTTTTTTCGTTACAAATCGCTCTGATTTCATTCCAATTTATCCTGGATGGTGATTTGATGATTCATTCCGGAATTCACAGAGTTCCCTGGTCAATTCTATGCTGTATTCTGATCCTGATGGGATGTGGCCTGGCTGGGATCGCGCGCGGTGATGAGCTGTCCGGACAGGGACAGTTTTTTCAGAAACAATGTGTCTGGGCATTCATTTCATTGATGGCGTTATGCTGCACGATGCTTTTCCCTACCGAAACTTACGAAGTATCAGCTACCCTCTGTTTCTGGGGACACTCTTATTTCTGATTGCCGTCTTTTTTATTCCGGCTATTAATGGCTCACAACGTTGGATTCCTTTGGGTTTTTTCAAATTTCAACCATCCGAACTCGCAAAAATCACCTATATCCTGGCGTTGGCACATTATCTCATGTACCGCAAAAACTATCGACGGATACCAGGTCTCATCATCCCTTTCATTTTGACATGTGTTCCGGTCTTCCTGATCTTACGAGAGCCCGACCTGGGAACATCCCTGCTATTCTTTCCCATCCTGTTCGCAATGCTGTTCGCCGCAGGCGCAAGACCCAGACACCTGATCACAATTATGGTCCTGGGAATCTGTACTTTACCGATACTCTGGCTCGAGATGAATTCAGAACAAAAATCGCGAATTGTTGCTCTTTTTACGCAACGCGATGGTGGAGAGTTACCCAAAGGCGATGGCTACCATCTTTATCAGTCAAAACAAATGTTAGCGCTGGGTGGTGTCTGGGGAAGTGAAATTGCAGGGATGCCCGTTGATGACCCGGCCGCTTATCACCTGCCCGCAGGACGCACTGACTTTATATTTTGTCTCGTTGGTGAACGTTTTGGTATCATCGGTTGCCTGTTTTGCATCGGTGTCTTTACGTTTTTATTCATTCGAGGCTTACAGATTGCTACCGCAACGCGTGAACCATTCGGTCGGCTGGTTGCCATCGGAATCGTCACACTACTGGCCTCACAAACAATCATTAATACAGGCATGACAGTCGGCTTGATGCCCATTACAGGCATGACGCTGCCTTTGATGAGTTATGGCGGCACCAGCATGTTGAGTACTTGCCTTGCCCTCGGTCTGTTGATGAATATCTGCATGCATCCGGGTTATGAAATGAATGCTGAACCATTTCGTTTCTAAACTGTCTACATCCTGTCTCATTTGCTCCCTGCACTTTTAACCGAACGCATCACACGCTGAAAATGCTCTGAAAGAAAACATAAATTCAGAGAAAGCCGGAGAATGTGCACTCGTCCATATTTCCAGTAAGCTCAAAGCAGATACAATGTATCGATACTCAACATGATTTCAATTGTTGAGTTAATCCTTCTAGTTGCAGGTGACTCAATTTCATGGCTATGTCAGACTCTCAATTGAATTCAGCTCGAGCCAGGATTCAAGCTGCCTACTCTCCCGAACTGTTATCTGTTGCCAGCCAGACATTATCTCAGTCACTCACACAACACGCTCGTTTGCAGCAAACGCCAGATGCAAAAGTATTGAACTGGAACCCGCCACTTGAAAACATTCAGTCAGCATTAAAAAAGTTAAACGCACGCTCAAATTCCAATCCGGAATCAGAAGAACAGACTCTCCAGTCCAAAGTTGATGATTTTCAGCAGCTCACTCAATTAATGCTGGACAAGGGACATAATTTACAAAACCCGCGATATATCGGACATCAGGTACCCGCATCACTTCCTTTAGCGGGATTGTTTGATGCCGTCGCCTCTGTCACAAATCAGGTGATGGCCGTCTATGAAATGGGTCCCTGGGCAACTGCCGTTGAAATTGCTTTGATTGAACTCATTGGCAAAGAAATTGGATTTCCCGCTGGTGAATTTTCCGGTCTGGTGACGCATGGTGGCTCACTGGCAAATCTGACCGGACTGCTGGACAAGCGCGGAACATTAGTTGTCCGGATATTTGGAACCAGGGAGCGCAAGAGCAAAGTGCACCAAACCCAGTCCTGCTTGTATCAAGTGATGTGCATTATAGTATCTCACGGTCTGCCGGGATTCTGGGAATTGGAGCCGATAATATCCTTAAAGTTTCTCTGGACCAGCAACGCAGAATGGATCCCGTTGCATTAGAAAAATTGATTTTCGAATGCAGGAACGATCATCGAAAGATCATCGCCGTTGTTGCGTGTGCTTGCGCAACACCCATTGGTGCGTTCGACCCCATAAATGAAATTGCCGATCTGTGCGAGCAATATCATATCTGGCTTCACGTTGACGCAGCTCATGGCGGACCCACCTGTTTTTCTCAAGAACATCAACACCTGACGAAAGGTCTGGATCGCGCCGACAGTGTGGTATTTGACGCGCACAAAATGATGTTCATGCCTGCCTTGTGTGCTTTTTTGTTTTTCAAAAATAAAGCACATCAATTTACCGCCTTCCAACAGCAGGCTCCTTACCTGTTCGACCCATCGGCACCAGAAATTGCAGATTTTGACTTGGGACTCAGGACAATTGAATGTACCAAAAGAGCAAACAGCTATGCGCTTTGGGGGATCTGGTCAATGTTCGGAAAAGGACTTTTTGCAGACCTCGTCGATGTCACTTTTGAAACAGCCCGTTCATTTCATGCCCTACTTGCGAAAGCCTCTGACTTTACACCGCTACATCGACCCGAGTGCAATATTGTTGTTTTTCGTTATCAACCTGAATGGTTAAAAAAACGACCATTAGAACAGCAGAATCTGGCTCATTTTAATTTACGCAGGAAATTGATCGAATCGGGTGAATTTTATATTGTGCACTCTGTGATTGGTGAACAAGCGGCGTTTCGGATTACCGTTATGAATCCACTGACGACAGAAACGCATCTGACTCAGTTACTAGACACGATTCGACACAGAGCCGGAATGAATTACAGCAAACTTTTCCCTCCTCTACCTAGTCGATCACAGTGAGAAGACTTGACAATTAGGTAGTAGATCGAAAGAATCACCGCTCTGAATAAGACAATGACATCGTCAACTGTTATAATAATGAGCTTATTCGATTTAGAATTGTATTTCATTTGAATTCAGACCAGGTTGAAATCATTCCAGGAAAATTCAGATACGTAATGGAGAAGTAAGATTATGAGCGGCCCGATTGTTCGCACAGGTACAACCCCGCAGTTCTGGGAAAATTACGACAAAATATTTGGTGATTCTGCAAAAAAAGGCACCAAAAAGAAAACCGCTGCAAAAAAAGGAAGCGCAAAAAAGAAAGCCGCAAAAAAATCTGCTAAAAAGGCGCCCGCAAAAAAGATTACAGCGAAAATAAAATCTAAGAAATAGGCCCCCCTTACGGGATTATCTATTGTATTTCACGCGTTCTTACGGTTGCTTTCTATGGCTTATTAAGGTGCTCAAGTTCAGTGAATCCTGAATCCACGGCTTCCAAAATTCTGCCTCAAGCCATTCTTATGATTGTGTTGATCGGCGGTTCTTTTGCCGCTGACTCCTTTATTCGATTTCCAGTTCCCGGAACAAATGAACCACACTATCTTTGCAAAGCCGAACACTACTGGAATCCAGAAGGGGGATCCGGTGACTTTTTTCTGGAATCATCTAACGCACATGTTTTTTTCTACCAGATAATTGGTAGTCTCACGCAATGGCTCTCCCTGTATCACACCGCCATCGCCGGAAGAGTTTTGGGATTCCTGCTGTTGGCAATCGGCTGTATCGGCTCATCCGGGTCATGGTTCCAGGAACCTGGACACCTTTAATTGCTGCCTGGATTTATCTGGGAATCACAGCGATCGGCAACTTTTCCGGAGAATGGATCATTGGTGGAATTGAATCCAAGGTTTTTGCATACGCCTTTCTTTTTTTGTCTTTAGCCAATGCTTGTGACCAGCACTGGAACCGATCTGCCATCTATGCAGGATTGATCATCAGCTGGCACCCAGTCGTGGGTGTCTGGAGTGTGTTATGCGGCGGATTTGCACTGATTTGTCTACGGTTCAGAAAAAATGAAGCAATTCAACAAACCACGTACAAGTCAAATTTGAAATCATACTGTTTGGCCTGTAGTCTCTTAGTCCTTTGCGCGCTACCAGGTCTAATCCCTGCTCTGATGCTGTTATCGCAAGGAGATGCACGACAACAGTTTGCTGCCAATTATATTCAAGTATTCTATCGCATAAAGCATCACCTCGATCCGATGGATTTTCATATGAGTGGATATTTTTTCTATGCCGTTCTGCTGACAATCTGGCTGTTTTTAAATCGAAGAAAAAGCGATCACTTTGCTCATCAGTTTTTTAAGTACTTCATCTTTGGAACGACGGGACTGGCAATCATCGGAATTTTATTAGGCGCTGGCCCGCGACCTGCCAGTGAAATGCCTTATTACGCTTTTCGTATGTCGCTTCTCAAGTTTTATCCGTTCCGTCTGTTTGATGCGTTGCTCCCCATTGCGACCACAATTGCAATTGTTCATTCAATCTACCGAGAATTTTTTCAAAACGAGAACTCAGATTCAATACCGTCTCGACTCACCCCAGCTTCTCGCAAAACCATCATCGCTTTAGGTAGTTTTCTTATTTTTTCAAGCGTGCTTTACTCTGCCTGGATTTTCCCTCCAATTCATAAAATGACTCCCGCACAGCGTGCTGACTGGATTGATGCCTGTCAATGGATCAAAGCCCACACCCCCCCCACATCATTATTTTTGACACCAAACAATGTGTCTGACTTCAAATGGTATGCCAGGACCTCGAATTTGTCACCGTCAAAGACTGCCCTCAGAACGCTTCTGGCATT